>CANJIU010000065.1 GCA_947474365.1 Opitutia bacterium | reverse complement strand
CGAGGGCGTCGCGTCCCCAGTGTCCAGAAATTGAAATACGTTCTTCTGCATGCTCCTGCACCGGACCTTTCTCGTTCCCCTCCTGCTTCTCATCGCCGGAATGGCTGGCGCCGCTGAATCCGGGGAATTCGTGCTCCGGCTGCCGGACGCAGGCGCGGTGAGGAAGATCTGGGGCGACGTGCGAAATTATCCCGAGCCCCGCGGCCTGATGGGGCGCGACGAGCCGCATCGGGCGCACCGGCGCGGTCCGTCGGTCGGGACCTTTTCCAACGCCATCTTTGAGGTCGGCCCGTTCGTCATGCCGGCCCAGCCGCTGCGGATCAACGTCGACACCCTCCGCGGCGAGAGCGCCCTCACGCAGCAGGCCTACGTGATGGTGGAGGTGCTGGAGCGGAGCGGAAACGTTCTTCCCGCCTATCCCCGGGAACGCTGTCTGCTCATCGACGTCAACGAGCCCGATCGGATCCTTTCGTGGAACGGGAGTGATACCACCGCGCTGGCCGGTCGGGAGGTGACGCTGCGTATCCACGCCCGCGATGCGCGGGTGTATTCGCTGCACACGGTGCCGTTGTCAGGCGACCAGATTCCACACCGCCTGCGGCTGGAGCCGTCGCGTTCCGAACTGGCGGCGTGGGACACCATGAGCGTCACGCTGCACGGCCGGACCCGATCGGATCGTTTTCTCAGCCTGGACCGGGCGGACATCCGCTTTGACGTCGAGCCGAACGATGCACCGGTGCAGGTGAAGTCCGACAAGCGCGACCGTCACACGGCCTATCTGACCGTGACCGGTGACGTGCCTTCAGCCCGCACGGTGAGCCTCCGCGTGCACGCGACGCTGGCCGGCGTCGAGGTGGCATCGCCGCCGACGATCTTGCGACTGCTGCCGGCCAGACCGGCGACCGACGAGCGGGAGATCGTGCAGGTGTTCCTGCAGCCCTCGGATCTGACGGCACAGGAAGGCCCCGTGCGTTTCCAGGCCAACACGATGATGCCCTACGCCGAGACCCGCGGTCTGCCCGTCACGGAGCGGGCGATGACGGTTTTTGGCCGGAGGATGGGCGACCGTTATCACGTCTGGGGCAGCAGCCGCAAGGAAGGCGGGCTCTATCGCGCGGAAACCCGGGACGGCCTGAATTACGAGCACCTCCGTCCGCTGGTTTCAGACTTGGCGCCGGAGCATCTGATGAGCATGATCTACAATCCGCGCGACGACCGCTACTTCGCGTTCGAGCGCGGCATTCGTCCGGTCCGCTGGTACGGCCATTTCTCCTCCGATGGCACGACGTTCACGCGGGCGCAGCCGGACCCGCTCTTCAAGGACCACGATGCCGGCCATCTGCTCTGGGACGACAAAAGCCACCGTTACGTCTACGTCGGTCTGAGCTACGACCTTCTCCCGCAGCCCCGGCGGATTACCGACAACATTGGCTGGGAACCCCGCCTGGGCGGGCGCGGCGTGCGGCGCGTCGTTGCCATTCGCACCAGCCCCGACGGGCTCACGTGGACGCCCGGTCAGGACGTCATCGGAAGCGACCCCGCCACGTGGTTGCGCCAGGACCAGCTCATTCTTCCGGACGCGCAGGATCCCGTGGACATGGAGCACTACTGGTTCATCGCGTTCCGGCACCACGATCGCTGGGTGGGCATCGTGCTTACGTATGCGCCGAGTCCGGCAAAGATTCTGGAGCAGGTGCCCTACGATCCGGCGCCCTCCAAGCATGGCCCGCACCTGGGCACGGAGTGGTGGGTGAGCACCGATGGCGTGAAATGGGACCGGCCGTGGCGCGACACCCCGGCCACGCTCGACTGGCGGATCTATTTCGGTCACGAGCCGATGCGGTTGCACGACCGGCTGCTGTTTCTCACCAGCAACCAGCTCTACAACCTGCCGCCCGCGCAGGGCGCGCGGCCCGGCCAGCACCAGGAGGTTTACAGCCTGCCGGCGGACCGCATCGCTTCGACCGGCTCGGACGCGCCCGCCACGTTCACCAGCCGGCCGTTCGTGATGCCGGCCGGGGGATTATATCTAAACTACGAATACAGCGGTGCGCTGGCGGTCGAGTTGCTCGACGCGGCGGGGAGGGTCCTGCCCGGCTACGCGCGGTCCGCGGGCGGGCTGACCGCCGGCAGCGCGCTGGCGGAGCCCCTGCGCTGGGCCGGGCGGACCGGCGCCGAACTGGCCGGCCGCACGGTGCGCGTGCGTTTTCACACCGAGCGGGCCCGCGTCTACGCCCTCTATCAATGACCGAGCTTCGCCTGCAAGATGCCCCGTCATCGCGGCGGTCCGGCGGCGTTTCCTCTGGATGGCCGCGTAATCCCGCGGTCGCGGGATTCCTCGCCTTGGTGCTCGCCGCCGCGGCGGGCGCGGGCCCGCGGCACCTCTTTCTCGACCCAGCCCTGCTGGCGCAGCGTGAGCGGGCCGAGTTGCACGTGAACCCGCCGCAGCGCAGCGAGATCGTGATCGTGCCCGACCGGCCCTGGGAAAAACGCATGATCAGCTTCTACACGACCGTGATCGACGAGGGCGGGCGGCTGCGGATGTGGTACATCTGCCGCGACGACGCCAACCGGCCCAACCTGGCGTACGCCGAGTCGGTGGACGGTGTGAACTGGACCAAGCCGGTGCTCGGGCTGGCCGGGCACGGCGGGTCGAAGCAGAACAACCTGGTCGGCGTCCCCAGCCTGGATGGCGCCGTGTTCCGCGATCCCAGGGCTGAGCCCGGCGAGGAGTACGTTTACGTCAGCCATGCGACCTCCGAGGGCACGTTTCGCTACACGTCGCCGGACGGATTGCGCTGGCGGCGGGACGCGGAGCCGTTGCTGCCGTTCCGCGCGGACACGCAGAACATCGCCTTCTGGGACGAGCGGGTCGGGCGATACGTGCTGTATCTGCGCGCCTGGGACGTCGGCGGCGAATGGCGCGACCGGCTCCGCAAGGTGGTGCGACTTGAACTCGAAACGCTGGCCCGGCCGGCGGACGTCCGGCCGTCGGGCCGGGGGGCCAACCCCGAGAACCCCCGCGATCGTCCGCGTATCGTGGATGAAATTCCCACGGTGCTGCGCGCCGACGCCGGCGATCCGCCCGGCACGGACGTCTACACGATCGCGGCGCAGCGGTATCCGCTCGATCCGCGCTGGTACGTCGGGTTTCCTTCGCTCTTTCTGCGCGACCGGCACATCAGCGATGGCCGGCTGGAGGTGCAGTTCATCGGGAGTCGCGACGGCGTGCGGTGGGAGCGTTACGACCGCGCGCCTTATGTCGCCCCGGGCCTGGCGGGGGGCGAGAGCCAGAACATGACCTACATCGGCCCCGGCCTGGTGGTGCGCGGAGATGAGATCTGGCAATACGGCACGGGCTTCCGCGGGCGGCACGGCGCGGTCGAGGAGCGGAAGCTCCGGCCGGAAGGGGCGATCTACCGGCACGTGCAGCGGGTGGACGGATTCGTGTCGCTCGACACAGGCGGTGCCCCGGGCTGGGCGCGCACCGTGCCAGTGCCAGTCGAGGCGGCCCGCCTGCGACTCAACGTCGACACCGGGGCGCTGGGCAACCTGCGCGTCGCGCTGCTTGACGGCGCCGGGCGGCCGCTGCCGGGTTTCAGCGCGGACGACTGCGATCCCGTGTGGACGAACGCCACGGGCGCGGAAGTGTCATGGCGGGGCAACTCCGATCTCACGGCCCTGCGCGGCCGGGAGGTGAGCCTCGAGTTCCGCTCGCATCGGACGAAGCTCTACTCGTTCCGCTTCGAGTCGGAGACGCAATCCGATCCCGTCGTCCCCCGTCGACCATGAACCCTTCGCCGCGATGCACGTCGTCCCTTGCTCCACGCGCCGCCGCGGCTCCGACCGTTCTCGCGTGAAAACGAATCTCATCGCCTTGGGCTGGCTGGTGTTCGCCGGTGCGCTGGCGGGCGCGCCCGTCGGAGGCCCGACCCGCCACCTGTTCCTCGATCCCGCTCTCGTGCGCGAGTCCCACGGGGCGGCGCTGGTGGTCAACCCGCCTCTCCGCGAAGAACGCGTGCTGGTGCCCGACCGGCCGTGGGAGCAGCTCATGATCACGTTCTACACGACCGTGCGCGAGGAGGGCGGGCGGCTGCGGATGTGGTATGTTTGCCGCGACGCCCGGAACCAGCCGAATGTTGCGTATGCGGAATCTGATGACGGACTGAACTGGACCAAGCCCGAGCTCGGGATCGTCGAGTACGAGGGCGGAACGGCGAACAACCTCGTCGGCCTCCACGCGCTTGAGGGGGCGGTCTATCGCGATCCCCGGGGCGCGGGCGACGAGCAGTATGTCTACGTCTCCGCGGGGAGCGGAGGGGTCTTTCGTTTCACCTCGCCCGATGGCTTGCGCTGGACGCGCCATGACGAACCGCTCGTGCGGTTCGCGCCCGACACCCAGACCGTGGCGTTCTGGGACAACCGGCGGGGAAAATACCGCGTCTACACGCGCGGCAAGGATCCCAAGGCCCCGTACGAGCACACGCTGCGCCGGAAAGTCGTCCTGCTCGAGACCGACAGCCTCGTTGGCCGGCTCGGCAGCGACCCCAAACAGCAGCCGGGAGTTCGCATGGGTGACCTGCCGGTGATGCTCCAATGCGACGAGCGGGATCCGCCGGATGTCGACGTCTATACCAACTCAATCCAGCCGTATCCGATCGATCCGCACTGGTATGTCGGGTTCCCCGCCCTCTACCGGCACTTCAATGCCAACTCGCCGCACTTTAACGACGGCCGGACGGAGGTGCAGTTTGTCGGCAGCCGGGACGGCGTCACCTGGCACCGTTACGGGCGCGAGGTCTACGCCGGCCCCGGACGGCCGGGGCCGGCGGACGGCGGCATGATCTTCATGGGAACGGGCCTGGTCGTGCGGGGCGACGAGATCTGGCAGTACGGAACCCGTTATCGGACGACGCACGGCGACAAGGCCGGCCGCGCGCGGCAGACCGACGGCTCAATCCACCGTTTCGTCCAGCGGGTGGACGGGTTCGTGTCGCTGGACACCGGCAACGAGGCCGGCACGGCACGGACGGTCGCGATCAGGGTGACGGGGCGGCGGCTCCTGCTCAACCTCGACACAGGCGCGCTCGGAGGGATGCAGGTTGGACTGATCGGCGCCGATGGCAGCCCGCTGCCTGGGTTCGGAGTGGAGGCGTGCCGAAGGCTTGAGACCAATTCCACCGGGGCGGTGGTCACCTGGGCGGACGGCGCGGGCTTGTCCGCCTTGCAGGGCAGGGAAGTGACGATCGAGTTTCGATCCCAGCGCACCAAGCTCTACTCTTTTCGGTTCGAAGATTGAACATCAGGTCATCGACTTTGTGACTCCCTCCATGAAACCACACCTCCTCGCCTTGGGCTGGCTGGCGTTCGCCGGTGCGCCGGCGGGCGCGTCCGCCGGCGCACCGACCCGCCACCTGTTCCTCGATCCCGCTTTCGTGCGCGAGGCCGACGGGGCGGCGCTGGTGGTCAATCCACCGCGATCGTCCGAGATTGTCATCCGCGCGGACAAACCCTGGGAGGAGTTCATGATCACCTTCTACCTCACGGTGCTCGACGACGGCGGGAAGCTGCGGATGTGGTATGTGTGCCGCGACAAGGACAAGAAGGGCAATCTCGCCTACGCGGAGTCGGTCGACGGATTGCACTGGGTGAAGCCCGAGCTTGGCGTGGTCGAGTACCGCGGTGGCCGCGCGCACAATCTGGTCGGCATCCACAATCTCGAGGGCAACGTCTTCCGCGACGATCACACCGCGAATCCGCAGGAGCGCTACGTGTACGTCAGCTCCGTCGGGAAAGGCGGCGGCATCCATCGCTTCACTTCGCCCGAGGGCTACACTTGGAAGCGCGACGAACGGCCGTTGCTGCCGTTCGAGGCGGACTCACAGAACGTCACGTTTTGGGATGCCCGCCTCGGCCGGTACGTCTCGTATTTCCGCGCCTGGAATCCGTCGGACCAGGGTGTCGGTGCCAACCGCAAGGTCGTCCGCCTGGAGTCCGAGCGGCTCGACCGTCCCAGTGGAATCGTGCCCGCGCGTCCGCGCAATCAGTCGCGGCCGGCGGACCGGAGCCGCGATCCGTTTCTGCGCGACGAACTCCCCGATGCGCTGGTCTGCGACGGGGAGGATCCGCCCGACACGGACATCTACACCAATGCGATCCAGCCCTATCCGGTCGACCCGTCCTGGTATGTCGGCTTTCCGGCCATCTTTCGTCACGCGGTCAATTCGCCGCACCACAGCGACGGCCGGACCGAGATTCAATTTGTGGGCAGCCGCGACGGGAAGACGTGGGAGCGCTACCGCCGGGAGCCCTACCTGAAGCCGGGCCTCGCCGGTTCGGAGAGCGGCGGCATGCTCTACCTCGGGACCGGCCTCGTGGTGCGGGGCGATGAGATCTGGCAATACGGCACCGGCTACCGTACGAGTCACGGCGATACGCCCGGCCGCGAAAAACGGGGTGACGGCGCCATCTTCCGCCACGTGCACCGCGTGGACGGATTTGTGTCGCTCGATTTCCCGGCGTCCGGCGGCCGTGCGCGCTGCGCACCGGTCAGGATCACCGGCCCGCGCCTGCGGCTCAACGTCGATACCGGCGCCCTCGGCACGCTGCGCCTCGGGTTGCGGGACGCCGATGGCACTCCGATCCCGGGATACGCCATCGATGACTGCCTCCCCGTCCTCGGCAATGCCACGGGCCTGGCAGTCTCCTGGCGGAGCGGCGCCGACCTCGCCGCGCTGCAGGGCCGCGAGGTGCAGGTGGAACTCGCCGGTGCGCGCGCCAAGCTGTATTCGCTGCGATGCGAGTAGGGCCGGACCGCGTCTTGAAGCCACGCCGCGGCACCAGCTTCGAAAACGCGCACGGCGGCGACGGCCCCACCATCGGTTCCCCCACGTCCGGCCCCGTTGCTCCGCCCTCGTGAACGCGACGGTTCGCTCTGGACGATTCGCGTAAAAGGCGCGTTCTAATTCCACCCATGAACCCGCCCCGTTTCCGATTCACCCCGACTGCGTTCCTGATCGCAACGTTCACCCTGCTGCTGGGCCTCGGCCGGCTCAGCGCTGCGGACCGTCCACCGAATCTCGTCTTCATCCTCACCGACAATCAGGGCGCGTGGACCCTGGGCTGCTACGGCAATCCCGATATTCGTACGCCCCACATCGACAAGCTGGCGAAAGAGGGCGCGCGCTTCACCCGGGCGCTGAGCAGCAATCCGGTGTGCTCGCCGACGCGCGCGACGTTTCTCACCGGGCTCATCCCGTCGCAGCACGGGGTGCATTCCTTCCTCGATCCCAAATTCATGATGGGACCGCAGGCGTACAACACGCTGAAGGAGTTCACGTCGCTCGGCGAAGTGCTGCGCGACTCGGGTTACACCTGCGGTCTGAGCGGCAAGTGGCACTTGGGCGACAACCTCAAGCCGTCGGAGGGCTTCAGCTTCTGGATCACCAAGCCGGACGGCCACACGAATGAGTTCTACAATCAGGACGTGATCGAGCACGGGGCGGTGCGCAAGGAGGCCGGCTACACGACCGATCTTTGGACACGCAAGGGCGTCGAGTTCATCGAGCAGAACAAGGAGCGTCCGTTTTTTCTCTTTCTCGCTTACAACGGTCCGTATTCGCTCGGCCAGTTGATGACGCACCCGCCGAAGAATCGGCATGCGGAGTACTACAAGGGAAAGCATTTCACGAGCTTCCCGGTGGATGCGATGCATCCGTGGCAGCATGCCAACAAGCAGTTTCACAACCAGCAGAACGCGATGGAGCGCGTTGCCGCGGAGGTGAGCGGAGTGGACGACGGCGTCGGCGACATCATGGCGACGCTCAAACGCCTCGGGCTCGATGACAACACGCTCGTGGTCTACGCGTCAGACCAGGGCTGGATGGGCGGACAGAACGGCATGTGGGGCATGGGCGATCACTTCCGTCCGATCGGTGCGCACGAGTTGATGATGCAAATACCGCTAATTTTTCGGCGTCCGGCGAAGATTCCGGCCGGTCACAGCAGCGACATCATTGTGAGCAACTACGATTTTCTTCCGACCGTGTTGGGCGAACTGGGTCTGGGCGCGAAGATGCCGCAGGCCCCGAAATCACCGGGCCGCGACTTCGGCGCCGCGATCCATGGCAATGTGAAGGACTGGGAAAACGTGATGTTCTACGAGATGGAAACGGTCCGCGCGGTCCGGACCGATGACTGGAAATACGTCGCGCGGTTTCCCAACGGGCCGTACGAACTCTACGACATGAAGAAGGACCCGCGGGAACGGTTCAACCTCTACGGCCAGCCGGGCACCGAGGCGAGGCGCGCGGAACTCGCCGGACGCGTCGACACGTTTTTCACCCGCTACGCCGACCCGAAGTACGACATCTGGAAGGGCGGCATCTCCAAGGCCAAGCGGCACGCGGAGTGAGGCCGCCGCGCCATTGCGACACTTGCGCAGGGTGCTCTGAAGTCCTGGGGACGCGACGCCCTCGTCGCGTGGATTGAAACCGCGACGGTCGTCGCGGCTCCAGGAATAGCGCGATCGGAGTCGAGCGCGTTTTCCGCAGGTCCAAAAACAGGTTGCGCCCGGAGAAACGCGACGAGAGGGCGTCGCGTCCCCGGGACGTACTCGTACTCGCGTTAACGAGGCACGGCGTGGTCGCCAGGGGTCCGGCGCTTCCTCACTGCGCCGCCGCCTTCAATTCCTTGAACCGCTCCCGGAGGCTCGCGAGCGTCTTCGCCTTCTCAGGCGCGGCAGCGAGCGTGCGCTCCTCCTTCGGGTCGGCCTTCAGATCGAAGAGCTCCTCGTGGGAGAAGTCGGGCCAGAAAAGGTATTTCACATCTTTGCGCACGAGTGCTTGGGAGGACGGGATGAAGTTCACGTTGCGAATCGTGGCGTGCTCGTAGAAAAACTCGGTGCGCCAGGCGGGTGGCTTGGCGGCGAGATAGAGCGGCGAAAGGTCACGGCCCTGCATGCGGGCGGGCGCAGCGACTTTCGCGGCGGCGAGAAACGTGGGCGCGAGATCGACGTTGAGCGTGAAGTCGTCGTTGGTCTGACCGCGTTTTGCGGCCGGCATCCGCGGATCGCGCACAATGAGTGGCACGCGGATACTCTCTTCGTAGGGATACCATTTGTCGGCGAGACCGTGCTCGGCATGGAAGTAGCCGTTGTCGCCGGTGAAGATGACGAGCGTGTGGTCGAGCGCGCCCTGTTTGCGCAATTCCTCCAGCACGCGACCGCACGTGGTGTCCACTTCGGACGCGAGGCGATAGTAATTTTTCATCATCGTCTGGTACTTCTCCGGGGTGTCGAAGCGCCAGTGGTAGCGCACGCGACCCTCGTTCTGCTCGTTGGCGATGAACGGCGGCAGCCGCTTGAAATACTCGTCGGTCGAGGTCTTGGGTACGGGGACCGTGACATCCCGGTAGAGCGCCATGCTGCCGGGCTGCGGCAGGTACTGGAGCGGATTCCTGTCCTCGGCGTGGGTCGCGAAAAAGGCGAGCGTGAGGACGAACGGCTTGCCGGTCGGGCGGGTGCGGAGGAACTCGAGCGCGTCGTTTTCGTTTTTCTGCGTGACGTGGATCCGGGTGCCGTCGGGTTCGTTGATCCAGTGCGTGCCGCTGTAGGAGCGGCCGAAATCGAAGTTGGCCTTGGGAAACGGTCCGTTGTGCCACTTGCCGATGTGGCCGACGTAATAGCCGTGGGTGCGCAGCAGGCCGGGATAGGTCTCGGCCCACGGGGTCTTGAACGCTTCGAACGCCGGATTGCCGTGGCGCGACATCCACTGGCCCGTGAAAAGCGTGGCTCGGCTCACGCCGCAAATCGCGGTCGTCACACAATTGTGCGTGAACCGCATGCCCTCGCGGGCGAGCTGGTCGAGGTTGGGCGTCTTGACGACGGGATTGCCGGCACAGCCGAGGGTGTCGAAGCGCCAGTCGTCGGCGTAGAGGACGAGAATGTTGAGGGGCTTGGTGTCGGCGGCGGACGCGAGGGTCCGGAGGCACGCGAGGGTGGCGAGGAGGAGGAGACGTTTCACGGGGATGCAAGCGTGGTGAACGGGGAACGACGGACGATCAACACTTGATTGCGGGCGGGTGCCCAAAGAGCGCATCTCCGTTTCTTGCCGTGACTCGATCCAACGGGGCGCGGACGTAGCGCCGCAGGCGCTCGTCCGCACCTCGCAGACGAGGCTTCGCCTACGTCTGCACCCCGTCTGCAAGAGAGTGGGATGCGTCCCGCCCGAATGAGTGCGGAATCCGCAGGTGACAACATATCTTGGGTGTGATTGAAGGTTCGCAGTTCAGTCCCCGGTAGTTTCCGCCCCCCCCCTGTCCCCAACTTTTGTCTGTGTTACTGACGTCCTGCTGACGCGCCGATCCGAGCCGTTCGGCTTCATTCACCGAGGGATGAGGACCCGCCCAGATCGACTCCACCCACGGTATCTCCATCCCACGCCATGAATCCCCATCATCAGAGTCGTTCCCGCTCCCGGTCTCACCTGCTCGTCTGCCTCGTTTTGTCCGTGGCCTGGTCCGTCGCCGGATTTTCGCAGTCCGCTCCCGTGCGGCCGAAGGCCGCGGATCCGAAACCCGGCGCCGTGTCGCTCCAACTCAGCTCGTCCACCGCATCCGGCTCGACCGACGGTGAAGACGTCACGAAGCTTTCTCCGTTCGTGGTGGGAACCTCGCCGAACGACATCGGCTACGCCGTCGAGCACACGCTCGCGGGGAGCCGCCTCAACACGAACCTTGGCGACCTGGCCGCGTCGATCACTGTCGTCACGCGCCAGCAGATGCTCGACACCGGGTCGCTCGACATGAACGACATCTTTTTGTACGAGGCGAACACCGAAGGGACGCGCAATTACACGGCGTTCACGTTTAACGATCAGGGCGGCGTATCCGACACCGCGTCGGTATCGCCCAGTACGGCCAACCGGGTGCGCGGCATTGGGCCGCCGGACAAGGCGCACAACTATTACGCGAGCATCAGCACCCTGCCGTTCGACGTGTACAACACCGAGTCGGTCGAAATCAACCGTGGGCCGAACTCCCTCCTGTTCGGCCTCGGCAGCGCGGCAGGAATCGTGAACCAGTCGTCGAGTCAGGCCAATCTCAAGCGCCGCTCCAACGAGGTGAGCCTCCGCTATGGCAGCGCGGATTCGTATCGATCGAGTTTTCGCATCAACCAGCCATTGATCGCGGGGAAACTGGCGTTGTTCGCTGCCGGGCTCTACGATTCACGCGGCTTCACCCGCAAGCCGTCCTACGATATCTCCCGGCGCGGATATCTCGCGGGCACCTACGCGTTGACGGCCAGGACGACCATCCGGGCCAATTACGAACGCTTCAATGGCTCGACCCGCCGGCCCAACACGGTCACGCCGCAGGATGGCATCACCGAGTGGCGCCAGGCGGGCAGTCCGACGTGGGATCCAATCACCTTCACGGTCACGGCGAACGGCGTCGCGACGCGGCTCCCGAATTCGACCCTGACCAACATCACCGGACTGCAAATCGGCGCCGGATCCTTTCCCGCGATGTACTACGACCACGGCAAACCGGTGCTGTGGATGCAGAGCGCGTTGTCGACGGCGGACCTGCGCGGGCCCTTTCCCGGAACGCTCCCGCAGATGGCCCAGTCGTCCACGTTGATCTTCAAGCAGGCGACGACACGGCCCCTCTACCGCGTGCAGGGGATCACGGATCGTTCCCTCTATGACTGGGGCAGTCTCAACGCGACCGCGGGCAATGTGAGCGATCGCCAGGCGCAGGTCTACAACGTGGAGATCGACCAGCAATTGGCGCGCACCTTGTTTCTGCAGGCGGGCTGGTATCGGCAGGACTTCCGGGAATATTCCGCGGCGTACAACGCCGTGAACATGATCGTGATCGATCCCAACACCCGGCTGCTGGACGGAACTGCCAATCCGTTTTTGGGGCGTCCGTTCTTCCGGTATTCCAACGGATCCGACGCGCTCACGCCCACGCTCAATGACAATTTCCGGCTGAGCCTCGCCTACCAGTTGGATCTGCGGAAAAAGTCCGGATGGATGAAGTGGCTGGGCTCGCATCAATTTTTTGCCATCGGGACCACACGAAAGGTGGAGTCGACCAACTATCGCTCGAACGAGGTCGTTACCGACAATCACACCTGGATCAATCCGGCGGTGCGTTTCTCCGGTGGCGCCGGCGTGGTGACGCAGGGGTCGATGATTACGCCGCAAATCTACGTGGGCGGGAAAGACGGCAACATCACCCAGGACCCAGGCCTCGTCGTGCATGGCCCGATGGACATTCCGTTGCGTTGGAACCGGCCGAATCCCGACGGCTCGTTCTCCTGGGTCAACGAGCCTGCCCATCTCGACCAGGCCTACAACGCGAACAGCAATCGTTCCTATCAGAACACGGATTCACTCACGCTGGGCATGCAGAGTTCGTTGTTGAACGATCGCATCGTGCCGACGCTCGGATTCCGTCGGGACAAGAATGTGTCGAAGACGACGCGAACCCTGGTCGTCGATCCCGCGACGGGCTTTTTGAATCTCGGCAATCTCGACGTTTTCAACCCGGCCCAAGAGACGTTTGGCAATACCCGCACCGCCGGAGTGGTAGTGAAGCCCTTCCGTTGGGTTTCGCTCACCTACAATCAGTCGCGGAACTTCACGCCGGCCGCGCTGCGTGTCGATATTTCGGGCAACGTGCTCCCGCTCCCGAAGGGCGCGGGCAAGGACTACGGACTGCGTTTCAATCTGTTCGAGAACAAGCTGGTCCTCGGGCTGAACTACTTTGAAGGGAGTGCGGAGCGTGCGCGAGGCACGCAGGCGGACAGTTTCATGTTCCGCGTCGCGCGGGTGGAGGCGGCCTTCATCGCCTGGGCGACGAATGTCGCGCAGCAGCGCCTCGGGGCCGCGGCGTCCACCTCGGCGGTCGCCGCCGAAGTGGCCCGCATCACGCAGCTGCCGGTTGGTTACGTGCCGCCTCCCCTGGGAACCATCTCCTCGTCATCGACCGTCGAGGCCAAGGGCGTGGAGGCCCAACTGATCTACAATCCGCTGCGCAATTGGAATATCAAGGCGACGCTGGGGCAGCAGAAGACCGTGTACTCGAACATCGCCCCGGAATTCGATGTGTACACCGAGCCGAGGCTCCCCGTCTGGCAATCGGCGCGGGATGTTTCGGGGGCGCTCTACTGGACGCTCAACAACACGCCCGACTTGGGAAATGCCAGTGCGTTCTGGGCGCAAAACGTCGACAATCCGATGAAGCTCGCAAAAGCGCTCGAGGGCAAACGCACGCAGGGCCAGCGCAACTGGCAGGCGAGCGCCATCAGCACGTATCGCGTGACCCAAGGCAGCTTGAAGTCGTTTGAATTCGGCGGCGGACTCCGGCTGCAGGACCGGGCAATTATCGGCTACTTGGGTGCGCCCGCCGATGCGGACGGTGTGGTGAGAAAACTCGAGCCCAGCAAACCGGTGTACGACAGCCCCCGGCCGGCCGCGGATTTCTGGATTTCCAAGGCGGTCACGTTGCCGCGCATCTTCGGCGCGGACGTTCGCGCCAAGATCCAGCTCAACGTCCGGGGCGCCTTCGAAAACGGCAACCGCCTCGAGCCGATCGCCGTGAACCCCAATGGCGTTGCCAATACCTACCGAATCGTCGATCCGAGGGAATGGTATCTCACGAGCACGTTCACGTTTTGAACTCCATCGCGTTGAAAAATCCGGGCCGTCTTTCCGCCGGGATGCTCCTGGCCTTCCTGCTCGCGGGAGCGGCGACGGCGGCCTCACCCACGGGTGATCGACCTCCGGGTGAAGCTGCTTCGATCCAGTCGTGGGTCGACGCCCATCCCGGGCAAATGGTCTTTGTGCCGGCGGGCGACCACGTCATCTCCCGTCCGATACGGCTGACGACCGCGAATTCGGGTCTCTGGGGCCCGGGACGGATCATCCAAAGCAACGCGGAGGCCGCCATCGTCGAAATCGAAGGGGCGGCCGGCGTGCAATTGCGCGACCTGACCCTGACCCGCGCCGCGGGCGCGATGGAAACAACCCGGTTCGGCGTTTCGGTCCGCCGGAGTTCCAACGTCGTGCTCAGCAATCTGCAGGTGCTCGACAATTGGGGCAATCATGCGGCGGTTCAGGTGAACGAGTGCAACGACGTGCGCGTCAGCGATTGCCTGATTCAAAATTATTCGCGCATCGCGGTCGACGATCGCACGGCTTCGCCGCTCTACGGCTATGCGTTCAATTGCATCGACGGCCACGGGCTGCAGGTGCGCGCGACGACGGCGGTCACCGTCCGGGGCAATCGCATCATCGAGCTGCGCATGCTGCCGACGCCGGAGTTGAAGGCGAAGCATCTCCTCGGAAAGTGGATCAAGAAGAACGAACAGAAGGGGAGGGTGATGTCACAGAAAACCTGGGACGCCGGCTACACGAACAATTGGCACCAGGGGGCCGCGATGCAGGTCACGGGGCCGGAAGTCACGGACCACGTGCAAATCCTGGGAAACTACGTCGAGAACGCGGCGCAGGGCATCGACATTCATGCGGACCACGTGATCGTCGCCCAGAACATCATCAACAACGCGTTCATGGGCATGAAGGCCATGCACGGTTCCCGCAACCTCGTGATCACGGGAAATCAATTTTCCAAAAACGATCTCTGGAGCATCGGGTTGATGCCCGGGGCGTCCGCCCATGCCGCGGCGGAGGCTACGGGCGCAAAACGGGCGGCGGGTGCCAACGTCGACGGCTACACCCTCATCGCCAACAACATCATTTCCGACTTTGGCTACGGGAACGCGCATTGGATTTGGGAACAGGAACCCGGCAGCGTGGCGCCAATTCGGTTTGATCGGCCGCCGCTGCCCGAAAATCCCGCCCTGACGGATGTGCTGATCCAGGGGAATATCATCTACGACACCGGTCGCGATCAGGTGCTCGTCGATGGCAAACCGCGGGTGGAGCCGCCGCGCTATCGCTACGCCGTGCGGGTGGAGGGCGGCCCGAACGCGCCGCGCGGGCTGCGGTTCAGCAATAATCTTTTCCATCCTGGTACGGACGGCGTGTCCAACATCGAGCTGAACTCGAACTGAATATCAAGTCCATCGGCTGATGATATTTTGGCTTTTCCGAGGCGGGGCTGGTTCTCCGAACCAGCCTGAGTTGCGCGCATCTGCCAATTGACAGTGAGAATCTCGTCAGCCACCAATCGTCTGGTAGCCGCGAGCGCCAGCGAGTGGAAGATCGGTCGCGTTTTCCCGGTCCACTCGCTGGTGCTCGCGGCTACGGGTAACCGTCAACGTGGAGATGCGCCCGTGAGAAGGGTTGGTCAATTGCGGGGCGCGTGCGCGAGTTTATCCCGGATCGTGACTATCTCGTGACCGAGAGATCTCCGGGAGTTCACCGTGAGATGACCGAGAGATGAAAAGGCGGAAATTTTCCTTCGCCCCGCGGAAATCCCCCCAGACACGATGAAATTCGTCATCGACGGGAGTGGGACGACGGAGACCCCATCGCTGTTACCGGGTTCCCTGTGCCTGCGATGTTCCACCCACTCGCCGACTTGCCTTGGACCTATCGCATTGAGGAAAGCGAGAGTTCAGAGCGAATGGCTGTGCGCTAAGTCTTCGGGCGCGTCTGCCAATTGACGGTGAGCATGTCGTCAGCCACAATTCGTCTGGTAGGCGCGCCAGCGAGTGGAAGCGCGGTCGGACTTTCCCGGTCCACTGGTGCTCGCGGCTACGGGTAACCGTCAATCTGGAGATGCGCCCGCCTGGGTTTCACTCTGAAATTCGCAATGGAACCCAGGCCCGCTCGGAGAGCGAGCCCAGCTGGAAGTCCAAAACAATCGAGTCGTTGGTATGAGGGTCCGACGAACGTCCTACTTGCCCGCCGCTTTCTTCTGCTTGGGCGGTGGCGGCACAAACTCGACGGCGACGGGCTTGAAATCTGCGAGCTCGGGTGTCGCGGTCTTCACCCCTTCGGCCGGAACCTCGAGCCGGGCAGTCCAGACGATGCCGTTGAGAATAAAGCGGCGCAGGTCGGGCTGGGTCCAATTCTTGTAGAAGTGGGGCATTACGATGCCGAAGCCGCGTCCGCCGTCGGCGCGTTCGACGCACCAGGCGACGGTCTCGGTTTTCGGCGACTCGGGCGGAAGCAGCGATGTGGCGAGCGCGGTGACGTTGGGCGCAAACCGGTTCCCGTCCTTGCCGAAGTAGTTGTTGATATACGGCTCGTCGTGCAGCGTGAATTCCCTCCAGCCGCGCGCGATCGGATGCTGTGGCGCGGCGGGTGTGATCGTGGCGGCGGGATAGATTTTTGCGATGGACTTGTGTTGCGGGCAGGACTGGTGGGCAAAATAGCCTCCCATCCAGCGCAGCAGCGGATGATCGCCGTCGGGCGCGACGTCCTCACCGAGCAAGCCGGTGGCGTAGTGCACGCAGACGATGCCGCAGCCACGACGCATCATCGCGTCGAGATCGGCGAGGTTTTGCGACGGATTTGGCAGACGCCCGGCGGGAAATGTATCGCCGATGAACACAACGGTGGACGCCGCGTTGCGCTGGGTCTGGTCCGGCCAGCCTTCGACCACCTCGGCCGTCACGCCAGGGACGTTGGTCATCGTCTCGAGGCACTGTTTCATCAGGCGTCCGCCGGCCGCGACCTCATGGGATCCGGGCGGATGTTTGCTCGGACCGACGACGATGAGCACGCGCGCGGTCTCGGCCGCGATCAGCGCCGGCCGGATGAGGAGCGACGACAGGAAGAATGCGACGAGGAGGAGGTGTTTCATCGTGAGAGGGGTTACTTCGCCTTCTTTTTCTGGGCAGCGGGTGGAATGGCCGGCATCTGGGCGTGCCAGGCCTGCCACTTTTCCCTGAGGGCGCGGACGCGGTCGGGCTGGGCGGAGGCAAGGTCGTTCTTTTCCTCCCGATCCTTGGAGAGATCGAACAGCGCCGGTTGCACGCCAGGTTCCATTACGAGTTTCCACTGTCCCTGACGCACGGCTCCGATTCCGCTGATGCTGAAAAACAACGCCTCGTGCGGTGCGCCCTTCTTTTCGCCGCGAAGAAACGGTGTGAGATCCACGCCGTCGAGCCGGACTGGAGGCCGGGCGCCGGTCAGGGCGGCGCACGTGGCGAAAATGTCCAGCGTGCTCACGGGTTGCGAAAATTCCTGCCCGGCGGGAAACACGCCGGGATACGAGGCGAGGAAGGGTACCCGGATGCCGCCTTCGAAGAGACTCCATTTGTAGTCGCGCAGCGGGAGGCTTTCGCTGCGGTTTTCCGGATGGCCGCCGTTGTCGCCGAAGAAGAACACGATCGTCTTCCGGTCGATTCTAGTTTGCGACAGCTTATCGAGGATCCGGCCGACGGCCTCGTCGAGCGCGACGATGGTGGCGACGGTGTCCGCGCGCGCAGTGTCTCCGGGAAACTGGGACGCGTATTTCGCGGCGTCACCGGGGCGGGCCATCGGAACCTTGGGGATGTCGAGAATCTTCCCGGCGGCGACTGCTTCGTCGTACTCCTTGCGGATCAGCTGGGCGTTTTTGATCACGCGCAGGATGTGGGGCGCGTTGAAGGTGACGGTGAGGGAGAACGGGCTCGACTGGTTGCGTTCGATGAAGGCGATGGCTTCGCGGGCGAAAAGGTCGGTAGTGTATTCGTTGCTCTCCTCGACCTGGCCGTTGCGGGCGAGTTTCGGGTGGTGGTAGTCGATGAACGGACTGGAGACGGGGGAGCAGAGCGATTCATCGAAACAGCCGCGCAGGTGCGGCATCGGGCCGGTGCTGTGCCACTTGCCGAGGAGCGCGGTGCGGTAGCCGGCATCGTGCAGCATGCCGGGCAACAGCGGCTGCGCCGTGGGAATCCCGCCGCTATTGTCGACAAATCCAAAACGCTGCGGGTAGACGCCGCTGAAAAAGCCTGCGCGGGCCGGGCCGCAGAGCGGCGCCGTGGCGTAACCGTTGGTGAAGCGCACGCCGGTTTTCGCGATGCGGTCGATGTTGGGTGTCTTTACCGCGCCATTGTTCAGGGAGCTGACGTCTCCCCAGCCGAGGTCGTCGACGAGGAGCACGACGACGTTGGGTTTCGCCACGGTGGAGTTCGCGGCGTGGGCTTGGCCCAGGAGCGTGGCGAAGAGCAGGAGGAACGGCGCGAGGGGCGAAGAGTATTTCACAGCTATTTTGTTTGCGGGAGGGTGGGAAAGAAGCGGTTGGCGCCGCCAACACCGGAGCGTTATCGGACCATGCAGTCGACTGTGCGACCTCCGGGCAAGCGCATCTCAGTTCTCCGGCATCGAATCGGTCACGGACGCTCATGATGGGGGTGCGACGCTACTTTCAAAGACGGCGGCGAGAAATCCGTTACCTGGGTGGCAGAGCTCGGTAGTTTTGATTCATGGAAACTGGGATCCCGGTTGGCGCGTTTCCTGGGGAGGCGATGCCCTCGTGCGTTTTTAGAACCACGCGACGAGGGCGTCGCGTCCCCAGTAATGTCACGATTGTCGTCGAGTGTATTTTCCGTCGGCCAAAGCGAGGGATGGGACTCGTTTTTCGCGGGAGCGATTCGGTCTGGATTCCGGGAACGTTCGTCTAAATGGTAAGTATCCGAACTGCTCCCCCCCACCGATGTCATCCCGATTCCTCCCCACGCTCGCCGCGCTCGCGCTGCTCCCTTTCTTGTTGTTCGCCCAAACGCCGGCGCCGAAGTGGCCGGTCCCGAAGCCGAAGGCGAACGATTACGCGAAGTGGGAGAAGGCGATCGCGGCGTTTGAACAAACCGACAAGGCCAGTCCTCCGCCGAAGGGCGCGGTGTTGTTTGTCGGCTCCTCCACGATTGTCCGCTGGAAGACGCTGGCGGCGGATTTTCCCGAGACGAAAGTCCTGAACCGCGGATTTGGCGGCAACCAGATCAAGGACTGCACGTATTACGCCGAGCGGATGATCTTCCCCTACCAGCCGAGCGCCATTTTTCTGCGCGCCGGCGGCAACGACATCAACGCCGGCTGGCCGGTCGAAGAGGTGTTTGCCGACTTCAAGGCATTCGTGGCGAAGGTGCGCGGCAAGTTCCCGAACATTCCCATCTACTACATCGGCCTGTCGCCGACGATCAAACGGATCGAACAGATCTCGGCCGGCAACCAGCTGAACGATCTGATTGCTGCCTATTGCCAGGCCGGACGGGGCTTGACCTACATCGACACCCGCAAGCTCTCGCTCGATCCGAAGGGGGAGGTCCGGCCGGACGTTTTTGTGCCCGACATGCTGCACTTCAACGAGGAAGGCTACAAACTGCTGGCCGCGCACGTGCGTCCGTTCGTGCCGAAAACGAAGTGAACGACGACGAACGTCGCGCGGACTACGGCTTTGGCGGCGTGGTCGTGCCGGTGTCGGCGGATCCCTCGGGCGGAGCCGACGGCGATGGCGAATCGGGGTTGAACAGGTCGGGTCGCGCGGCCACGAAGCGGAAAGCCAGGACGAACACCACCGTGAGAACGGCCACTGTCACCGCGAGGTTTTCGCCCTCCCAGCGTTCCGCCAGCCAGGCCTGAAATTCGGCCAGCACGACGTTCGTCTTTCCGCCCATCAAACGGAGGTCGTGCAGATATTTTTTCGACATCAACCGATTGCCAAACGGGTCGGTCACCGCGGGCCCAGCGCGAAGGTAGATGGCAAGCGCGCTGTCAAAACCGAGCAGGAGCAGGCCGGCGGTGGCCTGGTTGATGCGACGCGGGCTCACGGGCTCGGGGCGGCCGACCAGGCGTCCGAACGAAAGGGTGCGACCGGGAGGCCGTCGCGGCTGAACAGGGCCGCCGGCGGATTGTTGCGCCAGGCATAGCGTACGGCGACGGGATCCGGGACGGCCGGGGATGAAACGACGAGTGCGCTGCCTTCGATTGTGGCGGCGGCGGGATGAAACACGTGGTCGGCGCCGGCGAGCTCGACGTCGACCGGAGCGTCTTTGCGCAGCGTCAGACCGTCGGTGGAGCTGAAGCGTACCCGAAAGGCGGCGCCGTCGCGTTCGAACGCCGCTGCCCGCGGGCACTCACCGGGAACTTTCTCCCCGTAAACGCGGGTGCGGGCAAGCAGCGCGAGGCGGCGGCCGACCTCCTGTTTGTTGGTCGGGTGAATATCCTTTGGGTCACCAATATCGATGGTCACCGCCATGCCGGTCTGCGGCAGGGCAAGGGCTGCGGTCTGCGCCTCGCGTTGGTAGGCCCACTGGCGACCGGTGGGTTCGTTCGCTGGCTCGTAATTGGCGAGTTGCACAAAGAAAAACGGCAGGTCGCCCTGCCTGAAATCGTTCCGCCACTGGCGGATCATCGCAGGAAAAGAGACGCGGTAATCAGCGGGGCGGGACGCGTTGCCCTCGCCTTGGTACCAGAGGAAACCGCGGATGGCATACGGGATGAACGGGTGGATGTTGCTGTTGTAGAGACCGGAAGGCCGGTTGCGATCGCCCGGCGGCTGCGGTGCCTTGGGGCGGGGCGACGTGAACTTTTCCCCGGCGGCCTTCGCGGCGGCGGCGGCGCGTTCCCACTGCGCCAGCGCCCCTTCGTAGTTGGATTTGACCTTCGGATACGCGGCCACCGTCTTTTTCCAGCGATCCTCGATGGCGGCCGCAGTCGGATCCGCGGCCAGCGTGGCGGCGTTCATCCAGGCTTCGACGGCGCTGCCGCCGGGCGTGCCCTTGACGATTCCGACCGGGATACCGAGCCGGGGCTGCAGATCGCGGGCAAAAAAATACGCGACAGCGGAAAACACCCCGACGTTTTCGGGCGACGCAGTCTTCCACGCGCCTTCGGTGGTATCCTGCGGAGTCTCGGCGCCGACATTGGCGGTGCCGAAGTAGCGGATGAGCGGATTGCGCGCCGCGGCAATCTCCGTGGCCGAGTCCCTGGCGCCGTTGACGGTGAAATGCATGTTCGACTGGCCGGAGCACAGCCAGACTTCGCCCACCAGAATGTCGGACACGCGCAGCGAATTGCGGCCGACGACACTGAGTTCGGAAGGCGTGGCGCTCGCACGGAGCGGAGCCAATGTCACCGACCACCGGCCGTCCGGACCGGTGGTGGCGGTGAGAGATTGCGCACCGAAGCGAACCTGGACGGTTTCGCCGGGATCGCCCTTGCCCCAGACGGGAACGAGCTTGTCGCGTTGCAGCACGGCGCCGTCGCGAAAGAGCGGAGCGAGCGTGACGTCGGCGCGGACGGTGGTCGCGACGAAGGTGAGGAGGGCAAGGGTGAGGCACAGCCGTCGGGTCATGCCCAAGTGGGCAACGGCGGCCGGCGGCACGCGAGGATGATTTTGTCGGGGCGCACGGAATGGACCGAACGCAATTGGCCGCCCGATACCCGTTTCCCTCCCGAGTTTCATTCCCGCCGCCCTCGCGGCTAATTCCCCTTTTTCTTGCCGCCGCCCGGCGTGATCAACGTCACCGGTTCGCCGCGGAGGAGGGGCTTGCCGAAGACCGTCTGGGTGTCGCCTTGCTGCTTCATCCACCCGTCGAGGTCGGCGCGCATCGTGGCGAGGCGAGCTGCCTGTTTGGGATCAGCAGCGAGGTTGTGTTGTTCGAGGGGATCGGCCGTGAGGTCGTAGAGTTCCTCCGCCGGGCGCTCGCTGTAGCGTTTCACGATCGCGGCGGCGGCGGGATCGGTTTCGGCGGCGGCGACCCAGGTTTTCCAATATATCAGCCCGCTCGGACCGGCGGAGCGCGAGATGTGGGTGTGGTGCTGGAACTCAGGATGGAGGTTGCGGAGGTATTTCCACTCGCGGGTGCGGACACTGCGAATCGGGTAGACGTTAAAATCGTTGTCGCCGCTGTGCGTCGAGAAGACGCGGTCACGATGGGTCGTGGCGGTGCCGCGCAGGATCCCGGCAAAGGATTTTCCATCGATGCCGTCGGGTACCTTGCCGCCGGCGAGTTCGATGAACGTCGGCAGCAAATCCGGCCAGCAGACCATCGCATCGCTGGTGGTGGCAGGCTTGAGATGGCCGGGCCACGCCATGATCAGTGGGATCCGGATGCCGGCGTCGTAGAGATTCCATTTGCCGAACGGCCACGCGGCGCCGTGGTCCGCCGTGTAGATGAAAAGCGTGTCGCCGGGGATTTTCTCGCGGACCATCGCGCGGACCTCCCCGAGCAGCGTGTCGGCCTTGGTGACATCGGTGAGGTAGCTCGCGCGCTCCCCACGGGTGACGGGGGTGTCCACGTGGGTCGGAGGTATTTGGACCTTGGCGGGGTCATAAGTGCGATCCGCACTCCACACGGTGTGCGGGTGGTGGGTACCAACGAAGAGGCAGACGGGTTTGGCCGGATCGTGGGCGGCGAGAAATTTCCGCACGCCGGAGGTGTCGGTGAAACCTGGATTCGGACCCTCGATGTAGTCGAAGCCGTGGTCCTTGGCGAAGGTGTTGTGCGCGACTTTGCCGATCGCCGCGACCTCGTAGCCGAGGGCGTGGAGGACCGGCACGAGCGACGGCACGTCCGGGCGCTTGGGCGTGTGATTGGGTTGGGCGCCGTTGCGTGCCGACCAGAGGCCGGTGAGCATCGCGGTGCGACTCGGGCCGCAGGCGGGCGAGGCGACAAACGCGTGGGTGAACTTCAATCCTTCGGCGGCGAGGCGAGCCATCTGCGGCGTGCGGACCTCGGTCGAACCGTAGGGCTGCGAGTCGAGTTGGCTGTGATCGTCGGAGATGAAAATGACGATGTTGGTCAGGGCGGGGGCGGCGAAGGCGGAAAAGCCTGCCAACGCGAGAGCAGCAGAGGCAACGAACCGGGTGAAACTCATGTTGGGAGAAGGTTTTGGGGCAAAAAAGGAAATGCGACGAGAAATTGGGCGACTTGGAGCAGCGATGGCCCCGTGGCCGAAGAAAATGGAACGGCACATCGCGTCCCGAGGGGAGCGTTTCGACCAGGACGCGACCGAGGACGTCACGTATAATCTCTCCGGAAAGGTCGCGATTCCGGCTCCCGTGCCGAATCGTTTCGCTTAGAACTTGAACGCACTCGTGAAGAGGTAGGTGCGCGGTTCCTTGAGATTGTAGACCGCGGTGCTCGGCGTGTGCTTGCCGTCGCGAGTGTCGACTTTGACCAGCGGGAAGATCGTGTTGTCATCCAGCAGATTTCGGACGTTCAGCTGCAGGCGCCAGTCGATCTTGTTTTTGAAAATCTTGCGCTTGTACGTGACCCACGCGCCGAAATTGAGATAGCTCGGAGCGTAGTACGGCTGGGTAGGATCGAGGACGAGCTTGGAATCCACCGCGAAGCCGTTGATCGCCTTGCCGCGTGCGTTCATGCTGCCGCCGACCGAGAAGCCGCCCAGGCGGCTTTCGCGCGAGAAGTCGTAGCTCTGAATCAGGTTCATCGTCCAGTTCGAGGCGAAATTCGCCGACGGGCTGTTCCGGATGGCGTTGAAGTTGACCAAAATGTTTTCGAGTTCGGCCACACTGGATCGCACCGTGGTGCCGCTGGTGGGGGCCAGATTCTGCCACTCGGGGTGCGATTTGATGATCGGGATATACGTGGCCATGTACTGGTTGATGTAGACGCCGCGGGCGCTCGTGGTGTTGTCGCCCCGTTTGCTGCCGTTGAGCGTCATGCGCCATTGCTTCGTCGGGTTGGCCGTGAGGGCAAATTCCCAGCCCTTCGAGGTGGTGGAGACGACATCCGCCCAGACCGTGCTGAGTGTGGAGTAAGGGGAAGTCAGATACTTCACGTCGCCCGTGAAATTGGACACGGCGATCCAGAGCTGGTCGAATTGCTTGAAGTTGCCGGCGGCATTGGAGGAGATGCTGTCGGCGCTGTTCTCGTTGCTGTTGGTGTAGTAGGTGAGATCGAGGAACACCCGGCGATCGAGCAGGGCAAACTTCATGCCGTAGTCCGTGCCCTTGCCCTGCGGGTTCGGCAGGAGGTCGCCAAAGACGTTGCGGGTGCCGGCATTGACCTGAAAATTGTTGGAGGTGTTGTAGCTCAGGCTCACCCACGGCAGGGCGTGAAAGACGAGTCCGCGGGAATAGGTGCGGCCACCGCGTTCCGACCGACTGCCCGGCATGAACGTGCGCAGCGCGATTCCGCTCGGCCGCGGGGCCGTGCCGTTGGCATCGCGTCGGTTCACGAAATCGTTTGGCACGGCCAGCCACGAGGTCTGATCGTCCTGGCGCAGGCCGTTGGTGATGACGATCCGGTCTTTCCAAAAGAAACTCTGCGTCGCCAACGCGCGCGTCCGGACCACCGCTTCAGTCATGGTGGGTCCCTGCTGCGACATGAACGCTGGCGTGACGCCGCTCGAATTCGGTGCCGGCATCGGGTCGTTGGCGTAGAGCACCGGGATGGCTTCGATGTGCCGCCCGATGGACGTGCCCGCCTTGTTGTTCGCGGGGTCGTAATAGTAGCGGTATTGGATGGCGTTGGCCCCGTTGGTGATCGCGGCCGCGGCTCCGGTCTTCGCGAATGGAGTGGTGTTGAAGAGCCCATTGTTGCTCGACCAGCCGTTGGTCTGGTCCTGCTCGAGAAAGACGGCCGCACTGTGCCGACCGAGATGGCGCACCCAGTTGGAGCGATTGCGGGCGAAGTCGAACTCGTACGAGGCCAGGGTGCGGAAGTTTGTCGCGCCGTTCGGGGCGTCGATGATCGTCGATTGCGACTGGCTGTAGAGTTTGCCGACATTGGGGTTGGGCTGCCCGTTGGGCAGCTGCCGGTTGGGGTCGACGTAGATGTAGCTGAGCTGGCCCACGAAGCCGTTGATCGCTCTGAGCTTGCTGTCGACCTTGTTGAATGCGGCTTCAATGAAGAAATCCCGGGTGATCTGCTGTTCGAGAAAGACCGAGGCGGTGTGGTAATCGGTCAGTCGATACGACGAGTTGCCGAACGCGCTGGCAAACGTGGGATAGATCGCGTCGTTGACCAGCGACCGAAAATTGCCGCCGTTGACCGGGAAGCCGTTGGCAAACGTCGTCGGTGAACTCTGGCCCTGACCGTTGAGGACCTGGGTCGGGATTGGGGTGCCGCCGGCGGAAAACTCCGTCGAGACGAGACCGGCATAGGCGAAATTCTGCGTCCCCGCGGGCTTGGCCGAGGTCGGGGTGGCGAGCAGGGGGGAACCGGCCGCAAGCCACGGTGAGACCGCGTCGTAGTCCGGCCAGGGCCGGACGCCATTTTGCTGAATGTGGCCGGCGTCATAGTTGAACCGTACCGTGGTTTTCTTGAAGGGCGTGAAATTCAGGGTGACGAATTGCCGGCGCTGATAGTCGTTGGTGTGAAGACGGAAGCTGTTCATTCCCTCGAAAAGCCCGGCGTAACGGATCGCAAAGAGGTTTTTCACCACCACCTGATTGAGGTCGATCGTGAGCCGGTGGCCGCCGCGGCTGTCCATCTGCTGCTCGACCGTGCGGGAATCGGTGTTCTTTGCGCGCTTCGTGGAGGAGACGAAGGCGCCGGCGGCGTTGCCGAGACCAAACAGAATCGCGTTGGGGCCGCGGGTGAACGTGAGTGCCTCGGAGTTGAAACGGTCCTGGGGGATGTTGTTGCTGAAAAAATCCTGTGCCACGACCGTTGATGCGCCGCCGCGGCTCACGAACTTGGTCGGAATGTTGATGAAGTCGTTGCCGTTTCCCGTGATGTCGGACGTCGACATCACGAACGGGTCGGTGTTCGGCGCGAACGACATCAGGTTGTAAATGCTGTTGGCTCCGAGGTCGTCCATCATCTGCTCGGTGAACACCGTGAGCGACGATCCGACGTCCTTCAGCTCGGTCTTCAGTCGGGTGCCGCTCAGAGTCTGGGTGGCGAGATAGCCCTTTTCCGTGCCGGCTTCGACCTGGAATGGCGAGAGCACGATGGCGTCGTCGGTGGCGGAGCTGGGCTTCACTGACGGCTGGGCGAACGCGGCGGTTGCTGCGAAAAGGAGAGCAGTGAGCGTTAATGGGAATCGGATGGGGCGAATGGTGGGGAGGTGGGTCTTCATTTTCTTTGGGGAAAGAGGTGCGGGGTAACGCTAGCCCGAAAATTTCACACTTTGCATGACGGCACAGCAACACTCTGTTTGGAAACGCCACGTGCGCTCAGCCGCAACCATGCGGAAGAAAACCACGGATGGACACGGATACAGAGGAGAAAACTAGTCACCGTTGGAAATCCGAATCGCCACCGAACGGTGGCCGCCCAGGATCCGCGCGCACCGGCACGGCTTGCTCTGAGCATCGGTGTTTATTCGTGTCTATCCGTGGTTCAAATGAATCGTTCCTGCTCAGAGTGGCAGACCTCCTGTCGATGCCATCTCAATCGAGAATGGGATCGGATTTCTGTTTCGACGCCTTGCCCTTGGCCTTTCCTTTCGGCGTAGTCGCCGTCTTGGCGCTCGGATTGTAGTCAGGATTGCGCGGGGGCACGACGGCCTCGGTGTCCTTTAGGAAACCGGTGATGAGCGCGTTCAGTTCTTTCACCTTGGCCGGATTATGGGAGGCGAGGTTGTTTGTCTCACTGAGATCATCCCTGAGGTTGTAGAGTTCAAGTACGTCGGTCAGGTCGTCGTTCTGGCCATAGAAACGGATGAGCTTCCAGTCGCCGACCCGAACCCACGTCGAGGGCAGTCCGCCCGCGGCCGGAGTCTGGTGGGGGAAGTGTACAAAGGTGGGGCCTCGGTCATGTGCCGCGCCGCGGAGCGCGGGAGCGAAGCTCTTGCCATCGAATTTCAGTGTGGCGGGCACCTTCAATTTCAGGACATCCGCAAACGTCGGGAAAAAGTCGATGCTTTGGATGATTGTCTCCGTCGCGGCGCCCGCCTTGGTGAGCCCGGGCCAGACGACGACGCACGGCTCGCGGGTGCCGCCCTCGTAGGTCGTCGCCTTGCCGCCGCGGAGCGGGGCGTTGCTCGTGATGGGGATGTCGGCGATGTTGAATTTCTTGGCGCCTTCTTCCGTGCCAGCGGTCCAGTGCACGCCGCCGTTGTCGGAGAAGAAAACGATGATCGTGTTGTCCGAAAGTTTCAGCTCGTCGAGCGTGTCGAGGAGGCGGCCGACATTCTCGTCGAGGCTCTGCACCATCGCGCCGTAGACGGGATTGCGCTGACCGCTGCCGGGAGGGAGTTTCGCCGCCTTGGCGCGGTATTTTTCCACGAGCGCCGGTTTGGCGTCGTAAGGCGCGTGGACTGAGAACGCCCAGTAGTTGATGTAGAACGGTTCGTTCCGGTGTGCCTTCATGAACGCGATCGCTTCCGTGGCCATGCGATCCTCGATGTGCTCACCGGGTTGGCCGGTGAATTGCAGCGCGGCGGGGAATTTCCACGGCGCGACGTAGCTGCCCGCCGGACCGGGTCCGGGCCAGTGGGGGAAATCGACGTCGAAGCCCTGTTGGAGCGGGCTGTAGGGCTCGGGTCCGAGGTGCCACTTTCCGAAATGTCCCGTGGCGTATCCACCCGCCTTGAACGCCTTGGCGAGCGTCCAGTAGCTTGTGTCGAAGCGGGTCACGCTGGCTGCGACGAGCACCTTGGCCGTCGGGGCTGCCTTCTTTACGGTGCCCTTTTCGAGGACGACTTGCGGAAGGTGGCAATTCGGCGCGGTGATGCCGATGCGCGCCGGATAGAGGCCGCTCTGGATGCTCGCGCGCGTGGGCGAGCAAAGCGGGTTGGCCGCGTACGCCTGAGTGAAACGAAGGCCGCGCTGGGCGAGACGTTGGATGTTGGGTGTCTCGTAGAACGCGTTGGGCCGGTTGAAGGTCGTGTCGTTCCAGCCGAGGTCGTCGGCGAGAATGAACACGACGTTGGGGCGATCCGCGGCAGCGAACGCAAGGGAGGCGACGCACGCGACGAGCGGTGCGAGGAGGCGGTGGAACGTGATCATTTAGAATTCGAACGTGTTGCTCAGGACAAACGTCCGCGGCTCGGGCACGCGCCAGCGGATTGGGACGCCATGGCCGGTGCCGTCATCGAGCCCGGTGACGGGTTCGAGATCGCGATCGTCGAGCACGTTGCGGACGTTCAGCTGTACACGCCACCGCACCGTGCGCGACGCGCTGAGCTTGATCGTCCGCGCATACGACAGCCAGAGTCCGGTATCCCAACTGGTGGCGCCCTTGATCCCCAAGTTTGGCCGGTAGAGACCCTCGCTCGTGGTGAGAAAGCCAATCGTCCGCGCGCTGCGGTAGTTAAGACTCCCGCCAATACCGATGTTCTTCAAAATCCCATCGGAGAAACGGTAGTTCGTCACGAAGTTGGCCGACCATTTGGGAATGCTGGTGGTCGACACTCCGCTTGAGGCAACGATGCGTCCCACCCCGGCGCCGTAGGCATCGAGGAGGGCGCGAATCGTGCCGGCCGTGCCCGCTTCGGCGCCGCCGCTGCGATCGAGGAATCGTTCGATCTGCGCCTGCGGGGTCGCGGCGGTCGGCACGTCGATGGCGCCGTTGCCGTTGAGGTCCCGGCTCGGGAAATTCCGCCAGAGCGGCTCGTACTCGGCCCAGTATTTCTTCAGCACGGGCCCGATGTTGCTCTGCTGGTTGGCCTGCTGGCCGGCGTTGAAACTGATGCGCCAGTTTGCAGTGGGATTCGCGGTCAGCGAAAGCTCGTAGCCCTTGGCGACGTAGTCCTGGTAGTCGGTGAAATTCTGCGCCGGGCGGTAGGGCGGTTGCAGATACTTGTTGTCGCCACTCAGCGCCGCGGCGGCATTCCAGAGCGTGTTGGTCGCGTTGGTGAAATTAAACAAACCGAGCTGGTTCCGAATGGTCGCAACGGCCTGTCCCTGCATGTCGGTCTCCCAACGGCTGAGCGAGAGCTGCACCCGACCCTTGAAGAGCGCGAGGCGGACCCCGGTCTCGGTCCCCTTGCCCTTGGCGTTGTCGATCGGGTTGCTGTAGAGATCGCTGGCGGCGGGGTCCTGCAGCACGAGGCTGCTCGACTCATTGTAGAAGAGACGCAGCCACGGCGTCGCCACGAGTACGACGCCCTTGGAAAACGTGTTGGCGGGCTGGACGGTCTTGGTGTTCACGCCATCGCGCGCGTTGTAGGGCACGGGATCGGGATAGAGAACCGAGACCGGATCGAGCGGCAGGGCGCGACTGTATTGGGTGCGCTCGTCCTTCCGCCAGCCGAAGAGCGTGATCACGCGCTCGTCGAGCCAGTAGTTGTGCGTGGCAAAGATCTTCGTGTCGACGCGCGTGTACCGCAGCACGGGCGGACCGCCGTTGGCAAAACCGGGGGTGACACCGTTTCCGTCGGGTGTGAGTTTGGCCTGCAGTGCGGCGATGTTGTCGCTGCTCGCGAGCCGCGGATACTTGTCCCACATGCTCGGCATGTAGTTCACGCCGGCCGCGGGATCGAGGTAGTAGCGGTACTGCATCAGATTGGACCCAGCCCCCGGGCCGGCCGCCCACGTCGCGGCGAGACCCGGTACATTGGTTTTCGTGGGGGTGAGGTTGCGGAAGGTCGCGTTGTTCACGCCGCTGAATGGGTTTTTCTGTTGCTCAACAAGACCGGCGAACCGGTGGCGGCCGATCCAGCGGCCGAAGCGCGGCAGATATTTCTTTGTGTCCAGCTCGTACGACACGGTCGCGCGTCCCAGTTCGATGCTGTTCTTTTGGAAAAAAATCACGCCGCCGCCGGCGCCCGCATCGTAGTAGTATTTCCCGTAATTCGGGTTTGGCGCGCCACTCGGGAGCACGGCGTTGGGATCCACCTGCAGAGTGTCGTTTGCCGCGGGTTTGGAGTAATCCGCGAACCGATCGCTGAACTGACGGTTGTAGGTCAGCTCGAAATCGAGGTTCGGCAGGACGTTCTGCTGCAACGAAGCGGTGAGGGTGCGGAAGTCGACCTGCGTGCCGTCGGAGTAGCCCATGAGATTCGATTCGACCGGGAACGGCAGATCGAAGGACTCGCGGCCAGTCACGCCGTGGATGCTGCCGCCGAGGTTCGGAGTCGCCGTGCGCGTCTTGCCCATTCGGGCCCAGTTCATCGGGGCCACGGGCGGCGTGGCGCCGTCGACAATGAAGATGCTGTTGCCGGCGGACAGTTGATCGAGGCCGGCGATCGTGGTGTTGGCCAATACCGATCCGGCGGTCGTGACACGCGGACGGCTGGCGGTGGGTAGCGTTGTCCAGGAACTGAAACCGTCGCTGTAGGTGAAGCCGCGGGCGAATGCCCGTCGGCGCTGGTCGCCGTCCTCGTAGTTCACATCTACCACGGTCTTGGTCCACGGTTGAAAGCGCAGGGCGGCGTAGGTGCGGCGATGGAGATTCTCGTCGGGTTTGAGGTGTGAACCGCGGTCGTCGTCGAGTCGCGCGAGGCGCAGGGCGAGCCGGCCTTTGATGAGCGGCAGGTTCGCGTTGAAGCTCGTGCGCAGGCCCGTGTTGGTGTCGGCCTTCACGTCGACCTCGTAGCTATTGCGGTTGAGGTTGGCGCGCTGCGAGACGGCGTTGGAGATGCCGCCCGGATTGCCGAGACCGTAGAGGATGGCGTTGGGGCCGCGCGTGAAGCTGATGCGCTCGGTGTTGTAGATGTCGGCGGAGGCGGTCGTGGGCAGGAAATCGCGTTGCGCGCTCGCCACGGAAAACCCGCGCGACGTGTAGGCCACGCTGGAAAAAAGGCTGTTGTTGCCCGCAGACGTGCCGAGCTGGGGATCATCGGTTCCGGTGTTCGGCACGAATTTGAACACTTCATCGAGCGACGTGAGCCCGAGGTCGCGCATGAAGTCGGGCGTGATGATCGTCTCGGCCACGCCGGTGTCCTCGATGTTGGTTTTCAGCCGCGTGCCGGACAGCGTCTGGCTGGCGGCGTACCCGGTGTCTTTGGCGGAGCTGACCTCGAATGGGGAGAGCAGCACCGCCTCGGTCTTTACCGCAGAGCCCGTGGCGGTAGGCGCGGACTGCGCAGACATTCCGGCGGGAGCGGCGGCCAGCAGGGAGGCTAGCAGAAGGGTGCGTTCGATGCGGATCATGGGGCGGAATGGCGGTTGGAGGTGGGGAAATAGCCGCGATACCAGTCGCGTTCTTGCTTGTTGTTTTTGTCGCTCGGCATTCCGCGGGGTTGCAGTTGCTCCGTCCAAGCGGCCAGGTTGCGATGGAGGGTGGCGACCCGGTCGGGCATCGCAGCGGCGAGGTCGCGGCGTTCGTGCTGGTCGTTCTCAAGATCGAACAAACGATCTGGTTCACCGGCCTTCGTGATCAGCTTCCAGCGTCCTGCCCGCACGGCCGCCTGCGACCAGAAACGCCAGTAGAGCGCCTCGTGCGGAGGCCGCCTATTCTGGCCGGTGAAATGCGGCACGAGATCGGCGCCGTCGAGTTGGGGATCGGAGGGCAATCCGGCGGCGGCGAGCGCCGTGGCCGCGATGTCGAGGGAACTGACGGGCTCGCGATATACTTTCCCCGCGGGGAGTTTGCCGGGCCAGCGGACCAGAAACGGAACTCGAATGCCGCCTTCGGCCAGCATGCCTTTTTCCCCGACCCAAGGCGTGTTTAACGATCCGTCCCAGCCGCCCATGTCCTCGGCGAGGGGCGCGTCGCGCCGGCTGTGGATCGGCGCGCCATTGTCGCTCGTAAAAAAGATCAACGTGCGGTCGTCGATGCCGTGGGTCCTGAGCGCGGCCAGAATTCTTCCCACGCCGTGATCCACGCCGGCGATCATCGCCAGGGCGGCGCGCCGACGCAGCGGCAGATCCGGCGGAAACTGGGCGGCGTAGGCCGGTGGCAGCTCCAGCGGCGTGTGCGGCGCGTAGTAACAGAGATAGAGGAAAAACGGTTTCGTCCGGTTGCGCTGCAAGAACGCCAACGCGGCCTCGGTCTGCACGTCGACGCGGAACCGCTTGTCCTCGCGCCAGGCCGGTTCGACGCTGTCGCCGTGCAGGTCATAGTTGGCAAAGTACCGGTTGATTTCGCCGCAGAAATAATCGTCGAATCCCCGCGCCTTGGGCATGAAGCGCTGACGCTGTGCGTCGGGGATGACGACGCGCTTCGCCGCATTGGCTTTTTGATCCGGCAAATGGATCGCCGCCCAGCGGAAACTGAGCGGGTTGGGATCGAGGTGCCATTTGCCGACCTGGCCGCTGCGGTAGCCTCCCGCGTGCAGGCGATCGGGAATGGTCACCGCCTCAAGCGGCAGCGGCATGTCGGGAATCGTGTCGATGCCGTAGCGCTGTTGATAGCGCCCGGTGAGAAGGCCGGCGCGCGAGGGTGAGCATTGGGGCGCCGTGATGTAGCCGGCCGTGCAACGCACGCCCTCGGCGGCCAGGCGGTCGAGGTTCGGAGTCCGCACGTCTCGCTCCTGTCCCTGAGCTCCGAGATCGGCATAGCCGAGGTCGTCGGCGAGGATCACGATGATGTTGGGGCGGGGGTTCGTAACCTCGGCTGCAATTGTCGTGGTCAGCGACACGAGGAAGACCGCCAGCAGTGCACATTGATGATGGAGCGGCGCCTTCATCGTTCGAGGTATGGCAGACCGGCGGGCGGAGCGACCGCCGGATCGGCCGTATCCTTCACCCATTGGCGCAGTGCGGTGTAGAGCCGGGTGAGTTCCACGCGGGATGTCGGTTCCGCCGCGAGATTTCGCATCTCATCTGGATCCAATTTTAAATCGTAGAACTCGAGCGGCGGAACCCTGCCGCCCAGCGACTGCGGATCCATTTCCGCCAGGATTCGGTACGGCGCCGGGAAACGCTCCTTTTGCTTCACCGTCTCGTCGTAGGTGCGGTTGCGCCAGACGTTCCATTCCTTGCTGTCGGCCTGCACCTGCCGCCAGTCGGACTCCGTTTTTTCGCGGTAGATTAAATGCCAGCGTCCGTCGCATACGCTGCGCTCCTGCATGCCCTCGTTGGGCAGCGGTCCGCGGTCGGAGATTTCGGCGAAAATGAACGCGTGCGCCCTGGCGCCGGGCTTTCCTTCGAGGATGGGCTTGAGCGAGAGTCCGTGGGTGTTGGGGAGCGGGTCGAGTCCGAGTACGTCGAGTAACGTTGGGGTGAGATCGAGCTCACTGACGAGCGCGTCGCTGCGGACGCCGCCCGTCATTCCCGGGACGCGGATGCTGAGGCTCACCCGGAGGCCGAGATCGTGCAGGGTCATCTTCCCATGCTGAAACGCCGGACCGTGGTCGCCGCCCAGGCAAATGATAATCGTATTGGCTTCCTGCTCGGCGGCCCGCACGGCCGCGATGCCTTCGCCGACCAAGTCGTCGGCTGCCTCGACGGCGGTCAGATATTCTGCCCAATCGAGGCGCACCGTCGGTGTGTCAGGGAGAAAGGCCGGGAGTTTTACGGCGGCCGGATCGACGCGGAGCTTTTGTACGTCGCGTTTCAGGAACGGCCGGTGCGAGGCCCCGATGTTGTAGAACAGAAACCACGGTTTGCCGGTTTGCTTTGCGCGCGCGAGGAAGGAGGCGACCGCCGTGCCGTCGGCGGGTTTGCTGAATTCATCGTAGGGGAATTTTTCGTTGGGAGCGACGTGCAGCTTGCTGGTCACGCCCTGATAGTAACCGGCCGCGTGAAGACGCTCGACGAGGGTCGGAAGATGTTCGCGGACGCGGTTGCGCACATAGAGCGGATTGCTGCGTTCGGCCGGTGTCAGCTGCGCCGCCGGTTTGTGGAAATTCGGCGTGTTGTTGAGCAGGCCATTCGTGTGGTTGTGCAGCCCGGTGTAGATCGCGGCCTTCGAGGGTGAACAAACCGGATAGGCGACAAAGGTGTTGGTGAAATACACCCCGCTGCGCGCGAGCACGTCCATGTGCGGCGTGCGCAGGCCCGGTGTGCCGAGGAAACTCAGATGCGCGCCCTGGTCTTCGGTAACGATGAAGAGGACATTCGGGCGCGGGGCCGCCGCGTGCAGTACTCGTGGAGCAAGGGCCGCGAATAGAAGCGCGGCGCCAGTCGCGAAGCGTTGCCACGGGTGCGAACTCATCGTTTGGGCGCCTCAGCGAGGTAGCGAAAATTGAAGCGTCCGTCAGGCGCGGTGTCGCCGCTGAGATAGGTGTCCATGATGTCGCCCGGTTTCTGCGGGTTGTCCCACCACTTGAAATCAAAACTCACGGCGTCACCGGCGGGCAGACCGAGCGCGGCGCGCGGCACGGAGAGCATCAATTCATTGCCGGCGACCGTGAACTGCACCCTGGCCACTTTCTCCCACGTCCAACCGCCGGTATTACGTTCGATCCAGGTCTCTGTGCCGTCGATGGAGCGGTTGATCACGAAGTCGTAGCCTTCCCAGCCGGTGCGATGGTTTTGATCGACGTCGAGCAGCAGCAGCATCCAGTTGACGTCGGTCGACGGGGTGAGGGGGCGTCGCGTTTGGGCGTAAAAGTAAACGTGGGTCGCATCGCGGGAGACATTGACGACGGTGAGGTCGTTCCGGCCGCTGGTGCTCACGTAGTGGCGCGCGCCTCTGCCGTAGTCGCGGTGGTCCTCGTCGAAGGCGTGATCGGTGAATTCGGGGCGGACGTCGCGCCATTGTTCGAAGCCGGCGGCGGGGTTGATCGTTTTCGATGGCGAGGCCGTGGGCAGGGCGGGGTACCCCTTGTAGCGGCGGACGCCTTCGACCAGCTGGTAATAGTAATTGTCGCGATGCAGGCCGGCGACCGGTTCGATGTCGCGGCTGTATTCCTGGTCGTATTGGTCGACGAAGACGACGGGGAGATTCGGCCGGCGGAATTTGCCCGCGGTCCATTCGTTCCATCCTGTCACCATCACGAACGGCGGATCCAGTTCCAGGGCGCGCCGCCACTGTTCCGCAAAGTTGTAGCCGTGGTCCACCGCGCCGGGCGAGGTGTCCTTCTTCCCGTCGTGAAAACTGCGGCCGCGGGCGTTGCCCTGGCTCATGTTGGTGACCTTGCCATCGGTGTCGCGGAGGTTTTGCGCAACGGCCACATTCACCTGCTCGGGGTGCGCCAAGTCGGTGTCGTAGCTGAAGACCTGCGGGTACGTCGCCTCCCAGTGCCATTCGTTGCGGGTGTTCACCAACGTGAACGGCCAGTGGGCCTTGCGCAGGGTGAAGAACGCGGCGAGCTCGGGGCCGGCTTCCTTGGGGTCGCAGATCAGCAACGGTTTTCCCTGCCAGCGGAACCACAGGTCGGAGTACAGTTTCGGCTTATACAGATCCGCGTAAAGTTCCCGGGCCGTCTCGCCGGCCTTGGTGTTCACCATGAAGCAAACTTGCGGCGTGCGCCCTCCCTCGCGTCGGACCTGGGTCCAAACTTCGCAGATCTTCAGGTACACCTCACGGTAGGTCCGGCGGTTGGTCGTGTCGAAAATCACCGTGTCGATTCCGGCGTCGGCCAACAGCGTGGCGTGGCGCCGCAGCACCCAGGGATCCATCGAGTGGTAGTAGCCGTAGAGCGGCTCGGCCCAATAATACGGTCCGGGCGGACCCCAGAGCGGCGAGTCGGGCTTGGTGAGGATCGCAGGATCCTGCGCGAGAATCTTCGCGATGTTGTTCGGCAGCGTGGGGCTGTCGCTCGCGTGGGTGAGGAAATAGAAGATTCCGACGGTGCGGTTCGGGCGAATGCCCGCCGCTGCCGGGCTTACGGGAAGCGTGCGTTCGAGCGCGTCGGTTGCGGGCCATGGTGTGCCGGGGTTGATCGCGGACGGTGGGGTGAGCGCGACTGGCGCCAACGTGCAACCGGTGATCGCCAACGACGCCAGCAGGGGCAAGACGAGCCGGTTCATCGCGGAATTGGCGCGCTCATGGTGGTGTGAGTTCCGCGTGTTCGGCGGGATATTTCGCGAGGAGCGCATCGAGCCTTGCGGTGAGTTGATCCTGGGTGCCGACGACCAGCCAGTACCGGAAGCGATAGGTGGATTTGGGGCCGAGATTGACGCGGTCGATCGGAGCCACGTGCATGCATGGTCCTGCCGCGGGATCGTCGCTGGCGCCGCCCGCATGGGGTCCGAAGTTCCACGGCTGGGTGGCGGACGGGCTGAACACGGCGACGCCCTGGCCGTCCGGTGCAAACAGCGCCATCGCATTTTTTGGTGGTCGCGCCTTGCCCCACGGCGGTCCGGGCGGCTGGGTCTCGTCACGCCAGTGGCCGTCGCCAAGATAGGATTTCACCGTGCTGAAATTGCGCGTGAAGTAGCACGCGGGGACCTCCTGTGGTGAAAGCTTTGCTGGTCCCCAACGGTCGCCCTCCGCGCGCTGGGCGACAAACTCGCAGCGCACGACGACCACGTTGGGCATGCCTGGCTCGAATCCCGTCCACTGGCGCATGAGCGCGGCGGCTTCCTCGTTGGGCATGTCCCAGAGTTTTGGGACGGTCTCACCATAGAGCGTCTGGTCGCCGATGCGCTTGAATTCGTTCACGCGCGCCCAAGAGGAAACACCGCCGCCCTGGATTGGGTTCCACGACCACGGGCTCCACGCCTTGCTCTGGCCGTCGGCTTTCCGGTCGAGGCGCAGGCCGGCGTAATAGGATTGCTGGATGAGCCGCCCGGGATCGGCGGAGTTGATCATGTTTTTCGGATATGCCGCCCAGGAAAGCCACGTGATTGCGGCGCCCTTGGCGCGGTCGATGCCCACCTTGACCGAGCCGTTGTCGAGCAGGAGCAAGTCCTCTCCGCGCGGCCCGATGTTCTTCGTACCTGCAGCGATGATTAATCCCGGCAGCAAACCCAGTGCAAAGAAGGCGAGAAGGCGACAGATCATGGTGGACTGAGATGGTATTCGACCGCTGCGACTCACTTCTTCCGTGGCCCCTTCGCGTTGGCTTCCGGCGACGCCAGGTACTCCTGGATCGTGTAGAACGTCCCCTTGCCGTAGAGCCGTCCGTCCTCCTCGACGAGTTCGTTGCTGTTGAAGGACCACGCGTCGCGCTTGCTTGCCATCAAGGCAATGAGCTTGGCGTCGAGTTCCGCGCGCAGTTTGGCGTGGGCGGGTTCCGCGGCGAGGTTGTTCATCTGCGCCGGATCCCGCTGGTTGTCGAAAAGCACCCACGGTTCTTTTTCGAAACGGGCATAGGTGTAGCGGTCGGTGATGATGCCGCGCCACGGGGTCGTGATGGCGTCCGGTCGGAATGGTACAAAAATCTGGAGCAGCACGGCGTCGGGTCCGGCCGTGGTCTGGCCGAGGGCGACGCGGGAGAGGTCGGCCCCTTGGAAGGCCTTTGGCACCGGGACACCGGCGAGCCCGAGCAGGGTCGCCGGCATGTCGACATGGCTGAACAGGGTGTCGACGACGCGGCCCGCCGGAACTTTGGCGGGCCAGCGGATGAGACCGGGCACGCCGGCCGATTCCTCGTGCGGCTTCCGCTTCCGGCGCATCCCGTGCGAGCCGAGCATGTCTCCGTGATCCGACGTAAAGAGGATGATCGTGTTCTCGTCCTGGCCCGTCTCCTTGAGCGTCCGCATCAGCCGGCCCACCTGGTCGTCAATCGCGGTGATGGCGGCGTAGTAGGCGGCGATTTCCTCCTTGCCGCCGGTCTTCACGTACGTGGCGGACGGCATGCCGGGCCGGCGATACTTCGGCGGCAACGCTTCGCTGCCCGGGCGCACTTCGCTGTTCGGCTGCCAACTTGCCGGGGTCGTGAGCTTCGCCGGGTCGTAGCGCTTCATGTACTCGTCCGGCGCACCGTAGGGATCGTGAGGAGGGCCCATCTGCATCATCAGGAAAAAGGGGCGCTCGCGTTTCTGCGACTTGATGAACTCCACCGCGAAATCGCAGCTCGCCTCCGGTTCGAATTTCTCGACGAGAATCATTTCCGGCGTGTCGCGGAAATACCACGGCAGAAAATGCTGGTGGTGGCACTCGTACGCCGCCCAGAAGTCGTCGAAGCCCTGCCGGCGCGGCCCCGGCGGGATGAATCCCGGGTTGCGCGGCCCGCCGTCGAGGTGCCACTTCCCAACGAAGCCCGTGCGATAGCCGGCGTCGCGCAGAATCTCCGCGATCGTTGTCTCCGATTCCCGGAGACGGAGATCGTTCGCCATCATTCCGTTCACGTGTGGGTAGGTGCCGGTCAGCAGGATCGCGCGGGCTGGACAGCAGACGGGGACATTGGCGTAGGTGCGTTTGAAGCGGACGCCTTCGTTGGCAAGCCGGTCGATGTTGGGCGATTGCACGTCGCGGTTGCCGGACACTCCCATCGCCGAACCGCGCATCTGGTCGGGCAGGAGCAGGATGATGTTCGGGCGGGCCGACGGCGCCGCCCTGGGGGTCGATTGAAAAACGGCGATCAGGGCGGCCAGGCACGCGAGACGGGTCAGGGTTGCAATCGGGGTCATGAATGATGCGGGGTTGGCGCGGGTTTCAGTTCAAAAACGGAGTGACACCGACCCGTCGAACGAGCGCGGGACGCCCCAGCCACCCGCGAGGTACTCCTGGTCGGTCACGTTCCGCACGCCCAGGCTGAGGTTGGCCGTGCGGTTGAAGATTTTCGCGGCATAGTTGAACACCACGTCGAGTTTCTTGTAGCCCGGATAGCGATTGAACCAGGTGTCGGGGGTCACGCCGGAACCTTGCCGGCGGTCGCTCACGTAGTTCGCAATCACGATTAGGCCGAGTCCTTTCAGCGCGCCCCGCTGCACGCTGTAATTGCTCAGAAAATTTACCCCGTGGGTCGGCGTGTTGGGCGGACGGATGCCGATCGCGGCCGGCGTGATGCTGAAAATCGTCTTCGCGTCGATGTTGGAGTAGCCGACGACCATCTTCCAATTCGGGATCGGGCGATACGAGAGATCGAACTCCACTCCCTGGCTCTTGTCCGAACCTCCGCTCGTGATTTGAAAACCGGGATGATCGGGGTCGTTCAGGCGCTGGTTGGAAATCTGCTGATTGAACGTGGTGATCTGACCGGACAGCTTGCCGTCGAGGAACTCGCCGAATTTCAGGCCGATGTCGGTGCCCCGGCCGGTGAGCGGCTCAAGCGAGGTGCCGTCGAATTTTTGTCCCTGATTCGGCACGAACGATTGCGAGCGGCTAACGAACAGCGCGACATGCGGCGTCAGTTTGTAGGAGGCGCCCATATGCGGCGTGTTGATCTTGAACGGGCTTCCGATCTGGATTGCCTGCCCGAGCGGCTTGTTGCTGTAGCCGTCGTCGTGGCGTGTGCCGGCATAGACGAAGAGTTTCTGATAGAGGTCCGCCTGGATGCCGCCGGAAAAGGCGTCGTAGATTCCGTAAAAGGGATTCGGCGTGCCGACCGTTGCGCGGTCCGGCGTCCCGATGTCGTAGTTGGGTGTGTCGATGTTAAGCGGGGTCAGCGAATTCGCCGGGCTGGTCTTGTTGACGACCATGAATTTTCCATAGACGCGCTCCCATCCGGTGTAGGCCTTGAGCTTGACCGGACCGAAGGACCAGTTGCCTAGCAGATCGACGCGGGCGGTCCGATCCTGGTTGGCCTGGTTGAGGAACTGAACGTTCGAGCGCGTCAAGGTCCGCGCCCGGGTCGTGGCGTTGACCGTGATGGTCTGCCCAACCACCGGATTGAACCGCGTGTGATGCGTCTCCGACTGGAACAGCGCGGCGCGGAGCGACAACCAGTCGGAGAAGCGGTGGTCGACCGCGACGGACGTCAGGGCGCTGCCGATGTTGATGAAGGCCTTTCCGCCGTACGCGTTAAAGTTTTCCCGCGGGCGGTACGGCGTAAAATTTCCCGCGCCCGGCCCCAGCGTGAGAAAAATCGGACTCGTGAACGCGAAATTCATCTCGCGCTTCAGGTATTGGAAATTCGCCGAGACGGTCGTGTCGCGAAACACCTGGTAACTCAGCGCGACGAACGGCGACCACTTCTTCTGGTGCTCAAACTCGCGGTAGGTGTCGTTCGTCGAGTAGGCCAGCGCGACGCGGTAGTTCAGCTTCCGGTCGCGGCCAAGGGAGAGTCCCCCGCTGTTCTCCACCTCGGTGCGATACGTGTCGTACGACCCGAAGCTCTGCCGAAACGTCGTGAATTTCCGGCCGGTCGGCTGCTTCGTGACGTAGTTGGCAAACCCACCCGCCTGCACCTGTCCGCCGAAGAACGACGAGGGCCCCTTGATGATTTCGACGCGATCAATCGATATCGGATCGACCGGGGCGAAGCCGCGCATGCCGTCACGATAGACAAAGGTCGTCGAGACGCCGCGGAAACGCAGATTGAGGTCGGTCGCACCGCTGCCGCTCACGCTGTCGATTGTGCCGCCCGTCATCGCGGTGATGATTCCGAGGAGATCGGTTGCGCCGATGTCGCGGATGAATTCCGCCGTCGCGACATTAATCGTCTTGGGCAGGGTGAGTAATTCGGTCCGAAATCGGACGCCCGAAACGGAGTTGGTCACGTCGTATCCGGTATCCTCGGTCGATTGCACCACGAACTCCGACAGCTGCACCGGAGTTCCGCTTTCTGGGGCTGGAGACGCGGACGTCGCCGGCGGGGTTTGCGCGAGGGCCAGCGGCGCGACGAGGATCGTGCCAAGTAAAGTGACTCGTAAGCGTGGACGCGAAAAGGGGTGACAGAAGATTCGCAAGAGCGATTCGAATGTCGTAGGCAGGGGCATTGGTGCAGGGTGAAAAGGGGAACGCCGCGCGGGAATCGGCGGGGTAAGGCGAGGAGATAGGAAACGATTCCTTTTTCCTGTTGTACTCAAGGAAAAATCCATTGGCATCGGGGAAATGTCGTTACCCCGATTCGCATGCCACGCGGTGTCGCCGCGGCATTTGCGGTTGCCGGTTTTTCGAGCTGCCGCCTGTCATCGCTCCCCTTCATGAGTCATGTAGACCGTCTTTACCTTTTTCCCCGCTGCTCGATGATTTTTTCTCCCTATCCCCGCTTCGTGAGTTTGGCCGTGATTACGTCCTTCACGGTGGCGACCGCACTCTGCGCTCCAATCATTCCGTCTGCCGTCGTTCCGAAGCCGCAATCCAGCCCTTTAAGCGCGTGGTTCATGGCACCGACGCGCGTTGTCTGGACCAGCACCGCCGGTGTGGCGCACGCGCCGAACCTGATCGGCGCCAAATCAGGTCAGGCGCTGCTCAAGAATCCGCAACCGCCCTGCGTGCTCGCTCCGGCGGCCAACGGAGTCGCGGGCGGTGGCATCCTCCTCGACTTTGGCACTGAACTCACGGGCAACATCGAGATTATCACGCCGATCACCAAGGACAAGGCGCCGCCGCTCGTTCGTATCCGCTTTGGCGAGTCGGTGGCCGAGGCGATGGCCGAGCTGGGCGGCGACGCCAACGCGCAAAACGATCACGCGCTCCGCGACCAGGTCGTTCGTCTCCCCTGGCTCGGCAAGACCACTGTCGGCCCGAGCGGTTTCCGCTTCGTGCGCATCGACAATGTCGATCCGAAGGAACCCGCCCATCTCAGCGAGGTGCGCGCGGTGCTGCTCATCCGCGATGTGCCGCAGGTCGGATCGTTCCGCTGTGATGACGAACGCCTCAACCGCATCTGGCAGGTCGGCGCCTACACGGTCCACCTCAACATGCAGGACTACCTCTGGGACGGCGTGAAGCGCGACCGCCTTGTCTGGATCGGCGACATGCACCCCGAGGTCGCCACCATCAACGCTGTCTTCGGCTTCAACGACGTCGTCCCCCGCAGCCTCGATCTCACCCGTGACGTCACGCCCGTCACCGAATGGATGAACGGCATCAGCTCCTACTCGATGTGGTGGGTGCTCATCCACGAGCAATGGTGGATGCATCACGGCGACCGCGCCTATCTCGCCGAACAAAGACCGTACCTGCAGGCCCTCCTCAAGAAACTCGCCGCGCTCATCGGCCCCGATGGTCGCGAACGCATCGATGGCATGCGTTTCCTTGACTGGCCGAGTTCACCCAACCAGCAGGGCGTCACCGCCGGCCTCCAAGGCCTGCTGGTGATGACGCTCGAATCCGGAGCGCGGTTGATGACTGTCCTCAACGACGCCCCGACGGCCATGTTGTGCCGGGAATCCGCGGCCCGCGGCCGCCAGATCGTCCCGGCCGTCAACGCTTCTAAATCCGGCGCTGCCCTGCTCGCGCTCGCCGGACTGACGGATGCAAAGAAGACCGCCCACGATGTACTCAAGGTGGGCGGACCGAAAAACATCTCCACGTTCTATGGCTACTACGTGTTGCAGGCGCTGGCGAAGGCGGGCGAGACCGACACGGCGCTCGACTTCATCTCCCGCTATTGGGGCGCGATGCTCGATCTCGGCGCGACGACGTTCTGGGAGGATTTCGACTTCGCCTGGACGGAGAACGCCTCCCGAATCGACGAACTGGTTCCGGCGGGAAAGAAGGACGTCCACGGCGGCTACGGCGCGTATTGTTATATTGGATTCCGTCACAGTCTCTGCCACGGCTGGGCGAGCGGCCCGACGGCATGGCTGAGCGAAAACGTCCTCGGTATCACCCCGCTGGAGCCTGGCTTCAAACGCGTGCGCATCGTTCCGCAACTCGGCCGCCTCCAGTGGGCCGAGGGCGCGTACCCGACACCGCTCGGCCCGATCAAGGTTCGCCACGAGCGGCAGGCCGACGGCACCGTCAAATCAAAGGTCGATGCTCCCGCGGGCGTCACCGTTGTCCAAAAATGAAAACGATACACGTCTTCTGCTCATTTCCTGGGGACGCGACGCCCTCGTCGCGTTTTCCCCTCCCACCGCGACAGGAGCGTCGCGGCTCTAGTTTGAGATCCGTTTGCGGCATCCTCGTCGCGCTGATCACTTTTTCGCTCACCTCATTTCTCCCCGCCGCCGTACCGCCTCCGATGCTGGGCACTCCAGTCCTCGTGACCGAAAACAACTACCAGTGGCTCGAGGGCGCGCGTTGGGACAGCGCCCGCGACCGGCTTCTCTTCAGCGATCCGCATGGTGACACGCTCTACGAACTGAAACGTGACGGCGCGGTGGCGGTGATTCGCACGCCGACGCGCAAGGCGAATAATCTCGAGTTCGATCCGCAAGGCCGCCTGGTCGCCTGCGAAATCACCGGTCGGGTGTCGCGGTTCTCCCTCACCGATGGGTCGGTGGTGGACGCGGTCAGCGACTATGCGGGGCAAACGCTCAAGTTTCCCAACGATCTCGCGATCTGCGCGGACGGCACGATTTATTTCTCCGACTCGAAGGTGCCGCGGATCTTCCGGATCGATCCCGCCGGTCGGCTGCACGGCGCCGTGCCTGAAGGTTCCGGAGACGCCGGCGCCAACGGCCTCGCTCTCTCGCCCAATCAATCGATCCTTTACGTCGCGTTCACGAGCGAAGGACTGCTCCGGGCGTACGACGTTGAGCCGTCCGGCGGGCTGGCTGGACGGCGCGTGGTGGCCAAGACCGAGAAGTCGCCCGACGGACTCTGCGTGGATCGGGAGGGCAATATTTATGTTGGCACCGTCGCCGGCGTGCAGGTCTTTTCCCCCACAGGAAAGGAACTCGGCGTGCTCGCGCTGCCCAATCTCAGCCCTAAAGACCGCGTGACCAAGGCCGTCTTCGGCGGCGCCGACGGGCGCACGCTGTTCGTGCTCGTTCCCAGCAAGCTTTTCCGTGTGCCGGCGACGATCGCCGGTTGGCCTTCACAACCCGCACCCTGATGACTTTGTCACACTGCTCACGACTGGGGACGCGACGCCCTCGTCGCGGTTTATAACCACGCGACGAGAGGGCGTCGCGTCCCCAGAAACCTTCACCGCAGAATATATTTCGATCTTCATGAATGCTCTCCACTCGCCGGGTTTCTTTGCGCTGCTCCTGGCGTTTCTCGTCGCCCCGTCGCGCCCGACCTACGCCCAGACGGTCCCACCCACCGCCACCACGCTCGTCGGATTGCAGTGCGAATACCTCGTCGCGCCGGACAACATTGATTCGCCGACGCCTCGCCTGTCGTGGCGGGTCGAATCGTCCCGTCGTGGCGCGACGCAGTCAGCGTGGCAGGTGCGCGTCGCCTCCTCCGCGGCCAAACTCGCCGCCGGTGACGCCGACTGGTGGGACAGCGGCCGCGTGGCCGGCGACGTCTCCAATCAAGTTGCGTATGCCGGCCGGCCGCTGACCTCCCGCGCCGAGTGTTTCTGGCAGGTGCAGATTTGGGACGAACGGGGCCAGGCGTCCGGCTGGAGTGCACCCGCCCGTTGGACGATGGCGCTGCTGCAGTCGGTAGATTGGAGGGCCGAATGGATTTCCCATCGCGACGAGACCCCGCTCCATGCCGATCGGAAGAGTCTTTTCCTACCGGCGCCGCGCCATTATCGGAAGGATTTTACCACGGCGAAAACCGTGCGGCGTGCCACCATCTATGCCTCCGCCCTCGGAATCTACGATCTCTATTGCAACGGTCAGCGGGTGGGGGACGCATTCTTCCAGCCGGGTTGGTCCGACTATCTCCAGCGCGCGTATTACCGCAGCCATGACGTCACGGCCCTCGTCCGTTCCGGCGGCGCCAACACCCTCGGGGCCGTCGTTGCCGAGGGCTGGTACTCCGGCTATGTCGGTTACGGACTCCTCGTCGGTTACGGCCCCAACAAGGTCGGCCGTTATTTTTATGGCAAGATCCCGGCCTTCCGGGCGCAGCTGGAAATCGACTACACTGACGGCACCCATGCCACGGTCCTCACCGACGCGACCTGGCGGGTGACCGATCGCGGTCCGACGCGCGAGGCCGACCTGATCATGGGTGAAACCTACGATGCGCGCGCCGAACTCGGCGCGTGGTCCGCTCCGGGCTACGACGCGACGTCGTGGGCTCCCGCGATCCTCGCGGCGGAAAATCCCCGGGTGCGTGCGGTCTCGTCGGACGCGGGAGGTCAGCGTGAGGTCGACCTCGGGTTTGTGCCACCCGCCAGGATGCAGGCGTATGCGGCGCCGCCGATTCGCGTCACCCAGGAATTGCCCACGAAGCGCGTGACCGAGCCCAAGCCGGGCGTCTACGTTTTCGATCTTGGCCAGAACTTCGCCGGGGTCGTGCGGCTGAAGATCCAGGGCGCCGCCGGCACCCAGGTCCGCCTGCGTTTCGGCGAGATGCTCCACCAGGACGGCACGATCATGACGGAAAATCTCCGCAAGGCGCGGGCGACCGACACCTACACGCTGCGTGGCGACCCAGCGGGCGAATCGTGGTCACCCCGTTTCACCTATCATGGCTTCCAGTACGTCGAGGTCACCGGACTCACGGCGAAACCGGGGCCCGACCTGATCACCGGGCTCGTGCTGCACAACGACACTCCGCTCGCGGGCAGCTTCGAATGCAGCGATCCGATTCTGACGCAGTTCGGCCGCAACGCCCAATGGACGCAGCGCGCGAATTTCGTCGAGATCCCGACCGACTGCCCGCAACGCGACGAGCGCCTCGGCTGGATGGGCGACGCGCAGGCCTACGTGCGAACGGCCAGCTTCAACGCCGACGTCGCCGCGTTCTTCACCAAGTGGATCGACGACGTCGAGGAGTCGCAGCGCAGCTTTGGCGCCTATCCTGACTACGCGCCGTACCCGATGGTGCACGGCAGCGCGGGAAAGACGTTCGGCACTGGCTGGACGGATGCCGGCATCATCTGCCCATGGACCATCTGGAAGACCTACGGGGACACGCGCCTGGTCGAGCGTCATTGGAAATCCATGACGCGCTTCATGGAGTGGCGACACGCCAGCACGACGGTGGAGGGGCTTGGGACCAGCCTCGGCAACCCGTGGGGCGACTGGCTCAACGTCAACGAGAACACGCCCGTCGAGTACATCGACACCTGCTATCACGCACTCGACTGCACCCTGATGGCCGAGATGGCCGACGCGATCGGGCGTCCGCTGGAGGCCGCGGGTTATCGGGCGCGGCGCACCAAGACCCAGGCGGCGTTTGCCAAGGCCTACCTCAAGCCTGACGGTACGCTCGGCGTCGACACGCAGTCCGCCTACGTCCTGGCGCTGTCGGTCGGATTGATTCCGGAGAAAGAGGTCCCCACCGCCGGTGCGAAGCTCGCCGCGCGCATCGCGAAAAATGATCACCGCATGGCGACGGGATTTCTCGGCACGAAGTCACTGCTCCCTGCGCTCACTGGCAGCAAACAACACGACCTCGCCGTACGTCTCTTTCAAAGCCGGAAGTTTCCGAGTTGGGGTTACGAGGTGTCCAACGGCGCGAATACCGTCTGGGAGCGTTGGGACAGTTATACCGCTGAGCACGGCTTCAACGGTTCCGGCGGCAACCAGAACGCCGCGATGAACAGTTTTAGCCACTACGCGTTCGGCGCGGTGATGGAGTGGGCCTACCGCGTGCTCGCCGGCATCGACACCGAGGGCGCCGGCTATCGGACGGTTGTGATTCGCCCGCGTCCGCCCACGCCCGGCAGCAATCCGGACCAGACCCCGATCAGCTGGGTGAAGGCGCACTACGATTCCATCAACGGCCGGATCGCGAGCTCGTGGAAGCTCGAGGGCGGCGTGTTCGCGCTCGACGTGACGATTCCCGCCAACACCTCCGCCCACGTTTACCTCCCGTCCGCGACCGCAGAGCGGGTGACGGAGGGTGGAAGTCCGCTGGGCGGTGGCGCGATCGCCGGGGTCCGTTCCTTCGCCGCCGCGGGGGACGCGCTCAAGATCGAGATCGGTGCCGGCACCTACCACTTTGAAGTGCGGCCCGGTTCGAGATAAACGGTCGGCGCTTCCCGCCGCAGTTCAAAAGCTGACCGTATTCGTCCAGACGTATTCCCGCGGCTGACCAACGAAAGTTGCGTTGATGGCGTTCTCCACCGTGTAGCCGGAGGTGGCGCTGGGGCGGAGCTCCACTTTGTAGTTATTGAAGACGTTGTTCACGTTCACCTGCGTGCGGAACATCGTCCGTCCGATTTTGCGTCGATAGGAGAGGAAGGGGTTCACCTGCGGATTGATCGCCGATTCCTTGTAGAGTTTGCGGACGTTGCCGCCCTTGCCGTCCGGTTCCGTGTACCAGTTCGTGCGCTTGTCGAGGTCCCAGCGCACGGTGCCGCCGAGCGTGGCGCCCCGGAGCCATCCTTCGCTGATGTCGTAGGTGTTGGTGCAAACGAAGCGGTAAAGCGGATGACCGAGCGTGGGTTCGCCGCCGGTGGCGATGGGGGCGATGCCCTTGTAGCCGGCGGGATCGCCATAGGCATACGGAATCTCGGTGAGGGGCCGGCCGGGACGCAACGTGCGCGCCTGGACGTTTTGTCCGCCGGACGGCACTTGAAACCAACGGAGGGCGCGGAACACGACGCTGTTGGCCGTGATTTGTCCGTTGGCGTTGACCGTGCCGCCCTGGCCATACGCGTAGTAGGGGCTGTTGGGATCGCTCATCATCGCGACGGTCAACTGCGAGTTGGTCGCGCCGACGACGGGTGCGCGCAGTGCGGTGGTGGCGTTGACCGTGGCGATTCCCGCGGCGTCGGTCGGCACGATGAACGGCGTGCCGTCGGTGTAGGTCACGCCGCCGGTGGCCTTGTTGTACGCGAACTCGTCGTTCCAGAGCATCGGATAATTGGCCGTCGTGAGGATTTTGCCGTCCTGCTGGGTGAATCCGAGGCGGGCGCGCCAGTTGCGGGTCGGCGCCGCGGTGAGGATGACTTCGAGTCCGCTCGATTTCTTGTCGAGGCTGACCCAGGTGCCCCGCAACGCCGGATTGTAGGCGTCGTTCAATCCGGCGGGATTGATCAGGTTGTTGCTGGAGGCGGCGGGAAAATTGAACGGTTCGTGCTTCGACTCCGCGCGATAGTAGGAAATTGAGCCGGAGACGATGCCGCTGGCGGGTTGATACTTGAAGCCAATTTCGTGGCTGAACCCGTCGGTATCCTTCGGAATCTCACCGTACGGATCGCCGACGAGGCGCGTGAACGGGAGAAACGTCCGGCCGGCGTTGTAGTAGGCGTTGAGCCACGGCTTGAGGCGGTAGGTGAGTCCGAGGTTGTAGCTGCTATAGCTGGTGTCGGTCTCGGTCCACGGTTGCGTGCCGGTGGCGACGGTGTTGGGGCGGCGGGTGTAGTTGTTGGAAAACCGATACCCGAGGAGCGTGGTGAAACGGTCGTCGAGCCAGCGGGTGTAGTTCGCGCCGTAGAGGCCGTAGTCCTTGGCCGACTGGGCGAAGTTGCCGAGGTTGTTGCCGCCGACGCCGGTGAAGCCGGGCACGAGCGACACGAGGCCGAGCGGGTTGAGCGGGCTCACGAAGTTCGGGTTCTGCGGGTTCTGCTGCAGCAGCACGTAGTTCCGTCCGTTGGCGGTGATCTGGCGCGCGCCGGGGCGGAAGAACGGTTTCTTCACCGGGCCGTTGCCGACCGGCCAATAGAGCGTGCCCATGCCGATCCGACCGAGTTGGTTCGCCCCCGTCGTGCCGCCGGCGGCGGCGGGCCGCGGATTGCTGAGATCGTAAACGCGGAAATTGGCGTCTGCCTCGTAGTAAACGTAGCTGACGACGCCGCTCACGCCCGCGCTGAAGTTCAGGTCGTAGCCGAGCACCGTCTGCGACTTGGCCTTGCCGTTGAACAATTCATTGGTCGCGACCGCACTGGCGCGGTAGGCGTGGCGCCGGCCAGCGTTGATATCGTTGTTGCGGTTCATCGCGAACGTCGAGCCGTTGGCCCACTCGTCGAGCGGATTGGCGGTGTTGAACGAGCGGGGCGCGAGCAGCGATGTGACGCCCGCACCACGCTGGCTCGTGGCAAAATCATACATCGCGCCGAGCGACGTTGCGAGCCACTTGGTCCACACCGTGTCGACCGTGAGTGTGTAGAGTTCCGTGTTGATGTCCTCCTGTTGCGCCCAGCCGCCCCACGAGGACGCGTTGTCCCAGGTCAGTTTACCGTTGGCGATCGCGCCGCCGGGATACGCCGCGCCGGTCTTCGGGTTGGTCGCGCCCGCCTGGTTCGTGGCGAGCAGATACATCAGCGAAAAATTGTGGCGGGGATCCCGGGTGGCGTTGGTGAAGCTCAGGTCGCCGACCGAGGTCTGGTTGATCCGGTCGTTGTCCGTCTTGCGCGCGGTGAGGCTCAACGTGGTGTTGAACGGCAGCCGGGCGGCGAGCGTGCCGTAAAACGCGTCGGTCTTCGCGCCGATGTAGAGCCGGCGGGAATTGCGATCCTCGTTCATAAGGACAAAGCGGAACGCGAGCTTTTCCACGCCGTAGTTGGCGTCGAACTCCCAGCGCTTGGAACCGAACTGGTCGACGCGGGACGTGATGCTGGCGGTAGTGAGCGGGCGGCCGCCGCGACCGAAGCGCGCCTGCTTGGAGGCGGTGTTGATGAAACCGCCCGCGCCGCTCGAGCCAAAGAGCAGCGCGTTGGCGCCCTTGACGACCTCGACGCGCTCGGTGTCGAACGTGTCGCTCGTGCCGGCGTTGGTGGAGCTGACGCTGAAGCCGTTGCGGCGCTTGTCGCTGGCGAGCACGCCGCGCGAACCGCTCGGCCCGAGGCCGACACGATCGCCGGGTTGATTGTCGACGTTGCCGGCGTCGGGCGTCTGCTGAACCTCGCCGAAGCCGGCGCCGTAGTTGGCGAGGAGATCCTCGACGCTGGTGGTCGCGACGTCCCGCATGAAATCCTCGGTGAGGATGTCGGCCGCGACCGGCGTCTTGAAAAGCTCCATGTTGAACGCGCTGATCGCGTTGGAATTGAGCGCGCCGTAGCTGGTGTCGCGGGCGGTGTTCACCTCGAACGGCGAGAGCACCACCGCGCCGCTCTTGGAGGCGTTGGTGACCGTCGCGGCCGCGGTCGGCGGGGGTTTCGGCGCCGACTGGGCGAGTGCCGGGCTGGCGACGGAAATTGCGGCCCCGATGAAGGTAAGCGTGCAAAGGAATCGTGGTGTCCGACGGCCGCGGCCGGTGGGCGTTTTCATGGGGTAAGAGGTGGGGTGGCGAAACGGATTCGATGTCAACGAATCTGGCCAATCCAACCCGGCCTACGGGCGCGACGGCGAGCTTTCTTTCATCCCGTCGCTTCGCCGGGCCCTGGTTTCGAACTGGCGTGCTGCTAGAACTTATACGCGACGCTGCCCTTGAAGGTCCGGGGCTGGCTGAAATTGTTCGACGGGGTGATGGTGCGCTTGTCGGCGAGATTGCTGCCGTTGAGGCTCAGGCTCAGCCGGCGACCGTGGGCGAGAGCGAAGTCCCTCGAAATCGTCGCCCAGTAGATCGTGGCGACGTCGCTCCATTGCGCGATGTAGGTGTTTTGTGCCTGGGCACCATCCACCCAGGTCGAGCCTTGGTAGCTTGCGCCGAGCCCAAGCCTGAGCCCCTTGGTCCAGCCTTCATTCTTAAAGCGATAGAAGGCGTGCAGATTTCCGGATGTTTCCGGCGCCTTGGGCAATTTGCGGCCGAGGTTCCACGGGGTCTGCGGCGCAGTGCCCGTGATCCGGCCGTTGAAATGGCTGAAGCTGGAACTGATCTCCAGCTCCGGCGTCGGGCGATAGCCCAATTGGGCCTCCCAGCCGTTGACCTCTTCGCCCGGAGTGAGGATGGCGTACGAGATGTTCAACACCGGATCGGAGTAATTGCGGGCGACATTGGTACGCCGCTGGGTGAACGCCGTGATCATCGACGTGAAACCGGTGTTGCCCCACGAGGACTTCACGCCGATTTCCTTGCCGATGCCCGATTGGGCCGGTAGCGGACTGCGGTTCACGTCGAACGCGTATTGTGCGATGTAGCTCGTGCTTTGGTTGGCGAAGAGCATGTGTTTTTTGGCGGGATCCAGCAGGTAGCCCACGCCAAGTTGGTAGGTCGAGGCGCGCTGCGACAGGTTCACGCCGGTGGAGAGATTGGCGTTCACCGAGGTGGCCTTGGCGGCGCCGCCGAGCATCTGGAGCCGGTTTTCAAACGCCGACAGCACCTCGCTGGCGCGATAGTTTTCCCACGTTCCCCGGAGCCGGTTGTACGGGGTGGACAGATTCCAATTCACCGGATCCTGCTTCGCGAAGGCGAGGGGGACGAACGGCTTCGCGCCCGGGTTGGTCGTCGCCAAACCGGTGGTCGGATTGTACCCGACGTCGACCACCCAGAGGTCCGTCCGCTTTGTCCGCCACGTCCAGGAGAAGAAGTCGTTCTCGTTGTATTCGTACCCCGCGATCGTGCGCGTGGTGAACGGCCCAATTTTGTACTCCGCCAAAAGGTCGGCCTTGTAGCCATTGATGCGGTTGCCGTCCCACACGTTCTGCCAGCCCCAGCCCGTCGGCCGTGCGACGAGGAAGTTGCCGTTGAAGGGAGTGAGGGTGTTACGATCACGCGTATTCTTGGAGTAGTCGTATTTGAACGTCAGGTGGTCGGTGAGCCGCGAGGTGACTTCAAAGATCCAGTTCTTTTGCTTGTTGCTCGAGGTGGCGTAGGGACCGGTGTTCAGGTTTTCGGTCACCCCGAGTCCGCGCTGGTCGCGCGACAGGATGGGAAAGGTGTAACCCGGCGGAGTCCAGGCCCGCGGCGTGTTGGCGCCGAAACCGTGCACCTGCATGTTCAGGGTTTCGCAGATTACATAAATTTCCGTCCGCGGCAGAACCCGCCAGACCAGCGAAGGTGAGATTGCCCGCGTGTAGGTGTGCCAGAAGTCCAGCGGCCGCTTGCTGTCCGTGTACGAGGCGGGGACGCGGATGCCGAACTTTCCGGGAACGAGCGTCGTGTCGATGTCGGCGTATTCGCGGAAAAAATCATAGCTGCCATAGTCGGCGGAGACCGTGCCGTGAATCGCGGCGGCGTTGCGGATCGCCGGGCGCTTCGTCACGTAGTTGATGATACCGCCGGGATCGCTGGAGCCGTAGAGCAGGGAATTGGGCCCGCGGACGATCTCGACGCGGTCGATGTCCGTCCCGTCGAAGAGCCGGCCGCCCGGGGCGAAGCCGTTGACCTTGGGGAGCGCGTTGAAGCCGCGTTGCGTGTACTGGGTGTTGTTGCCGTCGCCGTTGGAATTGGCGTTGTTCTGCGCGGCCACGCCGGCGACCAGCAGCGAAAGGGCGTCGCCGTTCAGCATGCCGACGGCCGCCATCATCTCGGAGCTGATCGCATCAATCGCCATCGGCATGAGCGCGATGGGGCGGGAGATGAGCGAGCCGGTGGTCGTGTCGGTGATGCCGTGGCCGACGTTGGCTGTGGCGGTCGCGACGAACGGCGACAGTTCGATCACCTCGTCGGACGTCGGCGTCGACGGTTTGGCGGGCGGGGCGACCTGGGCGAACGCAAGTGAAGCCAAGATCGGGCCAGCGGCGAGAAGGAGCGGCGTACGGTTTTTCTTCATGGAAAATTACGGATTCAGGGGCAGGAGTTTCACGTTCTTGTACCAGACCTTCTGGCCGTGGTCTTGAAAACCGAGGAAGCCCTGGCGGTCGAAGTCCTTCACGGCCCGGGGTTGGCCATTCAGCTTGTATTTGTGTTTCTCGCCGTCGGGGCAGACGCCTGGCTGGGTGAACTCGTCGCAGTTGATGGCGCTGACCTGCTCGCCGTTCACCTTCACGCTGATGCGCGGACCGCGGCAGGTGATTTCAACGGAGTTCCACTCGCCGACGGGCTTGCCGGCGTTCTTGGAAGGGGGGACGAGATCGTAGATGGCGCCGAAGTCGTGTTTGCCGGTGCCAGTGCCGGACATCACCTGGATCTCAAATCCGGTATGCACCGGGTTGGCGGGGTCCGACACGCGCACAAAGATGCCGGAATTGCACTTCTCGGCCTCCCAGCGTACGTCGCACGTGAGGATGAAGTCGCCGTAGCTCTTTTCGTGGATGATCAGATATCCGCCTGACTTATACGGAACCAGCGCCCCGTGCTCGATCGGCGCGGCGATGGGCTTGCCGTTGTTGCATTTCCAGCCGGCAAAATCCGTGCCGTTGAAGAGCAGCTGCCAGCCGGCCTGGCGTTCGGCCGGGCTGAGGGTGTTGTCGGCCGCGGCCAGCCGGGTGAGGAGCAGGAGCGAGCAAAACAGCCAGGAGATCGGTTTCATGGTCGTGGTGGAAAGGGAGGCGGCGAGACGGGCCGCCGCGGAGTGCCTCCGGTATGCGGCCCACGGACGGGAAACGTCGAAACTTATTCCTGTTTGCCTGGCGGGCGGACGCCCGCGCCCTTCTGGCCGGTCAGGGAGTCACCCAGATCGAGACGGATCTGTTTTCCCAATTCCTGCAGGCGCTTCACGACGTCGGGATTTTGTGCGGCGACGTTTTTCGTTTCGCCGATGTCGGCGTCGAGATTGTAGAGTTCCAGCCCGCAGCGCTCGACCTTGTACCCATGGCGGGAGGCGATGCCGGCCAAACTCGAATCCTTGATGCTCTCGGGCTTGAGATTTTCGAAGTTGGAGGGCTTGCCGTTCTTGCCCGGTGCGGCGGCCAGTTCGAGATAGGGATGTGGGAAGTGCAGTTTCCAGGAGCCCGAACGCACCGCGTGCAGCTCGGTGCCGTTGTAGTAATAATAGGCATCGTGCGGCGACTTCGCTCCGGGCTGGCCGGTCATGAGTGGGAGGATGTCCTTGCCGTCGGTGCGCAGCTTGGGCGAACCGGCGCCCGCCATCCGCGTGAAGGTCGGGAGCAAATCGATCGTGGCGGCGATTTCCTTGCAGTCGCGGCCGGCGGGAATTTTTCCCGGCCACCGCATGATGCACGGCATGCGCACGCCGCCCTCAAACGCCGTCAGCTTGCCGCCGCGCATCAGGCCCGCCGAGCCGGCATCGGTGCCGTAGGAGAGAAACGGGCCGTTGTCGGAGGTGAAAATAATCAGGGTGTTGTCGTCGATGCCGTTGGCTTTCAGCGCCGCCAGAATTTCGCCCATCGACCAGTCGAGCTCCTCGATGGTGTCGCCGTATTTGCCGCCCTGGCTCTTGCCGCGGAATTTTTCCGAAGGATGAATCGGCACGTGCGGCATCACGTGGGCCAGATAGAGGAAGAAGGGACGGTCCTTGTTCTTGCCGATGAACTCCACCGACCGCTTGGTCAGCATCGACGTGAAGATCGACTGGTCGGGATCTTCGGCGATGGCCTTTTCCCCCTCGTAGATCGTGAACGGCGGGAAGGTGCGGATGATGGGGTGGAACTCGTTCGAGCAATCGTTGGGAAACATCGTGCCCACGAATTCATCGAAGCCGTGGCGCAGCGGATTGAAGCGCGCGTGATGGCCGAGATGCCATTTGCCAAAGAGCGCGGTCCGGTAGCCGGCACCACGGAGCAGGGTGGGGAGCGTCGTCTCGGCGCTGCTGAGGCCGAGGGGGCTGGTGTGGTTTAACGCGCCCTGCAGGCCGACGCGGATCGCGTAGCTGCCGGTCATGATCGAGGCGCGCGACGCGGTGCAGACCGCCTCGGAGACGTAGAAGTTGGTGAAACGCATTCCTTCGCGGGCCATGCGGTCGAGGTTCGGGGTCTTGATCGACTTCGCCCCGAAGCAGCCGACGTCGCCGTAACCCTGATCGTCGGTCAGGAACAAGATGATGTTGGGCGGCCGGGAGTTTCCGGCGGCTTGGGCGAGCAGGGGAGCGAAGAAGAGGGCGAGACCGAGAGCGGATAACCGGAGCATTTGGGAATTCCTTTGCGGCTGAGGGTGGGCGAAGCGCGGGTGACGCTGACCACGGCGACGTTCAACACGTTGGGCGCGATGGTCAAGGAGGCCGTCGCGGGATGCGGCTGAAGGAAGCGCATTTCAGGTCGGCGCGCTCAAGGATGAGTTCGAAGATCTCATCTGAAGGAAAGCACCATGTATAACGAAGCGATTGTCTCTTGTAGTATCATCTCAGGCGAGCCTCCCCTCGAAGCT
>CANJIU010000064.1 GCA_947474365.1 Opitutia bacterium | reverse complement strand
GTTTGAGCAGGCGGCTGGGCAGATTGGGATAGTGCGCGTCGGGCAGGACGAGGAAGCGCGAATTATTAACCACCAGCGGCAGACGGCGGCGGCGTTGCTCGGGCGACCAGCCGATGAACTGATCGCGATAACGCAAGTGGTAGGAAGCGGCGCTGAAGGTGACGAGCGCGAGCCACTCCCCCTTGTAGGTGGCGACATAGCGCACGTGTTCGCCGACGAGCGTGGCGTTGCGCAGGTAGTGATGCTCGACGCTGAGCGCGTCGAAGCGCGCGAGTTCGTCGGGTGCGGTGAGCAGCTGCACCTGGAAGTGCTCGAGCACGAGTTGCTCGCTCGCGTTGGGTCGGCGAAATTGAGCTTTGGATTTTGCCATCGGCACCACCCAAACAAAAGCCGGGAAAAAAGTCCCGCGAAAAATAGCAATGCCCTCCGCGAGCGAAAATTACGGGGGTGAAGAAATCCGCCCTATGTCATCGGAACAACGAAGGGATTGGCGTTGCTCACAAGCAGCGGAACGTTGACCGCGGAGGTGTTGGGGGCGGTGGTGGTGGCGGTGGCGAGGGGCGATATTTCCTTCCACGCCACAAAGGCGAAGCCGGTCGAAGGGCGCGCGGTGAGCGTTACTTTCTCCTGCAACGCATAGGACGTCTTGTCGGGATCGCGCACGACGGTGCCGCCCGTGGCCGGATCGGCGGAGACGGTGAGGGTGGCCGTGCCGGGGACGAAGTTGGCGACGTAGGTTGCGCCGGCGGCGGGGACCAGCACGGTCCGCTTCATTTCGGCGCTTCCGTCACCCCAGCCGGCAAACACGTAGCCGGTGGCCGGCACGGCCGCGATGACTTGAGTGGTGCCGACGGTGAACGTGCCACCGCCGATCACCGAGCCGCCCTCCGCGGGTTTTGCAACGGTGGTGAGGAGTACGGTGGCGGCGATGTTGGCGGTGCCGGAGGTCGTCCCCACTTGCGCCGTCGCGATGCGGACGAAAAGCAGGAGAACAAGCCCGATTAATTGAGAAATTTTTGGCCGACGTGATGGGGTAGCGGGAACGTGTGACGGCTGCAGGGTATTCATCGATGGATCCTCTTTTCTCCGGCCGACAGGCTGGGTGAAGGGAATGCTGAACGAAAATGACAGCGGGGAACAGGAAAATTCCGACGGAAAGGAGGTTTTTTGGAGGTGGACTTGAGGGCGGATTGAGGGGAGGGAACGGCTCGAGGACCTGGTGCCGGCGAGCGCGACAATCCGGGCGGGCTGTTCACGACGTTTTTTTCGTGCAAAGGAGCGACGGCAGGGGTCGGATGTGAGTCCGCCTATTTTCCAGCATTCAGCCCCCCCCAAGTCACTAGGCGCAACCGTCTGGTGCACATGGCCGTAGAGCGACGTTCGGTCGGCAGTGCCCAAGCACCTTTTCCATGATTACCCCAGCCACCCCCATCCGTTTTCTTGCCCTCGCGGTCGTCGCGCTTCCTCTGGCGATCAGGGCGCAGACGCCGGCGCCGAGCTCCGAGGAGAAAGCAGCGGTCCAATTGTCGCCGTTCCTCGTCTCCACCTCGGGTGATGAGGGCTACCGTGCGGCGAACACGCTCGCGGGTACGCGCATGAACACGAGTTTGTTCATGACGCCATCGGCGGTGTCGGTGCTGACGAGCGAGTTTCTGGAGGACGTGGGCGCCACCCGGACCGAGGACTTCCTGCGCTATTCGGTGAGCAGCGACTACGACGTCGGTCTCGATACCAACGGCAACAATAACCAGTGGTACGACGCGCCGGCCAAGATCCGCGGATTCTCCGGTGCGACGGTGACGCGTGACTATTTTTCCTGGGCGCTCTCGTCCGACATTTTCAACGTCGAGCGCGTCGACGTAAATCGTGGTCCGAATGCGGTGCTTTACGGCATCGGCGCCCCCGGTGGCGTGTTGAATACCTCGTCGAAGACGGCGGTGCTCAACAGCCGCAAGCACTCCGCCTCGCTCACGTTTGGCAGCTGGAGCAAGAAGCGCTCGGAACTCGATTTCGCCTTGCCGTTGGTCACGGACAAACTCGCGGCGCGGATCAACACGGTGCTTGAGGATCGGAAAGGCTGGCGCGACTTTGAGTTCTTCAAGCAGAAGGGCCTCGCGCTCGCGACGACCTACGCGCCGTTCAAGCAGACGGTGGTTCGCGGTGGATTTGAGCGGGTGATGCGCGACCAGATCATTCCCAGTGGCGTGGCTGATGATCTGGGTGGGACGCGCTGGCTGGCTGCGGGCGCTCCGATGGCGGCGAATGTTTTACCCGGGACGAATCCGTCACCGGGGCTAATCCGGGCTCGAACGATTGAGCAGGTCTTTTATGCTCCGCAGCTGCGCTCCCAGCCGTTCCGACTCTCTTCGGTTGGCGCCGACATGCGCCCGGACATTGCGGGCGTACAGGCGGCCGGACATTGGGACACGGTCCCGGGCGCCGGTACCCTGGCCCAGGGTAATGTGGATGATCCGTACTTGGGGAAGCTGTTTCCGGCGAACGCCAATCTTTCCGGTCCAGGAGCAACCACCAGCAACCATTACTCGGTCTATTCGCTTTTTGTCGAACAGCGCCTCGGTGGTCTCGCCGTTGAAGTCGGTTATCGGCATACGCGCTATTGGCGCGACAATCGCGCGGTCGGAGTCGCCGGGCTGATCGGTGATCCGAATCCGGTGATTCCCGGCGCCTACTACGCCGATGCTGATTCGCGGCTGGCGGTGGGGCGCGATCCCGGTACGCTCGTGCCGAATGTTGGGGCGCCGAATCCGTTTGCCGGGAAATTGTACGTTGAAGGCAGCGCGCAGACGCGGCTCTTCGACGAAAATTCGGACGAGTATCGGGTGAACCTCGGATACGAGGTCGATCTGACGAAGGTCAACCGCTGGCTGGGGCGACACACGATCTCCGGTCTCTGGCAGAAAGACGACGGCTGGAGCAACACGTGGGTGGAGGTGGAGCGCAACCTGGCGCCGAACAATAATCAGCTGATCGACTCCACGACCAACACGATTCTGCGCCGCACCTATATCGATTTCAATACGCCCGGTGGACGGCGCGGCGCGATCGACCCGTGGGCAAACCCCCTCAAAGCGCCCGGAGTGAAAAGCGGCTTCGTTTCCAACGGCCCGGCCGGGTTCCGGAACACGATTGATCAAAGCCGGATGATTGCGGGTCAGAGCCGCTTCTTCAGCGACCGCCTGGTGCTGACCGGCGGCTACCGCGAGGACACTGAGAACGACCGGCGCGCCGTGGCCGGCGGGGTGCGACTGCCGAATTCCGCCAACCTGTGGATCAAACTGAACGACATTCAGGGCGCGCCCGACACGTTCGAGGGCAACACCACGACCTTTGGCGTCTTCCTCTCACCCTTTCGCCGCGTCGGCCTCACCTACAATCAGGCCAACAGCGTGCTGCCGCAGTCTCCGCCCAACCCCTACAACCAGCTTTACGGTACTCGCATCGGCAAGGGCAAGGACTACGGCATCCGCGTCAACTTGCTCGACGAGCGGCTCTATCTGAACGTGAACGCCTTTACGACGGACGACACGAACCGGCAGACGAACGTGTTCGTGCAGCAGCAGCAAGGAATGAACCAGGCGATTCCCGCCATCGTCGACGCGCTGGTGGTCACGAAGCAGCCACTGCCCGCGAGCATGGTGGCGGCCGGCGCGAGCACTTGGCTGGGCGGCAACGGTCATACGGTTGATACCGCCGGGAAGGGCTACGAGTTCGAACTGATAGGGCGCCTCTCCCGCAATTGGAGCGTGTCGCTCAATTACGCCACCAATGACCAGTCCAGCACCAACATCGCCCCGTTCCACAATGCATTCTTCGCCGAGACGAAAGCGGCTTGGGAAAAAAACACCACGCGCCTCATCGACACGCCGGCCAACGTGCAAAGCTTCGTGCGCACGCGGGACGCCACACCGGGACGCGACTTCGGGGCGAGTCCGGCGACGATTGCCGACGCGTACGGCTACGCGTCGGCCCTGATGGCGGAGATCAACCGCGCCAGCGGCCAGGAGCAGTTGCAGCACCAGAAGGAGTCGGTGAACGTGTTCACGAGCTACCGGTTCAACGATGCCTCGGTCGGATTTCTCCGCGGGATGCGGATCGGCGGCGGCGCCAACTACCGCACGTCACCGGTGATCGGATACGACGCGGCCCGCAACAACGCCCCCATCCGCGGGATCACCAACCTTCTGACCAACCTGATGATCGGCCGGACGTTTCGCCTCGGGCGCAACGAGACCTTCGACGTCCAGCTCAACATCCAGAACGTCCTCGCCGAGCATGACATGATTCCGCTCCAGGCCCGCGGCCCGGGGCAGTTCCTCGTCTTCAACTACCCCAGGGTCCACCGCAATTGGGACCTGAAGGCGTCGTATCGGTTTTGAATCGACGAGAGCGTTCGCTCGTCCCCAATCCATCGATTTTTCATGAACTGTCGCCTGACGGGAATTTTCATCTTCACGCTGCTCCTTTGGGTGGCCGTGCCGTGCCGCACCGCCGCGGCCTCCGAAGCCGGGATTCTGCTCGACGATCGGTTTACCGCCCTGTCCAAGGATTGGTTTTGGGGGCTTGGCACGTGGACGGCGCATGACGGAGTGCTGCGTGGCTTTGAATCGGGGCCGCGGCGGCACGGACCGGTGAAGATGCACAAGCTCGCGCTGACCGATGCCGTGGCGGAATTCGAATTTCGTCTTGAGGGCCGGGCGACGTTTGCGGGTATCATTTTCAACGGTTCGCAAGAGCGGGGACATCTTTTCCATTTCTACGTCACCAAGGACCAAATCCGCCTCACCGCTCATCCCAAGAAGGGCGAAGCGGTGGACCTGCTCAAGGAAGCCCAGGCGTTTTCGCCCGGGGTGTGGCACCAGGTGCGCGTGCAATTCAAGGGAACGCAGTTGACGGCCACCGTGGACGGAAAGTCCGTCACTGCGACCCATGCCTGCATTGCCGAGGCTAAACAGAGTTTCGGGCTCGGAGGCGATTCTGGCGGACCGGAGGGGGAAAAAGCCGGAGCGTTGGAGTTCAGGAAGCTTCAGATCCGGTCGATTCCATAAACACGCCGCATGCTTTGCGTGAGTCTCTCCGGGCGGGTAGAAACGCCGCAATGAAATCACTGTACTGCCTTCTTTCCCTCGTGACGATCCTCCCGGTGCGGGCGGCGGAGCTGTGGGACATGGCAGAAGTGCGGACGCATTCGCTCGCCGTCGAAGCCATTGGGACCCCGCGGTCCGTGCCCTTCGCGACTCCCGGTGCGAGTGACTGGCTGAACACGGCCGACGCTTGGGTGGCGCCCGCAAAAGGTGCTGCGACGACGGGTGGAGCGGAGCCCCCGACGGACGAAGGCCGGTTGCTCGTCGAAGAGATGTATTTCAATCTCGCGACCACACCTGCCGGGCCGAGCCGGATTTATTGCGCGATTGCGCGGCCGGAAAAGGCAACAGGGCGTGTGCCGGTGGTCGTGATCTTTCATGGGGGCGGAGGCCACGCGAGTCCGGCGCTGGCGCTCGCCGCGGCGCGCCGGCATCCGGGGATGGCCGGCGTCGCGATGGATTACAACGGTCAGTTTGCCGCGCGGAAGGCGGAGCGGGTTACGGAGTGGAAAATCCCCGCGCCGACCCAACGATTGGCTCTGGTTCCGGATTTGCGGAATTATCCGATGTATCACTACGTCACGGCGGCGCGGCGCACGCTCGACTGGCTCGAGACCACTCCTTGGGCGGACGCGTCGCGGTTCGGCGTGAACGGGGTTTCCTACGGTGGCTGGGTGGCGTTGATTCTGGCGGGAGTCGATGCCCGTGTGAAATGTGTCACGACCGGGGTGAGCGCCGGTGGCGTGGGGGACACACCGGGCAAGGCCGCGCAGCAGTTGCGTTGGGAACCGGCGGAGCAACAGCCGTTGTGGCTTTCCCACTACGAGCCGCTGGCGTACGCCCCGTCGACCCACGCGGGTGTCTTTCTCCAGCTGGCGTCGAACGACTATTGGTTTTGGATCACCGGGGCGGCCCGACAACTCGCCGCGCTGCCGGGCCCGAAGGGATGGGTGGTCCGGCCCAATTCGAACCATGGCGCCGGCGGCCCGGAGTTGTCGGATCTCGCCGCTCCGGCGTTCATGCGACATGTCCTCCTTGGAACCCCGGCCCTGTCCACCGTCGAGGGCTTCACGGCGGACCGCGCGCATGCCGTTTACGCGTGGCAGGTCAACGGCAGCCAGCCGGTGCGACGGACGTCACTTTACTGGAGTCCGGGCCGCGTGCCGGCCTCCGCCCGCTATTGGCTGGAATTTCCCGGTGAAAAAAGCGACGGCGGCTGGACGGCGGTCGTGCCGCGGGAGTTTGCCGGGCTGGCGGCGTTGACGTTTGTCAACGTGCTCACCGCCGACGGCGTCGCGATTACCGGACCGCTCCTCGAGGTGGAAGGAATCGATCCACGACGAGGAGAGGTGTCCCCGCTTTGGCCGGGCGAGGCGATCTGGGATCGGGCGCGGGGCGCCGCGGCGTGGCGCATGCCCGGCGGCTGGTTTGCCAAGACCGAAATCGCAGTGACGGTGGCGGGAGGTGTTGCGTTTCGGCCTGACGGCGACGGTCGCGAATTCTGTGCGATCACGAACAGCGTGGTGTTGGCAGACGGGCGCGCGGCGACCTCGCGCGGGTTGACGCTGCGACTCAACGCCGGTGCGGAGGGCGGAGTGGTTTCCCTCGGACTCGTGCGAAACTCGATGAACCTCGATGAGACAGGGTGGAAGGCGGAGGTGCGCTACGAGAAAGGCGTTTCGTCCGTCGATGTCCCTTGGGAGCAATTCAAGCCGGACTCGCCCGCGGCCGGTCCAAATCCCTGGCCGTTTGACGCGCTTCGGATCGAAGGAAAGCGCGAGAACCGATCTGCGATCGCGTTAGAGGCGATTAATCTGCTGCCGGCCAGCGATCCCCGGTGAGACGGCCTCTCCGCGTTTCGAACGCGATTCGCGGCGTTAGGCGCCTTGGAAAACGCTTGGCTGCAAGTCGCGCAACGACCGGCGGAAAATCACAACGCCGCAGAGAAAATTGAGGCTGGCGATGCCGACGAGCATGACGGCGACCATGACCAGGGTTAGCGCGGACGGCAGGGCCTGAAGGCTGGGCCAGATGGCTACAAGGGAAGCCACTGCGCCAATCGCGAGACCCCAGAGGACCAGGCGGCTGAATTCGGCGAAGACCATTTTCGCCAACACCGCGCGCGGCAGGCCGATGGCGGTCATCACCGCAAACTCGGCGCGGCGTTCGCGCAGGTTGCGGGCGATGACGATGGCCAGGCCCAGACTGCCGAGAATCACGCCGAGCGATCCGAGGACGTTGAAGATCGCAATGTAGGTGTTTTCGATTTCGTGAAACGCCGCGAGGACGTCACGCGTGAGGGTCACCCGTCCGCCGGCATCACGGACGGCACCTTCCAGCTTGCTGCGGAGCGCGGCGAGATCCGACGATGGTTTGGCGTCGGCCAAAAAGATCGAATAGCCGGGGTTCGAAGGGAATTTTTCCAGAAAACGTTGTTCGTCGACGAGCAGGTAGCCCTGAAAAATGGAGTCGGATAGCGTGCCGGCGATTTGGACCTTGAAGGGCCGGCCGTTCTCATCGACGTAGTCGAGCACGTTCCCGACCTTTCGCTTCAGCGCCCACATCAGCGTGGTTTCGTCCACCAGCGCGGGGATTGCGCCATTGGCAGCGGGAGTGCGGAGCGCGTTCCAGGCGGCTGCGCTGCCGGAGGAGTTCGGCATGGTCACGTGAAAGGCTTGTCGTGCGCCCAGCTTGGTGGTGTCGGCCGCGAGCAGGCGAGGCTGCGACGTCGAATTGAGGTTGAAGCAATTCACGTTGTCGCCCGCGCCGGTTCGCCAGGGAATGATTTCACCCAGGTCGGCTTTGCCCTCGAACACTTCGAAGCCGCCCGAGCGACCGTCCCGAGCGAGATTCAGCGCTGATGTGGTCTCGATCAGCAGGGCGAAGCCACCGGTGCCGCTGCCGTGTTCGAGCCAATCGGAGCCCACTTGCTTCCGGAACGACGCGACCGAAAGCACCATGAACACCGCGGTCGCGATCAAGCCGACCACCGTGAGGCTGCGGGAACGTCGCGCGCGAAGATTTCTTCCGCCGAGGTAGCCGGCGTCGAAGGCAACGGTCGCCTCGCTGTTCGAAGTGCGCGTCAGCCACGCGCGGCAGCCGGCGATTCCTGCCGCCAGCAGGGCGGCGCCCGCGAGATAGAAGGCGGCCTGCGCGGGAAGTCCCCGACCGGACAGCCCGATCGTGACTGCTGCAATCGCAACCGCGCTGAGCGCAGTGGCGAGCGACCGTCGATAGGCCTGTACGGTCGGTGCCGCTTCCTCGGCGTGCGAGGCGAGACGGATCGAAAGTGTGCGACGCGTCAGGCCACGAATCGTCAGCCAAATCGCGAGCAGCGAGAAGATGAGAAACGCGAGTCCTCCCGCCACAATACTCGTGGGACTTGCCGCAAAAACAAAGGCCGGCCCCGCCCCCTGGCCTGCCCAGATCGTTTCCAGGAAGCGCAGGATTCCGCGCGTGTAGAGGGACGCCAATGGGAGTGCGATGACGCCGCCAACGACGAGGATGACCGCGCCTTCGCCCAGCCGCCAGCGCAGCAGCGTGCGCGGTTCCACTCCGACGGCACCCAGCAGGGCGTCCTCCCGGTTGCGTTGGAGCAGACAAAATTGGAAGAGCATCGCGACGACGCCGAGCGCGGCGACGATCAGGAAGAAACTCATCCCGGCAAAGAGTCCGCCAAAGTCCACGGACGACGTGGCGGCTGCCTGGGCGTTCGCGCGGAAGTTTTGCACGATGAGCTGGTTCATCGCGGGCCGGAGTGCCTTGAGCAGCGTGGCGGTGAGTTCCACCTCGCGGTCCCGCGGGAAGGGAATGCGGAGCGCGGTGGAGGTTCCCCAGCGCGTGGACCAGATTTCCTTTCCAGCGGCCGGGGACAGAAAGGCCTTCGGGGCGCCGCGGTGTTCGTCCCAGTAGCGTTCGTCGTGGGGACGGATCAACTCGAGATTGAGCGGCAGCCCAGGGTTCCATTCACCGGTGGTCTTCGCATCGCTCATGCCGGGAAAATTGGGCATCCACGCCCGGTCGGCGGCGAGTCCCTGCAGGGGAACGATGGCGCGCACACGGAAGTTTGCACGTTGCTCGACCAACGCGCCCGAGGCGCCCGCCTGAAAATACGTCAGACGCACGTCGTCGCCGACTGCCGCCTGCAGATCGTTGGCAAGCCAGTCATTCAGCACGATATCGCGCGGACCGAGATCGGCTGGCAGGAACGGGGCGGCCTCGTGAGTGGCGGCGGCGGCGATCGAATACGGAGTTGATCGATCGCGCACGCGAAACTCGTTCACGAGATACGAAACGACGGCCTGGGCCTGTGGCACCGCGGTGGTGATGGCGCCGGCGAGTTCTGGCGCGATGAAGATTCGGCTGGAGGAAATTTCAAAAACGCCGGCGGTTTCCAACCAGGAGAGCGCGAGCCCATAGTCGGCGAGCTTCATCGTGGTGGAGAGGGCGGGGGTGAGATCGGGGGCTGCGCCGGTGGCGTCGATCAGGAGCAGATTGGCGCGCCCGGGGTAGCCCACCGCCGCCTGCAATTGCTCAATCGGGAGGAAGACGGAGGGCGACGGAACCTGCGTCGTTTCCAGACTGAAGCGACCGAAGGAAGCGTCGTTCACGATGGCCGTGACGGTGCAGCGGAGGCTTTGCAGCGTGCTCTCGGCCCCAGCGACCGGGGCGTTGCCGGCGAGGATGCCGGGCTTTTGCAGGCGGACGATCAGAGTGTCGCCGGTGTTCAGATTCAGCCGGCGGGCGAGGGTGTCGTTGATGGCGACGTTGGCGGCGGAGCCCTCCAACGGTAAGCGCGTGGGCGTGGGGGCGAGTTGCCAGAACGCCTCCGTGACTCCGACGAGCTGCACCTGGTTGGCCACGGCGCTCGTGGTGCCATGGGTGGCGGTGCCGCGCGCATAGACGAGGGGGGCGACACGGACGTTGGCTGCGGAGGCTAGTTCTGCCGCGAGCGCCTGGCGAAAGAACCGGTCGCCGGCGGTGACAGCGTGAGTGGCGCGTCCGATGCGTTTCGCGCTGATCACCCGCAACGATTCCTCGACCGAGTCGCCGGCGAAAAACGCCCCGAGGAGAACGGTCGCCCCCAGCACGGCGCCGGCGAGCACACCCAAATAGGAGAAGCGATAATGGCGCAGGCTCTGCAGAATGTAACGGGTGACGGTCATCGGGTAGAGCAGGAGGCGTATTTCCCAAGTTCTATTTGAGGCGGTTTGCCTGCCGCCCGAACGGGGCTTTTCAAGAAATCCAGCCGGACCGGTTTCACGAAACCAGCCGCCCTGCCTCGAGCCGGTAGGTTTTTTGCATCTGCTGCGCGAGCCCGGGATTATGCGTCACGACGACCAGCGCGACCGTGGCGAGGGCGTGGGTGCGCAGGAGCAACTCGGCGACGCGCTCACCGGTGGCGGGGTCGAGCGAGCCGGTTGGTTCGTCGGCGAGGATGATCTTCGGCTGGTTGATGAGAGCGCGCGCGATCGCGACCCGCAATTGTTCGCCACCGGAAAGCTGATACGGCCGGTGCGTCATCCGATCCTGCAGGCCGACCTGCTCCAGCAGCGAGGTGGCGCGCTCCCGGGTTGCGGTCGCGCTTTCCTCCCAGCCGCCGGCCAGCCGTGGCACGAGTACGTTTTCCAGGACCGAACATTGCGGGATGAGATGGTGGAGCTGGAAGATGAAGCCGATCGAACGGTTGCGGAAACGCGCCGCCGCTGATGGGTCGAGACCTCCGATTGCGACGCCGTCGATGGCAATCGTGCCAGACGTGGGCTGGTCGAGCGCCCCGAGGAGGTTGAGGAGGGTGGTCTTCCCGCTCCCGGAGGGGCCGACGATGGCCACGGATTCACCGGCGGCCACCCGCAGATCGAGATCGCGGAGCACGGTGAGTGGGCCGGCCGGGCTTTCGTAGGTCTTGGCGACCCTTGCGACGTTGATCATGGGAGGGAGATCACGTGAGAATTTTCCAACGGCGTGCCTTCATTTCGAAAATCGGCAGGCTCCCCGTCGGGACCTTTTGCACGGCAATCCGGATCCGGAGCATCGCGCGCAGGTGCTTCGCGAGCTCGTCCGAGGGGTCCTCCGCGGGATTCAACGCTTCAAATCGGACGGTGACCTCCGGCATGGTGGTGCGCCGGTCGATCTCGGCCACGTATTCACCGACTCCGGCGACGGAGCGCACGACCGCGTCGACGGCGCTGGGGTAAAGATTTACCCCGCGGACGATCACCATGTCGTCGACCCGTCCAAGAATGCCACCGGCAAGAGCAAACGCGGACGGTTCCTCACCGGGAATCGCAACCGGACGGACGAGGTCGCCGGTCCGATAGCGCAGCAAGGGACAGGCGGTGCGGCCCAAGGTGGTGAGCACGAGTTCGCCGGTGTCGCCCAGCGCGACGATCTCGTTCGTGCCTGGTTTCAGGACCTCGCAGAAATAGGCGTGGTGCAGCAGGCGCAGCAGGGTCGGCTCATGAGGCAGACTGTACGAAACGGGGCCGATTTCCGTCATGCCGTGGTGATCCACGACGCGGGCGCCGGGCCAGCTCTTTTCGATCTGAGCGCGGACTTCCGGAACACTGCCGCCGGGTTCGCCGCCCACGATGATTCGCTCAAGGCCGGAGTTCTGCAGCGAGATGGATTCCTGGCGTGCGACTTCGGCGAGCCGGAGGGCATACGTGGGCGTGCAGCAGAGAAAGCGCGGGCGCCGGGCGAGGAGAAACCGCAGGCGATCGTTGCTGCTCAGTCCGCCGGCGGGGATGGCCCTGATACCGAGCTGAACGGCAGAATCGAAGGCGGCCCAGAAGCCGAGAAATGGACCAAAGGAAAACGCGAAGAAGGCGGAATCGCCAGGCTTGGCGTCCGCGTATTGCCACACGACTTTCCAGTTCTCCAACACCCATTGCCAGCTGTCGCGATCATCCAGCCAGATGATGGGGCGGCCGCCGGTGCCGCTCGTTTGATGGAAGCGGGTGTAGGTTTCCGTTGGATAGGTCAGCGTGGACCCATAGGGCGGGTTCTCCACTTGATCCCGGGCGAGTTCATCCTTGGTGGTAAAGGGCATCCGGGCCGTGAAATCGGCGAGAGACGCGAATCCGTTGAGTCCGTCCGCGGCGGAGAGTTTGGCACGATAAAATCGATTGGTCGTCGCGATCGTCGCGATCAGTCGATTGAGCACAGGCAGTTGTTGAAGCGTCATTGCGGCCATGTTGCTCACGGGGCGTGTGGTGTGCTGGGGATGGCAGGAGAACTCGCGAGGATTTCCTCGATCTTGGCCCTGAGTTCGGCACGGATTGGCGCCTTGCGGATCTGGTGCGACGCGGTGTCGAGTTCCACGTAGATGATGGTGCAGGAGCCGACCGCCAAGGGCGAATGCGGCTTTTCTCCTTCGCCAAAAATCCAAAAACCATAGCGGAGGCTGCTCGTACGAATCTCCTCAATGCGCAGCCTGATCTCCAGAGTCTGTTCAAAGCGGGCGGGGCGGAGATACTTGCATGTCACGTCGAGCCGCGGCCAGCCGTGCTGCGCACTGCCTTGGGTGGTGTGGACGTGAAATCCCAGGGAACGGAAGAAGGCGTGCTCCGCGCACTCCATGTACCGGAAGAAATTTGCGAAATGCACAATGCCGGCGAGGTCGGTGTCGGCAAACTCGACCATGCGGCGGTAGCTGAAATGAAAATGGGTGGGTGTTTCCATGAGAGGTCCCGTCGTCACACCTTCGGGTGCGTGAAACGGGCGGTGGCGCGACAGAACTGATCGGCCATCGTCTGGGCGCTGAAATGTTTTTCAACGCTCAATCGTCCCTCGCGGCCGAGTTTCGCGCACCTTTTGGGATCGGAAAGCAAATCCCTCCACGCCCGCGCCAGCGCTTGGGAATCGCGGGGCGGTACGCACAGGCCTCCCCCGGTGGCGGCGACGAGTTCGGGAAACGCCGCTGTATCCGGCTGCACCACGGGTACCCCGCAGGCCAGTGCCTCAATCACATAGAGCCCAAATGCCTCGGGATAGGTCGTCGGCACTGAAAAGAGCGTGAGGCTGCGCAGGAAATTGATTTTTTCCTCCCGCGTGAGATTGGGGCACCACTCAGTCCGGTCGGTCAGGCCGGCGGACGCCAGACGCTGTTTCAATTCACGAATCAGGGGTTCGTCTCCCGCTGTGACTGCGCCCCCGATCCGAAGGCGTGCGGAGCGGTCGCCCAGATCGCGGGTGAGCGCGATGAAGGCATCGACGGCAATCTCGATTCCCTTGTCGCGGCAGATCCGCGCCAGAAAACCGATGGTCGGCGTCGCGGGTGAAGATGGAGGGGCGCCATAGCCCTCAAGTTGGATGCCGTTGGAGACTACCTCGATGGCATTCGCGGCGAGTCCGAGCCGCCCGCGCATGAAGTCCGCGTAGAAGCGGGTAGGGGCGAGCAACAGATCGGCGGTCCTGACGCGAGCGCCCAATGCCCTCCAGGCCTTCGAACGATAGGGTTCGGCCAGGTTGTCGAGGAACGAATCCTCTCCCTGGAAAAACATCACGACCGGCACCTGCAGCCGATGACGCAGCTCGGTCGCAAAGCCCGCGAGCATGGCGTTCGAGAGACAGATGACGTCGGGCTTTTCGATGTGAATTAGCCACTCGAGGAGCTTGTCGAGTTCCTTGCGCAGCGGCCCGGAGTCAACTTCGAGCATCGCGAGTGTCATCTCGCCGAGATCGCGTGCCGAGGTCATGTGGCTGTGACGCGCGGCCCATTTCAACAAGCCGGTCGAGTTGAGGAGCCGGTCAAACGCCGCGGGTGTCTTGCGGAAAAGGGGGATCTTTTGTTGGAGGTAGACATTGATCCCGCCGAAGAAGACGGGAACGTTTTCCGATCCGGCCAGCGACGTCTCGTCGAGGATCATCGGCAGGTACATCGGAGCGATTGTCACCTCGTGACCCGAACGGAGGAGTTCGCGCGCCAGGGCGTTGTCCCGCATGCACGCGCCGCAGTAGTAGCTGCCGGTGCCGGCCGTCAGAAAAACGATTTTCATGCCGGTGGGAGGATTTCCAAAATCCACGCCAACGGTTCTCCGGTGCGCTTTGCGAGCAGATTGAGCCGCCCAAATGACTCGTCACCCGCATGCGGGGCGAGGGCGGTGCTGGCGAGGTGGGGGGCCGTGGCGGAGAAAAATGAGATCGGCGCGCTGACGAACGGGATCTGAAACCGATGGAGCAGGGCGCCCAGCGGCGTCTGGCCGGACTCGATCTCGGCGCGCTGAGTCGCAGTGAATTGTTCCAGCGCCACCGCAAGAACGCCGTATTCGACAATGCGACGATTTGAGACCGTGCGCAGGAATACTTCGCGCAGGTAGAGGTTTTCCGTCCGCCGGGACTGCAGGACCTCCACGCTTAACAGGCTGCCGTGAAATTCGGCGAGCGTGGAAGTCATGTCGCGCCCGTGCACAAGCAGGCGACGAGCGAGTTCAGGGAGTTGACCTCCTGGCTGGGGATGAAACGCGGCAAACGGCAGACCGCAGGAGGTCCGCATGAACTCCCACAAGCCTTCCGGCACGCCTTGCGCCACGACTGGATCGTCGGTCGCCACGATTCGTCAACGGGGCAGCTCAGACAATCTGCGACGTGCGGTGCTGTTGCAGGAAGAATTCATGGAGCAGCGTGTCGACACATAGCAGTCCGTCCCGCGTCAGGCGCAACTCGCCTCCGGTCACCTGCAGGAGCCCCTCGGCGGAGAGGTGCTCAAGTTGGGAGGCGAAGCGTCGGGCGATGTCGACGCCGAATTTCTCCACGAAGTAGCCAAGTTGGACCCGGCCGAGTTTCATCTGGAGGATGAACTCGCGAATCATGAGTTCCTCGGGAGACGTGCGGAAGGCGCGCTTGAGCGGCATCTCGCCGGCGTTGACAGCGGCGAGATAGGGCTCGATTTCCGTGAGGTTTTGGTAGTGGACGCCGGCGGCGTGCGAGAACGACGCCACGCCGAGGCCCAGCAGATCGGCCCCGCTCCAAAGTTCGTCGCGATAGACGAACTTGGTTCGCTTCGGATCGAGCACCGCGGTGTAACCGCTGACGATCGAGTATCCGGCGCTTTCGAGGGCGGCGAAGGCTTCCTTCACCCAGCGTCGCTTGGTCATCCAGTCCGCCACCGGTGCGACCAATTTACCTTCCGCCTTCATTTCCTTGTAGATCGTCGTGTTGTACGGGACCTCCATCTGGTAAATCGTCACGCTGTCCGGCCGCAGGGCGATAGTCTGTTCGATGTTGCGCTGCCAGTTCGCCTCGGTCTCCTCGAGCATGCCGGCGATTAGGTCGATGTTGATCTGCGCAAACTTCTCGGCGCGGGCCCGTTTATAGGCCGTGAAGACCTCACCCGAGCGATGGGCGCGGCCGTTGATCTCAAGAATGTGGTCGTCGAAGTTCTCGATACCCAGGCTGAGCCGCGTGACGCCAATATCCTTGATGGCAGTGAGCTTCCCCGGATTCAGCGTGCCGGGCTCGCATTCAAACGCGACCTCCTCTGCTTTGTCCCATGGCAGCACGGCCTTCATCTTGTCGGTGAGTTCCGCGAGCTGTTTCGCCGAAAGGTACGACGGGGTTCCTCCGCCGAAATAAACGAAATGGGGCTTGCGACCGTTGATCAGCGGACGCTCCGCGAGGGATTTCAACTCGGTGATCGTCGCGTCGAGGTACGTCTGGATGTCCTTGGCGTTCTTGTCGGTGTAGACACGGAAATAGCAGAAGTGGCACCTTTTCCGGCAGAATGGAATGTGGTGGTAGACTCCGAGCTTGGCTCCGGGAACGGGCTCCGAGTTCAGCGCCAGGTCGACCTCGAACCGTTGCTCCTCCGACCAGAAGGAAAACGGCGGGTAGTTGGAGACAAAATAGTTTCCGGCCAGGGTGGAACTCTTCGCCGGCGGTGTGGGAGGGGAGGTGTCGTTATTCATTGAAAGTGACGCGTTGAGAGAGGACGTTTGGAAACGGTCGGAGGCTCAGGATTTCGGACCGGGGCGGCTGCGAATGGCGAAGACGGTGCCCTTCTCCCCGCTGACGATGATCTGGTGAGCGCCAAACGCGGGTGAGGCGACCAGCGGTTCACCGAGATCGAGTTGCCAGAGCTCGGCGCCGGTGTCGAGGCTGGCGGCATAGAGGCGCCCATCGGCCGAGCCGAAGACCACGCCGTCATTGAAGACAATCGGGGATCCCTCGACGCGTCCCCCCGTCTTGAATTTCCAGGCGACTTCACCGCTTTCCCGGTGGATGGCGTGGAGGTTCTTGTCGCGCGAGCCGATCAGTACCAGCTTGGCGTTGACGGCAGGAGAACTGAAGAAGGGCAGCGCCCGGTCCTCATAGGTCCAGGCGACTTTTCCACCCGGGACATCAAACGCGACCGTCTGGTTCGCATAGTTGCCGCAAAACGCCATGGTCCCAAACGTGGCGATGGACGCAGGGATTTGGGCGTTTGTGGGGATCTTGTGAACGAGGGTGCCGTCCTTCAGGTTCACGACATGCAGCTGGGCGTCGCAGCCGCCGAAAACGAGGAATCGTCCGTCGACAACGGCCGGTGATCCGTTCACGAAGTCGTCGGTTTTGTATGACCAGACGATCTTCCCGTCCGCGGCGTTCAAGACCCGCGTCGTGCCGTCGTAGCCGTTAAGGAGAATCCAGTCTTCGGGGCCAGCGGGGTTCTTTATCAGCACGGCCCCGGAACTGATTTTGTCCTCAATAGTGAAGCGCCAGACTTCGGCGCCGGTCTCGGTGTTCAGGGCGTAGAGTCGGCCGTCGTTGGACGGGACGAAGACCGTTGTGCCGGCGACGGCGGGTGCCCCGGAAATCGCGTCCTTGGTGTCAAAGTGCCAAATTTCCTTTCCCGAATCGGCGGACAGGCAATGCACCGTGCCCTTGCCCGTGCCAATGTAGACGCGGCCCTTGTAAATGGCCGCCTCCGCAGAAACCCCGCCCGGCGCGGCAAACGTCCACGCCGTCACTGGGTATCGAGGAATAATCGTGGCCACGGTGCCGCTGAGCGCCGGGCCGCCTCGGGTCATCGGCCAGGAAATATCGGGAGCCGCCACCGTCTTTTTCTTTGTCTCCGGAGGCACGGTGCGATCGCCGCAGCCGGTTATGACTAGGCAACTGACGGAGATCGCCAAGAAGGCGGCGCTGAGGCGGCGAGCGGGCGGAGCCGTCACCACTGGCTCACGCAGAAACATGGGGATCAAACGCACGCCGATAGAGTGAAAGAAATTCCGCCGCCTGCAACGGTCGCGGATTGAATTTTCCCGTCCATTGCCGGGTCGCATCTTCGGCGAGGAGCGCCAAATCCATCGTGCTGCCATCCAGCGCGGGCAGGGCGCATTGTTTTACGATGCCGGACACCCATTCGATCAACGGTACGGAACTCTCTCCCGATTCCCGCAGCAACTCGGCATACCGCGCATAGATCGCACCGGCGCCGGCATCGGCAGAATTATACCGCATGACGTGCGGCAGCATGTGGGAGACGGCATGACCGTGTACGACGCCATGTCGGGCGGTGAGCGGGTTGGCGCTCGCGTGGGCCCCGCCAAGCATGCTGTTTTCGATCGCAAGTCCCGCGAATGCCGCGCCGAGCTGCATGTGGCCGCGATCATCCGCCGTTCCCTGGCCGGCGAAGATTCGGCTGACCGCGCCCGCCAGGTGGCGGAAGGCGGCTTCCGAGTAGATGGAGGAGACGGCGTTGCGTTTCGTGCAGACCGCGGACTCAAGCGCATGGGAGAGCGCGTCGAGGCCCGATAGAATTGCGGTCGAGCGTGGCAGCGTGGCCGTGAGGTCTGGGTCGAGGATCGCGATGCGGGCGCGCGCCTTGGGGTCGCCGCACGCCATCTTTTCGTGGGTGTCGTCGCGGCTGATGAGGGCGTAGGATTGGGTTTCGCTGCCAGTGCCCGCGGTCGTGGGAATTGCGATCATGGGCAGCATCGGCTTCGCGGCCTTGCCGTAACCATGATAGTCGCGCATCGCCCCGCCGTTGCTGAGGAGAAAATTGCATGCTCGCGCCGTGTCGAGACTGCTGCCGCCGCCTAGGGCGACGAGGCAGTCGAACGGGTTCCCCAACGCCTGGTCGCGACAGGTGGCGGCGTCGGTCTCGGTGGGATTCTCGCGGGCGTCCGTAAAACAGGAAACGGGAATGCCTGCAGCCTTGAGCAATCCCCGGGCGCGATCGACGTAACCGGTGCGGGCGATGCCCCGGTCACTGACAAGATACACCGCCAAACCGCCGACCTCGCGGACGTACGCGGGCAAGTCGTTCAGCGCGCCGGCGCCGAACACGAGCTTCGGCGACGGACGGGAGGCGAACGGGACGATCATCGGCCGTTTACAGCGAGCCCAAATCGCCCTGCAACGCGCGACGGCGATAGAGAAATTCGAAGAGATTTCCCTCGTGTGGTTGTTCCCATTGGACCCGCATCGTCGAATACGGCCCGAGGTTCAGACGCTCGATGTTGGTGCTCGTCATCAGGGCGGTGCTCCAGGCGCGGTCATGCGTGAACGCCGACACGACAAGGGACTCGCCAATCTGGTCGATCATACGCGCCTGCGGCACCTGAAGGATGCTCGCAAACGGGAACATGAATTCGGTGTTGGCCAACGGGTGCTCCAGATCGTCGCACACAATGAGCGTCGGCCGGAGAAACGTCTGACCGTGCATCTCCACCAGACGCGGTCCGGTGCGGTAACGCGCCGTGAGGTCGGTCGCGCCCGGAGTCAGGAGGAGTTCGTCGATCCGTTCGTTGATCCCCTTGGCCATCGACGGGTTCGCGAAACCGCAGAGAACGGCGTCGGGATTGTCACGGGGCAGCGGCTCAATTGCAGCGAGACGGCGCGCGAGGGCGTCGGCCAGACCGTCGCGATCCCGGCCGATCAGGACGGAGGAGCAGTTGATGCAACTGCGTCCCCCGTTGGCCGAAATTGAGTGTACGATTACGTCGAGGTGCTTTTCCCACTGGTCGGCAAAATCGTCACCGACCAGGACCTTGCTGCGACCGGAACCGTGGACCTGGATATGACGGTAAGGCGCATATTTCTTCAGCGTGGCATCGTTGCCGAACGCGATGGCGCGCCCGGTGCCGAAGAGGAGGGTGTCGCCACCGTCGTGGGTCGTGGGGTAGAAACCGAATGCCTCCTTGGGGAATCCAGCGGCGATCATCGCCTGAATGATGCGGAATGGGGTCAACGGATCCTCGCGGCCCGGCTTGAGCACGACCGGGATCTTCATCACGAGGGCAGGGAGCCAAAGTGAATTCACTCCGGGAGAATTGCTCGGGAGGAGAACGCCGAGGCTCTCGGTTTGCGGGAAGAAATTTACCTCCAGGCCCCCCTGCCGGACGAAGCCGCGATCAAAAAGCTCAAGCGCCATCCCTCGAGTGAGCCCTGCGATCACCGCGCGGATGTTGGACATCGCGGCGTGGACCTTGCCCATGTTGGATCGGCCGAGGCTGTGTGGCAGGCCGGTGAGCTGTGAAAGCGCGGCGACGTAATCGTCCGGGCTTTGGAGCCGTTCGTCATCGCCCCACGGCAGATTCCCGTGGAGGTAGAGTTCGGCGGCCTTTTCGCAGTAACCGACAAGTGTTTCGCACGGAATCGCACGGAGACTTTCCCCGGAACGGGCGATTTGCTGGAGGTCGCGGCGGATGAGGCCGGAGTTCGCCACGCTGACTTCGAGGGCCTGGCCGGCGGTCGAGAGTTTGATCGTGTCGAGGCTCCGGTAGGTCCGCCCGAGACGGAGGACCGGAATGTGGATGGCGGCGCTCATGGTTGAGTCGTTTTTACCGTGACGGCCGCGGCTCAATAGACGCCTTCGATGATTGTCTTGGTCAGGGACTGGAAGGGGCGGACGTCGCCGACGCCGTCCCACGGGAATTCATCGCATGGCGGGCGGCGGATCGCCTCATCGCGCTCAAGGAAGCGTGGGACGAAGAATTCCTTCGTCATCGTCGTGAGCTCGACGCGACCGTATTCTCCGTAGGGTACGACCTCGGAAGGTTTGTCGGGATTGACGACGCGCAGCGCGGCGCGCGGCTGCGGCGCGTAGTAGGTGATGCTGTAGTTGTCCTCGCGCTTCAGTTTGCGGCTGATGGCGAGCCCCATGAGGGTGTTGCCGTAGGTCGGCGCGAAATTGATCTTTCCCTCGAGCACTTCCTCGACGACGAAACGCACGTATTGCGGGGTCATCGTGGTGCCGCCGGCGAAAACGCCCTTGATGCCAGCTTTCACAAGCGACATGCGCTCGGCGAGATTCTCCAGCAGGCGCGGGGTCGTGAACATGCACTGGATGTTGCGGTGGCGGATGATGGTCGCCGCCTGATCGATGACGTGCTCCTGGTATTTTCGCGCCATCGCCATTTCGCCCATCCCGATCAGCCGCTTAACCCACCGCGGATCGAGGTCGACGAAGTAGCACGAGCCGCCGCGGTAGTTGGCGAGATGCTCGATTGCGAGTCGGAGCCGGCGAGGGCCCGTTGGCCCGACCATGAGCCAGTTGGTGCCCATAGGAAAGAACTTCGGGCCGTAGTGGTCGCTGAATTCCTCGTAGTCGGTCTTGTAGTCATCCCAGCCGACGCGCTGCTTCGGCATGCCGGTGGTGCCGCCCGTCTCGAAGATGTTGTAGGGCCGCTTGGCATACGCCTTGGGCACAAAGCGCTCGGGTTGTTCCTGACGCAGGACCTCGTCGTCGAAGTGGGGGAACTTGTTTGCGATGTCGGCAAAGCAGGTGATCTCCTTGATGGGGTTCCAGCCGGCCTGCTTGGCCCATTTGAGCCAGTAGTCGCAGCCGGTGGCAGGAGAGAAGTGCCAGGCGATCATCTTGCGGGTCCAGGCATCGAGGGCCTTCTGGGCCGACGGAACGGTGAGGGAGGAGCTCATGTCGAATGGTTGGGGAAAATGGATGCGTTCGAAAGAGGGAGCGGCACGGCAAGGGCGGGTGGGGAAACCCCACAAACAATGACGTCCGCGAGGACGTCAACTGCCGCCCTGACAGAGGCGCTTATTTGCCGATGGCAAAAATGTGAGTGTGCGTGGCGACGAAGATGGAATTGTTCGCCACGACCGGACTGCAATAAACGGGAGAGAAGAAGTCGATCTTGCCGATCAGCTGTTTTTCGCGGCCGGCCTTGAGAATGACGAGTTCGCCGTCTTCGTTGCCGCAATAGAGTTTGCCATCGGCCACGAGGGTCGAGGACCAGATGCGACTGTTGGTCGAGTGGACCCAGAGCTGCTTGCCAGTCTTGGTGTCGATGCAGTGAATGTCGCCCTTGTATTCGGCCTGGAAAAGCAGGTCGCCGACGACGCTCGGAGTGGAGATGGAGCGGCCGATGTCCTTGTTGACCCAGATCGCCTTGCCGGAGAGATCGCCGCGGGCGGTGAGGTCGATGCAGCTGAGCATACCCACGCCGTCGCCGTGCTCGGGATCCTGGCCGATGACCATGTAGGCCCGGTTATTCTGCGCGACGACCGTTGCAATCAGCTCACTCGGGCCGTCGTGTGTCGCGTACTTGATGGGAGCGCCGTTCTTGGTCCGGTATTCGACCGGATCGGCGTCATAGCGGAAGAGCTCTTTCAGCGCCATGAAACCGTCTTTGTGCTGATAGGGTTCGGGCTCAAAACCGTAACAAAAGCCGTCGCCGCCGCCCCAGACGATCATGCCCTTGCCGTTCACGGTCGTGTAGCCCGGTGAACTCCAGCTCGCATGCATCGCGCGCTGCGAGACGCCCGAAGCCTCCTCGCCGATGATCTTGCCGGTGTTTTTGTCCAGCACAACCAGGGCCGGCGCAAAGGGGGCCGGGATGTTGAGGTGCGACCAGTCGACGCCGTTCGAGGTGGCCATAAAAATTTTGTCACCGAGAATCAGCGGCGAACAGCTCGAGACGTTGTGCGGGAAAATTCCCAGCTCCGTGCGGACATCGGTCACCCAGATGATGTCAGCGCTCTTGTCCGTGATCTTAACCGGCTTGCCGTCCTGGGAGGAAAACTTCGCCTCGTCGGTGAAGGGGCCGGCGTTGCCGTCGGCCATGCCCTTGACGTCGAAACAAATGAGTTCGCCGCGATTGGACACCACGTAGCCTCGATCTCCATCGATGGCGACCGAGGAGCACAGCCCGACGAATTCCCAGTCGCTGACCTTGCCGGCGCCCACCTTTGGGATGACGAGCTGCCAGAGGAAATCTCCGGTCTTCTCGTCGAAACACATCAGCACGCCGCGATCGCCGGTTTGCGCGGGGTCGCGCGGCGCCTCATTGTTTGTGCCGACGTAAACGCGTCCCCCGGCGACGACGGGTGTCCCGTAGGCCTGCGAGCCGAGTTTGCCGACCCAGCGGATGTTTTTGGTCGACTTCGGATCGATGACCTCGCTCTTGGGTAGGAATTTTCCGCTCACAATGTCGTCAGGCAGCCCCGTGGCGTCGGCGACCATATTGCGGTCCGGCTTGCCGCCCCACATGGGCCAATCCTTGGCCTGTGCGAACGGTGCGGCCAGAAGCGCCGCGAACAAGGGAATGAGAGGGGAAACGTAGGACTTACTCATTGGCGGAAAGGGAGAGATTATCGATGAAGACGCGCTTTTGGCTTTGGGGCGAGAAGGCAAACACGCCCGGCGCCCCGTGGTCATGGAGTTTTTCCTGGCGGAGTTCCATCGTCCACTTTTCGGGTTCCGGGGCGGATTTTTCCCAAAGTTTGGCGCGCACGAATCCACCTTCGCCGGTCTTGTCGCGGTCGACGCGAGTCTTCAGGTGATACCAGGTGTTGGGCTTCGCGTCGAAGGGGACGGATTCCTTCAGTCGTTCGTGGTTGCTCGTGATTTCGATGATGCGGCTGTTCGCGGTCATCGCGATGAGGTAACGCTGGTTCACCAACCCGACCGTGGACATGATGCGGCGGGTGCCATCCGTCATCACGTCGGCCTCAAGCGTGTAATTTTTCATCTCGGACTTTCCGATGAAGTTCATCGTCCGCTGGAACAAAATCGTGTCGAGGCGGTTGGCCAGGACCTTGCTGCCGTCTTTTTCCAGGACGTGCCACTTCACGCGGGCGCCGAGCCACGCCAAGGGCGGAAATCCGACGTCTTCGTTCAGTTCGTTCTTTTGGCCGAGCGGGAGGGACTCAAAACCTTCCTTGTAGCCGGGGCCGGCCACGATGCGCCCACGCGTGATGGCGGTCAGGTTGTTCCACTTCACCTGAAGCGCACCGGCGGACAACTTGGAAGTTTTTGTGGTTTTGAGCACATTGCCCGCGATCTCGGCATCCACTTCGGATTTCACGAGGGCGGTGGGCGGGATGAATTTTGCCATCGTGGCTTCGCTGCTGACCGCGCGAACCCGACGTCCGCTCGCATCCAGGCCGTAGACGGTAAACGTCTGGGATTGTCCCGGAGAAAGTGCGAACTCGGCGGGCACCACCTGAAGCTGAGTGATCGGCTCGGTCGATGCCGCTTCGGGCTTAACTGCCACCGAGGGCGGCACGCTCGCCGCCGAGGCCTTGGGCCCGAAACAATGCAGCGCCTCCTTCGTGAAGATGAAGACCGCATCGCCGTAGAAGGACGGTGCGCCGAGGCAGGGGGCGCCCATCTGATTCTCCGAGAGAATCGTGGCCTTGTCGCCCGCGTCCTTGATGACGTGGACCGTGCCGTGCAAGGTCGGGACGTAGAGTTTGCCGTCGGCGTAGGCGGGCGAGGCGTGCAATTGATCCGGCGCCAGTTTTTCGCTCCAGATGGTCTTGCCGGTGGTCGCGTCCGCGCAGACAAGCGTGCCGGTGGCGATCGTACAATAGACGCGGTTGTTCACCATCACGGGCGAACTGCTGAAGGCGACAAAGTCGTCGTTGCGCCAAAGCTCTGACTCCTTGCCGAGAATTACGGGTTTCGCCGCGGTCGGATATTCGGTGGGAATCTTCAGGCACACCAGCCGGCCGTGGCTGGTCGAGTCCATGTTTTCCTTGCCGTGGACGGCAATCAGGCGGCCGGGCCCCGCCAGAATCACGTCGGCATTTACGCCGGCGCCAGAGAGGCGGAACCGCCAGATGGACTCGCCCGTGCGGGCGTTGACGGCGACGACGTGCCCGCAGCCCGTGCCTTGGTAAATCACCCGCTGATTGCCGATGTTGCCGTAGACCGGAGTCGCAAAGGTGCTGTCGATCGGCTCGATGCCAGGAGTCGAAAACCAGCAAAGTTCACCGGTACGCTTGTCGAAGGCATAGAAACGGTTCCGGGCCGGGCCGTCCGTGCCCCAATTGGCGGTGATGCCGTCGGTGATGACCAGATCTCCCTCGACGACGAGCGCACCGGTGCGTCCGTTCGGGAACGTCAGGCGGCCGTACTCCTCCATCATGGAGTGTTCCCAGAGTAGCTTGCCATCGCGGTTGAGCGCCATGACGAGACCGCAGGTTGACTCAAGGTAGACGTTGCCGGTTTCAGCGTCGATTACCGGGGCGCCAATGGCGTAGCGGTTGTAGGTCGTGTCGCTGATGTAGTCGCGAAAGCGATGCTCCCAGAGCTTTGCCCCGGTCTTCACATCGAGGCAAATAAGCGTCTCTTCGACGTCGGTCGTTTCACCGTAAAACCCGAAAGCGTACACCCGTCCATCGGCGATCACCGGGGCACCGGCGCCCTTGACCTTGTAAGACCAGCGGTGATTCGGGCCGTTGACGTCGAGTTTGTCGGGCAGCTTCACTTTGGCCTTGGAAACGCCGTCCTGGTCAGGACCGCGCCAAGTTAGCCACCCGGAGGCGGCTTGGGAGGTGGAAACACTCAGGCCAGCGGCGAGAGCGGCAAGCAGTGGAACGAGGCGGGCTGCAATTCTCATGGGACCGAAAGGTTTTAAAAGAGGAGCGGGAGAAAAATCAGTATGGAGCGACGACACTAGGGAAGCAAAACAGCACTCAAGTGCTTCTACATGGCAGGATATCGCATCGCGCCGACCCGGGGAGGACAAGTCTCTTGTGCGTTTTTAGGGAAGAAATTGTCATCCAATATGGAGTCGGGAGCAGTGGTAATTAGACGTTTCGCGGTGGTGGAAAGATTCGCGCGACCGACGAATTTCCGATGGTTCGGGCAAGGCGGTTATCCATCGCCCGGCGACCGAAGCCGCACGTCGCATCGGTTCAGAGGGAAAGATGGCCCAATGCGAGCAGCCCGTAATAGGTGTATTCGGCATCGACAAATTCGTCGGCCCAGTGGCCGTGGAAGCCTCCCTCCGCGGTCCAGAGCGAATCCATGAAATCCATGCATCGTTCGTGAATCCCGCTCGGCAGGCGACGTTCCAGGGCCGCCAGGGCGTGCAACGCGGTTGCCGTTGAAAGCAAATCGGGCAGGGGGGCTCCAGGGACGGCGAGGAAGCCGCCTTGGGAATGTGCTTGGGCGAAAATCCAGTCGCCGACCGCGGCATTGACGGGAAATCCGAGGTGCCGAATCATCGTGACTGCCCCGGCCGTGGCGTTGAGCGCGCCCGTTTTTGCGCCCGGAATGTTGCTCCAGGCGCCGTCCTGAGACTCCAGCCGTTTTAGCGCCTGGATGAGTTTAAGTAGGTTCGGTGGGGTTTTCCCCAGGTCTTGATATGCTCCCAGTGCGACGAACGCCCCATAGGCGGTGCCGTATGACGCCTGTCGATTGCCTTCGTAGCCACCATCAGCGGTGCGAAAGGATTCCACCCGGTTCAACAGGGCGGTGTCGAGGCCGTCGGGCATCCGGGAGGTTCCGAGGCTGGCCCAGCAGCGGGCAAGCGAGGACACATGGACGAAATCCAGGCCGTCGCCGTCCCCAAAGGTCCGCAGGTACCGTTCGACCTGCTCGGCGGGTACGGGAACATCGAGCGCCTGCATTCCGGCCAGCGAGAAGATCGTGTAGTACAGATCTGGCCGGCCGTCCCGGTTGCGCCCGCCGCCCTCGGCCGTGATCTGACGCTGGAAAAACTCGCGGACCAAGTCGGTCGAGTCGCCCAACAAACGCGGCGACAGTCGTGCGACCTGCAACAGCTGAAGACGAAGACTCAAGCCGTTACCAACGCGGGCGTCTGCGCAAGCTGGGTCAGATTGACCTGCTCGTGCTCCTTGCACCAGCCCTTGATTTCGACGTCGTTGAAGATTTTCCCAATCGTGCGCCGGAGCAGGCCCTTCAAGTTGGGATCCTGTACTTCATGGAGGGATCGGATCGCCTCCTCCTTGTAGGTGCCGAGCAACACGTCGGCGCGTTCGGTCGCTCCCAGTTCCGCGTAGAGAGCCTCGACCTGCTCAGCCGTCACGCCTGCCGGCCAGACGCGCCGCCAAATCGAAGCGAGCAATTCCTTTTGCGCTCCCTTGGCCTTTTCGTGAGCGATGGCCAACAGCAGGTTCGGGCGCATGGCGGCGATGTCGTTGGTGTCCCCGCCGAATCCGAGGTCGCTGAGGTCGTCGCGAATCTGGTAGGCGATGCCAAGCGCTTCACTATAGGTGCCGATGACGTCAGAGACTTCCTCGTAGCTCTCAAGACCGGCGTAGATCGCCCCCATCCGCAGGGCCACTTCGAAGGCCGGCGCCGTCTTGCGACGGAATATGTCGAGGACTTCGGTGGCTTTCAGCGGCTTGGGCTGACGCGCCCAGCACAGTTCGGCGCCCTGTCCCTGGCAGAGCTGGCGCTGCCCCTCGGCGGCCACCCGCAACATGACTACCTTTTGTTCGGCGGAGACGCGGCAGGAGGCCAGCAATCGGTACCCTTCGCCGATGAGCAGGTCCCCGACGTTGAGCGCGACGGCGACACCATATTGCTCGTGGAGCGTCTTTTCCCCGTAACGCACGGAGTCGTTGTCCTCGATATCGTCGTGGATGAGCGAGGCCTTGTGGAAGCACTCGACCGCGACCGCGACCTTGCGGAGATCCTCGGGCAACATCGTGCTGTTGCCGCGGTGCATCGCTTGAAACGTCGCCACGGTCAGAAACGGACGCCACCGTTTTCCGGCCCGGCCGAGCCACTCGCGCCCGATGCGCTCGGTCTCGCCTTCCGATTTGCCCATGATCAACTCAAGGGAGCCGGGCGCGAACCAGAAATCCACCTCGTCACGTAACGCTCCCAAATCGAGGCGGCGCGTCTTGTCCTCGCTCGTGAGATGGATGTATTCCCAGACCCAATCGAGGTCGACTGTCGTGTCGATGCAATCGTCCTGTAGCAGCGGAATCGCCACTCCCGGGATCGCCGCCGCTTCCATATAGGGGAACGCCTGCTCGAGCACGCTGAGGCAGCTGACGCCGACGATGGCGTCGATCTTTCCCGTCTGGATGATCGACATCACGATCGCGCTGCCCTCGGCGACAAGGACCGCATAACCTAGGCGTTCGGCCTCGGCTGTGAGGTCCTGAATCGTGCACAGGCCGCATTGTTTGCAGAGCAGGCCGAATTCATCGAAAGGGGCCGGACACTTCGCTTCGACACGCATGCACTTGGGCAGAAGCAGCAGCCGGCGTTCAAAGGGCACGGTGGCGAGCGACTCACGCCACATTTCGTTGCTTAACAGCACTCCGACGTAATCGCGGTAGATGGGGTCGAGCCGCAGTTGGGTGATGAGCACATCGGCGTGTTCCTTCAGCTGCGTCATCGGCACCGGCGGCACCGGATTGTGCTCGGCGACGTAATCGCGCACCGCGTGCAGGACCCGCGTGCGTTCGAACGCGGTCTGCGGGATATTCTTCTTTGGCGTGCGGAACCGCTGCTGCACGGCGTGGCGCGGCACCACGAGTGAATCGATATTGCCGGCGAGAGGGAGGGGAAGGGAGGACACGCTCATTGGGTGTGAGGGGAAGGGAGGATTAATTCAACACCGGTTGCACCGCGGTGGGGGCGGGCTTGGGAGTGGGAGGAGTAGTAGCGAGCGCCGTGCCGAGCAAGCGGGCCTTGCCGGCGGCGTCGTGGGCTACTCCGCGGTAGGCATTGAAATCATAGAACCAATATTTTTTTGCGAGCCGATACATCCAGTGTTTTTCCGGCACCTCTTCGCCGGGCAGCCACTGACTGAAACGTGGGGTCATCGCATCCAACTCCGCCATCGCCGTGCCACGCACCGTGGTGTCGCGAGCTCCGTGTTTCTGCACGATCTCCTTTACCAAATCGGGGCGCTCCAGCACGACGCAACCGCGGGTGTGATGGGCGCTCAGCTCACGGAAATCCTTCAGGAACGCACTGCTCTTCATCGTCTCAAAAATCCCGCGTGGGTCGTGGATGTCTTCCACTGCAAACTGGATGATCGGGCACGGTTCGATGTCGCCCTTGGGACCGATGTGGTGGCTGACGCCGGTGGACATCGGGCAGAGCGCCTTGCCGTCGTGATCGTAATACGCGTCGACGATCGCGATGGGCATTTTTGCCCGCGCCTCGGTCACGAAGCGACGGACCCGCACCAGCTGTGCCGGGGTCAGGGAAAGGTCGAAGTTCGGCTTCGGTCCGACGGGCCGGTAGCCGTGATACCACGCGTAGTGCACGCCGCGGTCGATTAGCTCCTGCAACCACGCCTCGGTCAGCAATTCATCGATGTTGGTTTTGCAGACGCTGGTGGCCACTCCGGTGAGAAGCCCCGCCTTGAGACAGTGGTCGAGTCCACGCAGCGTACGGGCGTAGACGTCCTTCTTTCCCCGGCGCTCGTCGCTCACGATCTCGCGGCCCTCAATGGAGATCAGAGGAGTGCAGTTGCCGATCTCGCGCATCCGGGCCGCCGCTTTTTCAGTGATGAGCTGGCCGTTCGTGAAAATCTGAAAGTAGCAATCCGGGTGCGCGGCCAGCAGGTCGAGCAGCTTGGGATGCATGAACGGCTCGCCGCCGAGGATGCCGAAAAACGAATTCCCATGACGCTTCGCGTCGATGATGGTGCGGTTGAGCGCCTCCAGATTGATCGCGTCCTTCGCCTCCACGTCCACCCAGCAGCCCTGGCAGCGCAGGTTGCACGTGTTGATGATCGAGAGATAGAGGAAGGGCGGGAAGAACTCGCCCCGCTTGATCCGGCGCTTGAACCGCTCGACGGACAACATACCCTTGAAGCCGAAATTCCAGGCAAACTTCCAGACACACCGGGCGTTGGCGGAGCGAAGGGTGCGGAACGCGAGCGACGGCAGCATGATTATCGTTGGGCGGCCAGGGCCGCCTCCGCCTTGGCCTTCGCCTCGATGGCGCGACGCTGGATTTCTTCCGGGCTCGGCAGGCTCATGAGTACTTCGGGCGGAATGTCGCCGGCCTGGGCCAGTTTCGTGAGGCATTTCTGGCGCTCGTTGAGCGCCTTGCCGGAATCGCGTTCCTTCGAAAAACGCGACTGGGCCCGTTCGCTGCGGACGCGGAGCATCGAGTAGATGTCGCCACCCAGCAGGGCCGAGATGTCGACCTTCATTTTCTCCCGCTGCAGGTCCTCGTCCTTCACCACGTCGCCGTTGATCGGGCCTGCCTTGTACTTCGGGAACATGATCGCCGCCTCCGGACACACACGAGAGCAGGCGGGGCAATTCGTTTTGCAGTTGTCCTGGTTCTGCACCTGAATGTGGCCTTCGTGATCGGCGCCGTAGACGCCAAAGAGACAGAAGCTCAGGCACTGCATGCAATTCGTGCAGCGGTCGTAGTCGATGACCGGAAACCAGGGTTTCCATCCGCCGTGCTGGACGGCCTGTTTTTCAGCCCGCACTGATTCGACGGCGCCGACAATCTGCTCGTCCGTAAATCCGGTGACATTGGCAAAACGCACGCGGCCGCTCGTGGCTTCCGCGTCAATCTGCTCCAGCCCGTCGTCGAAACGTCCGAGCACGAGCGCCGGTACACCATCGGAGGGTGCGGTGCGGCCCTCAGCACCCACACGGGTCAGGGCGAACCCCTGGCCAAGCAGGCGTGAAACGGTCTGAAAGCGTTGTTCGCCGTCGAGCGGTTGGGCATCGGTACCTTCGTAGAGGACAACGCGGAGATAGGTTTGATCGCGCAACGACATGGAAAGAGTGGGTGGCGTTATGACGAAGGCGCCGCAGTAAACGTTGCAGCACTCGCAGGCGTTACAGGTGTGGCCTTTCCGGCCGGCAGGTTTGGTAGAATGCCGTCGGCGTGAAGTCGCTCGCCGACCGTGGCCGCGGACTGCTCGCGCATGTTCAAAACCTCCGTCTGCGCCGCGTCGAGCGGTGCCCCGGCGGAGGCAAACAACCATTTCACCGCGCGGGGGTAACACGCGGCGATCTTCACTTCGCCGCCGGCGGCGAGGCGCTTCAACGCGGGATCCTTTCGGGCCGACATTTCGCAGAGATCCGCCACGGCTTCAAACGAGCGCCCTGAGTCGCACAGTTGCCGCAACACGGCCGCTTTCACCGCCGGGTCGATGACCTGCGCATAGGTGCAATTGCAATAGAGGATCCCGGCGGGCTTGGGCGTCATCAATGGGCGGGTTTCGGACCTTAGGCCGGACTGAGCAGCCGATGGGTCGGCTGCGGTTTACCGGGACGGAAATGTTCGAGATGTTCGAGCCCAGCTCTTAGGCCGGAAAACTGCACTGGCAGCGCCGCGAGTGACATCTCGACTGCGGCCTTGAGCGCGTCTGGCGCTGCCTCGGCGCGCAGATTGAGGATCAGCTGGCCGGCGCCGCAGCGCTGGTCGAGTCGTAATGACAGCTCCGGCACGAAGTCGCTGCGCACCAGATTCACGGCGGCGAGATCGTTCAGGCCCCCGTCCGGGCTGAAGGTCATCTTCAAGTGGGCCACTTCGCCGCCGGCGGCATCGAGGCGTTGCTGGATGCCACGGGCCAGATGCTCCAGCACGGCGTTGGCGTCGAATTCAACCGCGGCGCCGAGTTGGACGGTCGCATTGAGCCAGCCCAGTCGCGCCTCGCCGTCGGCGTAGACCTCATAGTCCACCTCCATCGCCTTGCGCGCGACCTGCTCGTGGGACAGCAACCGCCCGAACCACTCTTCGAGTCCGTCGCCGTTGCGAGCGGAAGCGTTCAGAATCTCGGCGTGTGGAAATTCCCGCGACAACGCATCCCTCAGCCTTGCGAGGTCGGCCGCGCTGACGGTCTCGCACTTATTGATAATGACGAGGTCAGCCTCTTCGAGTTGCTTGCGGTAGATATAGAGCACCTTGTCCGAAAAGGCCCGCCCTTCGCCAAATCCGAAGACCCGCAGCGCGCGCTGGGGATCGACGAGCACGCTCAGCGGAGCGATGGTGAACCGGTCGCCGTAAATGCGACGCAGGGGATAGGTGACCGTCGCCACGAGATCGGTGCAGCTCCCCACCGGCTCGGCGATGAATACATCGGGCCGGGTCGCGGTGGTCAGTTTGCCGGCGGCGTCCACCAGCGAATTGAACCGGCAGCAAAAACACCCGCCGGGAATCTCCTCGGTCGCAAATCCCCGCGCCCGCAGCACCGTCGTGTCGACGAGGCCGCTGCCCTGATCGTTCGTAATAAGCCCCGCCCGAAGTCCCCGGGCCTGCAACGCCGCAGCTAACCGGGCGACGGCGGTCGTTTTCCCGGCACCGAGGAATCCGCCGATCATGATATACCTGGCGGAAATTTCGGCCGGAGGCGTGATTGGGGAAGGGCTCATGACGAGGGCGGGATTTCCAAATCTTTTTGCTGCGACAGCATGCGGTCAATCGTCGCGTTGAGGAGATTGACGTATTCTTTGGCGGGCATGCAGCTCGCGTCAGGCTCTCCCTCGACCCGGTAGAGCCAACCGGCTCCGTAGGGGGCATCGTTGATTTGTTCCAGGCGCCCCTGCAGGGAAGGATTGCCGCCCCGAAACACCCCGTTCACCACGCAATAAATGTCACTGATCGCCTTGAAGCCCTCGATCCAACCGAGAATCTTTCCCGGTTCGACCGGCGCCCCCACCGGCACCTCAAAGGCCTGATCCACGAGATCGCCGAGCATCCGCACGGCAAACTTGGAAAACCCCACGCGCCAGACCCCATCTGGGTCGCGCGCCAGCCAATAGTGGGACGGTGAATAGAGCGCGTCGATGGGAAGCTGGGTCGCGAAATGGGAACGTTTGAAGAAAATCGTCTCGGGTTTCGCGGGTTCCATGTCGGATCGGGCCGAACTGTTACCCATTGTGTGCCTTTGGCAAGGAGTGAGCGCGATGTTTCGGTACTCGCCGCCAAAACGGCGACGAAACTGGACTTGCATCGCTTTCCCGCCAGAAACGAATTCGACGTGACCTACCTGGACCATAACGCCACTTCGCCCCTGCTTCCTCAAGCGCGGACCGCGTGGCTGGAGGCCGAGGACCAATTCCCCGGCAATCCGTCGAGTCCGCACCGCCTCGGCGCGCGGGCGGACAACGCACTCGACCAGGCCCGGGAGCGCTTGGCCGCTCTGCTCGGTTGTGCGGCGCACGGTCTCGTCTGGACCGGCGGAGCCACCGAGGCCTGCAACACGGTGCTGCATCACATCGCGGCCACGGGGGACCAGAACGCGCCGGTGTGGATCAGTGCGATTGAGCACCCGGCCGTGCTTGAAACCGCGCGGCATTATTTTCGCGACCGGTTGGAGATGATTCCGGTCGACCGACGCGGGGTGGCTGACCTCGAGTGGCTCCGGCTGCGCCTTGCTCAAGTGCGTCCTGCGCTCGTCGCGCTCATGGCGGCCAACAACGAAACGGGCGTGCTCCAGCCGTGGCGGGAGGCGCGTGCACTTTGCGCCGCCGCCGGCATTCCTTTCTTTTGCGACGCGACGCAGTGGTGCGGCCGCCTGCCGTCTGCCCAGCTTGGCGCGTGTGATTTTGTGGCGGGAAGCGCCCACAAATTCGGCGGGCCGCGGGGGGTGGGCTTTCTCAAATGTCCCGACAAGGGGCCACTGACTCCGATGCTATACGGCGGAAAGCAGCAGGACCGGCGGCGGGCGGGGACCGAAAACGTCCCGGGCGTCATTGCCATGCTGGCCGCGCTGGAATGGTGTGAGCGGCAACTCGCCGTGTCGGCCGAGATTCCGCGTTGCGCCTATCGCGACCGATTTGAACGGGAGTTGGCCCTCGCGTTGCCGGGCATCGCAATCAACGGCGCCGGAGCGGAGCGGCTTTGGAACACGGTGAGTGTGGTGATGCCCGACGCGGACTGCCGGCAACGCTGGGTGGTGAAACTGGACAAGGCGGGTTTTGCCGTTTCCACCGGCTCGGCGTGTGCGAGCGGCTCGGAACATCCATCACACGTCCTGACCGCAATGGGCCTGGCCAGAGACGCCGGGCGGGTCCTGCGGATCAGCAGTGGATGGGCAACCACCGAAGACGCGTGGGCGGCGCTGCTGCAGGCGATGATTCGGATTCACCCGGAGATGGCGGCGTCGGGATCGAGTGCCGGGATAAAATAAACCGGTATGGCTGTTTCCCGCGCTGAATCCTCGTCCGTCGAGGCGAATGGTGCACTTGACGACGCATTGCGGTTGCGCCTCGAACACGCGCGCGATCAGGCGGTCGCGGCGTTATTGAGGGAACGCGATTCAGTCGGGCAGTGGACGGGCGAGCTTTCGGCGAGCGCTCTGTCGACTGCGACCGCGGTGACCGCGCTCACGCTGGTAGCGCGCCGCGATTCCGCCGTCGCGGTGCGGATGCGGCCGGCCATCGAGCGCGGCCGGGCGTGGCTCGTGCAAAATCAAAACGCTGACGGAGGTTGGGGCGATACGACGCGGAGTTTCAGCAACATCAGCACGACGACGTTGGTGTGGGCTGCGCTCGGGCTCGGCGAAAATGACGGCACGGCTGAGACCGCCGCGGTCACGGCGGCGGAAGGCTGGCTGCGCCGCGCGGCCGGCTCCCTTGAGCCGGAGCAATTGGTGCGCGCGATCGAGCATCGCTATGGTCGCGATCGGACGTTTTCGATTCCGATTCTCACGATGTGCGCGCTTTGCGGCCGGCTCGGTCCAGCACATGACGGCTGGCGGCGGGTGCGGCAATTGCCGTTCGAACTGGCTGCGTTACCGCAACGTTGGTTCGGCGCCCTGCAACTTCCCGTCGTCAGTTACGCGCTTCCAGCACTTATCGCGATCGGCCAGGTGCGCCACGGCCTGCGGCCGACGACGAATCCACTATTGCGCGCCTTGCGCGACCGCTGCTGTGCGCCGACGTTGACGAAATTGGAGCAGTTGCAACCAGCCAACGGTGGCTTTCTTGAGGCGACGCCGCTGACCAGCTTTGTGACGATGAGCCTGGCCGCGCTCGGACTAACGGAGCATCCGGTTGTGCGCCGCGGCGTCGCCTTCATTGAGGCCTCGGCGCGAGCTGACGGGAGCTGGCCGATCGATACCAACCTCGCCACGTGGCTGACGACACTTTCCGTCAATGCGCTCGCCCCGACAGGAACGGCCTCGGGGCTCGCCGTCGACGAACGCCGGTCCATCGTCGACTGGCTGCTGCGCCAGCAATTTCGTAGGGAGCATCCTTATACGCTGGCGGCGCCCGGCGGCTGGGCTTGGACGGATCTGCCCGGTGGCGTGCCCGATGCCGACGACACCGCCGGAGCGTTGCTGGCGCTGGCCCGGCTCGCTCCGGATGACCCGCAGGCGCGCGACGCCGCGGCGGCCGGGGTGAGCTGGCTGATGGACCTGCAAAACCGGGACGGAGGAATTCCGACGTTTTGCCGGGGGTGGGGCCGGTTGCCGTTTGATCGGAGCAGCCCCGACCTCACCGCGCACGTGATTCGCGCCTGGAGCGCGTGGCGCGGGGCGCTGCCCGCTGAGTTGCAGATGCGACTGGATCGGGCGACCGAGCGCGCGGCGACCTTTCTAAAAAGAAACCAACGTACCGATGGGGCGTGGGTCCCTCTCTGGTTTGGCCACCAGGAAGGCGTCGACGACCAAAATCCGCTCTACGGCACGGCACGCGTGATCCCGGCGCTCTGCGTTTTGGAGACCGATGGAAACCTTGGCGGACGCGACCTCCTCGATCGGGCGGTGCGCTGGGTGGTGAAAAACCAGAACGCGGACGGCGGGTGGAGCGGTGCCGCCGGCGCGGCGTCATCACTGGAGGAAACGTCGCTGGCCCTTGAAGCGCTCGCCGTGGCCTGGCCGTATCGGCCGGCCGATTTGACGGCGATCCACTCGGCCATTTCCCGCGGTTCCGGGTGGCTCGCCGCGGCGATCGAAGGCGGGCGGTGGCAGGCGCCGGCGCCGATCGGGTTTTACTTCGCGAAACTGTGGTATCACGAGCGGCTCTACCCGCTGATTTTCGGTGTCGGCGCGTTGACCCACCTTACGAGTTTACGCTGAAGCCGGTGAGCGAGAATTTGGACCAGTGCAGTGCCTTACGGTGCGACGTACAGCTCGACGAGTGCAGTGCCGGTCGTGCCGCCCACACCGCTGACGACTGCCGTGTAGGCACCCGGAATAAGCGTGAGGAGCAAGGCGGCGTCGCGGCTGCCGGCGGGAAGCGCAAACGCCCCCACGGCGGCTGAGACCGTCGAGACTTCGGCGGCATTGGTGGCGCTTGACCAATTGTCGTTGGTCGCCACGGCCGCCCCGTTGCGAAACACGGTGATCGTAGGATCGTCGAGAACTCCCGTTACGCCAAATCCTGTTAGGGAGGGACCGACGGCGCGAACGAGCAGCCGCATCGAGCCGGAACCGCCGATGACAAAGCCGGGGATGAGCACATTGTCTCCTGTTCCGACGAACGCGCGGGTCGAGGCATTGACGAGTGTTGAAGTCGAAGTAGTCGAGGCGTCGTAGACTTCGAGGAGCACGACGCCGGTGCCGTTGTCGGTGGCGCTCACGGGCGCGGTGTAGGCGCCGGGCGCGAGCGAGGAAACCAGGGCGGCATCGCGGCTGCCGGCAGTGAGGGCGAAGGCGCCGGCACCGGTCATCGTCGCGCCATCGTTGGGGAGCCAGTTGTCGTTGCTGGCGACGGTCGTGGGACCGCTCACCAAACTGAGACGGGGATCGGCCAGGACACCTCCGACGCCAAAGGCCGCGAGAGTGGGTCCCACGGCGCGGACGAGCATCGACTTGCTGCCGGTGCCACTGAGGACAAATCCGGGAATGGGTGTGCCGGCGGTTCCGCCGACGGCCACGCGGGTGGCGATGTTCACCAGCCGCGCCGTGTTCACCGGCTCGGGTTCGACGGCGGCGATGGCCGGTCCGCGCACCGCGAGCGGGCGATAGCTCGACGTCATCACTTCGTAGCTGATGAGGCCCTGCGCATTGCGGCCGGGGCCGTTTGCGGCGGGAATGTTGGTGGCGACCCCAAACTCCACGAGCCAGGCGCTGGTCGGAGTTGCGTTGTTGCCGCCGCGCAGGACCGTCGACGACCAGTAGGCGGTAGCGGGCGTGGTGGCAGTGGGGAACAGGACGCGGTTCAGGGGGGCGAGCGCGCTTGCCGGGACCGTCGCGGTCGCGAGGGTGAAGTCGACGAGGGTTTGGAGTTCCTTGATGTTCGGCAACCGCCAGTCGCTGTAACCTGCCAGCGTAAGATTCTCGGCATAGGTGAGCGCGCCGGTCCAGTTGGTTGCGGGGCCTGCGGCCTGGGCCCACATGAGGCCGGTGTCGGTATCGGTAATGGTGCCGTCGAGGTTGTTGACGTAGTTGTGACCGTTGCCGGGTTTGGCGCCGCGGACATAGCGGGCGTGGTAGCGCAGCGTTCCACCGGCGCTGAGTGTTTCCGTCTTTGGCTTTGGCCCCATGCCGCCGCCGGAATTGACGCACCAGACTTTGGTCGCATCCGCGCCGTAGATGTCGGTCGTCCACCAGTATTCGGCGGCACTGGCGGGATTCACGGGAAAGAACGTCGTGTTCATGGCGGCCGGATTACTGAGATTGTGGTTCATGATGCTGAACAACTCCGTCGGCGTCGGCAGGCGCCAGTCGCTGTAACCGCCCGTTGTTGCGGAGCTGGCGCGCGCGACGGCGTTTTCCCAAGTTGACTCCCCGGCGTCGACCTTCTGCCACATGAGTCCGGTCACCCGATCGGTGACCGTGCCGTCGCCGTTGTCGGTGTACGACGGCGGATTGATGGTGTAATCCGAATCTTCGCCAAACGTCTGAGTCGCATCAACGGTCTGTCCGGTGTCGGGGAGTTTGAGCAGGCTCGAGGAACCCATCGCGTAGGTCGTGAGGCGATTGCCGCCGTTGTTGTAGGTTGTGGTGGTCGGGGCGATCGTCGGCAGCCGCCACGTGATCGTGAGTGTCTTGGGGTTCGCGTTCCGGTTGATGCGCCAGCACTCGTCGTAGGTGGCGTTGCCGATCGAGACGCGCATGAGAAATTGATCTTGAGACGGCACACCGGTGAGTGATTCGGAAAGATTGCCGGCGGCGTCGGTTTGCAGGGCCACGGGATTCTTGAACGCGATGATCCGGGCGCCCTGAACGGCCTGGGCGGTGTAGCCGCCGGTGTTGTTGGCGCGGATGGCCTGCACCTCCGGCTGGCCGTCGACCTGACCGCCGAAGTTCACCACGGTGCCGTGAAACGCGGTGGGCAAGTAAGGATTTTGCGGCCCGGTGGCATCGCTCCCGATCGCATGATAGTGGTAGGATAAATTGCCGTGGGTGTGCCCTCCCTGTGCGTCGAGCGCCTGGCGCGGCGTGCCGTCGGGTTCGGTGTAACCGAAAATCGGATATCCATCGAGGGCCCAGGCGATCGGCTTGTCGATTCCGAGCACGGCCTGCAGATGCACGGGCGCAATGTGGTAGTGGTAGTCGTCGGCCAGGCCGCAGTGGCCGCCGTAGAGATCCAGTTCACCAATCTCGAAGGAGACGCGGCCGGTATTGTTGCGGGGGTTGAAGATCGCGATGCCGTCGGCGCCGACCGCGATGGCGCCGCGCTGGAAATTGCCGGCAGAAATCGGAATGGGTGAGGCCGAGGGGGTGGGTACGAGCGGGAGGCGCCAGACGTTGGGTTTGTTGAAGCCGATGGAGTTGGCGTCCCGTTCGGGATTGGTGGTGGACGCGAAGTACGACGTGGGCAGGGGGACCTGCTGCTGCCACGAGGTGATGCCGACCATGAGGTTCGGCATGCGCGTGTTGTCGGGCACGTTGTCCGATTCGACGTAAAATGTCGTGGCGTCATAGTACGAACGGACGCGAGGTTTGAACGGGCCAAACGACGAGGCCATCATCGCACCGTAGCCGGCGGGAGCGACGGCGAGGGCCTCCGTCGCACGTTCGGCCACGAGCTGCGCCTGAAGCTCGGTGCGGGCGGCGGCCACCGAGGGGGGCACTGCGGCGGAGTCGTGCCACGGATGCGCGAACGCCGGAATGGCGGCAAATGGCGCTAGGGCGGAAAGAAGCAGGCGGATAAAACGCAGGTGCATTGAGAAGATTTCGGTCGGCGGTCGCGTCGCTGGAAAAATTCCAGGAACGGTTCCGACGAGCAGGAAGCGAGTGGAGTCGCCGGCATCACCTTACCCTACGAAGATGAATCATCGGAGCGGCCGGGGATTAAAACACTGTCATTTTTGGCTGCTTGACTGCCGGCAGGGCGGGCGTTCTCAACGCGATTCGTTCCAGCCGCAAAGGGCTCCAGCCAATGTGGGCCTGTTCAAAGCCGAGCGCTCTGCCCACCGAAACTCACGACCGATTCTTTACCGGTTCTCGATCCGGTAGAGATGAGTCTTGGTGCGCACAAACAGCGCCTTGCCCGACACTGCCGGCGACGACATGACCCCGCCCTCGAGTTTGTTTTCAGCCAGAACCTTGAACTGCCTGCCCGCTTCAATCACGGTGCCGAAACCCTTTTCGCTGAAGAAATAGATCCGGCCTTCGGAGTGAATCGGGGAACAGGAGTGATTTCCCGTACCGGGCAGACGCTCCCGCCAAACCTCCTTGCCGGTTTTGGCTTCGAGGCAGGTGACGACGCCGCTGTCCTGGTCAACCATGAAGAGGAGGTCACCGACGAGCAGAGGGGATGGGCGGTTCGGCACGTTGCGCGTGACTTTCCAGGCAACGTGAGTGTCGGTCACGATCCCGCTGCCGCCAAGCCGCACGGCCCACATCTCGCCCTTGGCGAGTCCGGTCGCCGTGTAAACCATGCCGTCTCCGGCCACCGGGCTTACCGAGCCGGAGTGATGTTTGCGCTCCTCGACCCGCCATAGCTCCTTCCCGGTCGCGGGCTCGTAGCAGTAGGTCGCATTTGATCCGACGCTGATGAGCAACGGCTTTCCTTCGTGGGTGATGACCAGAGGTGAGGCGAACCCTTTGCGGAAATCGCCATCGCGGATTGGCTTGCCCTCCGGCGTGAGGTCCTGGAAGTCGATGGAGCGGTCGGTCTTCCAAACCGTCTTTCCGGTCTGTTTGTCGAGTGCGATCACGTACTGAAAGTCGGCGCCGTCGAAGTGGAGGATGAGGAGATTTTTCCAAAGGGTGGGGGACGAACCGGCCCCGCGCCAGTGATTGCATTGCAGATCCCGGCGTTCCCAGAGGACCTTCCCCGACTTCGTATCAAGGCAGGCGGTGCCGGGCGATCCGAAGGTGACATAGAGGCGGCCCTCTTCGATCACAGGTGTGGGTGAACCATAGCTATTGAACTTGTCCGCGTATTGGGGGGCTTCGTTATGGAAGACCTTCAGATCGTGGACGATTTTTCCTGAATCGCGATCGATGGCGACGGCGAAGAGATCGGTGCCATCCTCCGTGGCGGAGGTGAGCCAGATTTGACGGCCAAAGATGACGGGGGAAGACCAAGCTTTGCCGTGGATCTCGGTCTTCCAAGTGACGTGATCCGAATCGCTCCAAGTGGTCGGGAGGCCAGTGGCGTCGGACAGGCCCTGGCGGGTCGGGCCACGGAACTGCGGCCAGTTTTCTTCGCTGCGTACGATGGTGACGAGCAGCAGAGGAGTGGCGAAGCGAAGCGCGGAGAACAATTGGGTGAACATGGAGGAGGAGTGACGGTTGGTCGCCGGGGTGTGCATGTGTGCCGCCAAATCGGGCTGCGTTGCAACACATTCCTCGCAACGCAAACTTGCCGATCGATCGGCCGTTTGGATGGGCGGCTACTCCTTCGCCTTCCGACGCTTCCCCTTGGTCTTTTCTTCTTTGTTACCCTCGGAATCCTCGCCGGCTTCGCCGCCAAAGGGCTTGGTCTGCTTCACGAAATAGTCGGGGCGCGGTCCTTCGAATTGTTTTAACGCCGCCTGCAGTTTCGCCTTCGCTGCTTTTGCCGAAGCGTCAAGGGCACTGTCTTTCAGGGGAGACGTTTCCAGATCATCCTGCGCCACGGCGAAGAAACGGCCGTCGGTGTAGAGTTTGAATTGGGCGTCGTGGGCGAATTCCGCTTTCGCGGTCGCTCCGCCGCTCGGGTTGTACCACGCGTAAAGCCAGTCGCGGGGCTGTCCTTTTTCCCCGCGAAGTTGGGCGAGGAAACTGCGTCCGTCGATCTTCAGCTCGGCCGGAACCTTGATGGCGGTGGCCTCGCAGATCGTCGGCAGAAAGTCGGTGGCGTCGATCAGGTCGGTCGAGACCTTGCCGCTCGCGAAATGCCCGGGCCAATTGCCGATCGCGGGTACATGGGTGCCCCACATGGTGGAAGTGCCCTTGCCCCCGACGACGTCGCGGCCCTTGAATTTCGACGGTGTGCCGCGTCCGGTGCCGTTGTCGCCGAGGATGAGCACGACGGTGTTTTCGCGCAGGTGGAGTTCCTCGAGTTTGGAGATGAGCTTGCCGATGAGTTTGTCGGTGTATGCCACCATGTCGGGGAAATGTCCGGTTGCTCCTTTGCCCTGGCCGCTCTTCGCGGTCAGATAGTCGGGGCTGTCGGGGGTGGCGTCATAGGGCGAGTGGGTCAGCATCATCGGATAGTAGAGAAAGAACGGCACGTCCTTCTTGCGGCTGACGAAGTCGATGGCGTAGTTGCTGACGATGTCGGGTCCGTACTCGTTTTTAGAGTAGTCGTGCTGCTTGCCGTTGATTTCCAAGCCGGGGTTTTTGTAGCGGCCGGGCCGGCGGTTGAGTTGCCAGAGGCAATATTCGTCAAAGCCGAAATGGCCAGGCCCGGGGAGGTCGTTGCTCAATTGCCATTTCCCGGTGATGCACGTCGCGTAGCCGGCCTGTTTAAGCAAATTGCCGAAGGTCTTTTGGGAGGGGTCGAGGTGGCCGAAGTGGGTGTAGTTTCTCCGGTTGCTCATTCCTGTCATCAACTGGACGCGGGTGGGGGTGCAGAGCGGTTGCACGTGGCATTGCTCAAAGCGCACTCCGGTTGCGGCGAGCTTGTCCATCACGGGCGTGCGATAGCTTTCGCCGCCGTTGGCCGTGACGCACTCATAACCGAAGTCGTCGATGAGAATCAGGACGACATTGGGAGGGCGGGGTTGATTGGCGGCTTGGGCGATCAAGGTCAGCGCCATCAATGCAGAAATCAGGGACAGGAGGTTTTTCATGTTTCGAAAAGAGGGGGCCTCGGCCAAAAGGGACAGGTTAAATACTCCTTCCCAGGAAGGGACAGGTTAATCATACCCAAAATCGGGTATTGTGCGGGATGGCCGGCTCGCGCTCCGGCCGCATGCTCGCCAGGATGCGACAGGCCCGGATCAAGATTCCCGCGAGCGAGAGCGCCGCCTCGTACCACTGCATCAGTCGTACCGTAAACGGAGAATGGCTATTCGACGACACGGCGAAGGATGTCCTCCGTCGCCAACTCTGGCAGGTCGCCGAGTACTGTGGCGTTCAAATTGTGACCTACACGATCATGTCGAATCACTTCCACGTCTTGCTTCACGTGCCGACGTCGACTCCCCTTTCGGACGAAGAACTCCTCCGTCGGTACAGAATCCTCTACCCCAAACCGACCAGGTACCAGTCCGCCCGCCTTTCCGTCGTCGAAGCCGAACTGGCCGCCAACGGTCCCTCGGCGAACGAATGGCGACGGCGGCAACTCGCCCTGATGGGCGACGTTTCGCAGTTCATGAAACTGGCCAAACAACGATTCTCGATCTGGTTCAACAAATCGCACGGACGTTTCGGCACTCTTTGGGCCGAGCGCTTCAAGAGCGTCCTGGTCGACACCGCGGAACAGGTGGCGCGAACCGTCGCCGCCTATGTCGATCTCAATTGCGTGCGCGCGGGCCTCGTCGCGGATCCCAAAGACTATCGCTTTTGCGGATACGCGGAGGCGGTGGCAGGCGCAGCCAAAGCCCGCGACGGCATTCGCTCCGTGATTGGCGGGTGCCCATGGGACGATACACACGCACACTATCGTGAACTGCTTTTTGGTGTCGGTGCCGGCGCCCGCGAAGGTTTCGCGGCCATCCCGGATGTGGAGTTTCAGCGCGTAATCGATGCCGGCGGCCGATTGCCGTTGAGCACTGTCCTTCGCTGTCGACTCCGGTATCTCACCGACGGCGCCATCCTCGGCACCCAGGCCTTCGTCCAACTGCATCTGGCCAAATATCGGCAAACGACCGGCCACCGTCCGAAAACCAGCGCTCGTGCCCTGCCAGCGTGGACCGATTGGGACGGCTGGGCGACGCTGCGGGCGTTACGGCGGCGCGCGTTCGGGTAACGACCTCTTTTTCAACCCTGCACCCAACCGTTGCTCATGGCTCTGCCTCGGTCCGCAAAAGAATTGAGGCGAAACCGATTCAGACGCGCGACTGCTCCGGCTTTCCGAAATAGGCACCGGTCACGGCGCCTCGTAAATCTCCATCAGCGCCACGCCTGTCGTGCCGCCAACACCACTCACCTGGGCGGTATAGGTGCCGGGAGGGAGCGTGACGAGCAGGGCTGCGTCGCGTGAATTGGCCGGCAACGCAAACGCACCGACCAGCCCGCTGACCAGTCCGATCTGCGCTGCGTTGCTCGAGGCCAGCCAGTTGTCGTTTTGTTGAATCGGGGTCGTGTCGCCATCGCGAAAGAGCGCCAATTGCGGATCCGCCAGCACACCGCCCACGCCGAATCCCGCCAGCGTCGGCCCGACTGCGCGAATCAACAATTGCTTCGGCACCGGTCCGCTGATTGCGAACCCGGCGATCAGCACGGAGCCTCCGGTCCCCACCTGCGTGCGGGCGGAAAGGTTCACGAGCCGCCCCGACGTGGGCGAAGCATTCGTATCGTATGCCTCCATCAGCGCCACTCCGGTCGCCGCCGCTTTTCCCGTGACTTGGGCGGTGTAGGAACCCGATGCGAGATTCATCAGGATCGCCGAATCGCGGCTGGCTGTCGGCAAGGCAAACGCGCCCGACTGCCGGGCGTTCCCCGCTATTTGCGCGGCCCCGTTAGAGGTGCCCCAGTCGTCATTACTCGCCACCACCGCACCCGCGCCGGTCCGCAGCGTCAGCACCGGGTCATCGAGCGCGTCCGACACGCCAAATGTTCCGAGCGTCGGCCCGACTCCGCGGAGTAACAGCCCTGCCGGTGTTCCCGGGCCGACGACCAATCCAACAATCAGGGTGGCATCGCCGCTGCCTGCCGTGGACCGAACTGAAAGATTGGCCAGCTTGCTGGTCCCGAGCGTCAGCGTCGCCGGAGTCGATGTGACGGAGCCACCGGCGTTATTGGTGATCACCGCGGTGTAACTCCCCGTGTTGGCCGCCTGCATGTTCGTGATGACTAGCAGCGAAGACGTTCCGCCGGCCACATTGACGCCGTCACGTTTCCATTGATACGTGAGGGGCAGGGTGCTGGTCGCATTGACCGACAACGTGACCGTCGCTCCCGGCGCCACGGTCTGTGACACCGGTTGCAGCGAAATGACCGGGACCGGCGTGGCGTCCGCACCCGCCCCAATCGTATAGCTGAAGGCGACCGTTCCGCTCGTCTTTCCCGGGCCTTCGTCGGCCGGCATGTACATCCGCACGTACTCCACCTTGACGCCGGTCGGCGCCACGGTGACACGGGTGTAGCCACTGTCGGGAAAACGTTCGCCGGTGGCGTAGGCGTCGGAATTGAAGAGATCGTAGTTGGGGTTCGCGGGGGAACTGAGCGTCTGGTACGTTACGCCGTCGAGTTGTTGATGCACCCAGATGTGATCGTGCCCCTGGAAGAAGATGGTGACCTTGTTGGCCACCATGAGTTGGTGGATCGGCAACAGCCACTTGGGGCGGTTCGTGGCGAAACCCGGCGTGCCGTTGTTGTTTTGCCCGCCCCATTCGTACTTTAGCGCGACGTCGATTCCGCCGCGCTGGGTCCCTAGAACGTGATGGGCGAAAATGAACTTATACTTGGCGCGGCTCTGCTCCAGGGTCGTCTTGAGCCACTGGTACTGCGCGTCGCCGTGCGTGACATCCCAGAGATCGGAACGCTTGTTTCCGCCGTAGAAATCGTTATCAACGACGACTGGAGAACCCCAGTACGGATCGATCGTGACGAACAGCGCATCGCCCCAGGTAAACGCGTAGTAGTTTCGCAACAGCCCGATGTACTGGACCGTTTCCGAATTGCCGGAATAGAAATCGTCCGGCGCTGGGTTCGCATAGTAGAGGTTGCGGGCGTTTTGGGCCCACACGGCGACGTTGTTGGGCGTGCCATCGAGGATGTAGCGGGCCGCCTGCTCATGGTTGCCATTGACGAGAAACAGCGGGGCGGATTTTCCGAGGATGCCAAAGTACGGACGTTGAAGGGTGTAGCGATCGCTGACCTGAGTTTGAGTGACCGCGCGAGGGTTGGCCTGATTGATTTGGTCGACACTGAAGTCGTCGCCGCTGGTGATGTAGAAGTCCGGTTTGTCCGCCGCCACGGCAGTCAAAGTGCGGGTGTAAAGCGTCGGGTCCCATTGTTGCCGGAGTCGTTCCGGGTGGGAATCGCCCTGGGCGCCGAAGATGAAGGTGCTGCCGGGCGCGCGCTGGGTCATAAACGAGTACTCCGGTGTTGCGTCAAACACCGTTGCGGTGGGGGTGCGGAACCGCACGCGGTAATAGTAGCGCGTGTTGGGCAGCAGCGGCGTCATGTCCACCTCGAGAGGTTGATTCGCCGCCATCGCGGTTTCCTTGGTTTGCGACGGATAATTCCCCGTGAGAATGCCGAATTCCAAATAGACGGTCTGGGCGGAAGGAGCCAGCAGACTGGCGGTAATCGATGTACCGGTGGGCCGGCCCAAAACGATCGACCCCGGGAAATCGGCCGCCTGCGCCGTGATGGTCAGGGCGAATACACCCACGACGAACGCACCCCAATTGAAGCCGGTGCGCCGCACCTTTTTGGTCCCGGTCGCCCAACGGAAAAGGGCGTGAACGGTTCCGCTGAATTCGGGCGAGTGTGTTTTCGTCATGGAGTGCGATTGGCCGCAGGTTTCAGGAAGGCGGTGATTTGTCCACTGGGATGCGGTCCATCAGGCCGCCGCTGCGCAGCGGGAGCGATCGGAAGGGATCTCGGGTTCCCGTCCTGGTAGTCCAACGGCCTCCCCGACGGACTTGCGGAGAAAAGGCCTCACGCGATTGAGCCGCAACTTGACCGCACCGATTGACAGACCCTCGCTCTCGGCGATCTCGCTGTAGCTGTGCCCTTGGACGACCAGCGTGACGATTTTCCGATCCTTTGGTCGCAGGCGGACCAGCGCGTGTTCCAATGCCTCGGTGATCTCACGGGTCACCGCGGTCGAATCGAGGTCGGGTGTCGTCGCGATGCGATCTTCGTCCCAAATCAACTTTGGCCGGCACCGGTCGCGACGGAGGTAGTCGAGCGAAGCATTGCGGGCGAGGGTGAAGAGCCACGATTCAAACGTCCTCGGATCGCGCAGCAGCCTGAGCCGGCGAAACATCCGGATGAACACACCCTGCACGATGTCCTCCACCGCGCTGGGTTGGGCAATAATGGGACGCACAAAGGCTGAGATGCGACGCGAGTATCGGTGCACGAGCTCCGATTGTGCGCCGACATCGCCGTGGCGGGCGCGCTCAACCAGAGCGAGCAGTTCACTGCGCGACGCCGGATTCATTTTCAGCAGCGCATTGGAATAATCGGCGGTTTCCGGGGATGAAACGGCGATCGGGGTCGCATCTCCTATGTCGGGGGATGGCTGATACATTGGGTGGGGGGATCGGGGACTGGTTTGCTGGGCCACATCGTGGCGCCGGAACTAATTTGCCGGTGCCATGGTGTAGGTGTGGGAAATCGTGCGGTTGCGCAGCGTCGCGGTTTCCTGGGTCGGGAGGGCGGCGCGCACATATTCGACCTTGGTGTTGTCAGGGCCGACCGTGATGCGGAGGTGGCCGGAGTTCGGCAGGATGGTTCCTTCCTTGTACTCTCCGTCGACCTGGCTGCCGGTATTGAACTGCGCCGTGCCGGGCTGCGGACATTCCTGATACACGATGCCGTCGAGTTGCTGGTACGCGTACAGGTGGTCGTGTCCGTGAAAAACCGCGCTCACCTTGTTGAGGCGGAGCAATTGATGGATCGGCATGTCCCAGCCCGGGCGTTTCGCGGCAAACCCGTCCGTGCCATCGATGTTTTTCCCGCCCCATTCGTAGCGCTGCGCGGTCTCCACGCCACCGCGGGCCGAGGCGACGCCGCCGACGAGGTGATGCATGAAGAGGAATTTGTAGCGCGCCCGGCTCGTCTGGAGCGTCTGCTTCAGCCAGTCGTACTGGGTTTTTCCCAGTGACCACTTCCAGTTGTCGGCGGGATTCTGGTTGGGATTCGCCAGCGTGTTGTTGAAGGGATCCAGCACGACGAACAGCGCGTCACCCCACTCCCAGGCGTAGTAGTTTTCCAGCAATTCCGCCTTCCCGGCGACGAGATTGGTCTCGTTGCTGCCGGTATAGAACGCGTCCGGCACCGGGGTCGGGTAGTAGCGCTTCCGGGCGATGAGATCCCATGACGGGATGTTGTTATCTTTTCCCGGCGAACGGTCCGCGTCGTACAAATAGCGGTATTCCGCCTCGTGATTTCCGAGCGTGAAGAAAAACGGTACAGAGTGGGCGAACTCCGCAAACTGGTTCCGCAACAGCTGCGCGCGGAACTCGACGGCCCCATAGTTCACAGTCAAGCCGGGGATGATCGTCGCGATCTTGTCCGTCATGAAAATATCTCCGAGGTCCACGTGAAAGTCCGGGTTGTCCGCCCGAATGTTGCGCATATCGAGGGCGAACAGCGCGGGGTTTGTCACTTCGTCCATGTGCGGATCGGCGGTGAGCGTGAACGTGAAGGGCTGTCCCCGCGGGCGCTGGGTCTGAAAGCTGCGCTCGCCCCGGCTCTTGAACACCGTCTCGCCGGGCGCACGATAACGGACCCGATAATAGTAACGGCGATTGGCCTGAAACGGCGCTCGCGAATCCGAGGACTGAATCTTGAGCTCGATGGGAGCGTTGGCGGGATACGTTGCCACCGGAGTTTGGCCGGTGTAGCTCCCCGGCACCGCTCCATATTCGACGTAGAGCTCGAGCGCCGTAGTCGCCTCGAGATTGAGGGTGACGCTCTGTTGCGTCGGGATGCCGAGAAACTCCGGCGAACTGAAGGTCGTGTCGGTCAGCGTCGAACTTACCTGAAAAATTGCCGGCGCGGTGCTGCCGTTGCCGCCCTGATTGTCGGCGGCGTTTACCGTGTAGCTGACCGTGGTTCCGGCGGCCTGCACCGGAATGGTCGCGCCAAAAACACCGTCGCCCGCGGCGCCGTCACCGTGCAACCCGTCGTCGAGCATCGTGAGCGTCACTGGCGGAAGCGGCGTCGGCGCGGTCACGCTGTAATCCAGCCGCACCTGCGAAACCGTCGCTCCGGCAGGGGCCTGGACCCGGGCGATGACCGATACCGTGTCCTGATAGGTCGGCAGATTCGGACCGGTGGTGACACCCGCAATGGAGAAACCCGGGGTGCTGGAGCCGACCGGAGCTGCCGGCGTCTCGCTATAAAGTTCGACAAGCGCGGTGCCGGTCGTGTTGCCCACCCCGCTGACGATCGCCGAATACGAGCCGGCTGGCAGGGTGACGACGAGGGCCGCGTCCCGGCTTCCATCCGGCAGGGCGAACGCGCCGAACGCGGTGGCAGCGGTTGAAATCTCGGCGGCGTTGGTGGCGCTCGACCAATTATCGTTGGTCGCGATCACGGTCGAACCTCGGTAGAGCGTGATCGTCGGGTCGGCGAGCGCGCCGGTGACGCCGAAATTCGCCAATGTTGGTCCGACCGCGCGGATGAGCAGGCGGAGCGAACCGGGCCCTGCGATTACAAATCCAGGAATCAGCACATTGTCGCCCGTTCCCACGAAGGCGCGCGTCGAGGCGTTGACGAGGTACGAGGTCGCGACGGGGGAAGCATCGTAGACTTCGAGCAGTGCGACGCCGCTCCCGCCGTCGGTTGCGGTGACGGGCGCGGTAAAGGGACCGGTGGCGAGCGGGGTGATCAGGGCGGCGTCACGGCTGCCGGCGGTCAGGGCAAAGGCCCCCATTCCGGTCATCGTCGCTCCGTCGGCCGCCAGCCAATTGTCATTGGTCGCGACCGTCGCGGTCCCGCTGACGAGGCTGAGACGCGGGTCGGCCAGAACGCCGCTTACGCCAAAGCCGCCGAGCGTCGGACCTACGGCGCGCACGAGCATCGGCTTGGTGCCAGTGCCTCCGAGAACGAATCCAGGAATCGGAGTGCCCGCGGAGCCGCCGACGGCGACGCGCGTGGCGATATTGACCAAGCGGGCGGAAACCGGATCGGCCGAATAAGCGGACCCAGCTGCCAGCAATGCCGCTGCGCTTGCCGAAAAAATGGAGGCAACGCTCCCGCGCATGAATCCGTGGGTCGATTTCATCGACCCACGCTAGCCGATTAAGATGAAGCGACTGCATGCGCCTTCATTAAAAGACTGTAATTTTCGGATCGCGGCCTGGCTCCGGCGGGTCGGGAGGCATGCGAATCACCTATCGGCCATCCCTTTCGACGGCCGATGAGCGAAGCGGGAGGGTCCCCGGCCTTACAGCTTCAGGGTGAGCTGAAAATTGTAGCTGATCGGCTGCTTGAGCGCGAAGGTCAGGGGCACCGTTTCCCGCGCCGGACTCGTGTAGTCCCCGCCTTTCGGGCGCAGCGCCGAGGCGGTTTGGGCGATGGAGGAATACTGGGGGCCGCGGTCGTTGAGCAGGTTGTTGATCACGAGATTCGCCTGGATTTCGCGCCGGTTCTTGAGTCGGAAAGTATAGCTCATTGTCGCGGTCACGATGTAGTAGTCCTCCGGCGTGTAGACGGGCGTGTAGGCGTCGACCTTCGGGTCGTCGATGGCACGGGTCGGATTGGCGGGATCCGCGATGGTGTCGGAGGCGCGCGAGCCGATGATCTGCTTGCCGCGATAACGCACGCCGGCACCGACGCGCAGGCCCTTCAGTCGGCCGGTCTGGAGGGTGTAGTCGCCGAATACGTTCACGACCGGCTGATCCTGGGCGAGCCGCTTGCCGTCGACGATGTTTTGGCGAAACGCCACGATGTTGTTGTAGGCGTTGGCGGCGTTGGTGGCATCGGGCGAACGTTGGTTGATCGGAATCGCGGTGTTCACGCTGGCGACGTTGTTCGCGTCGATCAGCACGCCGGCGTCCAGGGCGATTTGCTTGAAGAGCGCCGCGTTCTTGTCGATGTACGCCTTCACGTCCGGGTAGAGATTCGATTCGTACACCTTCGGGAAACTGACACTGCCGGTCAGGCGGAACGCGCGCGAGGGATTGTACACCACTTCGAATTCAAACCCGTTGCCCGAGCGCGTGCGGATGTCGCGGTATTGCACCGGCAGCGCACCGGCGCCGCGGATGTTGCGGCCGACGGCACTCTGATCACCGACGATATTGGCGTCGTAGAGGGAATTGAAGAAGTTCGGGCCATCCTGGGAGATCGCGCCGTTGATCTCCTTGGTCGTGTAGTAGGTGAAGTTCAGGTTCAGCCGGTTCTGCAGCAACTCCATGCGGAGCCCGTAGTCAAAGCCGGTGGCAATCGTCGGCTTCAACTGGCTCGCGTCGATCCGCACGATACCGCCGGGAGGATTAAATGTCTCCGCGAAATTGAACGACGGGTTGAACCAGTTCGCGAGGTGGACCACCGAACCGACCGAGCGGGTGATCTGGCTGCCCTGGACGGGAATGGGGTTGTAGTCGTCCTTGAACCGGTCGTTGGCGTAGAGCGGATCGCGGTCGCCGTTGGGAGCGAGACGCGGGCGGATGGCGGCCTCCATCGGGTCGCCGATCGGATTTCCGCGCGCGTCGCGCTGCCGGTAGGTCAGCGTCGAGAAGTCGGCCGGCGGGAGTGGTCGCATGATCCGAGTGAGGCCGTCCCAGTTGATCGGATAGTCGCCCTTGTCGATCTGCTGGTTCGTCTGGAAGAAGTACGAATCCTTGCGCACGGCGCCGAGCACCACGAGGCGGCCCTTGAAAAACTTGGCGTTGATCGAGCCGAGGGCATACCTAAACTTCGAGGTGTCGATGCGCTCCGTGTCGCGACGCGCGATGTTCACCGCCCAGATGGGCTGAATTTGCTTCGTGGTGCGGGTATTCGGATCGACGTAGGTGATGGTGCTGAGCGACAGGTCCGGAATCGGCCGGCTGAAATCGTTCCAGTAGCGGCGGATTCGGACGGTCTGCAGCACCGTGGATTCAAGGAAGCCCCAGAGGCGGTGATCGTCGCCCTGCGCCACGCTGAGATAGCGGTAATCCTGATCCTCGGTGCCGCGATTGATGCCGCCGAGGGTGTTGAAGGCGAAGTTGCCGAAGCGCGTGTCGAGCACGTAGGCGGCGGCGCCGCGGACGTTGTTGTAATCAAATTTGCGGTCGGCGCGCATGAGCGAGCCGTCACCGTAGGCCTGCTTGAAGTGCGGATTCGGCGCGCCGTTGGGCAGTACCTGATTGATGTCGATATAGGTGTCGTTGCTGCTGCGGTTCTGCTCGCCGTTGATCTTGGCCCGCGCGCGGTTGATGTCGGCGGCAACCTCGAAATAGAAATTGCCGACGCGCTGATTGAGGGTGATCTGCAGATCCTTGAACCGCTGCGCGAGGATCGGGGCATCGGGCGAAATCGTGAACTCCTCGGAGGGCGGGCGGAAAAACGAGTTGGCGACGGCGGCGCCGAAGCGGTTGGCCGGGATGTTCACGGCGTGCAGGAACGTCGCGCCAGCGCTCGCAAACGACGGCAGGCTGCCCTGCACGAATCCCGCGAGCGGCGTGGTCGTGCTGTTGCCGCCGGGCAGCGTAATCGGGTCGTTCTGATAGTTCATGATCGCGTTGGCGCCGGAAAACGGATCGAAGACGTAGTAGTTCGCGCCGCGGCGTCCGATGCCGAGGGCGTTGGCGTTGCCGGGCAGCGTCGTTGCGCCGGCCGGAGCGTTGAACACCGTGCGGCCGTCCCAGCCGGACAGGCGGTCGTCGAGCGTCGTGAAGCCGGACTGGCGGGAATTATTGCCGTACTCGCCCTCGATCCGGAGCTCGGTGTTGCGGTAGGGTTTGAACGTCGTCGTGAGAAATGCCGCCTTGCGCTTGTCGAAATCCTTCAGCCGCCAACCGCTGCTGTCGCCCCACACCCCGGCGGCGCGGACCGCCAGTTTTTCGTTCACCGGGTGATTGTCATCAAACGTCGCGCGATAATTGCGCCACGACCCGACGCTCAGCTGCACGCTCTGCGAGGGCCGGCTGGTCTGCGCCCGCTTGGTGGTGGAGGAACTGACGCCGCTGAGCGAACCGTTCCCGAAAAGGATGGAGTTGGGGCCGCGGCCGAAGTCGTAGCGCTCCAGGTTGAAGCTGTCGCCGTTGTTGTACTGGGGGAAAAAATTCCGCTGCGGCCGCGTGTTGCCCGTGCCGCGGGTGGTGTAGTTGATCGGCGCGGCAAAGAAATTCTGCATGCCGTTGTCCACGTTCAGTGTGCTGCCGGTGGTCCACTCGGCGGCGCTTTGCAGATCCGTGATGCCGAGGGCGTCGATGAAGTCACGCGTGATGACCGAATAGGCGACGGGCGTGTCGCGCAGGTCGCCGGCGAGTCGACCGCCGGCCAGCGAACTCGCCGCGGCGAAGCCCGTGTCACGGTCCGTCGTTACCTCGAAGGGCGAGAGCACGACGGCAGCGCTGGGAACCGGTTTCGTCTCGGACTCTGCCAGCGCGGTTTTGGTTGTGGACTGTGCCCAGGCGAACGCCGGGCAGAGCGCGAGCGCGATGAGGCAACGCTCGCGGGGTCGGCGCAAGAACGGAAGGAAGGGGATGTTCATGGGTTTGGTCGGTGTTGGCCGGGCGGGTTATCGAGCACGAGGCAGTACCCCGGAGATGCCCGCCGGCGGGTGTATGGGGGGCGGCAGCGTTATCGTCGGCCACTGATGTTCAAGTCAAGAGTCGCGCGCCGTTCCGGGCGGGGCGCAGCTCAAGTTCTGGACACTGGAGCCGCGACGCCCTCGTCGCGTTTCGCTCGCAAACCGCCAAGAGGGCCTCGCGGCTCCAACAGTTGCACGGTCGTGATCGACGCAGGTTTCGCCTGTCCATAAAGCGGTGTGCGCCGTCTCCGACGGACGGAAAGATTGTTTCACGCGTGCCGCCCGAAACAAATTGCTGCTTCCCCCCGGCTCGACGAATGGAATGGGATGCCGGCAAACCTTTCTCTCCCGCGAGTCGCACCTCTTGGCACAGACGCCAACCCTGCTCGCGCGTCCCGGTGGATTGTCGCCACCCTTTCCGCTATCCACGGTCGCGGCGTCCGTGCGCGGGAAACGATCCCGGCGGATACGCGCATCGTCGAATACACCGGCGAGCGAATCACCAAGGCGGAAGCGGTGCGGCGCGAGGCGCAGCGTCTCGCCCGACAGCGGCGGGGCGGTGATGACAGTGTTTACGTTTTCACCCTGAACCGCCGGCACGACCTCGACGGTCGCGCACGGCGAAATGTCGCCCGGCTGATCAATCATTCCTGTGCCCCGAATTGCCGCGTCGAGGTGATTCGCGGCCGGATTTGGATTATCGCACGACGAGAAATTCCCGCCGGCGCGGAGCTGACGTTCGACTACGGGTTCTCGTTCTCCGAGTGGCGGCGGCATCCGTGCCGCTGCGGCAGCCGGCGCTGTGCCGGCTTTATCGTCGGCTGCCATCAGCGCTGGCGGTTGCGAAAAATTCCCCGCGGTGAGCGTTCGCGGATGGCGGCAGCTGCCGGGCACACGCGATCGGTTTAATTGTTTTCACCGACTGCCGTCCTCGCCACGCTGCCGCCATGCCCGTTACCCTGTCCGATATCCGTGCCGCCCAGCGTCGCATCGCCGGCGGCGTTTACGTCTCTCCCTGTCCGGAGTCGATTCCGCTGAGCGAAATCACGGGCACTCGCATTGTCTGCAAACTCGACAACCTCCAACGGACGGGATCGTTCAAGGAGCGCGGCGCCCGCAACGCACTCATCCGCCTCTCCGCCGCGCAGAAAAAAAACGGCGTCATCGCCGCCAGCGCCGGGAATCACGCCCTCGGCCTCGCCTATCACGGGCGGCTGCTCGGCATCCCGGTCACCGTCGTGATGCCGGACTACGCTCCCCTGATCAAAATCTCCACGTGCGAGAAACTCGGAGCGCGCGTCGTCGTGCGCGGCCGCGATTTTACGGAGTCCCGGGCGGAGGCCGACGCGCTGGTGGCGAGCGAGGGGCTGACTTACATTCACGGTTTTGACGCGCCGGATATCATCGCCGGGCAGGGCACGCTTGCGCTCGAAATCCTCCGTCAGGTCCCCGACGTCGACGCGATCCTCTGTCCGATTGGCGGCGGTGGGTTGATCGCGGGCATCTCGATTGCGGTCAAGGCGCTCCGCCCGAAAGTGAAGGTGATCGGGGTCGAGAGCGTGAACACGGGAAACTTTGCCGCCGCGCTGCGCGCCGGAAGGCCCGTCCTCGTGCCGCGCCGCGCCACACTCGCGGATGGTCTGGCACCGCTGATCGTCGGTCCCAATTCCTTCGCCCTCGCCCGAGACCGGGTCGATCAGGTGGTGAACGTGAGCGAGAAATGGATCGCGCTGGCGATTCTGCGTCTGCTCGAATTGGAAAAGACCGTGGTTGAGGGCTCTGCCGCGGTGCCGCTGGCGGCGCTCATGGCGGGCAAGCTCCCCCAGCTGCGCGGCCAGCGGGTCGCGTTGATTCTCAGCGGCGGAAACATCGATCCGTCGGTCCTGGGCCGCGTGATTACGAAGGGCCTGGTTCACGACGGTCGGCTGACCCGCTTCACCGCCACGGTGACGGACCGCCCCGGCGGGCTGGCGAAACTCACGCGGGTCATCGCCGATTGCGGCGCCAGTATCCAGGATGTGGTGCACGACCGTGCGTTCAGTGGCGCCGATGTGTTCGCGGTTCACGCCGTCTGCACGGTCGAGACCCGCGACCACGCGCACGTGGCCGCGCTGCATCGCGCGCTCAAAAAGAACGGCTTCCCGCTTGTGATTTCAGGGTGACGGGAAACGTGGGAGAGCGCGCGGATTCAATTCGAGATCCGGGGTGGGAGAGGGATGACGCGAGATTGGGATGGGCAGCGCCTCTTCCGGAGCTATGCGCCGCCGAGTTTCCTTGCTGCCGGATGTCAGCGCAAACGCGCCGTGAGAGTCTTCCCCGTAAATCCCGCGAAGTCGGGCGTCATAACGCACTGCGCGGGACCGCGTTCGTCATCGGAGACGTATCCCCGATGGACTTGACGATGCCGTCATCGGTGACGGGAGTGATATACTCTTAGAGGGCGTCTAAAAAGGCATGTCATTCTGAGCGTAGCGAAGAATCCAATTTGATCTTCGCGGCGTTTTCAGAGGAGCGAACGTCTTGATGGATTCTTCGCTGCGCTGCCAATGAACTTATACTGTTTGGGCATGGATGGGAGTGAGGGCGAAGCCCATTTCGGCGGCCCGTTTTTCGAGCCGGTGCTGTTGGCGT
>CANJIU010000063.1 GCA_947474365.1 Opitutia bacterium | reverse complement strand
GCGGGAGAAAGGCGCGAAGAAGCACAGTCGCAAGAGCACCCGCAGTTTTCAGGAGCATCTCGAAGCCCACAGTGCCGCCCGCGCCTTCGCGCTGATCACGGCGGATAACCCCACCGCCTGGCTTCCAAATTAGAAAAAATCAGCCGTAACCCGGCGCAGGCGCCGCCTCGCCGCTTGCGCCACTCTGTCGTTTCCACGTAGACGGGCGCGAGGCTCTGGTGTTGCGTGGACGGATGATGAACCATCCAGGGGTTACCACGATCCGCACGGTGCAAGCTGACTTGAACCGACCGGATCATCAGGCGGCTGTCCTCGCCATGATTGATGCCTACTCCCGCGACCCCATGGGCGACGGCGCTCCCCTCTCCTCTCAAGCGCGCGAACGGCTGATCCCAGGGCTGCGGCAGCATCCCACCACGCTGATACTCTTGGCCTACGATGCCGATGTCCCAGTGGGAATCGCCGTGTGTTTCCGTGGTTTTTCCACGTTCGCGGCCATGCCGCTCCTCAACCTGCACGATGTGTCGGTTGTGCCGTCGCACCGCGGCCGCGGCGTCGGGCGCATACTCCTGGCCGCCGTCGAAGCCAAGGCGCGCGAACTCGGTTGCTGCAAGCTGACGCTGGAAGTGCTCGACCGAAACGACCGGGCCCTGCGGACCTATACCGCCGCGGGCTTCAAGCGCTACGCCCTCCAACCCGGTGCTGGCGAAGCGATCTTCCTGACGAAACCGCTGAATTGAGGACGGCGGCGCTTCGAACCACGCCGCCTCCCCGGGAGCCTTCGGTTGACGACGGAGACAAAGCACCCGGGTCGCCGTTGGCCCTGGTTCACTCCACAACCAGCACGCCGCGCATGATGCGCCAGTGGCCGGGGAACGTGCAAATAAACGGATAGCGCCCGGACTGCATCGGGGCGTCGAACGCCAGTTCGGCGCGCCCGTTGGGATCCACGAGCGGCGTCGCGTGCAGCACCTTCGGCGACGCGGGGATGAAGTTTTTGGCGAGGCTCGCGGGATCACCCGCCATTTGATCGGCGAGCAATCCGATCTCTTCTTCGGCCCCCAACGCCATCAAGACCAGGTTGTGGGGCATCGAGTCCGGGTTTTCAAAGACCAGACGCACCCTCTGCCCTGCTTTCACCCGGAGCTCGCGCGGCACAAACTGCATCTGATTCGGCACGGCTTGGACGCGGAGCGCGCCGGTGTCGGCGGCGTGGACTTTTCCCCAGGCGGCGGCACTCACTTTCAGCTCGGCTGAGTCAGCCGCGAAACGCGCGCCGGACAACGGTTGTCCGAGCGAATCGAAAACGAATACAGGTGGCGGTCCGTTCTTGAGACGACGAAACGTGACTTCGATGGAGTTCAGCCCCGGTTGGAGTTCGAACGCCACCTGCTGCTCCGTACTGTAGGGGCTGTCGGCAGAGGCGATCTGCACGCCGTTGGCGGAGATATCAAGGTAGCCGTGTTTGACGCTGATGACCGCGGTCTGGGGCGTCGTCACGTCAATGAAAGTCCGAAATGTCCCGCCGGTGACCGCCGCGCCTTTGCCCTTCGGTTTCTGCACCGACTTTGACCCCGCCGTCGCTTCATTCGCGGTCGTCGAACCGATGGTCAGCCACTGCTCAACGCGGGTGGCCGGCGAAACTTCCAGCACGGGAACGGAACGCCCCTTGTGTGGCGCGGTTCCCGCGCGGAGATCGGCCAACATCTGCTGCACGGGCGGCTCTGTCGAATGCAGATGCGCGATGGCCGCGTCGAAGTTCGACCGTGTGGCCCGCAGATGGGCGACCGCGTTGATCACCGCCATGCGCACACGCGGGTGCGGGTCATTCGCAGCCTGGGTGAGACGCGCCAGGGCATCGGGCAGGCGATCCACGGTCAGGCGGATGAGCTGCACCGCCGCCGCGCGCATCTGCGGATCGTCCGAACGGGCCAGGTTGGAAACCCACGCCGGCCGGACCGTACCGGCGGCCGCCAGCACCCACGACGCCTCGAGGTGCGCCTGATCGAGACCTGGCTGCGTGCGAGGCCGTGCCGCGACCCACGCTTCGATGGCCGGCACTGCTGCGGCGCCGAGTTTTCTGAGCTGAATGCGCGCATGATGGCGGACGATATTTTGCGGATGGACGAGCAACGCCGCCAACGCGGCCGGAGCCGCGCCTTCGATCTTCGGCCAATCATGGACGACCGGCTTGCCCGTGTGCACAACGCGCCAGATGCGGCCACGCACGTGATTCCATTGCGGATCGCGCATCGCGTGCTGGGCGTGGCCGATGATCAGACTGGAAAAATCCGACACATACAACGCGCCGTCGAAGCCGAATTCCACGTCGACAGGGCGAAACGTGCTGTTCTTCGATGACAACACGTCGAGGCGATTCGCCGCCACGATGGGGCCGGCGTCGGCGTTCACCGCCGAGAGCGACACGATGTAGCTGCCGAGCAGCGAGGCGGACGCGATCCCCTGTTGCAGCGCGTCGGGAAAATTGGGGCTCGAAATCACACTGAGGGCCGAGCCCTTCGCGTAGTTCAGCACGGTCGCGTTGCCGTAGGGATGATAGACCCCGAGCGGCGTCCACGTGAGCGGCACCGCCTCGAGCACGTGCCCGCCGCCGTAGCGCTGAAAAATATCTCCATAGCGGTCGAAGGACACCTTCCACGGATTCGGCGTCATGCTCTGCCACTCGGGGGAGACGCGCCCGGTCGCGGGGTTGAGGCGGTAGGTCGTCGAGTCGATGCCGCGCACGACACCGAATGGCGTCTCAAACTGGGAGCGGTGAAACACTCCGTCAGAAAAGATGAGGTGGCCGAGCGGATCGCTGGTCACCATCCCGCCGTGATGCGAATCGGTCACGTCGATGCCGCGCAGGAGTTCGCTGCGGGTGTCCGCGCGCCCGTCTCCATCGGTGTCATTCAGCACCAGAAGTCGCGGCTGGGCGGAGACGATCACGCCGCGCTCGTGGAAGGCGACGCCGTCGAGCGCATCGAAGCCATCGGCAAAGACGGTGCACGTGTCCGCCTTGCCATCGTGATCGGTGTCTTCGAGGACAAGAATCTTATCGCGCGGTTGCTCGCCGGGAATCGTGTGCGGAAACGAGGGCATTGTAACGACCCAGAGCCGTCCCCGGGCGTCGAAGCTCAATTGCACCGGATTGCGCAACTCAGGGAACTGTTCCTCCGAGGCGAAGAGATTCACCGCGTAGCCGTCGGCCACCACCAATTCCTGCTGCATGTCGCCCGGCGAGCGGACCGTACCACCAGGAAACCGATACGTGGTCGTCTTGCCCTCGGGCAAGGCGGGCAGCGTGGGGGCTGGATAATCCGCGAACCGCTTTGCCGGGTGGGCGGCGAGATCGTGCAGGATCGCCTCGGTCTGCTCGACGAGTTGATGATAACGCGGCAATTCGGCGGCGTTTTCCTCGGGGCGTTTGCGGACGCCGTAGTAGAGCGCGCCGTTCTTGGGCCGCACCAGCTCCGCGACGTAACTGTGTTTCAGCGCGGCGGCCCGGGCGACATCCGCGAGCCGGGGCGATTCGATTCCGCCGGGCGCGGCGTCGCCGAGAAGCGCACGTGCCAGAGCATCGCCGATGGCGCGGGCGCCGGCGGCGTTGAGATGAAGCCCCTGCGTGGTGAGCGGCTGGGTGCTGCTGGCATAGGCCGCCCGGCTCGCGGCGAAGAGATCGACGAAGTCGGCGCCGTGCTCGCGGGCGAGTTCGGCGATTGCCTGGGTGTAGAGGGCAAGATCGCGGTTGCGTTCGCCGGCAGACGCGGCGCTGCGTTCCTCGAAGGCAATCGGCGACAGGAGTACGAGCCTGGCTCCGGGATGGAGGCGCGTGATCTCGCGCAGATATACCTCATACTGCGAGCGGAAGGCTGGCAGACCGGCGGCGCCGGCGAATGATTCATTCATCCCGTAGCCGAGAACGACGACCGGTGCCGGCCAGGCAGCGAGCAACGTCTTGAGGTGCTCCACGTAGCCTTCGGGGCGGAGGCGGTAACCCACTTCGTCGCCGGTCCACGCGAGACTGCGGACGCGGAGCTTTTTGTCGGGATGGGCGAGTTGCAGGCGCGCCTCAAAGTCTCCGGATTCGAGCAGTCGCTCGACCATGGCGTTGCCATAGAAAAGCACTCCGTCGCCGGCACGCAGCGAATCTCCGACGGCGGAAAACGCCACGGTTGGGAACAGGGCAAGAACGAGGATGAGGGTGAAACGTTTCATCAATCAGTTGAGCAAAAGGTGGAACACGCGCAGCGCGGTGCCGGTGCTTTGGGCGTGGTGCGCCTCGGTGATGCGCACTCTGGCGCGGTGGATGCCGGGTTTCAGCTGGTCGTCGAGGATCACGGCCCACGGCAGATGAAGCGACGCGCTCCAACGGGTGAAGGTCTCGACCGACCGATAGGGACTACCGTCAACGCTGAATTCAAGTTGGCCCGCATCAGGCCCTGCAGTGAGGAAGAGACCGCAGCCGGTGCCTTCAAAGCTGAACTCGAATTCGGCGCCCGGCTCCGTGCCGACGAGCGCGGGCACGTCCACGAACCCCGCGCGCGTACCCGTCCGGTCGGTCGGCCGCCACGCTTTTTCCAGCGTGAAGCCGCGGATGACTCGGGCTTCGCGGACGTCGCCGAATCGTCCACGGGCATAGTTGTGCACATCCACCGGCGCCGGGAGCGGATGTGATTTCTCGGCCGGAGCCAGTGGCGGCGCAAAGGCCGCGTTCAGCAGGCGGGCGATACTGTTCGCGTAGAGTTGATGGCCAAAGGCCGAGGGATGAAGGTTCTTGAAATCCTGCTCCCAGGTGAATTCGCCCGCGTTGATCCGGTCGGTGACTTCGCGCGAGAGATGCAGCGAAGGATTGCCATAAGCGATCGCGACCTTCTCGTGCTGCGCGATCGACGCAGGCACCTTGCCGGCGTTGTAGTCGGCCATGTGCTCGGGCATGACAAAGTGGAGTTGAACGATGTCGGTCAGTGGACTCACGGTGCGCACGTGGCGCACTACGCCCTCGATGCCGCGGAGCATTTGGGCGGGATCGGCGGTGTTGGAGGTGTCGTTGACCGCGGCCTCAAGAAACAGCAGATCGATCGGCCCGTGCGACAAGGCATCGCGCTCCAAACGGAACGCATGAGGCACCGAGCCGAGCGAGCCGATGCCTGCGTTGATGAACTCAAACTTGGTCCCGGGAAACTTCTTGGTGAGATAGTCGCAGGTGTGCTGCCGCCATGCCCCGCCCGCGGTGATCGAACCACCGAGGAAAACCACCCGCCCGGCCCGCGTGCGTTCAAAAGAGCGTCGACTGTTAGCCAGACCGTCGCGCAGCTCGAAGTAGTCATGTCCCTTGGGCAGCACGACGGGATCATAGGTCGCCGGCGCCGCAGCGGCCAACGCGGCGACGCAGAGGATGGCGAGAAGGGCGAAAAGCGATTTCATCGAAAGAAGGAGGCGCTCTGGCGGATGGGTCCCGGAAGCCAATGATTGTTTCGGCTCAACCGACGCAGCCCACGACTTCGCGAAATCGCGGGTTCCACTCGATGCCAAGCCCCGGGGCGTCGGAGACATGATACTCGCCTCCCCTGCAGACGATCGGTGTTTTCAGGAAGGCGTTCGCGGTGTCGAGTACGTGCGGATTGAACTCACAGAGCGGGCAATTTTTCGTGGCGGCCGCGAAATGCAACGCGGCGGCAATTTGCGGGCCCATCGCGATGCTGAGGTGCGGGACAATTTCCCCGTCGAAGGCGTTCGCGATTTGACGGGAGCCCGTGATGCCGCACCGACCGAGATCGGGCTGGACGAAACCGACCAAGGGAAGGAAGGGCTGCAGTTCGCGCAGGCTGCGGTAGCTCTCTCCGAGCGCCAGCGGCGTACGGATGGCGGCGGCGAGCGTAGCATGACCTGCGACGTCCTCGGGATAGAGCGGGCATTCGAGCCAGCGAGCGTTTCGCGCATCCAGATCCTGCGCCAGAGCGATGGCCCGGTCAGGTGGCAAATGCCACAGCGCATCGACGGCAAACTGCATCGTGTCCGGCAACCGGTCGGCAACGGCGAGGAGATCCGCCCATTCGCTTTCGTAGTAGAGCTTCACGAGCGAAATGCCGTCATCCGCATAACGCGCGGCAAAGTCGGCCCGTTCCTGCGGCGTGCTGCCCGAGGTGCCGCTGAGATATGCGGGAATGCGGAGCTTCGGCCGGGCGTCAAGCAGCGCACACACGGGCTTGTCGGCCATCTTGCCCGCGAGATCCCACAGGGCGATCTCCACGCCGCTCATCGCATCGAACATGAAGCCACCGTTCTGACCGCGCACGCGCATCGTGGCATACATGCGGTCCCACAGCGCGGAGATGCGGTCGGGGGTACCGTCGAAATCCTCCCGCTCAAGCGCCGGACGCAGCAGATGCTCCACAACGCTGCATGCGACTTCAGGCGCGAGCGGGGCCTGCGCCTCGCCCCAGCCCACGAGACCATCCGCCAGTTCCACGCGCACGAGCGCCGTTTCGAAGTTCACCGAATAGAGCACCGGATAGGCCGTCGACCAGCGGTATCCGCCTTCGCCGACAAGCGACGTGGGCGAACCCGCGGTGCCGCGCGAACGGCCGATGTCACGGGGAAGTCGAATCGGAACGGGGTGAACGGATTTGATGCGCATGGCGCTAGACGGCGAGTGGCTGGCGGACGAATTTGCGGGTGATGAGATACGAAATGGGATGCAAAAGTCCCATAATCACGAAGATGGCCCCGTAACCGAATCCCTGCACCACCCGTCCGGTCATCCAGACAAAGAGCGTACCGCCGAGCCCCGTGCCAAAAGCGAGCAATCCGGAGGTGGCTCCGATGAGGTGTCGGGGGAAGAGATCGTTCGTGAGCGTATTCTGATTCGTCTTCCAGGCCATATGGGCGAAGGTCACCACGCAGATCAGCCCGATGGTCACTGTGCGGGACGGCGCGTGATGAATCGCCAATGACACTGGCATGATGACGGCGCACGGCAACATCACCCACAGGCGCGCCACGAGCACCGGTTGGCCGCGCGCAACGAGTCGCCCACTCAGCCACCCGCCGCTGAGAGCGCCCAGATCGGCGGCCAGATACGGAATCCAGGCGAGCATCCCCATCTCGATCATGGTGAAACCGCGCTGCTCCACGAGATACTTGGGCAGCCAAAAAAGATAGAACCACCACACCGGGTCCGAGAGAAAGCGCGACACCATCAAACCCCACAACTGCGGATACCGGGCGAGATCTCGCCACGCCACCGCGTTGGCCTCGGCGGCCGGCGCGGGCTCGGCGAGCACGACCGCTCGCTCGGCCTCGGTGATTCGCGGATGTTTGTCCGGTGCATGGTACAGCAGCAGCCACAGCAGCACCCACACGAACCCGAGTGCACCTGTGATCGCAAACGCTGGCCGCCAACCATAGCGGGCGTTGATCCACGCGACGACCGGCGGCGTGATGATCGCGCCGATCGCCGCTCCACCTTGGATGAGTCCGTGCACGAGCGCGCGCTCCTTGGCCGGATACCATTCGCTCACCACGCGAAAGGCGGCCATGAAATTTCCCGACTCGCCCAGGCCGAGCAGAAAGCGCAGCGCGCCCAGCGACCAGACGCCCACCGCGAACGCATGCGACATGTTCGCCAGCGACCACCATACGATGAAGACGCTTAACGCCAGCCTCGCGCCCCAGCGATCCACCAGAAATCCGGAACCGACGTACATCACCGTGTAGGCGGCGAGAAAAGCCGTCAGGATGTTCGAATATTCCACCTCGGAAATACCCAGTTCCTTCGTCAGCACCGGTGCCAGCACCGAGAGCGTCTGCCGGTCAATGTAATTGATGACCGTGGATAGAAACAACAATGCCGCGATCCCCCACCGGAGATGAGGGATGCGCGCAGTCATTTCTGCGCGGGAAATTCGGCCAGCAGATCCGCGATCATGGTATCGACGTCACGGCGGGCAAACGCATCCATTTCCGGCAATGGCGCCCGCACGTGTTGCGCGTCGGCGATGCCGCGTCGGGCGAGCACCTGCTTGGTCAGTCTCATCCGATAGATCGCCTGCGCCACCAGCAGCGGAAGGCTCAGTCGATAAAGCCGCCGCGCCTCCGCCTGATCACCCGCCGCATACGATCCCCAGAGCGCGACATGCAAATCGGTCAGTTCCACCGCGGGCATCGCGCCACACGCGCCGCGGTCCAACTCATCAATGATGTAGCGCGCCCCTCCGCCGCCGAACACCCCTTTGACACTTGGTATCCCGGCCGCGCGAATCGCCGTGATCGCCGGTCCCGAGGGCAGCGTTTCCTCTTTGACATACGTGATGGCCGGAACGGCCGCAGCAATCGCGATGATTGCCGGCGCGCCCAAGCCCGCTCCGGTCGGCACGGGGGCGTTTTGCAGGATAATCTCCGCCCCTGGCAATCCGGCCGAGACCTGCTCAAAGAACGCCCGGTGTGCCGCGCCATCCGATCCCAGTCCCTGCGGCGCCATGATCATCAGATGCCGGATGCCATGCCTCATCGCGATCGCACCAGCGGCGATCACCTCCGCCGCCGTCGGCGCGCTCGCCCCGCCGACGAGCGGCACCTTACCACCCGCCTCCGCCGCCACCAGCGCCAGCAATTGCTCGCGCTCGGTCAATGAAAGGTGGCTGTACTCGCTCGCCACTCCTGGAAACACCAACCCGTGCGCTCCGGCTTCCAGCGCAAAACGGATTACACGGCGCTGCGCGTCGAGATCGAGCGCGTTGCCCGCGGTGAAGAGCGTGGGAATGACCGGAAAGATTCCTTGGAGCATGGCGAAGTTGTTTGGGCGATACGCGGGTGGGGCCGCCGGCTCAGAACGTCACGTTGGTCGTGAGCGCCGTCTTGCGCGGTGAATATTGATATTGGAAGTAACGAATCGCCCCCGTCGTGCTCCGCGGCAACGCCAGGATGTTCTGCCGGTCGAGCACGTTTTCGACGTTCAGCTGGACGGACATCTGCGACTTGGCGAAGCCCTTGAACCGATAAACGATGAAGACGTTGTGCTGCAGCTTGTCGGGATAGTAAAAAAGCTTCCGTTTGGCGCCGTCGGCGTTGTCGGTGTACATGTAACCGCGGAATCCACGCGCATACGTCGTGGCGAGGCCCGTCACCAATCCGCGGAGCCGGCCTTCGCTGATTTGAAAACGGTTGATCATGCTGAAGGAGTTTTCGGCGTAGCCGGACGTGGCTTCGCCGGACTTGCGCACGATGAGCTGCGGCACGGGCGGCACGAATCCGATTTGATGCGTGCTGATGGGAAGGCCCGTTCTCGTCGTGCCGACTCCGGTGGTGCGCAAGCCGAGTGCCTGCGCATTCAGGATCGCGCCGGAATCGGGATCGAGGTTGGCGAAATACGGGCTGTTGCGATCCTTCAGCATCGCGAGGGAAAGCGCGACCGTGCCGGATCCGGGCTGGCCGGGGGTGATGGGAACGAGCAAGGGCGTGAGCCCGCTGGCGTCCTTGATGGCGACCACCTGTTGCCCGCCGACCGTCGTGGTGTTGAATTCATCGTTGTACATGACCGGAAGCGTCACGTCACTGCGTTCAGACCCGTTGGCCTGCGCCCAACTGAAGGTGATCTGCCAGGGTTTGAGGGGGCGCGCGCTGAGGCTGGCACTGAGTCCGTCGGAAACGCGGGAAAAAACATAACCAGGCCCGCCGTTGCGGCCGTTGATGCCGTTGGGATCGACGTCGTCGCGGATGGAACCGAGCGTGGCGGCGAAGTTCGAGCCGGTCGTCTGGTAGTACGTAACGTTGCCGGAAAGGCGGTGATCCCAGAGGGAGAGCTTGAGGCCGGCCTCCTTTGTCTCGCCCTTGCCGATCGGGAGCAGGTTGTTGAAGACATCGCGGTCGGTGGCGAAATTGATTTTCGCGTTGCGGGAAAGGTTGGCGTAGCCGCGGAGACCTGGGAGGGGGGTGTCGAACACGACGCCGTAGGTACGGCTCGCGTAGTCGATCGGGCCGCGCGCCACGGTCGTCGTCGTGCGCACGGTCTCCGCGCTCTCGAAGCGCAGGCCGACGAGCGTGTCGATCCGGCCTCTCCAGAATGAACTGGTGAAGCCGGTGCCCCACCCTTTCTCGGTCGTGTCGTCATCGGAGAAGGCGGTGCTGGTGGGCTGACCGAGCGCGTTGAGCGGGCCGCCGAGGCCGAGGGGATTCATGGCGGTGGCCGGGACGGTGCCAGGCGCAACCGAGGTGTCCCATGCATAGCGCTTGCCGTTCGGATGGGTGATGATCGTCTGCGGCCATTTGAGGTTGCCGGGCATCTCGGTCGAAAACATCGGGCGCCACATGGCTGGCATCAGCGTGCGGCCGGAATCGGCGTTGGTGAGGTTCGCCCGGTTCTGCACCCAGGAACCGTCGGCGTTGATTTCATAAAACCGCGCGCTGCGGCTGATGGTCCAGGAATCGAGGCTGGAATAAAACACACTGAGCCGGTGATCGCCAAAGCGGCCGAGATCGCGGTGACCGACTGCGGTAAGCTTGTAGCCGTGTGCGCCCGTCGAAAAGGGCGAACCGCCCAGCGAGGTGAACACCGCCCATTGGCGGAGCGGTGCTCCGCTGGCGTCGGTCGCCAGGTTTGTCGGAAGATCGGGATGGAGAAACTGGGTCGTGAGCGGTGAGAGCGCGACATTGATGCGGTCGTCGTGACTATAGCGGAACTGGAACGCGAGGTCCGGGTGCGGTGTGAGATCGACGGTGACGCCCTTGGCCTTGTTGATCCAGTGCTGGCGCGGGATGACGCCGGCGAGCGAATCCTGATTGCGCAAGGTGATCAGGTTGTTCAACCGCTCGGAACCGCCCAGACCGGTGATGTAGGCCGGAGACTGGTTGTCCATCGTGACGCCGTTGTTGAGGACGTAACCGGCGGGAGTGCGGATGGTGGCGCTGCTCGCGATGATTGCCGCGCGCTCGTAGAAGCGGTAGTCGGAAAAGACGCTGATCCAGCGATACGGCCTGAGCGTGAGCGCGGCCTGGACCCCTCGTTGATCGAGCCCGAGGATTGGGCGGTAGTAGCGATCGGCGGACTTGAGCGCATTGAGCCGGAACGCGATTCGGCGCGTGCCGTAGTTGAGATCGGCGGTGTGAGTATTGGATCCCTCGGAGTCGAACTTGGTGCTGAGCGTGACGGCGCGCTGGTTCACGCGCGCGCGTTTAGTATTGATGACGACAATACCACCGGGATCCCCGGAACCGTAGAGGAGATTGTTCGAACCGTTGACCGCCTCGGCGCTCTCGACATCGAAGCCGTTAAAGCCCGCCGTGGACGAACGTAAAAAACCATCCCGCCGCGGTTCGCCGATGGAGAAGCCGCGGGCGTTGTACGCGCCCGGTTGCGCCGCGTCGCCCTCCTGCATCCCCCGCTGATCCTCCGTGCCGCCGGCAAACAGCATCGCCCCGAGGCCGCCGTAGTCGGACAGCAAGCGGAAGACATCCCCGCCGCCGAGTTCGTCCATCATCGTGCGGGTCAATACCCGGGCATCGAGCGGCGCCTTGTTGAGCGGCGTACTGATGCCAGTGAGCGAATTCGTGTTGGTCGCCTCGTAGGAATCGTTGGCGCTCGCCGTGACTTCGAAGGGCGAAAGTTGCACCGTCGTCGCGGCCGACGGCGGGGCGGACGTCGCGGGTGACGGCGCCGGCACGGACTGCCCAAGGAGTGGGCCGACGCTTGACAGCAAGGTCGCGGCGAAAGCGACCATCGGGACAGCGGGGCGAATGCGGTGCAGGAACTTCATCGGGGTCATGAGCGGACAGCGTTTTGACCGCGGCCCACCGTGGCGCGCAAGGTCGGAGTAAGTGAACGTGTTCACCTACGCGGCACGCCCCAGCTTCAGGAATGTACGTTCCCACGACGGCCAGCACAGGCCAGGATGTTCGCGGCGCCATGTCCGGGTCAGGATCTCAATGGGAGATTCTGCAAGAGGACATTTACACGCTGGACGAGCCGGAGCGTCTGAATAAAAACGCCAACTGACTCACGCCCACTCAGGTCCGGGCCATTCCGGACTATGATCGGCAAACTTTTCTAACAATGCATGACGAAGGAAGTGGACATAAGTCGGGACGACCCGCCGGATGGTGAAAGAGGAAGGCTGCGCCGGCCGCGTTTTCGCAAACATCGTCCCGACGTGCATCCCGCAGCTTCTGTTCCGATTCCGCTTTGACCTCGATTGTTTCGCCAACACCACGTTCTAACCTATTGTGAAAACCCCCATACGTTCAGTTCGTCACCTCGCCCTTCTGTTACTGGTGGCAACGACCCGCCTCGTCGCCCAGATTGCGACCGGCTCGATCGAAGGCCGCGTGCAGAACGCAGTTAACGCCACGTTCGTGGAAGGCGCACGCGTGACCGTCGACGGCACCGCGCTTGAGACTTTCACCAGTGCCGACGGCCGGTATTTCCTCGGTGCCGTTCCCGCGGGAGAAGCGCGACTGCGCGTCGCGTTCACCGGCGCCGCCCCGAGCATGACGGTCGTGCGCGTCGCCGCCGGCCAGACGTCGAGCCAGGAAATCTCTCTCGCCACCCTCGGCAGTGCCGCGCCTGCGTCGAGCGGCGAGACGGTCAAGCTTGAGCAATTCGTCGTTGGCGAATCACGCGAGATGAGCGGTTCCGCCATCGCAATCAACGAGCAACGCTACGCCTCGAACATCCGGAACGTCGTCTCCACCGATGAATTTGGCGCCGTCTCCGAGGGCAATGTCACCGAGTTTCTCAAATACCTCCCCGGCGTCACCATCGACCTCAGTGGCGGCGACGGCCGCACGGTCTCAATCGACGGGGCGCCCGCCGCCAACACCCCCATCACGATCGGCGGCATTGGCCTCTCCAGCCCCACCGGCACCGGTCGCGCGGTTGAGGTCGGATTTTTCAATCTCAACAACATCTCCCGCATCGAGGTCTCGCACTCACCCACCCCTGATTCGCCCGGCAAGTCGCTCGCCGGCGGCGTGAATCTGGTGCCGCGCTCCTCTTTCGAGCGCGCGCGCCCCGTGTTCGAAGGCAGTCTCTACCTGATGGGGCGTGATGACTACCATTCCCTCGGTCGGGGAGCCACGCTCTATCGTGATCCGCGGCAGAAGGTCTGGCCCGGAGCGGACCTCTCGTGGGTGGTGCCCGTGAACAAGAATTTCGGATTCACCCTGGCCGCGGGTGGTTCGACCCAATACTCCAGCCAGGACCGCACCATTCCGACGTGGCGCGGCGTCAGCACCGCCACCAACGGCACCGCCACCGCCGTGGGCGCGTTTCCCAACACCGCGCCGGGTCGGCCGTACATGTCGGCTTATCAAGTCAACGACGCCCCCAAGGAGTCGTCCCGCGATTCCCTCGGCCTCACGCTGGATTTTCGTCTTTCGGCGCGCGACCGCGCCGCGTTCTCCTACCAATACTCCTCTTTCGACGGCGAGATTACCTCGCGCCAGCTTCTCTTTGCGCCCAACCAGATCGTCGCCTCTTCGATCTCGCCGACTTCGGTACAGGGCGTCGCCGGCGCCGGGCAGCTCACGCTCACCAACGGCAACAACCGCATCCGCGAAAACCGCACCTACCTACCCACGTTCTCCTGGCGCCACGACGGACCGTTGTGGAAACTCGATTTCGCCACCGGCCGCGCCTACGGCAAGAACGCCATCCGCGACATGGACAAGGAGCGCTTCCTCGCCGTCAACGCGCGCCGCACCGGCGTGACCATCGGGTTCGCCGACACGGGGTTCTTCCGCCCCGGGGTTATCAACGTCGTCGACAACACCAACGGTCGTCCGCTCGACCCCTACCGACTCGAAAACTACTCCCTCAACACGATGACAAGTACGCCCCAGCGCGCGTCCGACGTCAATTTCACCGCAACGGCCAACGCCCGGCGGGATTTCCTCTGGAGCACGCCGTTCACGCTGCGCACCGGACTCGACTTCCGCCAGTCGCGGCGCGACTCGCGCCAGTGGACGTCCACCTACACCTATGTCGGCGCGGATGGCCGCCAGAATACGACGGTCGGCACCGCGACTCGCTTCCTCGATCCCCTTTTCTCCACGCGCTACGCGCCGTACGGGTTCCCGCAGGTGCAGCATGTCGATAACAAGGAAATCTTCGCCTACTGGCGCACGCACCCGTCCGAGTTCACGCTCGACGACAACAATCTCTATCGCAGCAACGTCACCAACTCCAAGTCTGCCACCGAGGGCGTTTCCGCCGGCTATCTCCGCGGCGACATCTCACTTTTCAACCGCCGCCTGCTCCTCGTCGGAGGCGTGCGCGTTGAACAGACAAACATCACCGCCCAGGGTCCGCTCACCGATCTCACGCGCAATGTCCAGCGCGATGCCCAGGGCCGCCCGCTCCGCAACGCCGCCGGCGCCGTCATTCCGATCGCCACCGACGCGCTCGCGGTCTCAAAGCTTACCTTCCTTGAGCGTGAAGCTCATGCCGAGAAGGAATACCTCCGCCTCTTCCCTTCGCTCAACGCGACGCACCACATCCGCGAAAACTTCATCGCACGCGCCGGAGCGTCCACGTCGATCGGCGCACCGGATTTCAACCAATACGCTGGTGGCGTCACCCTTCCCAACACCGACAACCCGCCGGGCACCGGTAATCGCATCAGCGTCAACAATGTCGGCATCAAGCCGTGGACCGCCAACACCGTGAAAGTGCGCCTCGAATATTACTTCGCCGGTGTCGGGCAGATCTCCGTCGGCGCGTTTCGCCGTCACTACAAGAATTTCTTCGTCTCGACCGTGTTTCCCGCCACGCCCGAATTCCTCGCGCTCTACAGCCTCGATCCAGACGAATTCGGTCCCTACGAAGTTTCGACGCAACGCAACAATCCGAGCGTCATCCGGAGCGAAGGCCGCGACTTCAGCTATCGCCAGGCGCTGACGTTCCTGCCCCATTGGGCGCGCGGCTTCCAGATCTTCGCCAACGGCAGCATCGCGAAAAGCAACACCCCGAAAGGGTTCCTCGGCAACTCAGGTTTCAACGAAATCCCGCGCTACGCCGCGTGGGGCGTGAGTTTCACCCGCCCGCGTTACAACATCCGGGTCAACTGGACATGGCGGGAAGATCAGAACCAAGGCCCCGTCACCGGCACCAGCATCGAACCCGGCACCTACAATTACACCCCGGGGTTCACGAAAATCGACGTCCTCGGAGAGTACACGCTCTGGAGGCGCGTCGCGCTTTTCGCGAATCTGCGCAACATCACCGACATCGCCGACCGCGGCACGACGGTCGGCCCGACCACACCCCAGTACGCGACGCTCCGCTACCAGGAACGCTACGGCTCCCTCTGGACCATCGGCGTGAAGGGAACGTTCTAGCCCTTCACAAGCTCCGCGATGCGCCGGGACGACAGGCAGGACGCGTCGGAAAGGGAAACACTCGGACGATTCAGCGACCTCCGCTGAATTTTCCGGAGAAACCCGAAACATTTCCCCGTGTCAGATGACAACGTCCCGCGCTACGTCGACCTGAGTCGGCTGGCGTAACTCCGGCAGCACGCGAGATCGCGATTTTCATCTCTCGGTCATCTCCCGGTGATATAGCGGTCATCTCTCGGCCAAGATTAGATGGTGCGAGGGTGAGGAGACCAAGACGGCAAGGGCGAGAGGCGAGCAGGGATGACGGAGATTCTTTCCTGCACCAACGCGACACGAGAGGGAGCAATCAACGGTTGCCAAGGTCGTTTTTCGGCACCCATGCTTCCGCATCGTGCCGATGCCACCATCCGCCCTCACCAGCGACGCCGTTTCACCCCGGGTTTCCCTCGCTGTCCGCTTGCTCCGGCAACGACATGGCGGCGTCTGGCTCGCCGTGCTCATGGCGCTCGGCGTCGGTTTCGCCACCCGCGTCACACTCCTAATCAAATCGGCCGGGGATGTTTCCTGGAACCTCAGCCTGCCGGCCGCTTTTGCGTGGGGTACGCTCTACGATCTTGCGGCCGCCCTTTGGTGGGCCGTCCCCCTCGCCGTGCTGCTGGCCGCGCTCCCCGTCGGCTTTTTCTCCCGGCCCTGGGGCCGCTGGCTGGCGCATGGAATGTTGGTCGCGATTCTATACCTCCTCCTGTTCGGGGCCGTCGCCGAATGGCTTTTCTGGGACGAGTTTGGCGTGCGGTTCAACTTCATCGCCGTCGACTACCTCGTGTACACCACCGAGGTCATCGGCAACATCCGCGAGTCGTATCCGATGCCCGCGATCTATGCCGGGTTGCTGGCTGTGACGGCGTTGCTTTACTGGGGAGTGACCCGCACCGGCTGGGTCGGCCAGTGGCTGGACGCGGCCGGATCGCCCGCCCGCTCCCGCTGGGCCGTCACGGCGGGACTCTCGGCCGTGCTACTCGTGATCGGCACCGGTTTGCAGGAGCGCACCATTCCGGCGTTCGCCAACAACTACAACCGCGAGCTCGCGAAGGACGGGCTCTGGTCGCTCTTCGCCGCGTTCTGGTCCAACCAGCTTGAATACGACCATTTCTATCCAACGCGGCCGAATGAAGCGGCATTCAAACGCGTCCACGAACTGCTCGCCCGCGACGGCTCGAAGCGCCTCACCGACGACCCCCACGACCTCCTGCGGCTGGTCCGTCACCCGGGTCCCGAGCAGCGGTACAATGTGATTCAGCTCACGGTCGAAAGTCTGAGCGCGGACTTTCTCAGCCACTTCAACCGGGTGTCGAAACTGATGCCCAACATGGAGGTGATTGCCGCCAAGAGCCTGGTGTTCGACCAATTTTACGCCACCGGCACCCGCACGGATCGCGGCATGGAGGCGCTCACGCTGTCCGTGCCCCCCACGCCGGGCCGCTCGCTGGTGAAACGCCCCGCCAACGAGAATCTCTTCACGCTCGGTTCGGTCTTCCGCAGCCGCGGCTACGAGACGGCGTTTATCTACGGTGGCTTCGGCTACTTCGACAACATGAACTACTTTTTCGGCGAAAACGGCTACCGCGTGGTCGACCGCACGAAGGTTGCCGCGGCCGACATCACGTTCGCCAACGTCTGGGGCGCCTGCGATGAGGACCTCTACCGCTGGACGATGCGCGAGGCCGACCGCGATCACGCCGCCGGCAAGCCGTTCTTCTATTTTGTGATGACCACGTCGAATCACCGCCCGTTCACCTATCCCGAAGGCAAGATCGATCTTCCCTCCAAAACTTCCGGGCGCTCGGGCGGCGTCAAATACACTGATTATGCCATCGGCGAATTCCTCCGCGCCGCCGCCGACAAGCCGTGGTTCAAGAACACGATTTTTGTCATCGTCGGCGATCACTGCGCCTCCAGTGCGGGCAAGACCGAATTGCCGATCCAGAATTACCACATCCCGCTCGTGATTTTCGCCCCGGGCGGACAGGTGAAACCCGGAGTGGTTCGCCCCCTGATGAGCCAGGTGGACTATGCCCCCACGTTGCTGGGCTTCCTGGGCTGGACCTATCCCAGTCGCTTCTACGGCCACGACGTGCTCGCCCAGCCCGACGGGGCCCCGGGACGCGCCCTGCTCGGCAACTACCAAAAGCTCGGACTCTACACCGATGGGCAGCTGAACGTCCTCAAGCCCATCCGCCAATCGCTTACCCTCAGCTACTCCCGCACCACCCACGAGATGAAATCCCAGGCGCCCAATGCGGCGCTCATCGACGACACGATCGCGTACTACCAGACCGCCAGCTGGCTCTTTAAGCACCAGGCCCAGCGTGCACTCACCCCGGAGGAACTTGCCCGCTACCGCACGGTCTCCGGTAATTGATGAACGATCTTACCCGTACCCACCGAGCCCTTCTGCTCGGCTGTCTGGTGCTCGGAGGAACCGCTTTCGCCGCGGAGGCAACGACCGAGCCGGAGAATCCGGAGGAGTTCTCCCGGGTGCGAGGCCTCTTCGACGTCGACCTGCCGAAGACAGTCGAGAAATTCAAGGCGAAGGTGATTATCCATCCGCACTTCGGAGATTTGCTGCACCGCGACTATCTGCGGATACCCGTGGGGGTCCGAATCGGCATCACCGACCAGACCGAAATCAGCCCCGAGGTGGAATCCTACATCACGCACGGTCTCGGCAAGAAAAGCGTCGGCTACGGGTTCGACCAGATCCGCCTTGGCCTCAAGCATCAGCTGCCCCACTGGGAAAGCACCGGGCTCGACACGAGCATCGGCCTCAACACGACGTTTCCCGTCGGCAAGCCCCCGCTCAGCCTAACCGACGGATTCCAACATTACTCACCGTACGTGACATTCTCCCGGCCCTGGCCGGGCAATCCGAAGCTGACACCGTTTGTGACGTTCGGCGCCGATTTCATGAGGGAGACCGGGGTACGCGGCGAATTCACCAAGAACCAGCCCCACTCCGACTCGATGGGCACCTCCATGGGATTCTTCTATGACCGCGGCATTTTCAAGTACACGCTCGTCACGAGCTATTGGACCACCGCCTTCATCGGACAGGGCTCGCGCAGCTTTACCTCGGTGAACCCGAGCGTCCTCTGGCAATTGCCGCCGGTGCTCAAGTTTCACGCGAAAGGAAATTGGATCTTCGGCATCGGCCTGAAGGCAAATTTCGGTCCCGACGGAAGCGATTTCGGCGTCAGCGCCAAATTGCGTGGCGAGTTCAAGCTCGCGCATCTGTTTCGCCGGTCGAACGAAGCCAGCGCGGGCAAGTAGGCAATCGTCACGGCAGAGACGGTCGAAATTCGGCGGGGTAACGATGCACCTCCGGGCGCGCCTCCAACACTTGGTCGGGTGCCGTGAGCCGGCGCGCGTCCCCCCCCAGACGTCTTGAGTTGTCGAGGTTCGTCAGTTTGGGTGGATGCCATCTGCCTTCCCCAACTCGTCAGCCATGCCCCGTACCCTCACCGTTGCCCAATGGATCGCACTCCTGTTCGCCGCGAGCATCACGCCGGCGCTCTCCGCCGCCACTTACTCGAATAACTTCAACTCGCTGGCGACCGACTCGCCGAATGGCGCGGTCAACACGTCGATCCTCCTTGGCGGGGGATCCCTCAATGGCGTCGCGACCAACGCCACCCTGATTTCCAACCGCAGGGACAACAACGGCGCCGGCACGATCAATGTCGGCATCGCGAAGACAGGCGTCGGTACCGCCGGGGCCACCGCCCTGCGGCTCGCGGACAAGCTGACGGGCAGCGCCACGGCCGCGCTCGTACTGCCCGTGCTCGATGCCAATGCCATCGTCACGGAGTTCACCGTCACGCTGCAATTGCTGATGGATCGGGCATCCGGGGCGACTCCGGCGGACGGTTTCAACATCAGCTTCGGTCCCACGCTGAGCGGAGTCGGCGGATCGGGCGGACACATTGCCGCCTACGGATTGGTGGTGAACTTCGACACCTTCCAGAATGCGACCAACGATCCCCGCAGCATCGAGGTCTTTGCCGACGGCAACAGCGTGGGCAATTTTCTCGCCACCAGTCTCCCCGGCGGAAATTTCACCTACGATCAAACCTTCCGCGCTGTGACCCTGCACTGGGATGCGGTCAACGGATTGGATCTCACCTACGACGGCATCGCGATTTTCAAGAAATTGCCGACCCCTGATTTCACCCCAACCGTGGGTTGCAATTTCGCCTTCAATGCCGCCACCGGCGGTTTGATGCAGGATGTATTCATCGACGACCTGTCGGTCACCACCGTCACCACGCCGGTGGCACCGGTCGTCACCGGAGGAGTCGTCATCGAGGAAATCATGGCAGACAACGCCTCGGGCCTGGAAGACGAGGACCTCGACCGACCCGACTGGATCGATCTCTACAATGGCACCGGCGCTCCGGTCAGCCTGGCGGGTTGGCGCCTCGACTATAACAGCGCCGTCATTCCCGCGCCCGGCCGGACTCCGCCGCCCACCAGCTACACCCTGCCCGCTCTGACCATACCCGCCTTCGGTCACCAGATCGTATTCGCCTCGGGCAAGAACCGCTTCACCAACGCCCGGCCGCACACGAATTTCACCCTGCAAAAAGAGGGTGGCACGCTCACCCTGGTGTGGCCCGATGGCGTGACGGCGGCACACTCACTGACCTACGGCCCGCAACAGGAGGATGTCTCGTTTGGCGGGCTGGGCCCGGCGCAAACGACGGGCTTCCTGGAAATCGCGACGCCGGGGACCACCAATGCCGGCCGCCAGGCGGCGGGACACCGCCTGGCGACGCCGGTGTTCTTCAAGCCGGGCGTCGTACCGTTGGCTGACCAACCCAGTGCCGTGATCGTTTCTTCGCTCCCGCTGGGAATTCAATTACCCGCCGGCGCTCCGGGCGGCGCTGAAATCCGCTACACACTGAACACGGCGGAGCCGACCGAAACGTCCACACTCTACACCGGCCCGCTCGACATCGCGACCGGCACGTACGTCAAGGCCCGCGTCTTCGCCCCGGGCCGCCTGCCGTCGAAAACCGGCAACCGCGCCTTCATCTGGCTCTCCGGCGCGGCGGACACAAACGCCACGACGCTCATCAACGTGGCGACCAATTACAACGCCTCGGGCCAGCCGTTCAGCAGCACTCTGCCCGTCATCGTGCTCGACAGTTTTCTGCGCAACGTCGACGGGCTGAACAACCCCCTCGGGCTGCGCCCTTATCGATTTTCCCAGGTCGCGGTGTATGATGTGAAGCCTGGCACCAATCGCGCCAGCCTTGCCAATCCACCCGACCACATGCTGCGCGCCGGCACCCACGTGCGCGGGCAAAGTTCCTCCGGCCAGACGGAGCGACCCTACGCGATGGAGTTCTGGAAAGAGGATGCCGACGAAGACCGCAGCGAACCGCTGCTGGGAATGCCGGCAAACAGCGATTGGATTTTGCAAAGCCTGACCTTGGACAAGTCGCTCATGCGAAATTACCTCATGCAGCAGGCGATGCTCGACGCCAACGGACCCGGCGCCGGCGTGCGCTGCCGTTTCGTCGAGGTGTTTTTCAACCAGGGGAACACGACCCTCGACTACGCCGACTACCGCGGAGTTTACCTGCTGATGGAAAAACCCTCCCGCGGCAAGGAGCGGATCGATGTCGCCAAGCTCAACGACAGTATGAGCGACCCGGCGCTGACCAGCGGCGGATATATCTTCAAAAACGACAAGCTGCCCTACGAGTACAAGATCAACGCCGCGTCCAATCCGGCGATCCCGGGCTCCAGCCGCGACTACGATATCAGCGAACCCGTGACGGTCACCGCCACGCAGGCGAACGCCTTGGTCGGCTGGCTGAACCGAATGACGTCCGCGCTCGCCGCCCCGGATTTCAGCCAAACTGCCAGTGAGAATTATTATGGAAAATGGCTCCATGAACGCAGCTTCATCGACCGGACGCTCTGGCTCGAACTGTGCAAGGAGGTCGACGCCTACACATTCAGCTATTACTTTGCCAAGGACCGCAACGGGCCGATGACCGCGTTCCCGCTGTGGGACGTTGATCGCAGCCTGGGCAACGCCAACTACGCGTACTCCAACGCATCCTTCGGCCTGAAGTGGTGGACGGTCGGCTCAAGCTACACGTACTACACGCGCCTCGACGACGACCCCGAGTTCAACGACCGCTATTGGAATCGTTGGACGGCCCTGCGGCGCTCGCACTTTTCCAAGGAGACGCTGTTCGATCGCATCGAGACCGTCTACGCGCAGCTCACGGACGGCAGTCGCGCGGACATCGTAAACACCGCCAACGCCACCACCATGGCCATTCAGGTGCCCGTTGCTCGTCACTACCGGAAATATCCCATCCTCGGCACCAACTCCCTCACCAGCGGTCAGACCGGCCAGGTCAATCGCACCACCTGGCGGCAGGAGGTCGACGCGCTCAAGTCGTGGCTCACCGAACGATTGGAGTGGCTGGACGGCGCGCCCCAGACCGTCGACCCGACGACGCTCGCGCCGCGACTCAAGCCCACCGAATTGTTTGATGCCAGCACGGGGCGCCCCCACTACGGCGGCAACGTCCCGCTCGGATTCCAATTCCGCCTCAACAACCCGAACCCCGCCGGGGGCACGACCTACTACACGATTGACGGATCCGATCCGCGGCAGGTCGGCGGAGCGCTCGACGCATCCGCGCTCACGGCGACCACGGGCACGGTCTCCGCGTCCACGATACTCGCAGCCGGACAGTCGTGGAAATGGCTGCTGCCCACCGCTGCGCCCACCAACGATGCCGCCGGACTTTCCTGGACCGCGCCCGCCTACGCCGACAGCGCGTGGAACTCAGGCGCTGCACCGCTCGGTTACGGTGAGTCGAGCGGCCTGGCCACCAATGTATCACCCGTGGCACCGAACTACACCGCGGCCGACGTCGAACCCGGTCCGGCCTATTTCCGCACGACCTTCACCGCCACCGGCACGGCCGGCCTGACGAGCACCTTTTTTGAGATCATGGCGGACGACGGCGCGGTGGTGTATCTGAACGGAGTCGAGGCCGCGCGCATCAACTTTCCCCTCGCCCCCAACCCGGCCACCTACGCGCAGGAGGCGCTCGGGCCCATCGATCCGGGCAACAATTATGTGCCGATCGAGTCGATGTTCGTCGCAGTGCCGTTCGACCGGGCGCTTCTGAAGGAGGGCGTCAACACTCTCGCCGTCGAAGTCCATCAGGCGATCTATGCCTTCCCGCCCAATGCGGCCAACGCGTATCCCCGCAATGATTACTCCGACATGCGCTTCGATCTCCGCCTCGTCGGCCAGACCGCATCGGCACCCGGCCCCGCGCTTGCACTGGCGACTGCCGGCGCCCACACCGTGCGCACCCGGATCCGGAATGGCGCCACGTGGTCGCCCCTGACCGAGGCAACGTTCGTGCTGGAGGCCATACCCGCGCAGGCGGCCAACCTCGTCGTCAGTGAGTTCCACTATCACCCCGCCGACCCGACACCGGCCGAGCAGGCGGCCGGATTCAATAACGGGAACGACTTCGAATACATCGAACTGCTGAACATCTCACGCACGCAATCCGTCGATCTCAGTGGCGTGAAACTCGAAGATGCAGTCTCGTTTGATTTCGGCTCCGTGGCGCCGGCACTGCGCATCATCCCTCCCGGAGGACGGATCATCATCGCGGAAAACATCGCCGGCTTCGCCGCCCGGCTGGAGCCCGGGGCGCAGGCCGTGGTGGCGGGCGCGTATACGGGCAACCTCTCCAACAGCGGCGAACAGCTGATTGTCCGCGCCGCGAACGGCGCGATCATCCGGCAATTCACCTATCGCGATTCCTCCCCGTGGCCGGAAGAGGCTGACGGCGACGGCTCCAGCCTCGTGCTCAACACGCCGTTCGCCAATCCGAATCACGCGCTCGCCAGCAGCTGGCACGCAAGTGCCCCGATCGCCCTGGCCAAAGCGACACCCGCACCGCCCGCCCCACGGCTCGCGACCCAACCCAGCGGACAGACCGTTCTCTTCGGCAACAGCACCACCCTTACCGCTTCCGCCGGAGGGGGCGGATTCGTTTGGTATCAATGGCTCAAGGACGGAACCGCGGTTGAAGGCGCGACCAAGTCCACGTTGTCGCTGACCAGCGCCTCGCCCGCGAACGCCGGCACCTATGCGGTGACGGTGGCGAACGCCGGCGGCTCCGTCACCAGCGCGCCCGCGAGACTCGAGGTCGTCACGGGCAGCGCGCTTTCGAACCTGTCCGTGCGCACCACGCTGGGTGTCGGGCAGGCGCTCACGCTGGGCGCCGTCGTAAGCGGAGGTGCCAAGGACGTGCTCATCCGGGCCGCCGGGCCCGCGTTGTCGGCGTTTGGACTGGGCGGCCTGGCCGACCCGAAATTGGAACTCTTCACCGGAGGCGGCACCGTTCCAATCGCCACCAACGACGACTGGCCGGCCTCGCTCACCGGGACGTTTGCGTCGGTCGGTGCGTTCGGTTTTCCCGCCGGCTCCAAGGACGCGGCATTGAGCCAGACGATCACGGGCGCCTTCACGGTGCGAGCCTCGGGTGCTGGGACCGGTGTGATTTTGGTCGAGGCGTACGACACCACCGGTGGCACCTCGCCTCGATTGATCAATCTCTCCGCCCGCAATCGGGTGGGCACGGGCAGCGACATTCTCATCGCCGGATTTTCGGTCTCGGGCGCCGGCAGCAAGCAGGTCCTCATCCGCGCTGTGGGTCCGACGCTGGCAACCTTTGGTGTCGCGGGACCGTTGGCCGATCCGAACCTGCGGGTGGTCGACGCCCGCGGCGTGACGGTTGCCGCCAACGACAATTGGGCGGCCGCCTTGGCGCCGACGTTTTCCCAAGTCGGAGCGTTCCCCCTCCCGCTGGCGAGCCGGGACGCCGCCCTTCTCGTCACCCTTCCCGCCGGCGGCACCTACACGCTCCAGGTGTCGGGCGTGAACAACACCACGGGCGAAGCGTTAATCGAGGTCTACGAAGTTTTCTGATGCAGCGCGCGCCCGACTCCGTCACACCGCGTCGGCGGAAGGCTCGTTCATCGCGCCGCTCGTGCCCGCTGAACTCCAGCCGGAAATAAGATCGTCCAGCCCGCAGGATTGCCTTCCGCGCCGGCGCGGTGTGGGCTGGGAAACAGACCATGCTGTTCCGTTTCGTTCCCGCTCCTTTGCTCGTCGCCGCCGTCGCCCGCGCCTCCGAAAGCCGAGTCACGGAGCTACCCCGGGCCCTGGCCAGCTATCACGATCCCGCCGGCGCGACGTTATGGGAGGTGCTGGTTCACCGCGCGGGCGTTGATCCCTTCAACGTCGTCGCTCTCGCGATTTTTGTCGGCGCCATCCTTCACACGTTTCTGACCGCAAAAATCCGGCACTGGGCCCACGTTGTTGAGTCGCGCCACGAAGCGGCCCGGACGGAAAGGTCCCCCGCGGGAGACCGCGATGCCGACGGCCAGCCCGATGAAGTGAGTTTTGCCGGCCAGGTACTGCATTTTTTCGGAGAAATTGAAGCGGTGTTCGGCATTTGGGCGATCGTGCTCGCCGCGGCCATCACCTGGTTCAAGGGCTGGCCGGAGGTCGTCGCCTACATCAGCGAACATGTCAGTTATACCGAACCCCTCTTCGTCGTCATCGTCATGGCCCTCGCCGCGACCCATCCGGTGCTGAGCTTCGCCGAACGCTGCCTGCGCGTCATCGCGAACCTCGGCGGCGGGACGCCCGCGGCCTGGTGGCTTTCCATTCTCATTCTTGCCCCTCTGCTTGGTTCTCTGATCACGGAACCCGCGGCGATGACCATTGCGGCGCTGCTGCTCGCGCGTCAGTTCTATGCACTGCGACCAAGCCCGCGCCTGAGCTATGCGACCCTCGGCCTGTTGTTCGTGAACATTTCCGTTGGCGGCACGCTCACCCATTTCGCCGCTCCGCCCGTGATCATGATCGCGGGTGCCTGGAAATGGGGTGCGCTGCACATGCTGTCGCACTTCGGCTGGCGCGCGGCGCTCGGGATCGGCGTGGCAACGGTCGCCGCTTATCTTCTTTTTCGCCGGGAGTTGCGAGAGCTGACCTCGCCAGGCGAATCCACGAAAGGGAGGAGCGTCCGCGCGGCCGTGCCCGCCTGGATCACCTGCGTTCACCTCGGGTTCGTCGCGTTTACGGTCTGGCAGGCGCACCATCCGGTGATGTTTATCGCCGCGTTTCTGTTCTTCATCGCGTTCACTCAGGCGACCGCCCACCACCAAAATCCCCTCGATCTCCGTTCGCCGATTCTGGTGGGTTTCTTCCTCGCCGGTTTGGTCGTGCACGGCGGCCTGCAGGCCTGGTGGATCGAGCCGATCCTCGGCCGCCTCGGCGAAGGCCCTCTTTTCCTGGGCTCGACGATTCTCACCGCCTTCAACGACAACGCCGCAATCACCTACCTGGCATCGCTCGTACCCGGGTTCACCGATCCGCTGAAGTTCGCCGTTGTGGCCGGCGCAGTGACCGGTGGCGGGCTCACGGTCATCGCGAACGCCCCCAACCCCGCGGGACAAGCCATTCTGGCACGATACTTTCCCGAGGGCGTAAGTCCGCTGTGGCTGGCGGTGGCCGCGCTCCCGCCCACGGCGGTCATGGCCGCCTGCTTCATGCTGATCTGACGAGGGTGAGCTCGCAACAAGGCCAGCTGTCGCGACGCAGTGGCCGCAATCGCCCGGCCCGTCAGAAGCCGCTCGACCGAAAACGCGAAATCACGTTCCATCGTGAACGCGCCCTGCACCCCTCCACTCCGTCGACTCTCGCGAACGGCGCGCACCCCAATTAACGCCACGACCCGCATCATGAAACGCCTCAGTCTCCTCCCTCTCCTCTCGTGCCTCGCCCTGCTGCGAACCGTGCTCGCGGTCGAAACGCGACCGAACGTCCTGTTTGTCATCTCCGACGACATGAACTGCCGCATCGGTTGCTTCGGCGACCCGATCGCCAAGACGCCGAATCTCGACCGTCTCGCCCAAAGGGGCGTGCGTTTCGATCGCGCCTATTGCCAGCAGCCACTCTGCAATCCCACCCGCAGCTCCGTGCTCTCCGGCCGCTACCCCACCTCGACCGGCGTGCTCGACAACAACACCTGGCTCACCCTCGCCGAGGGCCAGCAGATCCTTCCACGGTGCTTTGCGCAGCACGGCTACGCCGCCGCCGAGTTCGGCAAAGTCTGGCACGCGGCAAATGACGGAGCGCCCAAATCCGCGAACTCCCCAAAAGCAAAGGCCAAAGCCGCCGCCGGATGGTTCACCGCCGCCCAGCGCGCCGAACAGCAGCGGACGCAGCCGGATTACTGGAAGACGGTCCATTCCCCGTACCGCAACAACCCCACCAATCCGGAGGGCTATGCGTGGGCGAATGAGTTCGGCCCGCTTGAGGAAGGCAAGGCCGAGGCCGACACTCGGATCGCCGACCAGGCCATCGCGCAGCTCAAGACCTTTGCCGGCGCGGGCAAGCCGTTCTTCCTCAGCGTCGGCTTTCACAAGCCGCACGTGCCGCTCAAGTGCCCGAAGGAATTCTTCGATCTCTACGACGCCGCCTCACTGCCGTTGCCACCCGACTTTGCCAACGAACCCACTGGCCCCACCGGCACGCCGCCCGACGCCCTGCGGCAGAACGTCGATCTTTTCGCCGCGCGCACCTTCACCGCCGCCGAAGCCCGCGCCGCGCTGCACGCCTACTATGCGTGCGTGAGCTTCATGGACGCCCAGGTCGGTCGCCTGCTCGACGCGCTGGAGAAAAGCGGCCAGCGCGACAACACCATCGTCGTGTTTTGGGGTGACCACGGCTGGCACCTCAGCGACAAGGGCATGTGGGCAAAGGGCACGCTGTTCGAGACCGCGGCCCGCGGTCCCCTACTGATTGCCGACCCACGTCAGAAAACCGCCGGCCAGTCCTGCGCCCGCGTCGTCGAATATCTCGGCATGTACCCGACGCTCGTGGAACTGTGCGGTCTGCCGAAGCCGGCGTGGCTCGAAGGAACCAGTCTCGTTCCGCTGCTCCAGAATCCACGGGTCGAATGGAACCGCCCCGCCTTCACCGTGCAGCCGCGCGGCTGGGCGATCGGTCGCAGCATCCGCACCGAACGCTGGCGCTACACCGAATGGGACGAGGGTCGGCGCGGACAATTGCTCTTCGACCTCGAAAACGATCCCCACGAACTCCGCGATCTCGCGACCGATCCCACGCACACGAAGACCATCGCCCAATTGCAACGGCAACTCCGCGAGAGCCGGGTTGGCCAATCAATGCGTCCCAGCGACGCTCCGTCGTCACGCTAATTTTCCGTCACATCGTCTCGCGCCGTGTTCCCCTGCCCCCTCGCCGTCGCTCGCATGAAACAACTCCGCCTCCCCTTCATCCCATTTCTCATCTGGTTCACATTTTTTCCGCCGGGGACGCCGACTGTTTTCGCCGCAGAGGCCACCGCCTCGGTCACCGGCCGCGTGCAGAACGTCGTCACCGGCCAGTACCTCAACAACGTGCGCGTCGCCATCCGCGGCACGGACCGCGTCGCGTTCACCGATGAGACCGGCACCTACCGCCTAAACCGCGTGCCAAGCGGCCCGCAGGTGATCGAAATCACTTACACCGGGTTGGATTCACAGCAAATCGCACTGCAACTCTCCCCCGGCCAGGAGGCACTGCAGCATGTCGATCTTACGAGCGCCGCCCGCTACGGCGACAGTGTCGTGCGGCTGGATTCGTTCACCGTCTCCTCTTCGCGCGAAACCGACGGCCAGGCCATCGCCGTCAACGAGCAGCGTTACGCGCCCAACCTCAAAAACGTCGTCGCGGCCGACTCCCTCGGCGCCGTGATGGACGGCAATCCCGGCGAGTTCCTGAAATTCCTCCCGGGCGTGACGCCCGAATACGACTACGAGGATGGCACGACCGTCTCCTCCGTCTCGATCCGCGGCTTCGCCCCGAACGTGGTCGCGGTTTCCACCGACGGCGCCCAGGTCGCCAACACTTCGAACGCCACGGGCGACTCGCGCACGTTTTCCTTCAATCAGGCTTCGCTCAACAACATCGCCCGCATCGAGGTCACCAAGGAACCGACGCCCGCCAACCGGGCCGACTCGCTCGGCGGCGCGGTCAACATGGTGACGAAGAGCGCGTTTGAACGGAAGAACATGCAGTTCCGCTACAACCTGAACCTCGCCGCCAACAGCGAGAATTTCACCCTGCGCCGGACGCCCCACACCACGGACGAGACCGTCCACAAGATTCGCCCGGGCGGCACGTTCGACCTCACCCTGCCGCTCAACTCCCGGTTCGGCATCGTCCTCACCGGCTCCTCGACCGACCGGTATGCAAAACTCCACTACTCCTACAAGACCTACAATCCCGGCGGCACGGGCACCGGCGCGACCGCCGCGGCCCCGTTCCTCCAGACGTACCGCCTGCTCGACTCCCCGCGCATCCTCGTGCGCGAATCGCTCGGCCTGAAGGCCGACTGGCGCGTCACGCCCCACGGCGTCCTTTCCGTCGGCGGCCAGGTGAGCCACTTCCAGTCCACCCGCATCGCGACCGAGTTCACGGCCGACACCGGCACGACGGCGGCGCCGACACCCGCCACTGGCACACCCTTCAGCTACGGACCCGACTACACCATCGGCGCCACCGGCCGCGGTTCGGTCACCCTCGGGGGCGCGACGTCCACGCACATCATCACCGACGCGACCGCCGCCAACGCCCGCTATCGTTTCGACGACGGCACCTGGCGCGCCACGGTCGCCGCCGACAAGTCGCGCGCCGAGGGCGGTTATCACGACACCAGCGAGGGTCACTTCCGCCAGATGGCGATCGCCCTGCGCAATCCGGCCCGGCTCGTCTTTCGCGACATCAACGCGGTGCGCCCCGAGACGCTGCAGATTTTCGACAACAACAACCAGCCCGTCGACCTGTATAACATCAACAACTACCGGCTCAACTCGGTGAACTCGACCCCGCGCAACACCCGCGAGGACTTCGAATCCGGCTCCATCGATCTCGGCCGCACGCTCGGCTTCCTGCCGTTCCCAGCCTCCGTCCAGATTGGCGCCCAGCAGCGCACCCAGACGCGCGACATCCGCCGGCGGAACGAGAACTGGACCTTCAACGGCATCAACGGCGACACCTCGCCGGCCGCCTTCCTGACGCCCGTCTATTTCGGCCAGTATAATTACTACGGTTTCCGCGGCGTCCCCGAGGTGTCGCCCATCCGTGCCTGGAGCGCCTATCAGGCCAACCCGTCCATTTTCACCAAAACCGCGGCTCAGCTCGTGACGGAGGAGACGTTTCGCATCGGCAATTCGCTGTTCTTCGAGGAAGGCGTTCGCTCCTACTATGGGCAGACGGAGTTCAGTCTCTTCAAATCCCGGCTCAAGGTGCTCACCGGCGTGCGGTACGAGAAGACCAGCACCGAGGGCATCGGCCCGGTCATCGACCCCAACGCCGTCTTTGTGAAGAACGCCAACGGCACATTTGCGCACGATGCCGCCGGCGCCCGTATCCGCCGTCCGGACGCGGGCGCGGCCGGCTCGCTGGAGCAGTTGCGCCTGACCAACCGGGAGCGCGCCTACCGCGCCGACCGCACGTACGACGGCTATTACCCCAGCGTTCATCTCACTTACAACGTCTCGGACAACATCGTCCTGCGCGGCGCCTACGCCAAGACCTATGGCCGCCCCAACCTGACCAACATCCTTCCCACCGCGCAGGTGTCCGAGGCCGACCTCGACCTTGACCAACTCGGCAATCCCTCGGTCGTGAAGGGCAACATCACCGTCACCAACACCGGCCTGCACCCGTGGTCGGCGGACAACTTCGATCTCTCGGCCGAGTACTACACCAAGAGCGGCGGGCTGATTAGCGGCGGCGTGTTTCGCAAGGACCTGAAGGATTTCTTCGTCAACTCCGTCGGCATCGCCACGGCGGCCGACGCTGAAAACCTCGGGCTCGACAGCCGCTACGTTGGCTGGCGCGTCACCACCACCGTCAACGGCGGCGCGGCGCGCGTCTCGGGCATCGAACTCAACCTGAAGCAGTCGCTGCGCGAACTGGGGGCGTGGGGTCGCCACGTCGACGTGTTTGTCAACGGTACAAAGCTCCACCTCGAAGGCGACAGCGAGGCAGCATTCAACACATTTACGCCGGAGGGCCTGAACTGGGGCGTCACCTACAGCCCGCGTCGCCTCACCCTGATGGCGAAATGGAATTTCCGCGGCAAACGCCGGCTCGGTTCACTCGCCAACAGCGCGTTTGAGTACGATGATCGCCGGCTTACGCTGGATCTGAACGTCGATTACCAGGTGAAGAAATGGATTCAGCTCTACGCCAGCGCCCAAAACGTGTTCAACACCCGCTCCGTCACGATGCGCTACGCCCCGGCCTCGCCCGACTACGCGAAAAACTATCTCACCGGCGCCTTCGGCGTCGGTCTTACCATGGGCGTAAAAGGCTCGTTCTGAAAAGCCCGGTCAACCACCCGCAAATTTCCAACTCCCGCCCCTTTTTCCATGAGCGCACATCCCCACTCTGACAGCCGCCGCCGCTTTCTTCGCCACACTGCCGCCGGCGCAGTGCTTGCGCCCTTCGCGCTGACCTCCGGGAGCAGCGTCCTTGCCGCCGAACCGAACCGAGTGGCGTCTGGCGCTGGGCCTAACTTTGCCCGGGGCGAGGTTCTCCGCACCAGCGGACAGCTGACGGCCGACGGAAAATTCATCGAGGCGCCACGAGCGCTGCCCGTGGCCGGCCACAGCGACGTGCTGGTCGTTGGCGCCGGTCCGGCCGGCATCGGCGCCGCCCTCGCCGCCGCGCGCGCCGGAGCCAAAACCCAGTTGATCGAATCCGCCGGCTGCCTCGGAGGCGTCTGGACCGCCGGCATGCTCACCAAGATCATCGACGGCGAAAAGAAGCCGGGAATCATGAAGGAGATTCTCGCCGCGATGATGGAGCGCGGCAGCTCCGTCGCGAAGCAGACCAAGGGCGCGATTTACGACCCGGAATTGATGAAGCTCGTGCTCGAGGAGATGTGCGTCGCGGCCGGCATCAAGATTCGCCTCCACACCCAGCTCGTCGGCGCCGTCGTCGATTCCCGCAACCGCCTCACGGCCGTCGTGACGGAATCCAAGTCCGGCCGGCAGGCGTGGACGGCCGAGCGTTTCATCGATTGCTCCGGCGATGGTGATCTCGCGGCACAGGCGGGCTGCCGCTTCGATGTCGGCGCCAACACCGACTGCGAGTGCCAGCCGATGTCGCTCATGGCCCTATTGGCGGGCGTGAACACGGAGCTCGTGCCGGAGTTCATCCGCGAGATTGGCGGCGAGCAGGCCAAGACGCGCTTCCACGAATTGATGAAAGGGGCCGGCATCAATCCGTCCTATCGCGCCCCCACCCTGCGCCACCTTCACAGCGGGATCTTTTCACTGATGACGAATCACGAGTACGGCGTGCCCGCGTACGATGCCGCGCAGGTCTCCGATGCGACGATACGAGCGCGCGCCGAGATTCACGCCATCGTCGCCGGCCTGCGCAAAATTGGCGGCCCGTGGAAGGATGTCGCGGTCGTCGCCACCGCCGAGCAGATCGGCGTCCGCGAAGGCCGCCGGGTGCGCGGCCGTTACACCGTCACGGCAAACGATCTCGCCGCCGGCAAGAAGAGCGCCGAGGGCGTGTGCCGCGTCACGTTCGGCATCGACGTCCACGATGTGTGGTCGAGCAGCACGCATCCGAACTCCACGGCGGTCATGACGGAGGTGAACCGTTTCAAGAAACTCGGCGTGAAACCCTACGACATTCCGTTGCCCGCCCTGATCGCCGCCGACGTCGATGGTTTGATGGTGGCAGGCCGGTGCATCAGCGGCGACTTCATCGCTCACGCCAGTTACCGGGTGACCGGCAACGCCGTGCCGATGGGCGAAGCCGCCGGACTCGCGTCAGCGGTGTCGCTCCGAAAAGGCGTGATGCCCCACGCGCTGTCATGGCAGGACGTCAAGGCGACGTGACCGGTGCGGCGGGGCAGATTGGGGTCGATCACCGGGGGCCTACAAGGGGTTCCCCCCCCAGGATCCACATCTCAGCCGGGCTTTCTTGGGGAGGGGAAATTGGAGCCCGTGGGCCGCCGATCACCGCGGTGGTGAACTGAACCGATGACAGTGACGCGCCCTCCGACCTGAGCGAGGGCCTCCATTCTGCGTTTGGCATGCGACGGCCGGCGTTTCAGCCTCATCCACCATGCCCCAACTTCGCCGCCAGTTTTTGCGCAATAGCCTCGCGTTGACCCTTGCCGCCGGATTCACGCCGATCGCATCCACCGCTGCGGGCGCCGCACCGGCCCCGACCCGCCGGCGCGCGTTGAAAAAGGGTTACATGCTGAACACGTTTCCCGGGTCCGCCAACACGCCGTTGCTGAAGCAATTCGAGATGCTGAAGGCGGTGGGCTTCGACGGCGTCGAACCGCGCAGCCATCTCAACCAGGAAGAGGTGCTCCGCGCCCGCGACGCCACCGGTCTGGAGATTCCGAGCGTGACGTGCGGCCAGCACTCCCGGCTTCTGGCGCAACCCGATCCCGGGACGCAGCAGGCCGGCGTCGCCGGCATCCAGCAGGCCTTGCGCGATGCGAAACGCTACGGCGCGACCTCCATCCTCGTCGTGCCCGGCCTCGTGACCGAAGCAATCACGTATCGGGAAAACTGGGACCGCACTGTCGCCGGCGTCCGCGCCTGCCTCCCGCTCGCCACCGAGCTGGGCGTGACGATGGCAATCGAGAACGTCTGGAACAACTTCCTCCTCAGCCCGATGGAGGCAGTCCGCTACGTGGATGAGTTCAAGAGCCCTGCGGTCGGCTTCCACCTCGACATCGGCAACTTGATGTATGTGGGCTGGCCCGAGCAGTGGATTCGACTCCTCGGATCGCGGATCGCCAAGGTGCACGTCAAGGAATTCAGCCGGAAGAAAATGGAGGAGGAGGGCAAGCGGAAGGGCTTCGACGTCGAGTATCTGGAGGGCGACAACAACTGGCCGGTGATCATGAAGGCGCTGGACGACATCGGCTACCACGGCTGGGCCATCGTCGAGCCGGCGTACCGGCCAAAGGGCGCCGAGCCCGCTGCGCGGCTGAAGACGATCGCCGAAAAGCTCGACCGGATCATCGCGATTTAGGCCGGCAAACCAGGCGAGAGCTCAGGGCGAAGAGCCGAGCGTCCCAGGTCACTCGGACCGCTCGGAGCGCGGTTCGGCACGTTTCGAGCGAATTCATAATTTCGAATCGCGTCCGTCCGATCAGTCCTCTGATGATGCGGACTTTCCCCCTCATGATGAAATCGCTCCTTACCCTGACCTGCCTGTTCGCCGCCGTGTCGGTCGCCGGCGCCAAAGACAATGTCCCGCCCAAGGGATTCACCGCGTTGTTCAACGGCAAGGATCTCTCCGGCTGGTACGGCTGGGGCACGAAAGACCCCTCCGAACTCTGGAAGATGTCGCCGCAGGAACTCGCCGACTACAAACGGAAGTCGGTGGAGGGCGGCCTGCCCGTCGGCAAAGCCGGCCCAGAGCATGTCAACGCGCACTGGTCGGTAGCGAACGGCGAACTCGTCAACGACGGCCACGGCCTGTATCTGACGAGCAACAAGGACTACGGGGACTTCGAGTTGATGGTCGAATACAAGGCGCTTCCAGACGGCGACAGCGGCATCTATTTGCGCGGCATTCCGCAGGTCCAAATCTGGGACACCACCAAGGGCGATCCGCGCGGGCTCGGTCAGGACAAGGGTTCCGGCGGGCTCTGGAACAACAGCAAGGGCGCCCCGGGCAAGGACCCGTCCAAGAAAATGGACAAGCCGTTCGGCCAGTGGAACACCTTCCTCATAAAAATGATTGGCGAGCGCGTCACCGTGATCTTCAACGGTGAGAAGGTCGTGGACAACGCAGTCCTGGAAAATTTCTTCGCGAATCAAAAAGCCGGTTACCTCGCCTACGCGAAGGCCGACCCGAAGGGAAAAGCAAAGGCCAAGAAGGACGAGAAAGTTCCCAACGGCTTCATGCGCGACCCGGCGTTTCCGAAGGGTCCGATTCAACTCCAGACACACGGCAGTGAAATCCGCTGGCGCAATGTCTTTATCCGCGAAATCGGCGCCGACGAGGCCAACCGTGAACTGGCGAAACAGGGCTCACAGGCCGGCTTTGTCGAGTGGGTAAACGGGAAGGATCTCAGCAACTGGCAGGGTGCCGTCGCCAACTACGAGATGAAAAACGGCGCGATTGTCTGCAAGCCCGGCAAGGGCGGCGACCTGCTGACCAAGGAGGAATTCGAGAACGGCATCATCCGCGTCGAGTTCAAGCTTCCGCCGGCTGGCAACAACGGCATCGCCCTCCGCACACCGCTCGGCGGCCACTCCGCCTCCGACGGCCTGGAGATCCAGGTCCTCGATAGCGACGGCTACAACGCCAAGATGGCCGCGGCGGGCAAGCCGGGCCTGAAGCCGACCCAGTATCACGGTTCGCTCTATCACTGCGTCGGCGCCAAGCACGGCTACCTGCGGCCGACCGGCGAATGGAATTACGAGGAGATCGAGGTTCAGGGACAACGGATCAAGGTCACGCTCAACGGCACCAAGATCCTCGATGTCGACATCGCCACTTTTGATCGCAGCCAGATCGAACATCCTCCGAAGGGCCTCGATCACACCAAGGGCTTCATCGGCTTCGCCGGCCACAACGACCCGGTGGAGTTCCGCAGCTTCAAGGTGAAGAAGATGTAGCCTCGGCCACCTCGGGCGGGCAGCCTTTCACCGCGCCGATGAAGGCCATCCTTCCGTTCGTCACCGCGCTCCTGCTGGTCGCGGTGACGACGACGCCCGCTTCCGCGGCGGCGCCGGAAAAGGCCAATCTCCTCCTGCTCTACGTCGACAACGTCGGCTATGGCGATCTCGGCTGTTACGGCAACCGGGCGGTCCTCACACCGCGCATCGATCAACTCGCCCGCGAGGGTGTGCGCTGCACCGATTTCTACGTCGTCACGTCGAGTTGCACGCCGTCCCGCGGGGCGATCCTCACCGGTCGTTATCCGCTGCGCAACGGCCTGAGCCACCAGCTGGCGTCCAAGGAAAACTGGGACGGCATCGGCCTGCCCCACCGCGAACGCATCATCCCGCAGTACCTGAAACCGGCCGGCTACGCGACCGCCTGCTTCGGCAAGTGGAACATCGGCTTCGCGCCCGGCAGCCGCCCGACGGAACGCGGATTCGACGAGTTCCTCGGCTTCCGTTCCGGCAACATCGGTTATTACAGCCACCGCTACAACGGCGAGTACGACCTGTTTCGCGGTACCGAGCTGCACCCGGTCGAAGGTTACACCACCGATCTTTTCGCCGACGCCGCGATCGACTTCATCCGCCGTCAGGCCGGCAGGCCATGGTTTGTCTACCTCCCGTTCAACGCGGCGCATTACGTCAATAATGGCAACCTGGCCCCGGGCGAGAAACCGGGCTGGCAGGTCCCGGGAAAATACCTCGAGCGCTATGGCTGGCCGGCGGAGGAGCCCGACCCGAAGCGCCGTTACCTTGCGGTCCTCACCGCGCTCGACGACGCGATCGGCCGCGTGCTCGACACCGTGGACAACCTCAAACTGCGCGAGCGCACGGTGGTGATGCTCATCTCAGACAACGGTGCGTTCATGCTGCCGAACGCCGGACTTGAGGTGGCGTCCAACATCCCGCTCCGCAACGGCGGCACCACGTGTTACGAGGGCGGCGTACGCATCCCGGCGATCTTTCGGTGGCCCGGTCGCCTCCAGGCCGGCTCCACGTCGCGCGCGATGCTCAGTCAGTTGGACATCCTCCCGCTTTGTCTCAGCGCCGCGGGCCTGCCGGCAAAAACCGAGCGCATCCTCGACGGCGCCGACCCGTTGCCGGCCCTCGCGGGCACGGCCGCCTCGCCCCACGCGCGACTGGCGTTCGGCTTCGAGAAGACGAGCGGGCTGCGCGAGGGGACGCTGAAGCTCGTGCGCAACACCGCGACCGAACCGTGGGAACTCTACGACCTCGCGACCGATCTCTCCGAATCGAGCAACCTCGCCGCCAGCCGTCCCGCCGAGGTCGCGCGACTGAACCGCGCGTTTGAGGAGTGGCGCGACGACGCGCAGCGGGACGCGAGCCCACCCGCGCCCCGGCCAGCCGCGAAGAAGCGGTGATGGACGTATCCCGCTTTTTGGACAGGCGGAACATGCACTGATCACCATCGTGCAATTGCTGGAGCCACGACGCCCTCGTCGCGGTTTCGAACCACGCGACGAGGGCGTGGCGTCCCCAGCGTCCAGAAATTAGGATGAGCCCAGCCGTAACCGTCCGCTAACACCGGGCTTTTCAACCCGGCCGACACGGGTTAGTCACGAGCCCATGATTCCCCCCGGCGGACTCCGCCTTTCCCTCGCGACTGCATTCATCGCCCTCGCGATTCCATCCCTCTCCGCGCAACCAGCGAAGAAAGCACCGGTACAGCGCACCGCGATTCCGGCGGCACTGCTTGCGGGACTGGAGTCGCATCCGAATCTCACCTACGCCCGCTACGGCACGCGCGAGTTGCAGCTGGACCTTTACCGGCCGAAGGAGCACGCGCAACCGCTGCCGGCAATCGTGTGCATCCATGGCGGCGGTTGGTTCAAGGGTGAGCGTTCCAGCATGACGCAACTGGCGCAGGCGCTTGCGGCGCGCGGGTTCGTGACCGTGTCGATCAGTTACCGCCTGTCGGGCGAGGCGAAATTTCCCGCCGCCATCCAGGACAGCAAGACGGCAGTGCGCTGGTTGCGGGCCAATGCCGCGACCTACGGAATCGACCCGGCGTCCATCGGCGTCACGGGTCTTTCCGCGGGAGGGCACCTCGCGGCGTTGCTCACCACCAGCGGCGGGGTGAATCCCCTCGAGGGCGACGGCGGCAATGCCAGCCAGAGCAGCGCGGTGCAGGCGGGCCTGGGCATGGGCGCGCAAAGCGACCTGGAGGCGCCGCATATCCGCGAGCTTTCCAGCAAACCGACCGATCCGCACTACCGCACGTTTCTCGGCGCCGGCCTGACGGAGATTCCGCAGACCTATGCGCTCGCGTCCCCGCGGCATCACCTCGATCGGAACGATCCGCCCCTCGCCTTCATGGCCGGCGAACTCGACGACCCCAGCACACACGCGGATGCGATGCGCCGCGACCTGATGAAGCTGGGTATCGGCGGTGGCCTTACCCTGATTCCGCAGGCGCCCCATGCGTTTCTCGGGCAGCAAAGAGCCTTCGATTTGGCGGCAAATGTCTGTGACGCCTTCTTCACAACGCACCTGAAGCACCACGGCCGTCCGCCGGTTTTGTGCGATGTACCGGGGGTTTTCGCCTCCAACGCGCGTTGGCAACAACTGAGCGGCGGCCACGTGGGCAGCGAAGGCCCGCAGTGGATCGTCAACCAAGGCGAGCCCACGCTGCATTACGCGGCGCATCACGATCACCTCGTCTACCGTTGGACTGAGCGCGGCGGCCTCAATGTCTGGCGCGACGATTCGCCTGAGGCCACGTCATTCCGGCCCGATGGCCGGGGCGGCTTTTACGTGGTGGAGCAAACCAATCGGCGGCTCACCCGCTGGGATGCCAACGGCCGAATGACGGAGGTGTTGGCGGATAAATTCGAAGGCAAGAAACTCAACCGCCCGAATGACGTGATTGTGAAGTCCGACGGCACGCTGTGGTTCACCGATCCCGATTTCCTCTTCATCCAGCGGCCGCAGGACGTGAAGGAACTCGCCGGTCAGTCGGTGTATCGGCTCGATCCCGCCACCAAGGTGCTCACCGCCGCGGCCCGGGACTTCGACAAGCCCAACGGCATCGCGTTTTCCCCGGATGAAGCGTGGCTCTATGTGACCGACAGCGGTACTCCCAACCTCTACCGCTGGCCGGTCCTCGCCGGTGGCAAGCTGGGACCACGCGAGGTCTTTGCGACTTTCGCGGAGAAAGGGCTCGATGGACTCGCCTTCGATTCCGCCGGACGGCTGTGGTGCGCGACGAAGGATGGTATCCGCGTGCTCGATCAGACCGGGAAGGTGCTCGGTCTCATCAAGACGCCCGGTAAGCCCACGGCGTTCGCCTTTGCTCCCGCGCCGAGCAAGTGGGTCTGCGTCACGACCCGCGAAGCGTGTTGGATCGCTCAGTTACGCTAAACGGATTCGCCCCGCGGTGCCGGGCGGATCGCCACACGTTGACGCCGCCCCGTGGCCGCGAGCACCAGCGAGTGGACCAGGAAAACGCGACGAGCATCCACTCGCTGGCGCTCGCGGCTACCAGAGGTTTGGTTGGTGACGATATTCTCACCGCCAACCCGCAGTTGCGGTCGCTCGGTAACCGGCGGCAAAGAACTGCTCGCGTCAGACTTTTCCGCTGTCCAACGTTGGCCACCCTTTCAACCCCGAGAACCATCGCGGCGCTTTGCCCGCACGTTCCCCATTTTCATGACACTACCCCACTTCGTCCTTCGCTGTCTGCGTTTCTGCGCGCTCCCCGTCGGCTGCTTGATGCTGGCCGGCCTGGCGACCGCCCAATCGACGTCGTCCGGCATCATTGAGGGGCGCGTTTTCAATCCCGGCAGCGGCGAATACCTCGAACTCGCGCGCCTAACCGTCGAGGGCACATCGCTGGAGGCGCTGACGGATGCCTCCGGCCAATATCGCCTCACCAACGTCCCCGCCGGCCCCGCCCGGGTTCAGGCCTTCTGGACCGGCGTCGTCGCGCAAACCCAGTCGGTCACGGTTGGCGCGGGGCAGACGGTCCAACTCAATTTCGAGCTGAGCGAGCACCAGCCGGCATCCAGCGGCACGGTCAAGCTCGCCAAGTTTGTCGTGGCATCGGCCAAGGAAATGGGCAACGCCGCGCTCGCGATCAATACCCAGCGGTTCGCCCCCAACCAGATGAACGTCGTTGCGGCGGACGAATTCGGCGGCGCCGCCGAGAGCAAGGTCGGTGAAATCCTGAAGTCGATGCCCGGCGTCGCGATGGACCTCGGCGGCGGCGGCGAACCCTATCAGGTCTCGCTCGACGGCGTGCCGTCCGCCTATGTCCCGGTGACCGTCGGCGGATTCAGCCTCGCCACCTCGGGCACGGGCACGGTGCGCACGATCGGTCTGCACCAATTTGCCATCAACACCATCTCCCGGATCGAGGTGTTGAACACGCCCACACCCGAGAGCAGCGGGGCGGCCCTCGCCGGTTCGGTGAACATGGTTCCGCTGAGCGCCTTTGAGCGGGAAAAACCCCTTTACCTGCTGAGCACGTCGGTTTCATTTCGCGACGACGCGCGCAGCCTGAAAAAAACGCCCGGCCCGGGGCGCGACCCGACGTACAAGATTCGGCCAGGTTTCGAGTTCACCGGCATCGTTCCAGTCAACAGGCGCTTCGGATTCACGGTCTCCGCCAGCGCCTCGACCCTCTATCGCCTGCAGACACTCTCGCAGGACACGTGGCGCGGAGCGGGTTCTCCCACCAACGGCGGCACGCTGCCTGACACCACGCCCGACAAGCCGTACCTCTCGGACTACGCCGTCCGCGACGGCGGCGCGATGGTGACCGCCGCCAACTTCGGCACGACGCTGGATTTTCAAGTCAGCCGGAACGATCAGCTCTCCTTTGCCTTCCAGTGGGGTTTCACGGATTACAATCTGACGCAGCGCGTGATGACGTTTTTCGTGAACCGCGTGCTGCCGGGGAATTTCACCTCGACCTCCACCCGGGGTTTCGCCGGCGCCGGCACCGTGCAGATGTCGAATACAATCAACGGCCTGGGCGGCAATTTCTACATGCCCGCCCTCACCTATCGTCACAACGGATCGATCTGGCAGTCAGAGGCCGGCATCGCTCATTCCCAGTCAGAACGCTGGCGCAAGGATGCGAGCCGCGGGAACTTCAACACCTCCACCGCCCAGCGAACGGGCGTCACCGTTTCCTTCGACGACATTTTCTATCTGCGGCCCAACCGCATCACCGTCGCGGACGGCGTCACCGGCGCCCCCGTCGATCCGTACCAACTCGAGGGATACCGGCTCACCAGCGCCGCCACCAACGCCTTCCTCGCCACCGACCTCCAGCGGACCGCCTACGCCAATCTCAAGCGGAGCTTCTTCGGGTCCGTGCCCCTGACGCTCAAGTCGGGTTTCGAGGTTCGCCAGCAGGTGCGCGACTATCGCAACTCGACGCCCACGACGCTCACATTCGTTGGTCGCGACGGCCTCCCGAGCACCTCCGATGACAGCGCCGTGGCCGTGATGGACAAGAGCTTCACCGGGCAGAGCACGCCCTATGGCTTCCCGTCCATCCAATGGACGAGCAACCAAAACCTCTGGGACCTGTACAAATCCAATCCCGGTTACTTCACCGAAAACAAGGCGACCACCTACACCGCCGAAGTTTCCCAATCGAGGTACGCCGTCGAATCCATCTACTCGACGTATCTCCGCGGCGACGCCCGCTTACTCGACGGCCGGCTCAAGCTCGTGGGAGGGCTCCGGGCGGAGCAGACCAACGTGAAGGCCGACGGCCGTCTGCTCGACGCAACCCGCAATTTCCGTCGCGACGCGTCGGGCAAGGTGCTCCTCGCCGCCAACGGCACGCCGCTCCCGATCGCCACCGATGCGCTCGAGGTTGCGAAGCTCACCAATGTCGACCGCGGGCTGCATGCCGAAAAGGAATACCTCCGCCTGTTCCCCAGTCTCAACGCCTCGTTCAACGTCACCGACAACCTGATCGCCCGCGCCGGCCATTATTGGTCGGTCGGCCGGCCCGATTTTGGGCAATACGGCGGCAGCGTCACCCTGCCCAACACCGAAAACCCACCGGGTCCCGCCAATCAAATCGTGATCAACAACGCCGCCATCAAGGCATGGAGCGCGCGCACGACCAAGGTCGCCGTGGAATACTATTTCGAGCCGGTGGGCCTGGTCTCGCTGACGGCGTTCCAGCGCGACATCGAAAATATGTTCGGGTCGACGGTCGTTCGCGCGACGCCCGAATTCCTGGCACTTTACGGCCTCAGTCCCGCCCAGTACGGTCCGTACGACGTCAGCACGCAATACAACCTCCCGGGCGTGGTGAAGACCTCGGGCGTCAGCCTCAACTACAAGCAGGCGCTCACGTTCCTGCCCGACTGGGCGCGCGGCGTGCGGGTGTTCGGCAACGCGAGCGCCCAGCGGGTGACGGGAGACGACTCCGGGAGTTTCAGCGGCTATACCCCGCGCGTGGCCAATTGGGGCGTGAGTCTTTCACGTTCGAAATACAGCCTGCGGGTGAACTGGAATTACACCGGCAAGAAACGGCTCGGGCCGGTGGCGCTCGGGCGAAGCATCGATCCGGGAACCTACAATTGGGGCTCCAAGCGGCTCATCATCGACGTCAACGCCGAGTATTTCATCAGCCCGCGGTTCACGTTGTATTCGGTCGTGAGCAACCTCCACGACGACCCAATCGACACCAAGATCTACGGCCCCAACACCCCCGTCGACGCCCGGTTCCGCAACCGTCAAACCTACGGCGCCCTTTGGTCGTTCGGTCTCAAAGGCCGTTTCTGATTTTGCTTCGCTTCCTCCACGCTCCACTCTCGTCTCCTTTCCAATCAACCCCCAGCTAGCGTCTTCATGAAACTCCCCCGTTTCGTCCTCTCCCTTCTTTCCGGCTGCCGCATCGCCGCTGCGATCGCGGGCGCCATCGCATCCGGCTTCGCCCAGGCACCGTCTTCCGGCACCCTCGAGGGCCGCGTCTTCAACCCAGCCTCCGGCGAATACCTTGAGCTGGCGCGAATCACCGTGGAGGGCACAGCGCTCGAGACGCTGACCGATGCCTCCGGCCAGTACCGGCTCAACAACGTCCCGGCTGGTCCCGCCAAAGTGCGGGCGTTCCGCACCGGCGTCGTTTCCCAGACCCAATCGGTCATCGTCAGCGCCGGCCAGACGACCCCGCTCAATTTTGAGCTCTCCGGTTATCAGACGAGCGCCGCCAACGACGGCACCGTCAAGCTCGACAAATTCGTCGTCGGCACCTCGAAGGAGATGGACGGCTCCGCCATCGCGATCAACACGCAGCGCTTTGCGCCCAACGTCATGAACGTCGTCTCCGCCGACGAGTATTCCGCGATGACTGAAGGCGGCATCGGCGAACTCCTCAAGGCCATCCCCGGCATGGCCGTCAACATCGGCGGCGGCGGCGAGCCCTACCTCCTCACGATGAACGGCGTGCCGCCCAGCGCGGTGCCGGTGAGTCTCAACGGCTTCAGCGTCGCCAACGCCACCGCCGGCACGTCCCGCCAGGTCGGCATCGAGCAGCTCTCGATGAACAACATCTCACGCATCGAGGTGGCCTTCACGCCGACACCGGAAACGACCGGCTCTGCCCTCGCCGGCACCGTCAACATGGTGCCGCGTTCCTCGTTCGAACGCTCCCGCCCGGTCATCAACGCCACGGGCTACCTCGCCTTGCGGGACGGGGAAAAGAGCTTCCGCGCGACGCCCGGCCCGGCCCGCGAATACACGCCCAAGATTCGGCCCGGCCTCGATTTTTCAGCCATCGTTCCCGTCAGCTCCCGTTTCGGCTTCACCGTCTCCGCCAGCCGCTCGTCCGTCTACACGGAAGCGGACTTCATCCAACGCGGCTTTCGCGGCACTGCGCTCGCCACCAACGGCACCACCCTCCCCGACACCACGCCCGACAAACCCTACCTCACCGACTTCGGCATCGGCGACCAACCCAAGCTCACGCGGCGCAATTCCTTCGGCGTCACCTTCGACTTCAAGCTCGCGAACCAGGACCGCATCTCCCTCGGTTTCATGCGCGGCTTCATCGATTTCTACTCGAACAACCGCACGCTAAATTTCTTCGTCAACCGCGTCAACCCGGGCGACTTCTCTGCGACCGCCGTCCGCGGCTCCGGCGGCGCCGGCGAGATTCGCCTGACCAACGGCATCGCGGTCGTCGGCGGCACCGTCTACATGCCGACGCTCACCTACGTCCACAATGGTCCGATTTGGCGCATCGACGCCGGCGCGGGCCACTCCCACTCCACCCGCCACAGCCACAACATCGCCGACGGACACTTCAACAACTCCCAGGCCCGCCGCCTGAACGTCAACATCGCCTACAGCGACATCTACTACCTCCGGCCCGGCACCATTGCCGTCACCGACGCCACCACGGGCGCCCCGATTGATCCGTATTCGATCAATTCCTACACGCTCAACACCGTGAACGGCGCCGAGTTGGAGGCCGCCAAGCTGGAGCGTTCCTTCTACGCGGGCATCCGCCGCGACCTGCCGGGTCTGCCGCTCACCCTCAAGGCCGGCGTCGACGTGCGCCAGTCCGTGTTCGATACCCGCACGGATACGCCGACGTACACCTTCGTCGGACCCAATGGCACGGCGGGCAACGCCGACGATGGTGCCGCCCAGGTGCGCGACGACATCTTCTCCCAGCGCATCGCCCCGTTCGGCTTCCCTCGAATCGACTGGGTCAGCAACCACAAACTCTGGGACCTGTGGAAGGAGCGTCCGTCCTATTTCCTCGGCAACGAAGTCAACCGCTACACCGCCAATGCCGGCTCGTCGAAGCACGCCGACGAGATCATCTCCTCCCTCTATCTCCGCGGCGATCTCGCGCTCCTCTCCGGCCGCCTCAAGCTCGTCGGCGGCCTGCGCGCCGAACAGACCAACGCCCACGGCGAGGGCACGCTCATCGACGCCACGCGGAACTACCAGCGTGATGCCGCCGGCCGCGTCGTTCTCGTCGCGGGTCGCCCGGCCCTCATCGCCACCGCCGGCACGCTCGCCGCCGTCCAGCGCACCAACGTCGACCGCGGCCTCCACGCCGAGAAGGAATACCTCCGCTTCTTCCCGAGCCTCAACGCCACCTACAACATCCGGGAAAACTTCCTCGCCCGCGCCGGCTACTACTGGTCGGTGGGCCGGCCCGACTTCGTGCAATACGCCGGCAGTCTCACGTTGCCGGACACCGAGAACCTGCCGGGACCAAACAACTTCATCACCGTCAACAACGCCGCGATCAAGGCCTGGAGCGCCCGCACCTACAAACTCTCCCTCGAATACTATTTCGAAAAGGTCGGTCTCGTCTCGGTGAGTGCGTTCCGGCGCGACATCGAGAACTTTTTCGGCGCCACCCGTTTTCGTCCGAGCGCCGAGTTCCTCGGTCTCTACGGCCTCGATCCCGGCGTCTACGGCGACTACGACGTGAGCACCCAGTACAACGTGTCGAACCCCGTCCGCATGTCGGGCGTCGATTTCAACTACAAGCAGGCCCTCACGTTCCTGCCGCAATGGGCGCGGGGCGTGCAGGTGTACGCCAATGCGAGCGCACTCGCGGCGAAGGGCGACGACTCGAACAGTTTCCAGGGATACGTCCCGCGCACCGTGGCGTGGGGTGTCAGTCTTTCCCGGCCGAAGTACAACGTGCAGATGAAATGGAACTACAACAGCCCGCGCCGGCAGGCCCCGATCGCCGTCGCGCGCGGCATTGAGTCCGGCACCTACACCTGGGGCTCGAAGCGGCTGATGCTTGACGTCATCGGCGAGTACAATTTCCACAAGCACTTCTCCCTCTTCGCCAACCTGAACAACATCGGCGACGCGCCTTCGGACCTGGAAATCTACGGCCCGAACACGCCCATCCCGGCCCAGTTTCGCCAACGCATCAACTACGGTTCGCTCTGGACGTTCGGCGTGAAAGGCACGTTTTGAGACGCGGCGTTCGGTTCAATTTCATCCTCCGCCAACGGCCCAAAACCCGTCGTTCTGAACACGAGCAATGCCCCCACCCCGGTGACCACGAAACCATTCGAGGATACAACCAGTCCGACCCGACCGTTTTCCTGGGGACGCGACGTCCTCGTCGCGTTGATCCGCTCCGGGAAACATTCACCCGCCAACCGCGACGAGGGCGTCGCGGCTCCAGCCCATTGCGGAGCAAGAACGCCCGGCTTTTTCGCGATGCGGGCGATCACCCTTGGCCTGCTGATCACATACGTCCTCGCCCCCGTCTGCCCGGCCGCTCCCGCCGCGACCAACGTCACCCGTCCCAATATCATCGTCATTCTGGCCGATGACCTCGGGTACGGTGATCTCGGATGTTTCGGCTCGAAGAAAATCGCCACCCCTCGCCTGGACCGCATGGCGCAGGAAGGCACGCGGTTCACCGACTTCTACGTCGCCGCACCGTTCTGCAGTCCGTCGCGCGCCGCCTTGCTCACCGGTCGGCTGCCGGTGCGTTGCGGCGTACCGTATGTGCTGTTTCCCAGCGAGCACACCGGACTGCCACCCAGCGAAATCACTCTCCCCGAATTGCTGAAACCGGCCGGCTATCGCTCGATTTGCATCGGCAAGTGGCATCTGGGATGGCGCCGGGAATTTCGTCCGCTGCAGCAGGGCTTCGACGAGTATTTTGGGATGCTCCACACCAATGACGTCGAGGAGTGGTCGCCCGGCACGGCGTTTCGCCAGCTCAGCCTGTTCGAACCGCTGATGTTGCGCGACGGCGACAAGACCATCGACCTGCCGCTGGATCAGGCGATGCTCACCGAGCGCTACACGACCCGTGCGCTGGAGTTCATCCGGCGACAGAAGGACGCGCCGTTTTTCCTCTACCTGCCCCACACGATGCCGCACGTCCCCCAATTCGCCTCGCCGGCGTTTTCCGGGAAATCGAAGGATGGCATCTACGGCGATGCAGTGGAGGAAGTCGATGCAAGCACCGGACAAATCCTCGATCTGCTGCGGGAACTGCACCTTGAGGAGCGAACGCTCGTCATCTTCACGTCCGACAACGGAGCCAACCTGCGCTCCGCCCGCAACAATCCCAACTCCCGCTATCCGGCGCGCTCCTTGGGCGGCAGCAACGGTGCGCTGCGCGCGGGAAAAGGCTCGACCTTCGAGGGCGGCGTGCGCGTGCCGTTCATCGCGTGGTGGCCCGGCACTGTCCCGGCCGCACGCACGGATGCAACGCCGATCTCGGCCCTCGACTTCTTCCCAACGTTTGCCCGCCTGGCCGGCGCCGCTCTGCCCGAAGGCGTGACGCTCGACGGCGCGGACATCGGCAAAGTGCTCCGAGGACAGCCCGCACCCAAGGAGCACCGGCTGCTGCCCTATTATTTCGGCGTCCAATTGCAGGCGGCACGGAAGGGAGACTGGAAGGTGATTTTGCCCATCGACGCATTGCCGGAAAATCACGTACCGAGCCTTTGGTTTGCGCATCAGCCGGACGTGTTCGAACGCCAGCACCGGCTCTGGCCCAAGGCCGCGCTTTTCAATCTCGCCAGCGATCCCGCAGAAAAAACCGACGTCGCGGCCCAGCACCCGGAGGTGGTGAAAGAACTCGTCGCCGAGGCGCGTGAATTTGACCGCCAGCTTCAGCCAAAGATCACGCCTGTGCTCTATTTGCCCGGGCCCCGCCAACCGGCGCCAAAACAGATCCGCCAGCCGGATGACGACGTCCGCGAATGGTTGAAATTGTCCCAGTGACGGACGCTTACCTCCGTCGCCTGCGAATACACGGCCGTTGCTGAATTGCGACTCGTCCGCATTTCCCAAGATCACCGCACGTTCCACCCACAGACTCACACTACCCATGAAAAAATTCGTCCTCGCACCGGCCTTCGCCGCACTCGCCATGTTCGTCTGGGGTTTTCTCTACTGGGGAGCCCCGCATCACCTGCCGTACAAGTCCCTCGGGAACGTGGTGGATGATTCCGCCACCGCGGAAGCCGTCGGCAAACTCTTCCCCGCGTCGGGCGCCTACTTGATTCCGAGTCCTCTCTTGGGCGACGAAAAGAGGGCCGAGTTGGTGAAACGCGGGCCGAGCGTCGAAGTGCACATCCGTAAGGAGGGCATGCCGATGATGGATCCCTCTCTCCTCCTTGCGGGCTACGTGCACATGCTCGTGATCGCCGTGATGCTGACCGGAATGCTGTGCGGGCTCGAGAAGGCGTTTGTAGGCTGGGCCTGTCGCGTGAAATTCTGCGCGGCGATCGGTCTGCTGGTGGCGTCTGCGATCTCGGCGCCGCGATCTGGTGGCATCACGGTTGGGGCTGGACGATTGCGTTGTCGGTCTACGACCTCGTGATGTACACCATCGCCGGCCTCGTACTCGCAAAGTTTGTCACCCCAAAAGCGAGCATCGCTCCGGCCGTCTGATCCGTCGCTGCGGGATTGAAATCACGGGGGGCCGTCAGCACCCCAAAAAACTCACAAACCGAAGGAATCACGGACGGCTCGCCGGCGCAGATGCCGCCAGAGTCCGATCGTGGAACTCCACGAATTTCCTGGCGGTTTATTGCATAGCTCACAACAGCCTAATCCAGCCGAAACGCCACGATGCGCGTCCCACTTCGCCACCCGTCCGCACTCGGCCGCAAACGATACCAGGTGGGCAGAGCCGATCCCGGAGCCCAAGCGCACTCATACCCTAATTTGGGTATACGGCCGGCTCGCTGCCGTGGTTCAGTAGGTCCCGGATTCCCCTGCGCCGGGCGACTCCTTTTCCGCCCGGCGAAACCCATGCCTGAATTCTTTCCCGACGATTACATTCGCAATCGGATTCACGTCATCCGCCGACACCCAGTCGTCCCCCTCTCCGATCTGGCGCGGCTCTACGGTGTCGCGCGGAATCAATTGCTCGCCCACGCCAAACGTTTCCCCGGCGACTTCTGCTTTGAACTGGAGGGGGCCGAAACCCTCGCCCTGCACGATGGCCCAACCGCGCCTCGGCAGAGAACCTACGCTTTCACGGAGCACGGCGCGTCCGTCGTCGCCTACTTGCTTGCCACCCCCCGCGCGATGGCCGTGAGCGCCCAGATCCGCCGTGCATTCCGGCAGATCCACGACTCCGGATTGAACGGCCTTTCGCTCGTCGACCGCCGTAACGAGGTGGTTGCTCCAAAAACACCCCCCCAAGCAAACCCACGGGGCGATTCACTCCAGTCGCCCCGAAACCATTCGATGGTAGGCCGCACGGTCTGACCGCGAGGCACCGTTGCGCAGCGTTCCGCCATCCGCGAGGGCCCCGCGTCAGCGACGTTTGTAGTGCTCGTCGTCGTACGTCTCGAGGTGTTCACGCAGGCACCGGTTCCAGAACTGGCAGGCCTCAAGGTAGGTTTCCGTGTTGCAAATTTTCCGGCCAAAAAACGCGCTGCGATCCAACAACCGGCGTTCGTACTAGCAATGGTCGTCACTCACGCCCTCGGGCCTCTCCTCCCATGCGCGGCGCAGGCTCGAAAGCGTGACGCGGCGTTCGAGCGAGGTCGCGGTTCGCACCGGAATCGAGGGGGGGCGCGACTCCGACTCGGAGCAACCCGCCAGAAGCGCCAGCACGAGCAAACACGCCAGCGGCAGACTCCTTCTCGCCGTTCCAGCCCGGGTCCGCAGGAACTCCGCATCCGCGGGCGGGCGGCGGAGCGAGTCGGCTTGATCGGCGAAATCGGCCATGAACGGCGGGAGCGTTGAGGAAGGGAGCGGAAGTGTCTCCAGTCATAAAGTCACGCCGCCAACTGGCGAGTCCATTGTGCCCTGGGTGTCGCCGCGCGATGCCCCAGTCTCCCGCCATTCCATCGCTTCGGATCGCCGGCAGGGCCCGATCGAGAGCGACGTGTTGCAAATTCCCGTCTGCCGCGGAAGTGCTCGCAAATGTAGACCAACGGACCCTACTTGAAGCGCCTCGTTTCACGCTGGCGGCCAACTCACCGGCCGACCGGCGCTCATGGCATCACACATGAAGTCCTTCGCCTCGCTCCTTCTTCTCCTTGGTGCGCTTACTGCATCCGCCGCCAGCCAACCGGCCGCCGTCCGCGGGCCGGATGAAGACGTGAATGCAGCCACTGTGCGCACCCGTCCGAACCTTTCCTCGGGCCCCAATCTCCTTTTCAACGGCTGGGGTGTCACCCCGGCCGGCGTACACGTGCCGAGTGGCGATCTGGTGCAGAAAATGATCATCGCCCCGGACAAGCGCACCGTCGTCGCCGTCGCCTCCGGCTACAACGTCGTGGGCGTGAACGTGGTCAGCCTCGACGCCAAGCATGAGACGCAGTTCATCCCGCTCAAGGAAACGTTCAACGGCCTCGCCTTCAGTCGTGACGGCCGGACGTTTTTTGTCAGCGGCGGCGACACGGGAGTGATATACGTATTCAATTATCATGACGGCCGGGCGACTCTCGATCGCGAGGTGAAAATCGAAACGGATTCAAAGCACGTGTTTCTCGCCGGACTCACGGTCGACAAGGCCACTGGAGCGTTGTTCGCCTGCAACGAAGCTGGACACGAAATCTGGCGGCTTAACCCGGATTCCCTGAAAATCGAACGCACGGTCGCGGTCGGGCAGCATCCGCATTCCTGTCTGATGGGGGCCGACGGACAAAATCTCTACGTTTCCAATTGGGGCAGCCGCAGCGTGAGCATCGTCGATACGAAAGCGATGACCCGCAGTCGCGACATCAACGTCGGCCTCCGCCCCAATGATCTCGCGCTCGCCCCGGACGGCCGGCTGTTCGTGGCCTGCTCGGGCGACAACTCCGTCCACGTCATCTCGACCGCGAAGCCGGAAGCGGCTCCCCGCGGTGCCGGTCCCACCCGCCGGCTGAAGGAGGGCACACGCGAGGTGATTTCCACGTCACTCTATCCGCAGTCGCCGGAGGGCAGCGCCCCGTGCAGTCTGGCGGTGTCGCCCGATGGCAAAACGCTGTTCGTCGCCAACGCCGACAACAACGACGTGATGGTCGTGGATATTTCCGGCAACCTGCTGGAGGAGGCGAAGAGCCGCGGCGAAAAGATCGCGTTGGTCAACGGTTTCATCCCGACCGGCTGGTTCCCCAGCGCGGTCGCCGTCTCGCCTGACAATCAATTTCTCCTGGTGGCCAACGGCAAGGGCCTGACCTCGCGCGCGAGCAATCCTCCGCGCAGCAAGTCACCCAACAAGCTGCACACGGGCATTCTTTTCGATCATCCGGGCAAGACGTTCGAGGGGTCCATCTCGTTTATCGCCCGGCCCGACACCGCCCAGATGGTGCGCTACACCGAGCAGGTCCGGAAAAACTCCCCGTATCATCCGGAGCAATTCAAGCAGGCGCCCATCCCGAGCGACACCGCCATCCCGGCGAAGGTCGGTGACTCGTGCCCGATCAAATACGTGCTCTACATCGTGAAGGAGAACCGGACCTACGATCAGGTGATGAGCGACATGAAGGACAAGAACGGCAAGCCGATCGGCAACGGTGACCCCAACCTCCTGATGTATGGCGAGAAGGTGACTCCGAACCACCACCAGCTCGCGCGCGACTACGTGCTGCTCGACAACTATTATTGCAACAGCGAGGTCAGCGTCGACGGCCACAGCTGGACCGACGCAGCCATCGCCACTGATTTCACGCAGCGTTCCTGGATCCTCTCCTACTCCAAACACGGCAAGCTGCCCGGCAACGACGAGCTGGAGCGACCGGCGAATGGATATCTCTGGGATCTTTGCCAGCGGAACGGCGTGACCTACCGCAACTACGGCGAAGGCGCGGTAAAGGTACCCTCTGCCAACCGCGGACGCTGGGGCGACCGGCAGAGCATGCGCGACATGGACAAGGTGAAATACTGGATCGACGACCTGCATGCCGCGGAAAAGAACGGCGAGCTGCCCCGCTTCACCATCATGTCGCTGGGCGAGGACCACACCTCCGGCACCACGCTGGGAGCGCACACCCCGGAGGCGTCCGTCGGGAGCAACGATCTCGCCCTCGGTCGGATCGTCGAGGCTGCCTCCCGCAGCAAATTCTGGAATCAAATGGCAATCTTCGTCACCGAGGACGATGCCCAGAATGGTCCCGACCACGTCGACGCGCACCGCACGGTCGGCCTCGTCATCAGCCCCTACTGCAAACGGGGTGTTGTCGACAGCACGCTGTACACGATGGCGAGCATGATCCGTACGATGGAGCTCATCCTCGGGTTGCCACCGCTGACCCAGTACGACGCGAGTGCCACGCCGATGTTCAACGCGTTCCGCAAGCAGCCGGAATCGACGCCGTATGCGGCGATCACGCCCTCGGTCGATCTTCAGGCCAAGAACACCAAGGCGTCACCGCATGTGACCGAATCCGGTCGGATGGATTTTCGGGAATATGACCGGGCGCCCGAGGACGAATTGAACCGCATTCTCTGGGCGGTCGCGCGTCCGGGTGAGCCGTACCCCGCACCCATTCACCGCGCGCTCTTCACCACGGCGCTCGAGTAGGACCGAGACAGCGCCAGGGGAGAGGACTCATCTCAATTTCTGGACACTGGAGATGCCACGCCCCCGTCGCGTGGCTCGAAACCGCGACGAGGCGTCGCGGCTCCAGCCGTTGCACGCTGGTGAACGATGCATCTTCCGCCTGTCCCGAAATTGAGATGCGCTCCAGAGGAGAGTGGTTGCCGCTAAACGCTTGCACGGGGCGGCACTTCGCGCGCACTGCGGTCACCCCCACCGCGCTTGCGCTTCATGAAGGAGCATCGCCCCCCCAGCCTCCTCCGCCGATGCGCTCCCGCCACGCGAATCCCCGCCACCGCTCCTCCTCGCAACGCCGGCACGTCCCGCTGGGAACGTTGTTCGTATCCATAATTTCTGGTACACCGGCTTCTGCCGCGGCCCAGCCCGCCGCCGGCGATGCCTCGTCCGTCGTCACGCTTTCGCCCTTTGAGGTGAATTCCTCGAAGGACGTCGGCTATCTGGCCAAGGACACGCTCGCTGGCAGCCTGCTCAACACCTCGCACAAGGATGTCGCCGCGCAGATCTCGATCATGACACCCGAATTCCTGCAGGACGTCGGGGCCGTCACGATGGAAGATGCGTTCCGCTACTCCCTCAACATCGAGAGCACGGATGAGTTTTAGACGTCACCTCCAGCAACAACGCGACACTCACCACCCAGACGATCAACGGCAACAATCGCGCCCGGGGCCTCGGCCAGTCCACGCCCACCCACGATTTCTTTGCCACCAACATCCCGATCGACACCTATAACACCGAGCGCTTCACGTTCGTCTCCGGCCCCAACGCCATCCTCTTCGGCTCCGGCAATCCCTCTGGCAACAACGACTCGTCCCTGAAGCGCGCCCGCGTTAACAAGCCGAGCTACACCCTGGAGTCCCGCTTTGACAGCAACGATCACGTCCGCAAGTCGATGGATCTGAACCAGCCCATCATCCGGGAAAAACTCGCGCTGCGCCTTGACGGCCTCAAGTCCGACAGCCGCACCTCGCGCAAGCCGAATTTCGATCGGCAGGAACGCATCTTCGCCACCGTCGAGGTGAAGCCGTTCCGGTGGGTGAGCGCGCGAGCGTACGTCGAGGACGTGCATCGCGACCGCATGCCGGTGCGCAACACCATCATCACCGACGCGATTACGCCGTGGATCAAGGCCGGCAAACCGATCTTCGACAACGGCGTCGGCAAGGCGCTGCCGGCGAACGTCAACACGCCGGGCCTGGCCAATTTCGACCCGGCGTTCCAACCGTTCACCACCGCGACGTTTCCCGTCGTGCTGATGGGCAACACCGCCGGCACGTCGCCCGCCGGATTCCAGTACGCCAACACCACGGTGATGACCCGCAGCTACGACACGGCCGCGGCTTCGCCCGACAATTTTGACCGCTCGTTGAGCGACGGCAGCCTCTTCCCCCTTACCACGAATTTCACCGGCCAGGCGCTGCAGAACCGGCTGCATGCCGACATCCGCGGCTTCACGGTTGAACTCAACCCGCTGAAGAATTTCTACGTCGAGCTGGGCAACAACCAGGAGCGCTACATCAACAAATTTGTCGACATGCTGCCCTTAACCGGCACCGAACTGCGGGTCGACGCCAACAAGTACCTCCCGGATCGCGTCACGCCGAACCCCAATGTGGGCCGCTACTACCTGACCACCACCCCCGGTTCAGGCGAATCGTTCTATCGGTTCGACAGCCGTCGCGGTTCGGCCTCGTACGACCTCAATTTCATGGAGAAAAACGGCTGGCAAAAATGGCTTGGTCGACACCGGGTCGCCGCGCTCTGGTCGGCGGACAAGGCCCGCGACGGGCGCGCCAACAGCGATTTCAAGATCATCAATACTCCCGCGAGCCTGGCCACGACCTTTGCCGCCGCGAACATCAGCAACCCGGCCGATTCCCTGATGGCGACGCAACGCAGCCCGCGCATCCGTGTCTACGTCGACAATCCCCAGGACCCGGCCTCCAAGGGCACCTATTCCGCGGGGTTGCCCTTCGCCCCGTTCGCCCCGGGCATTCTGCCGGGCACCGACTGGCAGGTCGCCACCCTCGACAATCCCCTCGGCGCGAGCAACACCACGAACAGCCGCCGCGAGATCACGAGCAACGTCCAGACGGTCCAGAGCTTTTTCCTCAAGGACAAGATCGTGGTGACGTACGGACGCCGTCGCGATGTCGGCAAGAGTTACTCCATCGACACGACCAAGCACCTACGGACCGGCACCAACGGAGGCCCGGGCATCGGCAACAATGCCGGTTATGCCTGGTGGTACGATCAATTCGACGGCCGCAAACAGCAACCCGGCGCGTACGCCCTCGATCAAGTACGCTCCGGCAACACTCGACTGATGGACGTCGTCATCCATCCGTTCAGCTGGCTCTCGCTCTTCTACGACGAGTCCAACACCCACGATCCACCCTCGAGCATCAAGCTGAACCTCGACGGCACCACCCCTCCGGTCGGCGATGGCATCGGCAAGAACTACGGGGTGACGTTTCACCTGCTGCGCGACAACCTGATGCTCCGAATCAACCCCGAAAGCACCTCGGTGCAGCAGGGAGTGAACAACACGCTTCGTGCCGCCGGCGGGTTGGGAGGCATCAATCCGTTTCGGAATACCGTCTACAACATCGAAAGCGCGGCGTTGCTGGCCGGCGCGCCTTCGAGCGTGAAATACGCGAATTTCTCCGAGAGCGTCCGCAGCATCGGCACCGCGAGCCGCCCCGCCAGCCAGCGCGAGACCTATGATGTCTTCTCTGACCTCGTCGCGAAGGGCACGGAAATCGAGCTCATCGCAAATCCGACTCCCAACTGGCGGGTGAGCGCCAGCTTTGCCCGCAACGACGCCGTCGAATCAAACATGGCCGCTGCCTGGTACGCGTTCATCGCCGACCGCCTGCCGGTCTGGTCAAAATAAAAAACCTCCTTCGTCTTCCCCAGCACGACGCAAACGATCAACGACCTGGTGGTCGGCAACGCGATCAACAGCTGGAATTTCATCCGGGCCCAGGAGGGCCACAGTGTGGCACAGATGAGCCGCGACGCCTGAATGTCACGATGCGCTACGGTTTCTCCGAAGGGCCGGTCAAGGGCTCCTTCCTCGGCGGCAGCTGGCGCTATCGTTCGCCCGCCGTCATCGGTTAAGGGAGCAAGGTGGTCAAAGGCAGCGACGTCTCCTTCACCGAAGGATTCATCGGGCCAAACGACACGCTGACAATCAACGACCTCAACAAACCGATCAACGGCCGCGCCTTAGAGCCTATCCGTAAATCGAGAATGAGCATTCTAGGCCATCCGAAAGCAGATCATGGCAGCTGCGCAGTGTGCGAGGGCCAGGTAATTCGCTTCCTTCTTCTCGTAGCGCACGAGGAGCTTTCGAAAGCGATTGAACCACGAGTGGCTGCGTTCGACGACCCAGCGG
>CANJIU010000062.1 GCA_947474365.1 Opitutia bacterium | reverse complement strand
GTTTCGCTCCGATCAATTTACGAACCATCGTCATGTTTTCGGGTTGGGCCAGCCGTTGCTTGATGGGAATTGTAAGCTTCATCCCTGTTGGCTTAGCCGAGCTCGCACCGAAAGTCCCGTCATTTCTTGTGGGCCATGCGCAGGCCTAGCGCTCACATCGACCGACGCTTCCACCTGGGCGCGCATCACATTGGACGGCAAGTTCAGCAGTTCGACCTCGGTCGCCAGCAGCGGCGACAACGGGATCGTTGTCGGTCGCGCCGGGGAAATCTTCACCGCCACAACGGGGTCCCCCTGGCGCCGCGCCACGACCGGCACCGGCGAGGTGAGGGCAACGGTCATTTACGCCGGAGGCCGTTTCGTCTGCGTCACCGGCCGGATCGACACCATCACCAACACAACCCACGTTCCCGTCCTGCTCTCGTCCGACGGAGTGAGCTGGACCCGCGCCAACGGGAACACCGCGCTGAACGCCGCCAATCTCCTCGGTCTGACTTTTGCCCAAAATACCTACCTGGCGGTCGGTGACAACGGCCGGATCTTTACCTCCACTAACGCCACGGACTGGACCAGCCAGACCAGCGGCACTACCAACGCGCTTCAGTCGGTGGCGGCCGGATCGGCCGGTTTTGTCGCCGTCGGACTCAGCGGTACGGTGGTGTCTTCGGCCGACGGCACGACGTGGGCGACGCGCACCAGCCGGACGACCACGACGTTGAACTGCGCCGCGTATGGGGGTGGCCGGTACGTCGTGGTCGGCAACAGCGGCACGGTGATCTACTCTGAGGACGGCAGCACGTGGAACGTCGGCACCAGCGGCACGGTCGCGACGCTGAACACCGTCACTTGGATCGATAACATCGGGTTTCTGGCCGGCGGCAATAGCGGCACGATGCTTCGATCGGATGACGGCAACACGTGGCAGCAAGTCGAAACCGGCCTGGCCACTTTCATCAGCTCGATTGCCCAGACCCCGGTGGGGATCCTGGCGAGCGCCGGACTAAACGGCTCGATGTTACTCTCGCTTGACGGTAGCAGCTGGTCCAACGCGACGAACCCCTCGGATCGCACCCTCCGCAGTATCGCCGCCAGCCCCACGACCCTCATCACCGTGGGCGACAACGGCACGATGCTCGGGTTTGATTTCGTCGACTCGACACCGCCGCCCGCCATCGTCACGCCGCCCGCACCACAGCTGGTTCTCACTGGTGGCAACGCCACTTTCTCGGTCGGCGCGCAAAATGCCTTCGGCGCGGTCTACCAATGGCTCAAAGACGGACAACCGATCCCCGGCGCGAACCGACCGGTCTATGCCATCAGCGGAGCCACCGCCGGAAATCTCGGCCGCTATTCCGTCACCATCACCTCGGCCACCGGCGCGGTGACCAGCGACAGCGCCCCGCTCACGTTTGCCACCGCCAACCAGGCCGGTCGCCTGATCAATCTCTCGCTTCTCACCTCCCTGCCGGCCGCCGGCGATACGTTCACGATGGGAGCCGTCATCGGCGGCGCCGGCACGGTCGGAACCAAGCCGCTGCTCGTCCGCGCCGTCGGACCGTCACTGAGTGTTTTCAATCTCAGCAATTCCCTCCGTGATCCCTCGCTCGAGTTTTACGCCGGGACCACGCTGATCGGCGAAAACGACAACTGGGGCGGCACCGCCGCCTTGCGCGAGGCCTTTGCCGCCGTCGGCGCGTTTCCCTACACTGATGCGGCCTCGCGCGACGCCGCAATTTTCAACTCCGCCGTCGCACAGGGGAACAACTCCGTCAAAATTTCCGGGGTGGCCGGCGCCACCGGCGCGGTCCTCGCCGAACTCTACGACTCCACCCCAACCGACAGCTACACCACCACCACACCGCGACTCATCAATGTTTCCGTGCTCAAGCATCTTGGCACGGGTGTCACCGCCGGCTTTGTCGTCGGAGGATCGACGCCGCGAAAAGTCCTCGTGCGTGCCATCGGCCCGACCCTGGCGGCGGCGCCCTTCAACGTGGCCGGGACGGTCGCCGATCCGCAGCTCGCGCTGTACACTGGTGCGACTCAAATCGGGGCGAATGACAATTGGGGCGGCACGGCGGCTTTGAGTGCGGCGTTCGCGCAGGTCGGTGCATTCGGACTTTCCAGCACATCAAAGGACGCGGCTCTGGTCGCCGAACTCCAGCCCGGCAGCTACACCGTGACCGTCTCCGGCGTCGGCGGGACCACCGGAGTAGCGTTGGTCGAAGTGTACGAGGTGCCGTAGCTTTTTTCCGAGATAGTCCCCCGTTCCCGCCGGATTGCCTAATCCGTCCTCGGACGCTTTGATTCGTTTTTCCATCCCATGCCCTCCCACCCTCGTCGTTGGTTGATCGGCGCGCTCGCGCTCGTCTCGGTCGGATTTTTCCTGCAGCGCAACGTGCCAAGAGGGCGAATCGGCACCCTCCCGACCAACGCCAGCCCGCGCCTCACCGACGTGGTCGCAACCGATCCGGCGCTCTGCCTGCCGGCAGGCGTCTCCCCCGGAGAAAAGATCGCCAACGCGATTGCCGCGCGCGCGCGCCGCGACGACGCACTGACCAAGACGGCGGCGTTTTCCGCCTGGCTCACCGATTGGCGCCGGGCCGAGATCGCGGACCAACCCTCGCTCGCCGCCATCGGCCGCGAGCTGGCGGTGGCCCGCCGCTCCGCACTCAAGCATCTCATCGAGACCGATCCGCAGCGCGCGCTCGACCTCGCCGTGCCAGTCGGCCTCCGCACCGAATTGCCCGCTGCGGTGCAGGAACAACTGGAAAAGCGGGTCGACCGGCGGGGTGATCTTGAGGTGAACATCTCCCATCGCGGAGCCGACGCTCAGGTCGATCGGATCGCCCGGCTCAGTGACACGAGTTACCGGGCGTTTGTCTTCGGCCGGCGCGAACATCAGGCGACCAAGTTAGGTCTGCCGCTCCACGGCATCGCGATCGAAGACGCGGCGGCGCTCGACGAAACACCCTACCGCGTTCTCGACGATGGCGAAAAAGCCAACCGCGGCCTCACGTCGGAGCAAACTGCTTTGTGGATCGGCGCCGAACTGAGTGTCATCGCCGACGCCGCCGAGCTCACCCAGCTTGGGGAACAACTCGTCGCCGCCGAATCGATCGTTGGCCCGCACGTCGCGGATCTCAGGTCGGGCGTGCCGGGTGGTGGCTCGACTGCGACGCCCGCGACCGCGGAGGTCACCTCGCCTCCCAGCTGGATCCTCGGCACTAAACGGGTGCTGTGGCTGAAGATCGATTTTGCCGACGATCCTGGCGCAGCGTACACCGACGCCGAAATTTTGGCCGGCGCGTCAGCGACGAACGATTTCTATGTCGCCAACTCGCAGGGCAAGACGACGCTCGCGTTCAGCATCCTCCCGGCCGTGCTGCGCATGCCAAAGGACAAGGCTTACTACAGCACCTCGGGCTCAACGAACGGCGAGCTCTACACCGCGGCTCGCGATGCGGCCAAGGCCTACGACGCGGCCAACGGCGGCACCGGTGCCTGGGATCCGGAGAAGTTTGATCGCTACCTCATCATCCACAAACGCATCTCGGTCTATCTCTACGGCGGCGTTGCCAATGTCGGCGGGCCGCGTGTCGGACTGAACAACGCGATTGGGATCGGCACGGTCGGACACGAACTTGGCCACACCCAGAGTCTCGCCCATTCGCATTATTGGCTGCCGACCGGCACTTCCCCCGTGGGCGCCGGCACCCATGTCGAGTACGGCGACGTCTTCGACATCATGGGCTCGGGGACAATGCACTTCAACGCGTCCCAAAAATACAAACTGGGCTACCTCGACAACACGAGCGTGACCACCGTCACCCAGGCCGGGACGTATCGGATTGCTCGACACGACGACAAGGACGCCGCCGGCATCCGCGGACTGCGAATCTCTCCAGGCGACCTCGGCTACGAATACTGGGTCGAACATCGCCGCACTGCACCGACCTCGCTCAGTTCCTCGCAAGTCGATCGCCTGCGCAACGGCGTGCTGATTCATTGGGGAACGGAGAAGTCGCCGAAATTCACCAGCGGTCAGGGCACCTATCTGCTCGACGGCACGCCCGGATCCGCCGGCGGCGCGAGCGATGCACCCGTCCGCACGGGGGAGACGTTTGTCGATCCGGATGCCGGCATCACCATCAAGCCTCTCGCGGTCGGCGGCACCGCGCCCAACGAGTACATCGACGTGCAAGTCGCCTTCGGCGCCACTGACGGGAACCGCAACCCGAGCCTGATCGCCGACGTGCCAACGGGCACAATCACCGCGCGGTCCAACGTCGTCTTCAACGCCAGCGGCGCCGATCCCGATGGTGACGCCGTCTATTTCCGCTGGGATTTCGGCGATGGCTCCCTGCAGCCCAACCTCAGCAGCATCACGCGACGCTTCCTCAAGGGCGGCGACTACTCGTTGCGCGTCTCGGCGCACGACGGCAAGGGCGGCATCGCCGCCAAGACGATTCCCTTCAAGGTCGTCGATCCCCTCGTCTCGTGGACCCTCCGTGCCAACGGCGTCACCCCCAACCAGCTCAACGATGTGATCTTCGCTGGAGGCAAATTTGTCGCGGTCGGCATCAATCAGACAATTCTCTCCTCGTCTGACGGGGTGACCTGGACCCGGGTGACATTTCCGACCGGCAACAGCCTCACGGGCATCGCCCACAACGGTGCGCGCTACGTCACCTGCGGTTATCGTTTCAACAATACGACGCAGAAGGGCCTCGCCGCCTATTCGGATGACGGCACGAACTGGACACTCGTCAACATTGACACCGGCCTCGCCCAGTTCTGGGGCATCGCCCACGGAGCGGGACGGTTCGTCGCGGTGGGCGACGGCGGCATCATCTATTCCTCGGCGGACGGAGTCACCTGGACCGCCGCGGCGTCCGGCATCACCACGGTGCTGCGCGCCGTGACGTTTGCCGACGGGCTCTTCGTCATCACCGGTGACAACGGACGCGTGTTTGTTTCCAGCGACGGCGTCAACTGGACCAACCGCAGTCTTCCCTCCACGGCAGGTTTCTGGGGCGCGACCAAGCACAACGGCGTCTGGTACACCCGATCCGGAAGCACGACCTATTCGTCGCCGGATGCGGTGACGTGGACCCGCGTGGCGTCGTCGAGCGCATCGAGCCTCAGCTCATTCAAAATCCAATCCGTGGGTGGAGTATTGCTGACCGGCCTCAATAGCGGCACGATTGACTTTGGAGAAAACGCGCAGACCTGGGCCTCCGTACAGTTGAGCACGCTCTCCGCTTCGGGTCTTCGTGGCACCGCCGCGAGTGACCGCACCATCGTGGTCGTCGGCAACAGCGGGCTCATTTACTCGACCGACCTGCCGACGCTGCCGAGCCGAACGCTCCCGCCGCCTACGCTGCGGATCGAGGCTGACGCGATCAAGGTGGCCGTGGGGAAGAAGAACGTTCTCTCCGCGAGCGGCGCCGGCTTCGTCAAACTCGAGTTGTACGCCAACGGTACCAAGGTAAGCGAAATCGACGGCTCGGCCGGGGCGTTGTCGTGGACCCCCTCGGCCATCGGCAATTACCTGCTCGCGGTTCGCGGCATCGATGCGAGTGGCGCCAGCGTGGTCTCGACCTCCTACCCGGCAGTCGCGGCGTTCGCGAATTGGAAGTGGCGCAATCCAGCCCCGAGTGGGGCCGAGTTGCGCGGGGCGGTGCGGGTCGGCGATAAATGGTGGATCGTTGGCGGCGGCGGCACGCTGCTCACCCTGGACGACGCCGGCAACTTCACGCCCATCGATTTTTCCACGACGCAACAACTCAACGCCATCGCCTATGCCAATGGCCGCTTCGTCATCGCCACGACAGATCTCGATGGCGCCACCAAGGAGGACATCGGCGGATTGTGGACCTCGGCGGACGGATACTCCTGGACGCCCTTCCTCACCGGCGCGCTCGACTCAGCCAATCTCAACACCGTGATCTACGCGGCCAATCGTTGGATCTGCCTGGGCACCGGCGGCACCGTGGTCACGTCCACCGACGGTATCAACTGGCCGCGCTCTTCCAGCGGCATCACGACGTCGTTACAGGGAGTCACGTTCGGCAACGGACTCGTCGTCGCCGTGGCCGTCGGAGGGCGCATCATTACCTCGCCGGACGGTCTCGTGTGGACTGAACGCACCAGCGGCGTCACCACGGATCTGCGGGCCGTCACGTTTGCCAATGGCACGTTTGTCGCCGCGGGATTGAGCGGCGTGATCCTCACGTCCGCGAATGGCACGACGTGGACGCGCGCCACCTCCGGCACGACGACAAATCTCTACGGCGCCGGATTCGTGAAAGGCTCCTTCGTGGTCGGCGGTGACAACGGCACGGTGCTTTCATCCACCACCGGCGCAGTCTGGGCGGCCGCCGCACTCGGCGGGACCACCAGCGGCACGTTCTACATCGCCAACAGCGGAGACGAAGGCCTGCTCGTCGGCCGCCTGGGCGAAATCTACGCGGCCACCACCGCCACGTCTTGGCGCCGTCTCACCCGCGGTACGGGAGAAAGCATGTTCAGCGTCATTTACGCCGGCAGCCGATTCGTCGCCGTCGGACAGACCACCGACGCCATCACGCGCACCATCGGCGTCCCAATCTCGGTCTCGTCCGACGGCATCACGTGGACACGGGCCGCCACCACTACTGGCTTCACCAACGTCAACGACGTCACCTTCGCCCGCAATCTCTACGTAACCGTCGGCGACACCGGTCGCATCTTCACCTCCACGAACGCGACGGCGTGGACGCAGCGCACCTCCCCGGTGACGACCCAGCTCAACGCCATCGCCGGCAGCGCGTCCGGCTTTGTCGCCGGCGGTGCGGGCGGAGCGATCCTGTCGTCTCCCGATGGTACCACGTGGACGAGCCAGACCAGCGGCACCACTCAACCGCTGCGAGCCGCGGCATTTGGCGCCGGCCGGTACGTCATGGTGGGTGACAACGGTGCCATCGTGCAGTCCGCCGACGGCACCTCGTGGGCGACCGCCACCAGCGGCGTGACCACCGCGTTGCTGACGGTCGGCTGGTGGGAGGAAGTCGGATTTATCGCCGCCGGCAACGGCGGGACGTTGCTCAACTCGATCGACGGCATCACGTGGCAGCAACGGGAAACCGGCGTCGCGGAAAATATTGGCGCAGTCACGAAGACACCCATCGGCTACGTCGCGTCGGGCGGCACCCTGGGCACGCTGCTCGTTTCGCTCGACGGAGTCAGTTGGTCACTCTCGGCCCTCCCGGCGGACAAGATGATCCGCGGCCTCGCGGCCAGCCCCACCGCCATCGTCGCCGTCGGCGACAACGGCGCGATGCTCACCTTTGAAATCGTCGACAGCACTCCTGCACCCGTGATCGCGGCGCAGCCCGTCTTACGGACCGCATCGCCAGGTGACGCGGTGACGTTCAGCATCAGCGCGCAAAACGCCGCCGGTGCGGTGTATCAATGGATGAAGGACGGGGCGGTCATCATCGGTGCGAACAGTCCGGTCTACACGATTCCCGTCGTGACCACGGGGAACGCCGGAGCCTATGCCGTCTCGGTGACAACCGCCACAGGTACGGTGGTGAGCACAGCGGCCAACCTGACTTTCGGCGCGGCGGTCGATCCGGGCCGGCTGATCAACCTGTCGATCCGGACGTCGCTGACATCGGCGGCGGACAACTTTACGTTTGGCGTCGTGGTCGGAGGAGCCGGCACGAGTGGCGGCAAGGCGTTGCTCGTGCGGGCGGCGGGGCCGGCGTTGAGCGCCTTCGGGGTGCAGGACGTGCTTGCGGATCCCAAGCTCGAATTTTTCACCGGCAGCACGAAGGTGGGCGAAAACGACAACTGGGGTGGATCCGCGGCGATCACCGCGGCGATGGCGCAGGTCGGCGCGTTTCCCTTTGCCAGCGCCGCCTCGCGCGACGCGGCCATCTCGCTGCCGAGTCTCGCGAGCGGACAAAACTCGGCGATCATCTCCGGCACCGGGACCGGTTCCGTGATCGCGGAACTCTACGATGCCACTCCGACCGCGAACTTTACGGCGGCGACTCCGCGGCTGGTCAACGTTTCCGTGCGCAAGCATCTCGGCACCGGAGTGATTGCCGGCTTTGTCGTCGGCGGTTCAACCGCCCGCACCGTGTTGATTCGCGCGATTGGCCCGACGCTCGGGGTGTTTGGCGTCACCGGCGTGGTCGCCGACCCGCAGTTGGCGTTGTTTTCCGGCGCGACGCAGATCGGGGCGAACGACAATTGGGGTGGCACCGCCGCGCTGGCGACTGCGTTTGCCAATGTTGGGGCGTTCGCGCTCGCCGGTGATTCCAAGGACGCGGCCCTGTTGGCGACCCTGGAGCCCGGCAGTTATACGGTGCAGGTCTCGGGCGTCGCCGGCACGACCGGCGTGGCGCTGGTGGAAGTTTACGAAGTGCCGTAGTGATTTTTTCGGCGGTTGGTGCAGAGTGTCGGGGTCATCATGCCTTGTCTGCTCCCGCTCATCCTCTTTCTGGCGTTTCTGGTCGCTCCCGTGTTTGCCCTCGCGCCCGAGGCGGTGCTGCTGGTGGTGGGCGACCAGCATTCCGCCTACGAGCGGTCCGCTCAGCTCGTCGGCCGGGTCGACCGGCTGCGGGCGGAAAATCCCGGGGTTCCATTCGCTATTCTCATCGATGGCGATTCGCTTGAATACGGCAACATGGTCGCCCGCCGCACGTCAGGCGCGATTGACTTTGCCCTTTTCTCCGCGCTCGCCCGTCGCGCGCCGACCATCCTCAATCTCGGCAACCACGAGCCGGAATTTTTCGACCTGCCGCAGACCGTCGCGCGACTCCGCGCCGCCGGCCTGATCGTAATCAACGGCAACCTGCGGGATCGCGAATCCGGCAAGCCCTTTGCCCCCGCGTCAGCGCAGCTGCAACTCGGTGCGCATGAGGCGACGTTCGTCGGCGTCGCGACAGATCGTCTCTCGACGTATCGCGCGGCGATTCGTCCACAGCTCGATCTCACCGACCCGGTCGTGTGGGCCAGGGCTAATTTTCCCGCGCTGTTGAAAACCACCGCACTCCCCGTGGTGCTGAGCCACGCCGGGCTCCGCGCGGATCGCGAGATGCTCACGCTCGTGCCGGAGGGCACGCTCTTCGCCGGAGCACATGACCACCTGCGGTTCGTGCATCGCGCCGGACGAACCGTGTATTTTCACTCGGGGAGCTGGCTTGAGGCCGTGTCGGTCGCTCGCCTGCGACGGGTGGACGGAGCATTGCGGTGGGACGTAGAGCAGGAGCCGCTCAAGGCTGATGACACCGCGGATCCCGAAATGGTGGAACTTATCCGCCAAACCCTCGCGCAACACCTCACGTCCGAGGAGACTGCGGTCGTCGGCCGCACCCTGAAGGCGCTCGCTCCGGCTGATGCCGCGCGTTTCGCCGTCGAGGCGGCGCGACGGGCCGCGGGCGCCGACGTCGCGATCGTCGGAGCGACGACGTTTGGCGGAGGCCTGCCGGCGGGAGAAGTGACGCGCTTTGCCTTCGATGCCTGCGTGCGTTTCGACGGCCCGCTATTCTCGGCCGTCGTGGACGGCGCGGCACTGAAAAAGATTCTGGCTCGCGCGAACCAAGGCCCCGATACACCGTTCCCCGAACGCGGCGGAGAAAACCTCGTGGTGACTGTCGCCGGCGAGATTGTGGCAGGCCGGACGTACCGGCTGGTCACGACGGACTGGATCGCAAAAAACGCAAAGAATTACCTGGGGGACAATCCGCCCGCGCTCACCGAGCAGCCCACGCTGACCTTGAAGGCCGCCGTGATCACCGCGCTCCGCCCATGAGCGCCGGTGGCACGATACCCACCCAATCGGTCCGTCCCCACGTATTCACGTTTCGGATAAGTGTCACGTATTACGTGACACTGTTCCTGGGTGTTGTGGCGGGACCGGCGTTGCGTGGGGCCGAGGCGCCAGCACCGGCCATGGCGAGGCCGGTTGAGGCGGACGAACTCTTTCAAGCGGGCCAGCAGCTGTTCGATCAAATCGCGCCGCCGGAGGTGAAGGCGCAGTTTCAATTTCCGACCAAGGCGCAATGGGATGATTTCGCCCTTCGGTTCCAACGGGCAAGGGAAGGAGATTCACTCGAGGAGCTGGTCGCCTGTGCCCCGGAGGCGCGGACGGCTCTGGCGGCGCTGCGCCTGCTTTCCGGCTACGAGGATCTCGCGGACTGGTTGGAGCAACGAATCGACGAGATCGAGGGCGCCCAACAGGCAGTCGTACCAGCGCCCGTTCCGCGCCCCCTGCCGCCGACTCGTCCCGGCACGGTCGCGCCGCGATCGATCGCGACCGTGCAGCCTGTGCCGCATTATGATCTTTGGTTGACGCGCGTTCGTAACCGACCGGTGCCGGCGCGGGCGGCGGCGTTGATGCCACGGTTGCGGGCGGCGTTTGTGGCCGAGGGCGTGCCGCCGGAGCTGGCGTGGTTGGCCGAGGCGGAAAGTTCGCTCAACCCGATCGCGCGCAGTCCGGCCGGTGCGAAGGGCCTGTTTCAATTCATGCCCGATACCGCGAAGGCGATGGGAATGAGTACCTTTTTGCCCGACGACCGCACCGATCCAGAGAAGTCGGCGCATGCCGCGGCGCGCTATCTGCGGACGCTCCATGGACGATTTGGCAATTGGGCCCTCGCCCTCGCGGCCTACAACGCAGGTGAAGGAAGAGTCAGTCGCACCCTCGCCAAACAGGGCGCGACGTCGTTCACCGCCATCGCAGCCGACCTCCCCGCGGAGACCCGCATGTATGTACCGAAGGTGTGCGCATTGATCGCCACGCGGGCCGGCGTCGCCCCGCAGCAGATTGCGCCGCCGCGGCGATAAACTTGCCGGCGCCTCTGGGGACTATGGTTTTCGCAACGTCAGCACACACTCGAGGTGGCGCGTTTGCGGGAATAGATCGAACGGCTGCGCGGCGGTCAGGGTGTAGCCGGCGGTGAGGAAGTTTTTCAAGTCGCGCATCTGGGTGGCCGGATCGCAGGAGACGTAGACCACGGCGCGCGGGCTGAAGGCGAAAAGCTGCTGTAGAAACGGCTCGTCGCAGCCTTTGCGCGGCGGGTCGATGATCACGGCGGTGTCAGCGGGTATGAAGCCCACATCAAGTCCGGCGAACAGTGACGCCGCATCACCTGCCGTGAAGGTGGCATTGGTGATGGCGTTGGCGGCGGCGTTCTCGCGGGCGAAGCGCACGCTGCTCTCGCTGATTTCGATCCCGGCAACACGTTCGAAGGCTGGGGCCGCGGTGAGGGCGAAGAGTCCGCTGCCGCAATAGGCATCCACGAGGAACCGCGCCCCGCTGGCGGCGGCCTGATCGCGCACATAAGCGGTGAACGCCGGGAGGATGAACGGATTGTTCTGAAAAAAATCGCGCGCCAGAAAATGCAGTTTCGTGTCGCCGACGCACTCGGTGACCACAGCGTCGTAGTCGGTCGTCACTTCGCCCCCGGCATCTCGGATCAAAAGGGTCGCAGAGCGGACATAGGTGGCCTGCTGCGCGTGCACCCGGGCGCGCACCGCGGCGAGGCGTTCGTTGATCGCCTCCGTGGCGATGGGACATTGCGGGACGTCCACGATGTCGAAGCGTGTGCCCTGCCGCAGGAATCCGATGGGCACGGGGGCATCGCCGCGCGGAGGGTTGAAGTGCGGCGTGATCTTTGACCGGTAGTTGAAATGGCGCGGCGAACCAACGACCGGCGCCACGGGAAAGTTGGCAATTCCGGCCATGTGTTGCAGGAGTTCGGCCACCTGGCGCCGTTTCCAGTCAAGCTGCGCGGAGTACGCGAGATGCTGGTATTGGCAGCCGCCGCAACGACCAAAGAGGGGACAGAGCGGATCGACCCGATCCGCCGAGGGGGTGAGCACGGAGACAAGATCAGCCTCAGAGAAATTTTTGTGGTTGCGAAACACCCGCGCGCGCACGCGTTCGCCCGGCAGGGTGAACGGCACCATCACGACCCACTTCGCCTCGGTTTCTCCCGGCAGCGCCACCCGGCCGAGTCCCGAACCGAGGTTGGTGAGCGTGGCGATCTCCAGCTCGATCTCAGAGTGATACGGGAATGGCTGGTCGTTGAACTTTGTTTTCGTTTTTCCCACGATGCATACGGAATACACGGAAACGGACCAGACCAAGAAAAGGATTTTGTATTTTTTCCGATTCCGTGTGTTCCGTGTGTCCTGTGGACGCCCCCGAAAAAATCTCCAGCCTCCAGAATCCGCGCGTAAAGCAGCTGGTGAAGCTGCGCGATCGCCGGCCGCGCGACGAGGCGGGGGTGTTTCTGGTCGAGGGCTATCGCGAGATCCGGCGTGCTCTCGAGAAGCGCGTGGCTTTGCGCGAGGTGTATTTTTCGCCCGACTGGTTTCTCGGGGAGAACGAGCCGGCGCTGCTCGCGCAGGCCGCGTCGGCGGGTGCGCAGCTGTTCGAACTGAGCAAGGACGCCTTTGCCAAGGTCGCCTATCGAGAGCGCCCTGACGGGCTGTTGGCGGTTGCCCCGCAATGGAGCCGAAAACTGGACGATCTCGTTCTCCCTACCGCGCCCTTTCTCCTCGTCGTCGAAGCCATCGAGAAACCGGGAAACCTCGGGACGATTCTGCGCAGCGCCGACGCCGCGGGTTGCGACGCCGTGATCGTGTGCGATCCGGTGACGGACATCTTCAATCCAAATGTGGTGCGTGCCTCCACCGGCGTGCTTTTTTCCGTGCCGCTGGTCGTGGAGGAAAGTGCCCGCGTCCAAGGATGGTTGATGGCGAAGGGAGTGCGTACGGTCGCGACAACTCCGGCGGCGGAGAAAATCTACTCCGACGTGGATTTGCGTGGACCGCTCGCGGTGGTGATGGGCAGCGAGCAATACGGTCTGAGTGAATTCTGGCTCACGCATGCGGACGTGCCGGTGCGCATTCCGATGGCTGGTCAGGCTGATTCGCTGAACGTCGCGATGGCAACGATCATCACCCTGTTCGAGGCGCTGCGGCAGCGGCGCCTTTGAGATGGGCGACTAGTTCCGCGGTACCAGCGGCCATCGTGACGCGCGGCGTGTAGCCGAGATCGCGACGCGCAGCAGTAAGGTCGAACCAATGGTCTTTCGCCAGTTCCGCGGCGATGAAACGCGTCATCGGCGGTTCGCCACGGAGAGAAAGCGTGTGCCAGAGCGTTTCACACGCCGCACCGATCGCGGATGCAACTGGCAGCGGCATGTGCCGCGTGACCGGCTCTTCTCCGAGAGCCCGAAGCAGTTCGTTGATCCAATCCCACAACACCACCGGTTCTCCATTCGTGATGAAGAACGCCCGTCCATCGGCAGCGATCGCCTTCGGCCCAGTGTCACGTATTACGTGACAGTTTTCTAAAGTTCCTGAGGAAGGCAGATCAAAAGTGTCACGTAATACGTAACACTGTGTCAGGGCGCGTTCGGCGAGGAGGTGGGCGTCGACGGCGTTTTCGACGTGGACCATGTCGACGCGATTTCGGCCGGCACCAATGATGCGCAGCCGCCCGGCGTGGGCGCGCGCGAGGATGCGAGGCACGAGATGCGGATCGCCGACGCCCCAGATCAGATGCGGCCGGAGCGCGATGGTGCGGAGCGTGGGCGAGTTGGCAGCCAGCACCTCGCGCTCCGCGATCGCCTTGGTCAGCGGATAAGGACTCGGACAGTCGGTCGTCAGCGGCAGCGACTCGTCGGCGCCGGCGAGATCCCGACCGTTATACACGACACTCGGTGTGCTCGTGTAAACAAAACGGGGGACGCGATGCTCCCGACATCCGTCGAGCAGCGCACAGGTGCCGAGAACGTTGGTACGGAAGAAGTCCTCGTAGCGGCCCCAGACACCGACCTTGGCGGCGACGTGGAATACGGTTTCGATTCCGGCGCACGCCGCACCGACAGCTGACATGTCGTCAAGTGCGGCGCGGATGAAGCGAACGCCCCGTCGTTCAAGATCAGGTGCGGGGTTGCGGCCGAGGATCGTGACGCGACGTCCGTCGGCGAGGAGGCGCTCGACGAGGCGGCGGCCGAGAAAACCGGTGCCGCCGGTGACGAGGACCGCTGAGGGTGACGTGTGACTTGTGGCGTGTGACAAGCTGCGCGAGTGAAGGGCACTTCCGGTGACATGTCACTCGCGTCCTCTAACGGTGACACGAATCAGGGTCAGCGTTTCGGATCGCTCTGGTAGCCCGTCGCGGTCCGGGCCCATTTCGCGAGTGTCAGCCGGTGAATCTTGGCGTTGTGCCTGACATCAACCGGAAATTTTTCGTGGAAATAGAATACCTTGATGTCCTGGGTATGCGGATGCTGCAGCGCAAGGACGCGCAGCTCGCGGGTGAAGGCACGGGCGGCCGAGGAATCCTTGACGGTGGCCTCCACGACGACGGCGGGACGTCGTTTTTCCGGATCGCCAATTCCAATCAAAGCGCAGCGCGCCGCTCGGGGATGTCGGCGAAAAACCTGTTCGCACGGCTCGGTGTGAAACGTGCCGAAGGCGGTGACGACCCGTTCGACCTTGCGGCCCGAAAACCACAGCTTTCCGTCGGAGTCGAAATATCCGCAATCACCCATACGGTGCCAGACGGCACCGGGTTGAGTGGCGGCCGAATCGGGGATCTTGGCAAGACGGGTGGCGTCGGGCAGGCCGTCGTAGGTCTTGGTGACCACCGGACCGCGCACGATGATCTCGCCGATTTCGCCGGCAGGAAGCGCGGCAGTGGCGGCGAACGACGTGATGGGACCGTCCGAGATGGCGATGACCCTCGCATCCATTTCGCGAACTGGATGGCCAACGCAGGCGCCGCGAACCGAAACAGGATCCACTGCGGAAGCCGCGACCGAGGTAACGGGCAGGGCCTCGGTAGCGCCGTAGGGACTGTGGAGGCTGCCGTTCGGAAGAAAGTCGCGCGAACTTTTCCAGAGATCCGCCGGTACGGCAGCCCCGGCGCAGAGGACGCGGCGCAACGTAGGGAGCGTAATATGATGGGCCTGGCAATGTTCGCTGATTTTGCGCCAGAGCGTGGGCGAACCGAAGGAGGTCGTGACCTTCTCCTGCCGGATGGCTTGGACGATGTGCGCGGGATTGAAGGCGGCGGGGCGGCGCGGATCGATTTCGGGTATGATCGTTGTCACGCCGAGGGCCGGATTAAAAAGCGCAAAAATGGGCAATAGGGGTAGGTCGATCTCTCCGGGAGTGATCCCGTAGGTTTCGCGGATGAGGCGGACCTGCGCTTCGAACATGCCGTGTTCATAACAAACACCCTTCGGCGCACCGGTAGAACCCGAGGTGAACAGGATGGCGGCGAGGTCAGAAGGAAGAGCGGCAAATGCGGGCGGCGCCGGAATCGGGGTGACACTCCTCCGGGGCGATGTGAGACGGGCAGTGAGCGCTCCGCTCGCCCAAACCCGGACCGCAACCGAACGGAAGGCCGTTGGAAAGAGCCGGCTCGCGATTTGTGCCATCGCAATCCCAACCAATGCCCGGGGTTGGGCATGTTCCACACAGGCGAGAAAGGCTTTCCGGCCCATTCCCGGGTCGATCACGACCGGGACCGCTCCAAGATTAAACAAGGCGAAAACAGAAGCAATTAGAGGCAGGCCCTGGCTTACCATCACGAGGGTGCGATCACCCGGGCGGATACCGGCGCGGGTAAACCGGTTGCACCACGCTCCTACCTCCGCATCGAGTTCACGAAAACTGAGGATTAGATAGTTGATTTCGCCCTTCGCGTCCCGGCCGCGCGGAATTTTCAACGCGGCAACGTGCGGTTGCGCCACCGCCATGCGGCCCAAATGCCTCGAGATATTGGCACCGGGTGCCGGGGCGGCGTCCGGTGAGCCGTTTTGTGTCATACGGTTTGGAGGGTGCGAAAGTGCCTGACTCGGGCAACAAAAACGCCGCGTCCCATGGGCGCGGCGCGAGGTCTCACAGGTCTTTCGGCCGAGAAGGACGATCGACTCAGTAGTCGTGCAACGTCATGAGCCCCCAGAACAACGATACCTTCTGACCAGAGGGACCGTTACGACCGATAATTTTGGAAGTGTCGGCGTCGACGGTGGCGGGGGTGGTCGGTTGAAACGAGTCCTTCGAGACGATGACCGCCCCGCCGAGGAGGGTGGTTTCCTTACCGCCCGTCGACGTGGTGCGCGTGGCGCAACCGGACGCGAACGAGAGGAGGGTAAGCGCGGCGAGGAGCCGAAGAATGGATTTCATGGGGACAGCGAGAAGGGACGCTGGGTGGCGGGGAAAAGTTTCGCAAGCCCCTTGATTGTTCTTTCCCGATCCGGTTTTGGCGGCCGGTTGGCAGACTTAATCAAGGGTATTGGAGCGCAGGATGGGAAGTGTCGCTCAACCGCCAGAACTAACGGATCTCTTTTAAGGCAGGTTCGTTGCGGAGGAGACTAGCCTGCCACGGGAGTAGGATTTCTTCGATTTTTTTTGGCGAGCGCGCGATTTGCGACAGGAGCGAACGGTTCGCGATGAGCGTAGGCTCGATTCCGAGCTTCTGGGCCACGCGATCGCGGTCGGCCCGGATGCGATCCTGATGTTCGATTTCACTCTGCGACAGGGAAACGTGATTCGGGTCGCGGCCTGGGCGGCGCGGGAGGCTCTTCGGGTCGCGTTCAAGACCATTGCGAACAGCGGCGGCGAGGGAGGGAAAAATGCGTTCGTGACGTTTGCCGAGGTGGACCGCGTTCAGGATCGACGACTCACTGCCACCCGCCTCTGCGGCTTCAGCCAAAGTAAGGAGCAGAGAGTTACCGCAGACTTTGAAGGGCGGTGTGTCCAGCCGCTGCGCCTGGGACTCACGCCAATGCCAGACCGCGTGCAGCACGCTAAGGCCTGGTCCGCGGAGACGTTCACTTCGACCGATCCGCCAGTCGTTTTCCGTTGCTGGTGCAAACCCCTCGGAACCCGCCTCGATTTGCGCCCGGCACTGCTGCTCAAGCCAATCGAGGCGACCGAGTTTCTTGAGCTCGCGCCGCAGGATGTCACGGAGCGCGGGGAGGTGCCACACATCGAGCGCGGCATAGTTGAGCAGTTTCGGGGTGATCGGTCGCTTGGACCAGTTAGCCTTTTGACCGTCCTTGTCGAGAGCGACGCCAAAATGATGTTCGAGCAGGGAGGCCAGCCCGATCCGCTGCAGGCCGAGGAGCTGGGCCGCGAGCATCGTGTCGAAAACACTGTGAGGACGAAACCGGCAGAGATCGTGCAACAGGCGCAGATCGAAATCGCTGCCGTGCATGATCAGGTGTTTCTTCGCCAAAATTTCCCAGAGCGAGTCGAGATTCTGGCCGGGTGCCAAAACGTCCACGAGGAAAACATCGCCGTCGACCAGGAACTGCAAAAGGCAGACCCGAGTCTTGTAGTGATACATGTTGTCCGCCTCGGTATCGAGGGCGACCTCATCGACTTTCTCAAGTGCGGTGAGGAGCGGAGTCAGGGACCCGGGCTGGTCGAGAAGCTGGTAAGAAGGTGGACGCGTGGTCACTTTGACGCCGAGCAAACGGCGGAGGCGTGACGGAAGGAAGCGCGAAATCATGCGGCGAACTATGCTGTACCATTCCACGACATCAGGAACGCATCAATCAACAAAGGGAGATCCTCGTGATAACCGCCCTCCAACAGGGCGGCGGCAGGGCGGCCCGATTCGCGCAGCCAGCGGCCAAGCGCGGCGAAATCGTCCCGCTCAAGGGTCATCGAGGTGATCGGGTCGCGGGCGTAGGCATCAAAACCGGCCGAAACCAGAATCAGGTCGGGCGCAAACGCGAGGACCGCATCCAGCGATTCGCGCAACACCCGGAGGTGTTCGGTGCGGGGCGTGTGGGGGGCGACGGGCCAGTTTCGGACAAACGGTCCGTGATCCTGCGTGCCGGTGCCCGGATAGCCGGGATATTGGTGGACGGAAGCGAAAAAAACGTTGGGTTTGCCCTGGAGGATCGCCTCGGTGCCATTGCCGTGGTGGGCATCAAAGTCCCAGACCGCAACCTTGGGTACGGCCAATCGCCTTTGCGCTGCGAGCGCAGCGATGGCGATTTGGTTGAGATAGCAGAAACCCATCGCCTGCGTGGCCGTGGCATGGTGGCCGGGCGGACGCATCAGGGAAAAAACCGGTTCGGCACCACGAGTGGTCACCGCATGCCGGGCGGCTTCCAGAGCGGAGGCCACCGACCGTCGGGCATGGTCCGCAATTTGCGGAAAAAACGGCGTGTCAGCGTCAAAATCACGCGCCTGACCCAGCCGTTTCAAATGCGCCGGTCCGTGTGCAAGAAGCAGGAGGTCGTCGGTCGCGTTGGACGCTTCCGGTACGCGCCACGTCCAGTCGGGATGGGCCGCCTGCAGGTGGGCGGCAGAGCGAATCACGCGCGCGGGTTGTTCGGGCCGCAACGAGGAACCGTAATCGGCGCAACGGGAATCGTGGAGGATGAGCATGCGTTTTCTTGCTCGGCGAAAAATCGAGGATGGGGCGGAATTACCAGATTTGGCAACGGCGAGCGTCGTGATGGTGAGAATTGTCCGGCAAGGGTCTTGCCCGGCGGGAGAGACGCTCTAGGTTCTCGCCCAGCGAAAACCTGATGAATGTTGTTGTGCTTTGCTCCGGTGGGATGGACTCCGTGACCGCGCTCCACTGGGCGCGGCGTGAGCATGCAGTGGTGGCGGCCGTGAGTTTCGACTACGGCGCCAAGCACAACCACCGGGAAATCCCTTTCGCGGCCGAACACGCGGCGCAGATCGGTGCGCGACACGAGGTGATCGCCCTCGATTTCGTCAACCGGCTCTTCGCCTCCGATTTGCTGAAGAACGGCGGTGACATTCCCGAGGGACACTACGAGGCGGAAAACATGCAGCGGACGGTCGTGCCATTTCGCAACGCGATCATGCTTTCGATCGCGTGCGGTTTCGCGGAGAGCATCGGCGCCGGGGGCCTGGTGATCGCGGCGCACGGCGGCGACCACGCGATCTATCCGGACTGCCGGGAGGAATTCATGCGCGCCATCGCTGAGGCAATGCGGCTGGGAACGTATGCAGGCGTGCAACTGTTGCGACCGTTCATCGCCCTAACCAAGGGAGGAATTGCCGCTGAAGGCGCGCGGCTCGGGGTGGATTTCGCGCGCACCTGGTCGTGTTACAAGGGCGGTTCGATTCACTGCGGGAAGTGCGGCACCTGCGTGGAACGCCGCGAAGCGTTTGCTCAGGCCGGACTGGCGGACCCCACCGAATACGCGTCGACCGAGGCCCTGCCGCCCCGGCCGGAAAAAACGAAACGGGATTCCTGATGCTCATTTCCGAAATATTCCATTCGTTGCAGGGCGAAGGTGAACTGACAGGCGTGCCGTCGGTCTTTGTGCGCACCAGCGGCTGCAACCTCCGTTGCGCGTGGTGCGATACGCCCTACGCGTCGTGGAATCCCGAAGGCGAAGTCCGCACCGTCGCTCAGATTGTCGCGGCCGTGGAGGCCCACCCGTCGACCCGGCATGCGGTGCTGACCGGCGGCGAACCGATGATTGCGAAAGACATTCACGCGCTCGCGACGGAAATCCGGGCGACCGGACGGCATATCACGATCGAGACCGCGGCGACCGTGGCCCCGGACGGCATCGCCTGCGACCTGGCATCGCTCTCGCCGAAGCTGCTCAATTCCGCACCTGATCCCGTCGAGCACGTGGCGTGGCGCCGCAAGCACGAGGCCACGCGCTGGCAACCCGAGGTGGTTCGCGCGTGGATCGACCGGTATCCGTATCAATTCAAGTTCGTCGTCGCGCGTCCCGAGGACATCGAGGAACTCGAGCACATGCTGGCGGCGTTGCATCGCGAAATCCCGCGCCACAAGGTGCTGTTGATGCCGGAGGCGATCACTTTGGAAAAAATGCGCGGGCGGGCCGCGTGGCTCGGGGAACTGTGCAAGGCGCGCGGCTACCGTTATGCGCACCGCCTGCACATCGAGCTGTATGGCAACAAACGCGGCACGTAACAGCGCCCCGGGGGGCCAGCCCGGGCCGAGTGTAATCGTGCCACCCGATCCGGCGCATCCACGCAAACTCTCCGAAGAGTTTGCGATGATTCTGCGCGAGTTCGTTGTAGAGACGGTGACGCTCCGCGAGGTGATCGGACTGCTGCAAGGGCGAGGCTACGTGCTGCTCGTGATGCTGCTCGCCCTGCCCTTTTGCACGCCGGTGCCGCTGCCCGGCCTGTCGACTCCGTTCGGATTGATCATCGCGATCATCGGTGCGCGCCTCGCGCTGGGCGCAAAACCCTGGTTGCCGCGACGGCTGCTGGACACACACCTGCCACCGGCGGTGTTTGCACGGGTTTTCAGTCTTACCCAAAAAATCATCCTCGGGTTCGAACGCCTGCTGCGGCCACGGTTGCTGTGGATCACGGCTTCGCCCCGTCTGGAACAACTGCACGCCGTGCCAATCGTGATTTGCGCTGCGCTGCTGCTGCTGCCCCTGCCCGTGCCGTTCAGCAATGCCGTTCCGGCGTGGGGCATCATGCTCATGGCCGGAGGGCTGCTTGAGCGCGACGGCATATTCATCATGGGCGGATATCTCGGCACGGTCGCCAGTGTGGCCTTCTTTTCCGCCATCGCGATTTTCGGGGTCGAGACGGTGGATTTCCTATGGCACTGGGCTCGTTGACCGACGGCGAGATTCCAACTCTCCCTCGACAGCTGCGGCTCTCGATTCAAGCCTACCGCGACCCCCTCTTGTTCCCATGAGCGTCGTGCCCTCCCCCACCCTTTCTGAAATCGGCCAAATCGCGATCACCGTCAGCGATGTCACAAAGGCCACGGTGTTTTATCGCGACGTGCTTGGGTTGAAGTTTCTCTTCAGCGCCGGACCGAATCTCGCGTTTCTGCTCGCCGGTTCCGTCCGACTGATGCTGACCACACCGCAGGGGGCCGGCACGGTGGGTGGAAATTCAATCCTCTATTTCAAGGTCGCCGATCTCGCACCGACGCATGCCGCGGTCCTAACGCGCGGCGCCACCAACGGGCACGATCCGCGGATGGTCGCGCGGATGCCTGATCACGAATTGTGGACGGCCTTTGTGAAGGATCCCGACGGCAACCTCGTCGGATTGATGAGCGAGGTCCGGCCGTAGAGACGCAGCTGCGCGGCTGGTGTTCGGACGGAACGCGCCAGCAGCGGAAGAGCGGAACAGTTCACGGAAAAGCGCCCGGCATAGTTGTTGTCCGACTTGCGAGGACCAGAGGCAGCAGGCAGCGTCAACCTCAGGATGAACGAGCACGCCCCCCGATCCGGTTTTCCGCTGCATTATGCGTGGATCGCGGCCGCGGTGACGTTTGTCACTTTGCTGGTTGCCGCCGGTGCACGGGCCGCGCCCGGGGTAATATTGCTGCCCTTTGGCAACGAGTTCCAGTGGAGCCGCGCCAAGGTGTCATCGATTGTCTCGATTAATATTTTCCTCTACGGCCTGATTGGTCCGATTGCCGCCGCGCTGTATCAGAATTTTGGATTACGCCGGACCATGGTGGCCGCGATGGCGCTGCTCAGCATCGGCTACGGACTTTCCATGCTGGCAACGAGCTATTGGCAATTTGTGGTTCTCTGGGGTTTGGTGGTTGGTATGGGATCGGGCCTGGCGGCGACAGTGCTGGGCGCGGCGGTGGCGAACCGCTGGTTCACGGAGCGGCGGGGACTGGTCATGGGGGTGTTGACGGCGAGCACCGCGACGGGGCAACTCGTGTTCCTGCCCGCGCTGGCGGCGGCCGTGACGGAACGAGGCTGGCGCGCGGCACCGCTGATTGTCGCGGTCGTGACGGCGATGATCGCACCGGTGATTTGGTGGTGGATGCGGGATGATCCCAAGGCGGTCGGCCTGCGACCCTACGGTGAGGCGGGCGCGCCGGATCCGATTGATGTGACAACCGATGCAAGCAGGGGGAATCCGGCGACCCGTGCCCTGGCGGTGCTGGCGGAAGCAGTCCGCGAGCGCGACTTCTGGCTGCTCGCAGCATCGTTTTTCGTGTGTGGGGCGAGCACGAACGGTCTCATCGGCACGCACCTGATTTCGGCAGCCTTCGACTGCGGAATCCCGGAGGTGAGGGCGGCGGGTCTGCTGGCGCTGATGGGGCTCTTCGATCTCGTCGGCACGACGGCTTCCGGCTGGCTCAGCGATCGGTACAATTGTCGGTATCTGCTCTTCGGTTATTATGGCTTGCGCGGGCTCTCGCTGATGTTTCTGCCCCAAGCGCTGCTCGGGCCAACGGCGGGGCTCGGCGTATTTGCGGTGTTTTATGGGCTCGACTGGATTGCCACCGTACCGCCGACCGTGCGGCTCACGGCCGAGGTCTTTGGACGGGAAAAGGCGACCATCGTATTCGGCTGGGTGGCGGCCAGCCATCAGGTGGGTGCCGCCTTCGCCACGTTTGGGGCCGGTGCGATCCGGACACAATTTGGGACCTACGCGCCGGCGTTCATCGGCGCAGGTGCGCTGTGCGTCATTACGGCAATCGGGGTGCTGCCCATCGGCCGTCACCGCACGGCGCCCATCGCTGTGTAATCACTTTGGCCGCTGCCAGTCGAATTTGTGCGAGTCGATCCAGCGGTAGTGATCGGCGTAGTGAAGGCCGGCCGCGGAATTTTCGTCGAGAATCACCGTGGCCCGAGGATGCAGCTGCAGTGCGGATCCCGGACAAATTGCGGCCAGCGGTCCCTCCACCATGTGTTCCACCGCGCGGACTTTCGCCGGACCAAAGGCGAGCAGCAGGCAGCGGCGCGCATCAAGGATTGTGCCAATGCCCATCGTGAGTGCGTGCTTGGGCATCGCGGCGAGCGATCCGAAGACATCACTGTTGTCCTTCAGCGTCTGCTCCGAGAGAATCTTGATCCAAGTCCGCGAACGGAGCGAACCGGTCGGTTCGTTGAACCCGATGTGGCCGTTGCGGCCCAAGCCCAGCAATTGGATGTCGATCCCGCCGGCGGCGACAATTTTGTCCTCGTAGGTGCGGCATTCGGCATGAAGGTCCGTCGCGATTCCGTTGGGCACGTGGGTGCGGCGCACATCGATGTTGATGTGCCGGAAAAGATTTTCCTGCATGAAATGCCGATAAGACTGCACGTGGGTGCCGGGCAGCCCGACGTATTCGTCGAGGTTGAACGTCGTGACCTGACTGAAATCAAGGCCCTCTTCACGGTGAAGTCGGATCAATTCCTGATAGAGGCGCAAAGGCGTGCGGCCGGTGGCAAGTCCGAGTACGGCGCCAGGCTTATCGCGAACGACGTTGGCGATGATTTTTGCTCCGAGCACACAGCCGGTTTCGGCCGAATCACGAATGATGACTTCCATGGGGTTTTCGCTGCGCTAAGAACCAACGGTTGGCGAAACAAAATTAAAGTTTCATCTTCGAACGAACGTCTTTGGTCGCGCAACCGCAATCGCCGCCACAGCCGGGTTTCCGTCGTTTCGCGATGGCCCGCCCAATCAATCCGAGTGCGGCGATGGCGACGATCGCCAAGGATACGACAGTTTGGATTTCGGGCGACATCGGAAAATCAGAAGCCGAGCGCGCGGCCGGACTGAAAGACAATGAATGTGACGACCCACGCCGTGCCGGTTAGATAGGCGATTTGGAAGAGCGGCCACTTCCAGGAGTTTGTTTCACGGCGTACGACGGCCACCGTGCTCACGCACTGCATCGCAAACACGTAGAAAATCATCAGGCTGAGGCAGACGAGTGGGGTGAAAAGCACCCGCCCGTCGGGCCAGCGGGCGGCAAGAAGAGCCTGACGCAGCGACGTGGTGTCGTCTTTGGCGGATTCGGCGTTGAAAACCACCCCCATCGTCGAGACGAAGACCTCGCGGGCGGCAAAAGACGTGATGAGTCCGATGCCAATCTGCCAGTCGAAACCTAGCGGTTTGATTAACGGCTCTAGAAGATGCCCCGCCTGACCGGCAAAGCTCCCGGCCATCTGTTGTTGTGGCGTGGCGTTGTCGGGGGCCTTCGGATAGCTGGAGAGGAACCAAAGTACGATGCTGATTCCAAGAATGACGGTGCCCGCGCGACGGAGGAAAATCCAGGCTCTCTCCAGCATGTGAAAGACCACGTCCTTCATGCCGGGAAACCGGTAGGGCGGGAGTTCCATGATCATCATCGGAGGAGCCCCCTTGAGCAGCGTGCGCTTGAAAATCCAGGCAAAGCCAAAGGCGCCAAAGGTCCCGAGAGCATACATCAACAACATCAAACCGACTTTGGTCAGAACGGGGACGCGATCTCCCGGCACCAGCGCGGCGATCATGAGAAGATACACCGGGAGGCGCGCGGAACAGCTCATCAGCGGGGCGACGAGAATGGTCACCAGGCGGTCCTTCGCGTCCTCGATCGTCCGGGTGGCCATGATGCCGGGAATGGCGCACGCATAGGAACTGAGGAGGGGAATGAAACTTTTTCCGTTAAGTCCAACCCGGCTCATCAGCCGATCCATGATGAAGGCCGCACGGGCCATGTAGCCCGTACTCTCAAGCAGCCCGATGAAAAAAAACAATATGAGAATTTGAGGGAGAAAGACGATGACGCCACCAACGCCACCGATCGCGCCGTCGGTGATCAGATCACGGAGATCGCCGGCGGGCATGACCGCCTTTATCCAAGTGCTGAAGGCGGCGACACGGTCATCGATGAAATTCATCGGATATTCCGCGAGGGTGAAGATGCTGAGAAACAGCAGCGTCATCACCGCTGCGAGCGTGAGCCAGCCCCACAGGGGATGCGTGGCAAAGGCGTCGATTTGATCAGAAATGGTCGGGCCGGTCTGGCCGGTTTGGACCACGGTATCGGCGGCGATCCGAGAGATGGCGTCGTAGCGGGAGTTGACGAGCGCACCCGCCCAGTCGGTTCCCTCGCCGGCCCAGCGTGTTTGCCAGGATTTCAGGATCTCGTTTGTACGCGGATGGAGGGGCGTTGAACCCGCCACGCGGACCGAGTCTTGGTCAGTCAGGAGCAGCAAGGCTTCTGCCCGTGCGATGAGCGGTGATTTTCCGTCGTTCGCGGTCAGGGAAGCCTGGATTTCGGTGACCGCTGAGGCGATGGGCGCCGGAATACCCCACGCGTGCCGAGAGAGAGGGAGATCGGCGCGGCTCATTGCGAGTTTGAGATCGATGATGCCGCGTCCGTTGACTGCCTCGCACGCGATCACGGGTATCCCAAGCTCCTGTTCGAGCCGGGCGACGCGGATATCGAGTCCGGCGGCAGCGGCAAGGTCCATCATGTTCAGCACGAGGATCACAGGGCGACCGAGATCGAGAATCTGGTGAACAAGGTAGAGGTTTCGTTCTAGGTTGGTGGCATCGACGATGCAGAGAATTCGGTCCGGTTGGGCGGTATCGGCGCGGCGGCCGAGTAGCACATCGCGTGTAACTGCTTCGTCAGGAGAGCGGGCTGCGAGTGAATACGCGCCGGGCAGATCGATGACGGTGATTGGCTGGCCATGTTGGGAATAGGCCGTGCCAATTTTTTTTTCCACGGTCACCCCGGGATAGTTGCCGACCTTTTGTTTCAGGCCGGTGAGCGAATTGAAGAGGGTGCTTTTCCCGCAGTTCGGATTCCCAACCAAAGCATAGATCGGTGGGCGGGAATTCGGCGTATTCGTCCGCTGTGAGATATGGGCGGGAAGCGCCATGCTAGTTGGCAGGTTCGACGATGATGAGATCCGCTTCGGTCTTGCGCAGAGTCAGATGGTAGCCGCGCAGCTTGAATTCAAGGGGATCACCCATGGGTGCCGTGCGGATGAGGGTGACGCGTGTGCCGTTGAGGAGACCCATTTCACGCAGGCGAACAAACCCTGAACCGGTCTGCGGGACCTCACGAACGACAGCGGTGGCGCCGACGGAAAGTTCGGACAACTTCATCGGGCGATAGGCGGAGACGTTAACGTCCGCCCAGTGGTTCGACCATGATGCACATTGCCGCCCCGTGGCTGAGTGCGATTCGGTTGCCGTTGACCTGACAGATGAAGGGTCCTGCTCCACATACCTTCGTGACAAACGCGGATTCCCCAAATCCCATTTCTCTCACGCGCTGGCAGAAATCGGTGTTACCGGTCAATTGCCTTACCCGCCCACGTGCTCCAGCCGGAAGCTGGCACAGCGGCAGGAGAGGGTTGAACGGGGGATGGCTCATACAAACGCGTTAGACGGGGTTAATGAGACTCGGTTTCACTGGAGGTGCAAGAAAAAGGCCCGAACGCTGGAAGGAATTCGGGCCTGAGAACGAAGTGATTGGTTTAGCGGCGACGGCGTTTGACCGCGAGCTGGACACCCGAGTAGCGCACCAAGCTCTGGAGATGTTCGTACTGCTGAGGATCGAGGTGCTTGGCATCATCCAGTTCCCGTTCAGCCCGCTTCAATGCTTCTTCCACGCCCTTCTCATCGATTTTCTCCTCTGAGATCGCGTGTTCGGCCAAGACGTGAACCCGGTCGCCCTCAACTTCGGCGAATCCACCGCTCACGGCGAGAAAGACCGTTTCATTTCCTTTCGTGACGCGGAGTTCGCCGTGCTCGATCTGAGTCAGAAGCGGGATGTGGCCTGGCAGGATGCCAACTTCGCCTTCGACCGTCGGAATGACGACCGTGTCAATCGTGTCGGAATAAACACGAGCGTCGGGTGTTACGATTTCGAGGGTCAGCGGCATAATGGTCAGGCCTTCTTGGAAGCAGCGAGCACCTCATCGATGCCGCCTTTCATGTAGAAGTCGCCCTCGTTCACGTCGTCGAGCTGACCATCGAGGATCATTTTGAAGCCCCGGACTGTCTCCTTGACCGAGACGTACTTGCCGGGCGAACCCGTGAACACTTCGGCAACCGCAAAAGGTTGCGAAAGGAACCGCTGAATCTTGCGGGCACGATAGACGGTCTGTTTGTCCTCCGGAGAGAGCTCGTCCAGACCGAGGATTGCGATGATGTCCTGAAGATCCTTATACCGTTGCAGCACCCGCTGAACTTCGCGGGCCACCTTGTAGTGCTCCTCACCGACGATATCGGCCTGAAGCGCCTTCGAGACGGATGAGAGCGGGTCGACCGCGGGATAAATTCCGAGCTCAGCGATGGAGCGCTCCAGCACGATGGTGGAATCAAGGTGCGCAAACGTGTTGGCGGGTGCCGGGTCGGTCAAATCGTCTGCGGGCACATAGACCGCTTGGAACGACGTAATGGAACCCTTCTTGGTCGACGTGATGCGTTCCTGGAGGAGGCCCATTTCGTTGGCGAGCGTCGGTTGATATCCGACCGCCGACGGTGAGCGACCGAGGAGCGCAGACACCTCGGAACCAGCTTGGGAAAAGCGGAAGATGTTGTCGACGAAGAGCAGCACGTCCTGGTTCTTTTCGTCGCGGAAATATTCCGTCATCGCGAGCGCCGAGAGGGCGACGCGCATACGAGCGCCCGGCGGCTCGTTCATCTGGCCGTAGACCAGCGCGACCTTGGACTTGGAGAGGTCCTTTTGATCGATGACTCCAGCTTCCGACATTTCGTGATAGAGGTCGTTGCCTTCACGCGAACGCTCCCCTACCCCGGCAAACACCGAGTAGCCGCCGTGGGCCTTGGCGATGTTGTTGATCAGCTCCATGATCACGACAGTCTTGCCGACGCCGGCACCGCCGAAGGCGCCGACCTTGCCGCCCTTGGTGAAGGGGGCGATAAGATCGATGACCTTGATGCCGGTCTCAAGAATGTTGGCCTTCGTGTCCTGGTCGACGAGCGCCGGAGCGGCGCGATGAATCGGATACTTCTTATCGAACTTGACCGGCCCCTTGCCGTCGACCGTGTTGCCGCAAACGTCGAAGATGCGGCCGAGCACGCCGGCGCCGACCGGAACCGAAATCGGTGCACCCGTATCGATGACGGGCATACCGCGGACCAGTCCCTCGGAAGAGGACATTGCGATGGCGCGCGCGACGCCGCCGCCAAGATGCTGCTGGATCTCCAGGGTCAGCTGCTGTTTCACGCCTGCGGCGGTGAAGTCGATCGTGAGAGCCTGATAGATCGGAGGGATGGCGTTTTCGCCGAACTGGACGTCAACGACGGGGCCGATGACCTGAACGATTTTACCGGTGTTCATTATTTGAAAGAGTCGGGGCTTTAAAATGGGAGGGCTCAGGCGCTGAATTGCGCCGCGGCGATTTCGAGAATTTCCTGCGTGATTGCCGCCTGGCGGGCCTTGTTGTATTCGAGCGTGAGGTCGCCAAGGAGCTTGGTGGCGTTGTCTTTGGCCGTCTTCATCGCCACCATGCGCGCGCTGTGCTCGGAAGCCTTGGCATCGAGGACCTGCTGATGGACTTCACGATTCACGTAGAGCGGCAGCAGCGCGTTGAGCACCGTCGCGGCGTCCGGTTCGAAGATCATCTGCTGCTCGGCGGAGTTTAATTTCGTCGCGGCACCCGCCCCGGCGTCATTCTGGAGATCCGCGATCACATCCTTGATGCTGGTGAGAGGAAGGAGCGGCAACAGCGTCGGAACTTGGACCAGCGTGTTGCGGAATCGCGGCCAGAGGATTTCCACCGTATCAACCGCACCCTCGAGGAACTGCTTGACCATGAACTCGGCGACAACCTTGACCTCGGAAAACGCCACGCGATCGCTGACGGTGAAATCGGCGAGCAGGGTGCGGTGGGTACGGGCAATGAATTGGGAGCCCTTGCGGCCGATGACCGCATACTTGGCCGGACTCTTAATCTCGGTGACGAGTTTGAAGAGATTGGCGTTGAGCGGACCGGCCAGCCCCTTGTCGGAGGTTACCAAAATGATCCCGCGCGTTTTCACGTCGCGCCGAACCAGAAAGGGATGGTGCGCCTCTTCAACCCGATCGGCGAGCGCCGCCAGCATGCGGGCCATCAGCTCGGCGTACGGGCGGCCGGCCAGCGCCGCCTGCTGGGCCTTCTTCATCTTCGAGGCAGCCACCAGCTCCATCGCCTTGGTGATCTGGCGGGTATTCTTGACCGACTTGATGCGTCGGCGGATGTCGCGGGTTGAAGCCATCTAGGATTTCCGATTGGTGATTTTCGATTTTCGATGTCGGTCGGCAGGCGTCCGAAATTCGAAGAGAGTGAATCGAAATTTCAAATACGACTCAGGCGCTGAACGTCCCCTTCCACTCGTCGCAGGCGGCTTGAAGCTTGGCCTCGAGGTCCTTGTCGAGCGCGGCCTTGGTCCGGATTTCCGTGAGGAGCGGATCCTTGCGCGTGGCGAAAAACTCCTTCATCGACTGCGCCGCGGCGACGACCTTCTTCGCATCGATGGCGTCGAAAAAGCCCTTCTGCATCGCAAAGAGAATCGCAACCTGCAACTCAATCGGAACCGGGCTGAAAGCAGGCTGCTTGAAGAGTTCCACGATGCGCGCGCCGCGTTCGAGCTGTGCCTTCGTTTTCGCATCGAGGTCGGAGCCGAACTGGGCAAACGCAGCGAGTTCCCGGAATTGGGCGAGTTCGCCCTTCAGTTTGCCGCCAACTTGTTTCGTCGCCTTGATTTGCGCCGCGGAGCCGACGCGGGAAACCGAAAGACCGACAGAAACGGCGGGCCGGATGCCCTGGTTGAAGAGGTCGGTTTCGAGGAAGATCTGGCCGTCGGTGATCGAGATGACGTTGGTCGGGATGTAGGCCGAGACGTCGCCAGCCTGCGTTTCGATGATTGGAAGCCCGGTGAGGGAACCCTTGCCATCGAGCCGCGCGCTCCGCTCAAGGAGGCGCGAGTGCAGATAGAAGACGTCACCCGGATAAGCTTCGCGACCGGAAGGACGTTTCAGGATGAGCGAAATTTGCCGGTAGGCGACGGCGTGCTTCGAAAGATCGTCGTATACGATCAGCGCATCCATGCCATTTTCCATGAACCATTCACCCATCGCGGCGCCCGAGAACGGCGCGATGTATTGGTTGGCGGGGTTGTCGGCGGCTGGGGCCGCGACGATGATGGTATATTCGAGGGCACCCGCGGCCTCAAGCGCGGCGATAGTGCGGACGATGTTCGAATTCTTCTGGCCGACCGCGACGTAGATGGAATAGACCGGACGGAACTTCGGATCATTGCTCGCGAGCCCAACCTTGTTGATTTTCGCCTGGTTGATGATCGTATCGATCGCGATCGTGGTTTTGCCCGTGCCGCGGTCGCCGATGATCAACTCGCGCTGGCCACGACCGATCGGAATCATGGAATCGATCGCCATGATGCCGGTGAAAAGCGGCTGGGATACGGATTTGCGGACGATGATGCCGGGGGCAATCTTTTCGACCGGGTAGGCTTCCTTCGCGGCGATGGGTCCCTTGCCGTCAACCGGATTGCCCAGCGCATCGACCGCACGTCCAAGGAGGGCCTTGCCCACGGGAACGGAAAGGAGCTTGCCCGTGGTCTGAACCTCGTCGCCCTCCTTGAGTTTGGAAATGTCGCCAAGGATGACGCAGCCGACCTCGTCTTCCTCTAGGTTGAGCGCGATGCCGATCGCGCCGCCGGGGAACTGCACCATCTCATTGTACATCACGTCCGAAAGACCCTCGATCTTCGCGACACCGTCGGCGACGGTGCGGATGTTGCCGGTGTTCTTCTTGACCGCCTTGGTCGAGAGCTTGGCGATCTGTTGTTCAATTTGTTCGAGGACGGTGCTCATCAGAGGAAAAGGGGATTCGGGAAAAGACGTAGTGAGAAAACTTAGACAGCGCCCGCCAGGGTGGCGAGTTGTCCGGCGACAGACGATTCGTAAACATCATCGCCGACACGGACGCGGAGTCCGGCCAGAAGCTGGTGGTTGGGCTTTGCGACGCTCGTGATTTTCCGCGAGTAACGCCTGGACATCGAGGTTGCGATGTCCGCCAGCAGCTTTTCATTCACGGAACCAGCGTGCTCAACCATGGCCTGGCCACGCGCCACTTCGGCGGCGATGAGACGCTGGTAGACCTTGAGGATCGCAAGGGATCCGGCAGGTCGGTGCTTTTCGATGTACTGCAGAACTCCCGCCACGCGGTCGCCAGACAACACGCCGTCGACGATGCTCATTTTCAGGAACTGCCGGGCGAGCTGCTTGATTTGTTTTTTGCCGGAGGCCATGCGCGGTGGAAAGGAAGAGAAGACTGAGCTCAGACGCTCGTGAGTTCCCGGCTGGCGGCTTCGTTGTACGCGGCCCGATCGGCGTCGGTGAGTTTCTTCGCGAGCACGCGTTCAGTCGTGGTGACAACCAGCCGGGCAATTTCGGTCCGGGCGTCGGCGAGCATCTTTTTGTGCTCAAGTTCAATGGCCTGCTGCGCCTTCTTGAGCATGTCGTTGGCCTTCGCCGATGCTTCCTGGGTCTGCCGGTCGAGGAAGTCCTTCGCGGTTTTGCGTGCTTCGTCGACAAGACGCGTGGCCTCGACGTTGGCCTTCTTGACGATGGTGGCGCTCTCCTGCTGGGCGGCGGCGAGCTTCGCCTGCATTTCCTCCGCGTACTTGATGCCGGATTCGATCTTCCGGGTGCGTTCTTCCATCGTCGCGGTGACCGGCTTGATCGCGAACTTGTAGAGAACAACAAGGACGACGAGGAAACTGATGAGCTGAAAGATGATGAATTTCGGCTCTACGCCGAAATGCTCAAAGGTCTGCCGAAGGCCGTCAATCGGGCCGGAAGGCGCGGCGTGTTCGGCGGCAGCAGCGAGGAGGAGAGGCAGCGTCATGACGGAAGTGGGAACGGCAGCGCGGGTGAACCGCGCTGCCAGAAGACATTACTTGGCGAGGAACAGGGCGAGAATGCCGAGGCCTTCCGCGAGCGCCATACCGATGATGGCTTGAACGAGGACTTTGCCGGAAGCGGCGGGATTGCGGCCGACAGCTTCAGCGGCTTTGAGGCCGATCAGGCCCACGCCGATGGCGGCGCCGAGGAGACCGAATGCGCTGGCAATGTTGCCCTGCAGTTCAGCGATGGTGGTAATCATGATGTTTTCTTTCTTTTGTTGGTTGGATTTCCGCCGTGCGCACGCGTGGTACGCTCCCGGCGGGAGAGTCTCAGTGGTGCGCCTCCGCGGCGTGGTCAGGTTTGCCGTCGTGGGCGTGGTCGTCGCCGTGATTCACCAGCAGCCCGATGTAGACTGACGTCAGCAGGGTGAACACAAGGGCTTGGATCAGTCCGACAAGAAGCTCCATGAAATAGAAGACGAAAAAGAAGCCGGTGCCGTGGAGGAGGTTTTCGCCGCCGAAGACGTTGCCGAAGAGGCGAACCGAAAGGGTGAAAGGCCGGATTGCGATCGAGAATACTTCGATGAGCCCAACGATCAGGAAGACGAGTGAGAGAATTGGATACAGCCAGCCGGGAGTCTCATTCTTGTCCGCCTTGTTGCCGAATAGATCCACCGCGATCACTTTTGCACCGGCAAATTTGAACACGATGATCGCCCACGCACCAAAGGAAACCAGCGCCAGGGCGATAGTCCCGTTAAAGTCGGAATTGAAGGGACGGATGAGCGGACGGGTGAGATGGAAGTGACCGTCGACCTCGTGGCCCCAGCCCAGCGTGCCAACTCCCGGAATCAGTCCCATCCAATTGTGGAAAAGGATGAAGATGAAAAATGTGATCAGGATCGGAAACGTCGTCGGGAAGGCACGTTTGCCGATAATGGGTTCAAAAATTTCCCGCAAGGCTTCGATCAGTGATTCGATTACGGCCTGGCCCTTCGATGGCACGATAGAGGGCTTTCCGATCAGCCACAAAATCAGGAGCACAAGGAGCGCCGAGATCGTCCAACCCGTGATCATGCTGCTGGTGATGGTCAGACCGCCGAGTTCAAAACGGGCGGCGCTCGGGGTCACGCCTTCACCTTCGGAGGCAAAAAGAGCGGGACCGAAGAGGAGCGAGGATAAGAATAGAGCGAGTTGAGTGACCCGTGACATGCGCGCGCGTTGCTGGTAGGACGAAAAGAAATGGCGAGCAAAGGCTACCACCCTCCCCTCCGTCAACCCTCGAAATTGTTTCGCCCAAATCGGCCGAGGATAAATTAGGAGCAACCGGATTTAGCGTCGTTGAACTTATGCCGCTGGGTTGCGAAGGCGGGCAATGAGCGAGTGATGTTTCTCGGCCCGGCTCTGAAACACGGTAATAAATTCGAACGGCCACGGTCCATCGTCGAGTCGCCACGTGACGGAGTTGGCGAGAGTCGACCTGACTTCGGCAAAATAGGGCTCATAGTCAGTGCGAAAATGCAATCGGCAACCCGGCATAGCCCGTTCCGCCACGGCTGCGAGAAATTCAGGTTGCAGCACCCGATGTTTGTGGTGTCGCAATTTCGGCCATGGATCAGGAAAGAGAATAAATAAGTCTGAAATCCGGACCGTCGTGGGCATTGCTTCCAGGAAGAGGCGTGCTTCGGCACGAACAAAATTGAGATTCTCCAATTTGGAACGGTCCCGCTTGCGCTCAGCCCGGCCAATTCGATCGCTGGCGATATCGACGCCGATGCAGACGGTCTGAGGGTGCACCGCCGCATACGCGGTGAGGAAATGTCCGTGTCCGCATCCCACTTCCCAAAGGAAGGAGGACTGGTTGACCAAAATCCGCTCCAATTTCGCTCGGAGAGTTTGCCGGCGTTCATCGAGGACCGTCGCAAAATCGGGTTTGGGTCCGCGTTCAGTCATGGGGAGAAGCAGGGGACGCTGATGATTCAAGAGACGCTCCCCTACCCGCTTGGAGCCAAATCAACAACACGCTGATGTCGGCCGGGTTAACTCCACTGATCCGACTCGCTTGCCCGAGTGTCATCGGTCGGATCTCGGCCAACTTGAGTGCACTTTCCTTTCTTAAACCACGTATTTCAAGATAGTTAACCGATACCGGAAGCCGGACTTGTTCGACGTGAGACAGTTTCTCGATCTGACGCACTTCTCGTGCTAAATATCCTTGATATGCAACGCGATACAAAACCTCATCGCGAATCGCAGCTGCACCATGGGAAAGATCCGGTGGCAAAGCCGCACCTGAGCGATTCCGACGAATTCCTTCTGCCCAAGTTCCTTCTCCGAAAGGAGAGCGTTGGGTTTCAAGTTGATGGTTCCATTGGAGGATTCGTTTCCTCTTTTCTTCGATGCGCGCCAAACGGGTCGGAGACACCAACCCATTAGCTCGCGCATGATGACCAAGTCGCAGTTCGGCGCTGCCATGGTTAAACAATAGCCGATGTTCGGCGCGACTCGTGAACATCCGATACGGTTCGTTCGTCCCCTTGGTTACGAGATCATCGATCAAGACACCGGTGTAGCCCTCATGCCGTCCAATTAGCATCGGGGGCTGCCGCCTGACTTTGTTGACCGCATTGACCCCTGCGACCAGACCTTGGGTGGCGGCTTCTTCGTATCCGGACGTTCCGTTGATTTGACCCGCAAAGAAAAGCCCTTCCACTTTCTTGGACTCAAGCGAAGGAAATAACTGAGTCGGCGGTGCAAAGTCGTATTCGACGGCATAAGCGGGACGGAGAATTACGGCGTTTTCAAGGCCTGGAATGCTATGCACCAACTCAAGTTGCACATCGAAGGGCAGACTTGTTGACAACCCATTCACATAAAATTCATTGGTTGTTCGACCCTCTGGTTCGAGGAAGAGGAGATGCCGGGGCTTGTCAGCAAACCGTACAAATTTATCCTCAATACTTGGGCAATACCTTGGTCCTACGCCTTCTATCTCACCGCTGTACATCGCAGACTTCATGAGATTACGGCGAACGATGTCAGCCGTCTCCGGAGTAGTGTAGGTCATCCAGCACGAAACTTGTTCACATCCCGGTTTCCACCCTAAACGCCCCTCTCCCGTTTGTTCCACGTGGAACAAATCTTCCTGATCCCGGGTATCGTGGAACGCAAACAGCGTCGGTTCGGCGTCCCCTTTCTGTTCCGTCATAACAGAAAAATTGATGCTCCGACCGAGCAAACGGGGTGGCGTACCAGTCTTCAGGCGACGCAACTCGATCCCAGCTTCAAGGAAGCTGGCCGACAGCGTTTTCGCACTGAAGTCCCCCAGCCTACCCCCTTCGTTCTTGTTCTGCCCAATATGCATCAAACCTCGCAAGAAGGTCCCTGTCGTCACCACCACAGTGCGTCCACAGAACTCAATATCCAAGTTCGTCCGACAACCCACCACGCAGCCTCGCTCGAAAATCAATCCCGTTACCGTCGCCTGGAAAATCTGGAGATTGGGCTGCAACTCCAGCGTGTGCTTGAGCCGATATTGGTAGGCCTTCTTGTCACATTGGGCCCGAGGTGACTGGACTGCCGGCCCCTTGGACTCATTTAGCAGTCTGAATTGAATTCCCGTGACATCCGTATTGATCGCCATCTCCCCACCCAAGGCATCAATCTCACGCACGATCTGGCCTTTCGCCTGCCCTCCGATCGCCGGGTTGCAACTCATCTGGGCAACCGTATCAATATTACCCGTCAGGAGCAATGTCTTGGCACCCATCCGGGATGCTGCCAAAGCCGCCTCGACGCCGGCATGGCCAGCGCCACAGACAATCACATCATAAGGTACGGCTTGGTAGAGCATGGGTTCGATTCGCGGTCCGGTCGATCTCGCTCAACTCGCCGCCCACGGCAAGCGCACTATTTGCCAATGCAAAAAGTGGCGAACAAGCGATCGAGCATCCGTTCATTGTCGACCCGTCCGACAATCTCGCCAATTGCCTCCAGCACGCCGCGGAGGTCACTGGCGATAAGTTCAATTGGTTCATTTCCCACGAACTTGGCCTCCGCCGCTTGCAGCAGCTCGCGCGCCTGCTGCAGGGAGTGAGCATGGCGGGCGTTGATGGTGACAAGATCCTCCGGGCTCCGGGAAAACGCCTCCGCTTTAGCCCCAATCGTCGCACGGAGCACCTCCAAACCGGCACCCGTGAGGGCTGAAACCTTAACCTGTTCAAAGCCCCCCAGAGCAGACAACCGAGGTTCATCCTTCACAAGATCCATCTTGTTCAAAACCACTAAAGTATTGTCGACCGTCAGCCGACTCCGGATATCGACCGGCAAGGGTAGGGCAGGGGAGGCCGCTGCACTGGCATCCACGACAATCAAGAAAAGATCGGCTTCAACGGCACGCTCCAACGTCTTCTCAATCCCAAGCCGCTCCAATGGGGCAGGGGAGGCGTTCAGCCCTGCGGTGTCGATCAACCGAAGAAAGTGACCACCAACCACAATCCGCTCCTCAATGAAATCGCGCGTCGTTCCTGGTTCAGCGCTTACCAGAGCCCGATCCCGGCCGATCAATCGATTCAGCAAACTGCTTTTTCCTGCGTTCGGCGCGCCAACAATCACGGTCTTTATTCCATCCCGAAGTAATGCTCCATAGTGCTCTGTTGCAATTAACCTGTTTATTTCCAACGATATACAGGATATTGCGAGCGTGGTCGCTGCGCGATCATCTTCCGGCAAATCCTCTTCAGGAAAATCGATATAGGCCTCAATTCGAGCGAGAACCACCAAGAGCGATTCAATCAATGGATTCATTCTTTTCGACAACCCACCCCGGAGTTGCCGATTTGCGGCGTCGAGCGCGCGGTCACTGCGAGCCTGAATCAAATCCATCACCGCCTCGGCCTGGCTTAGGTCCATCTTTCCGTTCAAAAACGCACGCTGGGTGAACTCACCGGGATCCGCCAACCGGCATCCCCGCAACAGCAGGTCCTCCAAGATCTTTTGCGCGATAAACGGGTTCCCGTGACAAGAAATCTCCAACGAGTTCTCCCCTGTGTAGGAGTGAGGCCCCGCAAAGTAAGTCACAATCACATCGTCGAGCAACGCTCCGGCTTGCGCGCGGTAATCCATGTGCGAGGCCCGGCGCGGACGGAGCGCGGCCAGTCCAAGCCCTCTCGCAATCACTTCCGTATCCGAACCGCTGACACGCAAGACCGCGATGGCGGCGCTGCCGACGGGAGTGGCTAGCGCAGCGATGGTGTCGTTGTTGCGAGACATGAGCGGGCGAGACGCTTCCCCGCACCGACCGCCAAGTCAAACGCCGCGTGGCCCGCCACCCTCCGCTCAACGCCCGCTCACGACCAACGGTGTCACCCGCGTGCCGTCCGTCACCTTGTCTCCCGGATAGACGACCACCTGCTCGCCTTCCCGCAGGCCCTCGAGGACCTCCGCCTCCACGCCGTTGCTCCGACCAAGTTTTATCGTCCGAGTCACCGAGCGCCCTCCCACGACGGCAAAAGCCTGCCAGACCCCGGCTCGTTGGAAGGTCGCGCCGGCAGGAACCCGCACCGCCGCCGCGTTCTCCCAAATGACAATGCGCGCCTCCACCCGATAACTATCACCCAACGCGGCGCGTTTCTCCAACGGATCGACAAAGTCCGCGATCACATAAACCCGCTGTTCCTCGACCCCCAGAGCGGAAATCTTCGTAAACGCCGCCGGCTCGACATGGCGCACCCGGGCCGCCAGCGGCGCCGCTCCCCCCCATTGCTCAAGCATAACCCGGGCCCCGTTCGCAATCCCGACACCATCACGGGAAAGCACTTCGATCCTCACTTCCAGATCCGTCGGATCACCCACCTCCATGAGCGAGAATCCACCGGGAACAATCCGTGAGCTCTCCTGCATCACGCGCAAAATCCGGCCGCTGATCGGAGAAGTGACGATCAAAGGCTCCGCCCCACCACCGCCCGGAAGACCACGGCTCAGCAGCGCCCGCGCCTGCTGCAGTTCAAACTCGCTGACCTTGAGCCCAAACTCCGCCGCCCGCGCCTCGTGCGCGGCGGCCACCGAACGCAGCTGCGCCGCATCAAACTCCTGGGCCGACAAAACGCGCTGATCCCGCAACATCTTCACCCGCTCGAAGTCGGCCGCAAACGTCTTCGCCGAACTGACCGCCCGATCCCGCTGGGCCAGCGCCGCCTCGCGGGCGGCCTCGGCGGCCCGGACCCGCGCCTCCGCCTGGGCCTGGCTCCGTGTATCCAGGAAATCAGCACCACCGGTCTCCAGCACCGCCAGGACCGTCTTTCCCGCCTCCACCACCGCACCCGCCTTCCAATCGATCCGGCGCAGCTGTCCGGCCACCGGCGCCGACACGATGTAGCGGTTCTTCACGCGCGTCATCCCCTCCTCATCCACCGTGACAACGAGCGGGCCCCGCGTAACCGCGGTAACCTCAACCGGAACAGCCCGCGGCCAGAGCCCGACCACAATCATGCCGACCAGAAGCGCGCCGCCGACCCAAGGGAGACGGCGGCGCCAGCCGGGCGATCCAGGTTTTTTCACGGCAGGAGAGGGAGGCAGAGGGACAGACGTCATGGAAAAAAACGGGCGTGATCAGTCGAGAGCCTTGAGCGCCACCGCCAGATTGATCGTGGCAATTTTGCGGGCTGCGAAAAGCGCGGACGCCGCGGAAGCCACGGCCACAACCAACACCGCGAAGGCGTAATTGGCCGGCGTGAGCACCAGCGGCAATCGCACGGTCTCGGTGTTGACCGACGCCAGGATCCCTTTCGCAAAGCCCGAACCGAGCAGCAACCCGAGGGGAAGCGCCGCCACCGTCAGCAACACGAGTTCGCCGACCAGCACCGCACCAACCTCACCGCGGCTAAAGCCGAGCACCCGCAACGTCGCCAGCTCCCGCGCCCGCTCGGAGAGCGAAATGCGCGCGCTGTTGTAGATGATGCCAAATGCCACAATCGTCGCGAACAGCATATAAATTTTCTGCAGCAGTCCGATGCTCTCCGCGGTCGTCTTGCGAAAACCGTCACGGAGCGACTCCTTGATGATGCAACCGCCCAGCCGTGGAGTGTTCTTCACCTCCGCCAGAAATTCGCTCCAGCGCGCCTTGTCGACCACGACATGCGCACCGCTGATAAGATCGCCCTCCAGAAGCAACCGGTTCAACGCATGCAATTCCATATAGGCCGCCATCCCGGCGAAATCCTCTGCGAGTCCAACCACCGGAACCGAGATTTCACGCTCACGGCCCTCCAGGACGCGCGCGACAACTTCGTCGCCGGGGCGCAGCTGCAGCACCTCCGCCAATTTTGCCGACATGATGATGCCCCGCGGCGGAAGCGTCAGCTGCTGCGGATGCGCATCAATCACCCGACTCAACGTCCCGCGCTCCGGCAAACCCTGTAACGCAAGCCGGCGGGTGATCGGTCCGGCCCGCAGTTCGACTGGCACAAAACGAAACGGCTCGGCCCAGACCACACCGGGCATGTGCCTGAAATCCGACAGCGCACGCGCCGGCCCCGGCTCAACCAGTGAGAGCGTGACGGTCTGGCGCTGCACAATGTCCCATTGGAAATCGATGACAAAAGCGACGCCGTCGCGAAACGAATTTGGCACAATCAGGATCGCGGTCGCGAGGGACAGTGCGATGCACGTCAGCCCGCTGCGCACCGGACGACGCTGGATGTTGCGCAGCGCCATACGGAACGACGCGCTGAACCACCGCGCGATCCCCAGCCGCTCCACCAAGGCCGGACGGTAGCTGGCCGGCGCTTCCGGCCGCATCGCCTCGGCCGGTGGCAGCCGCACCGCACGGCGCACCGCACCGGCTACACCGATGAAAGCAGCCAGCGCGCTGATGATCGTCGCGACCACGAGCACGCGGGAATCGAGCAGGAACGTTAGCTCTGGAAAGCGAAAGAATAGGTGGTACATCCCGACGAGCTGATGCCCGAGAAATACTCCGCCCGCCGAGCCGACACCGGTCCCCAGCGCCACGATGGCGAGCGAGAACTTGAAGTAGTGCGCACCCACCTGGCGGTTGCTGAAACCACACGCTTTCAGCATCGCGATCTGCTCGCGCTGGAGCGCAATTTGCCGGCTCATCACCGAATTGGTCATGAACGCCGCCACACTCAGGAACACGACGGGAAACGCCACCGAAAGTCCCTGCAGCACGCGAATCTCGTCATCGACCCGCCGATGCGACGGATGATCGACACGACCATACGCGCCCCGCGCACCATAAGGCGCGAGCACGCGATTCATGGCTGCGATCACGTTGCGCTCCGAGGCGCCGGGTGCCAGGGTCAGGGAAACGGAATTGAACGCTCCATAAAGCTGGAACGCGGTCGCCAGCTCCTTGTAGGGCATCCAGAAAACGCCATAGGTCTTGTTATCGGGCAGGGCCGAGTTGGGCGGCGCCTCGAAAACAAATTCCGGCGAGAGCACGATGCCCGACAGCCGGAACATTTTCTTGGTCCCATTGAGCACGGCCGACACGGTCGATCCCGGCTTGAGTCCATGCGCCTCGGCGAAGGCCTCGCCCACGGCCAGCTGCCCGACACTCGTGCCGCCCGTCGGCAGACGGCCGCTACGCACATAAAGGCGGTTGAGCACAATTTCGCCCCGCTCCGGCAGCGAGTTAATCAACCCGACCGCCGGCTCGGGCAGGCCGGGAACGTCCAACGTAACCTGAATCGCGATACCGGTCTGCACTGTAGCCACCCCGGGAATCGCGCTAAGTTCCGCGCGAACTGAATTGGGCGCGCGTTTGAGCCGCGCAAAGACCTGCGCAAAACGATGCGCCTCATAGTAGGCGTCGCGCGTCGTCTCGAGCGAGAGTATCAGCGAACGCGTCATGATCATCATCGCGAGTCCGCAGGCCATCACCAGCGCGACGGCCAACGCCTGCGACTTCAGCGCGTGCAGATCGCGAAGCAGCTTGCGGTCGAGCAGGCTCATCCGGAAAAGACCGAAGGCGGAAAAGCCGGCTGGGATGAATTTGTCTGCATGGTTCGCATTGGGAATCCGCCCCTTCGGCTACCAAGCGAGTGATCGCACCAGACCCCGTTTTGCATTCACTCGCTGGTTGACGATCCGTCCGTCAGAAAGGGTGAAGACGCGATCCGCCATGTCCGCGAGAATCGCGTTGTGCGTGATGATGACGGCGAGCGTGCCGAGGTCGCGGTTGATGCGCTCGATGGCTTCAAGCACCGTGATGCCCGTGCGCACATCCAGGGCGCCCGTGGGTTCATCACAGAGCAACACTTCGGGCCGCTTCGCAATCGCGCGAGCAATGGCCACGCGCTGCTGTTCACCCCCGGAGAGCTGGGCGGGGAAGTGGTCCATCCGGTCAGCGAGGTCCACCAGTGAGAGGGCGTCCTCGGGCGTCATCGGCGACCGGCAAATCTCGGTGATCAACGCCACGTTTTCCCGGGCGGTGAGGCTGGGAATGAGGTTGTAGGCCTGGAAAACGAAACCAACGGCGTCGCGACGGAAGTTGGTCAGTGCCTTTTCGTCAAATTCGGCCAGATTGGCCCCGCGATAGAGCAGGGTGCCGTGCGTCGGAGAATCGAGACCTCCGAGCTGGTTGAGCAACGTGGATTTTCCGCTGCCCGAAGCGCCGAGCAGCACGATGAGTTCGCCCGCATAGAGATCGAGATCAACACCGGCCAAGGCGGTCACTGCGGCGGTGCCGTCGCCGTAGACCCGCGCAAGTTCCCGCACATGAAACACGAGATCGCGGGTCGGAGGATCGGCGCCGTGGGACCGAAGCGTTTCTGCAGCAGCAGTGGACATGCGGGTGGGAGAGGGGACAGAACGCAACTTTGTCCGGTGCCGCAACGAACAATGTGGAATTAACGCCGGAGCTTCAGCGGGATATTAGCGGGGGCGTAGATTTCATGCGGGGCAATTCCAACCGCAGATGAAGTCGACTCACGGTTGCGGCGGCAGCACCCAAGTCGGTTTTGGCGGTTCAATTGGCTTCAGCAAATCAGCCGGTCGCAGGGACTCGATCGGCTTGATTGTCGGGGAGGCCCGAGGCGGTTCGGCCGGCGCCACGATCTCCGGCGCCTGGGAAGCCTCCGCCACGGACTCCAATGATGCCATGGGCGGCAGCAACTCCACGACTTTCTTTCCCGCGAATTCCCGCTCGATCTCCGCGGCGCGCCGCTCGCCCTTCGCGATCCACGCCGGCTGCGACCTGATTTGGGCCCGCAACGACACTTCCGTCGCGGCATCGGCCCCATGACGTCGCGCGACAATAAACCATCCGAGGGCCTCACCGTAATCACGTTTCACCCCCCGGGCACTGGCGTACGCCGCGCCAATATTGAAAAATGCCTCCTTTTCTCCTCCGGCCGCAGCCGCCCGAAAATAGGCGAGGGCACGCACCGGATCGTTGGCGACACCGCTGTTACCGTGCGCCAGCAACATGCCGATGCGGAACACCGCACCCGAATGCCCCGCACGCGCCGCCTTCTCCAACAGGGCGACCGCCCGCTTCTCGTCCTTTGCGATGCCATCTCCGCGCAGCAACATCTCGCCGAACTGGGCCTCGGCCTTCGGGTTTCCCTTGGCGGCCGCCTGCTGCAGCTCCTTCATGTCGGACCACGAACCACCACCGCCCGTGCGAGACATCAGCACCGGGGCGGAGTCCTTCGCCTCCTTTTTCGGCTGAGCCGCATCAACGGCCGAGTAGCCACCAAGGGCAATCGCGACACCGAAGAGAACCCACAGCCGCCACGTCCAATTCAACCTGAAGGGGAGGGCGTAAAAAAAGGTGCTCATGGGATATGAGCACCTTCGACCGGTCCGGATGGCAAACCGTTCCGCAACAATGGCCGGCCAGGCCTACTCGCCGGCGTCGCCCGTGACGCTCGATCCGCCGACAACCGTAACCTTTTCGAGAATCGCCTTGTGGATCTTCTCGGCCAGCTCGGGCTTGTCTTTCAAAGCCTGCTTGGCGGCATCGCGACCTTGGCCGACCAAATTTCCCTCGTAGGCAATCCAGGCGCCCTTCTTCTCCAGAATCTTGTGCTCAAGGCCAAGATCGAGGAGCGAGCCCATCTTGGAAATGCCTTCGTCGTACATGATGTCGAATTCCACCTCGGTAAACGGCGGCGCCACCTTGTTTTTCACCACCTTGATCTTGGTGCGGTTGCCGATGACCTTGCCCTCGGGCGTCTTGATTTGGTCCTTGCGGCGGATGTCGATGCGGACGGAGGCGAAAAACTTCAGGGCGCGGCCACCGGACGTGGTCTCGGGGTTGCCGAACATCACGCCGATCTTTTCGCGGATCTGATTCGTGAAGATGCACACGCAATTCGTCTTGCTGACGACGGCCGTCAACCGGCGCATGGCCTGGCTCATCAACCGCGCCTGCGCGCCCATCGTCATGTCGCCCATCTGGCCGTCGAGTTCGGCCTTGGTGGTGAGTGCGGCGACGGAATCGAGCACGATGACATCAATCGAGTTGGAGCGAATGAGCGTCTCCATGATATTGAGCGCGTCCTCACCGCTGTCGGGTTGGGAGACGAGGAGATCGTCAAGGGCCACACCCACGACGCGGGCGTATTTCGGGTCGAGCGCGTGTTCGACGTCGATGAAGGCGGCGAGACCGCCACGTTTCTGGGCCTCGGCGATTACACTCAAGCAGAACGTGGTCTTACCGGAGGATTCCGGACCATAAATTTCGACAATGCGGCCCTTGGGCAGCCCGCCAACGCCGAGCGCAAGGTCAACGGCGAGGGATCCCGTCGTGAGCGTCTCGACCTTCATCTTGGCGTTGGAGCCAAGGCGCATGATCGAGCCCTCACCGAATTGCTTGGTGATGGAGGAGAGGGCGAGTTCGATGTTTTTCTCGCGGACGTGGGCGGCGGCAGGGACGAGTTCGGCCTTTTGCTTGGTGGCGGGGGCAGCGGACTTCGTTTCAGCAGGTGCGGCTTTGGACATAGAGGGCGTGGATTGAGGACGGTTTTTGTTGAAAAGGTGCGGGCGCGGGCGGTGGAGCGAAGACGTAGGTCGGGACTCGGCGGAAGCAAGCCCGTCGTCACCCCAAATTCAGGGTGGTGGAGCAATCTTGCGCTTGGAAGCGATACGTGGAGTGTTCATCTGCACACGTCAAGACTGGAAATCAAATCTTGCGAAGCAAGGTCTCCGTTGGGTAACGGACGCAGCTTGACCCCCGCATTCTCCCTACGTGCTGTCACCCCATGCAGGAATCAGCTGAGCCATCCCCCAAGCCGGGAGGGTACCCAGAAGGGGCGCCGCCGTCGATAACACCCAGCTTGATCGTCACGTTCGACGTCGCCCTGGGTGGAATGCGTTTCGACTGGATCGGCGACAACGGCAAAGCAGTCGCCGCGGGTATGCTAAAGCCCGCGGCCGCGGAGATAGCGTACCTCTGTGGGCTGGACTGGCATTACCAATCCGAGGACTTCCTCGGGGGAGAAAATTGGTACGACCATTGCAGCAGTGAACCAAGCTCCGTGCATGCGCTGATCAAACGCATTCGGCGGCGCCGGGTACTCCCGGACGACACGCCCCGCGTGGGCATCCTCACGGACGCCGATATCGGCAGGGCCCGGGCGGGTGTCTGGCTGCCGGTCATCGTGCCAACCGGTGCCAATCCTTGGACTTGGCTGGGACGGGAAGCCATCGAGCTGGCCCGGCTGGTGGAACCCGGAAAACCTCCGGCCGATCCCGCGCTATTCGCTCGCAAGCTGATGCATCTTCGCCTCAGTCAGATGCTCGGGGTCACCGGCCCGATCCGCCGCGCGTCCCGACGTTACCGACCGCAGCCACTGCTCTTTGACTTGGAGGTCCATTTTGATCGACCCGCAAAATGCACTCGTTTTGTCTGGACCGACCCAACCAAGTCTAAAGGTGACGTCACCGCCCTGGTCCGATGCCACGGCGCATTTCAATTTCAATGGTCTGTCAGAGTGGAAGGGGCGGAGGAGAACGAAATCTCGCCGCGGGATCGCAACGCCATCCGCGACGTCGTCGGGGGTTGGTTCAAACGCTTCCCAACGAACGCGACCACCGCTGCCATCTGGTTGTTAAATCCATCTCCCGGAGGAGACCAAGTCACCAGGCAGGCCGTACCCCTCTCCGGAAAAGGCACTGAAGTTTTCGACGTGATTGAAGAAGGTATCATCGCGATGGCCGAGGGACTGCGCGCGCCGCCCTTCGCGCCGCCCGGCGACATGATTTTCGCGGATACGGATTTCGAACGCTATCAACGCCGTCTCGCCAAGAAAGAGGAGAAACGCGCCGAGGAGGCGCTGCGCCGGCAAGAGGCCATTGCCCGCCTTGCCGAGGAACGCCGCCGCCGCGAAGAGCGTGAGGCCGCCGCGATCCGCGAGGCCGAAGCCCGCCGGATCGCCGCGGTTAAGTCTGGCGAACGCCGTTCCACCACGGTCGCTCAATCGCATCCACTTCCCGCCAAGGTTCCGCGCGCGGCCGCCCCGCTGCCGCCGGTGCAAGTCACGATCAAGCTTCCGCCGCTCACGTTTCAGGATCCGGCGCTTCCGCTCACCGATCTCCGCGACTTCGCGCTCCGCGAACGGGCGGCGTTGTGGTGGGTGTCCAACCAGTCCGACGATCTCCTCTGCCTGGCCAATTGCCGGATCCAACGCCTCGACTACCAGGTGCGCGCGGCGCTCCGCGTGCTCGGCCCGTTGCGCGGCCGCGCGTTGCTTTCCGACGAAGTCGGACTCGGCAAAACCATCGAGGCCGGACTCGTCCTGAAGGAGCTGCTCACGCGCGGCATGGTAAAACGATTCCTCGTGCTCACGCTGCCCTCCCTCGTTGACCAGTGGTCGGAGGAATTGAACGACAAGTTCGGCCTCGCCACCGCCACCACCAATCAGCCCGGTGGCCGGAACGACGCCCCGCAATTCTGGCGCGAGAATTCCGGCATTGTCGCGAGTCTCCACACGGTCAAACAGCCTGCGCAGCTCGAAATCGCCCGACAGGTTCACTGGGACCTGCTCATCGTCGATGAGGCTCACTACCTGCGCAACCGCGACTCGCAGGCTTGGCAGGCCGTCAACCTACTGCCCCGCCAGTTCCTTCTCCTGCTCACAGCCACGCCGGTGCAGAACTCACTCGAGGAGCTCTACAACCTCGTCACGCTGCTGATGCCCGGCCAATTACCGACCCCGCGCGAATTCCGCGCTCGTTTCATCGATCCGAAGCGACCGCGCCAGCCGCGCGAACCCGAGGAACTGCGCCGCCTGCTCGGGCAGGTGATGATCCGCAACACCCGCGCGAACGCCGGCATCGTTCTACCACCGCGCCACGCCGAGACCGTGTTGTTCGCGCCCGACGAAGCCGAAAGCGCCTTCTGGCGGCGATGGGAAACCGAATTCCGTGCCTGCCTCGCCCGGCTCACGGCCAGCCAGTCGAGCCTCTGGGGACGCCTGCTCCTGCGCGCCGCCGGCAGCAGTCCGGCGGCCTGGCGCTCTGCGCTCGCGAAATTTCCCGATGCCGCCGCCGCCCGCGCCTGGCGCGAACAGGCGCCACTGGCGGCGAGCTGGCGCCGTAAATGCGAATCGATCGTGCCGCTCGCGCGCGGGGCGGGCGGAGTCGTGCTGTTCACCGAGTTCCTCGAAACGCAGGCGGCGTTGGCGGAGTTCCTGCGCGGCGCCGGCGTCCCGACCTTTGTCATCAACGGCGCAACACCAGCGCCCGAGCGGCAGCCGATCACGGAACAGTTTCGCGAGGGCGGCGGAGCCCTCGTGCTCACCCACAGCGGCACCGAGGGTCGCAACCTCCAGTTCTGCCATTGCCTCGCCAACTTCGACCTGCCGTGGAACCCGATGGAGATTGAGCAGCGCATCGGCCGCCTGCACCGACTCGGCCAGCACCATCCCGTGCGGATCTACAATTTCGTACAGGCCGGCACCCTGCAGGAACACCTGCTCCAAATTCTCCAGGAAAAGTTGAACCTGTTCGAATTGGTGGTGGGCGAAACCGGTCTGGTGCTCGGTGAACGCTTCAGCGGCGACGAGTTCGAGGAGGAGATTTACCGCCGCTGGCGCGAAAGCGAGGGCCGCGTGGCCGAGGCCTTCGCCGGGCTGGGCGACGAGCTCGCCGCCGCGCGCGACCGGTATGGCGAAGTGAAGCAACTCGACGAGACACTCTTCGCCCAGGACTACGAATCGCTATGAAACTCCCGCGCATGCCCTACGAAACCGGCGCCGTGCTCGATTTTTATGAGGACGGTCTCACCGCGCTCGGCGCGTTGTGCGCCCGTCCGTGGCATGACCGGCTCGACGTCGTGGCCGAGGGCCGGGCCGCCACGCTCTGGAATCCGGAGGGCGCGTTGCACGCCGCCGAACTCCAGTTCACGGCGCCGGACGCCACCGGCACGCGCGATGCCGCGCGCGAGGTGTTTCCCGGGTGTCCGCTCACGTTTCGTCTCGCCGAGGCTTTGCGCCCCGCGGTGCTTCCACTCGAACGTCTCGCGCTCGACGCCCATGCCCACCGGCCGCCCGACGCCGCCGTGGTGGAAAAACTCTGGCGTCACCAATTCGACGATACCAAGCGCTGGCATCTCACCTCGCCGCTGGCGGCGGATTTTCACTTTTCCCTCGTCGTCGTGGCGCGCTGTGAGATTCAGGCCATCGACCAGCATTGGACACTCCGCCGGATCGCGGTGTCGCTGCCCGACGGCCAGTCCGACGAAGGACTGGCCCGCGAGATCGGTTTTGCGCGTGCCAGCCCGGAGAACGGCAAACCCGTGAACTGGCCCACCCCCGAACCGGCGCGATGGACCGGGTGGTTGCAGCGCGCCCTGCTGCAGGATCTGAGTGACGATCTCGCCGGGATCCGCGAACGGCAGGAACAGCGGCTGCGCCGCGAACTGGATCGGATCGACGCGTATTTCGAGAATTACGCCGCGGAATTGACGGCGCGCGCGCGGCGCGGCGATCCCGCCAAAACGGCCGACCGCCTTGCCGCCACGAAGGCCGAGCATGCGCGCCACCGCGCCGACCAGGTCGCGCGCCACGAGATTACCGTGCATCCGCATCTCGACGCGTTGCTGCTCATCGCCGAACCGGCCTGGCGGGCCCACGTGCAGGTCGAGCGCGCCCATCATCGGTCGGAAACCCTCGCAGCCTGCTACGTGCCGCGGGCTCGCCGCTGGGTGCTGACATGATCACCACCCGTCGAACGCCGGGCGCCATTTCCCGGCGCTCCCGCCCACCGCCTTCAATTCGGAAACGCGAGCGTCCTCTTCAAATCCAGCAGCTGCTTTTCCGTTTTCTCCGCCAACATCGCGTCGATCAACGCGTGACGCTGCGCAAAGCCGAGCAGGGTCGCGTGCGCTTCGAGCAACAGGTGCGCCGCGGGCCGGTTCGTACCCAGAATACCACGTGAATTCCGCACCACGCGTGTTTCGAGCCCGGTGGGTTGCAGGCAGTCCAGTAGATTTCCGAAAATCTTTCCACGGGCCTTGTTGCGGCGGGGCCCGCGCTCCTGCTCCCGACGTTCACCGTCGACCGCATCCATCAGCCGCCGTAGCCCTCGAATCGCAATGCCAGGCGGTCGCTGCTCGACTTGCCAGGCTTCGCGGGCCACGTGCAGAAGGAATTCAAATTGCTTCAGCGCCTCCTCCCATCCCGCCGTGCCTTCGATCACGTCCATTACCGGCAAATCGAAATCGGCCCGCCGCGGTACCGGAGTCGGCGATGCGCCAGCGATCACGAGCGCGGCGCGCCGGGCAAAGTCAGGGTGAATTACCTGCTCAAAGCCCTTCAGCAATTTGGCGGCAAGCGTAACCGGGTCGACCGGGGATTGTCGCACCTCGCGGAGGCACGCCCCGACTCGGAGCTCAAAATGCTCACGACACTCACCCAGCGCGTAACCGGGCCCCTCACCCTCATAGGCGACCGCCTCCACGAACCGGTCTTCCACCGCCAACGCCTCCGCCTCACACCCCGCAGCCTGCAGCCAAAGCCCGATGTGATACTGCGCGTCGGCATCGCAATAATCACGACCGGGAGCGCAAAGTTGAGCGACCACTTCCGGTAACAGGTCGATCCGTCCAGCCGATATGAAACGCTCGATGACTTCCCAGAAAAAGAAGCTCAGATCGACGTCCGCGGTCATTGGCACTTCCGCGGCGATACGCCGAAATACACCGGGCAGGTCGGTGTGATTGTTGTCAGCGCAGAGCTGAAAAAGGTCGTTCCAATCGCTCGCCTCCGGTGGCAATGTCAGCAAACGCGTGAGAAGACGGTCCAATTGCTCGGTGGTCGGAACCTCGAGGAGGTCAAATTCCGCCCAGATTTCATCGAGTGCCTGCTCCACTTCAGGGGCCAGTTCGGCCTCGTCCGCGGCCCCGTCTGATTGGGAATCATCGGAATCTTCATCGTCGACGGCCCACGAGCCGGCGTCTTCCGCCTCAATCTCGATGTCGTCGTCGAACTCCTCCCGATCCACCGGCGCGCTCACCGCGGCGGGTTCGACTTCGTGGCGGGGGCGCACCGCTGCCGCACGCGCGGCCTCGCGCACGCGAACTTCATCGGCGGCCAGACAGCACTTCTTGTATTTACGACCACTCCCGCAGGGGCAGGGGTCGTTTCGACCGGTCAGGCGCAAGCGTTCGCTAACCACGAAAATGTCAGCCGGATCCTCCGGCGAAGGGCTGTTTGCAGAGGCGTCCATAGAGTACAGGCGATAACGTGGAGTTCCCGGTCCGGTCAGTGACTCGGCGTCGCCGACCCCGGTTTGACGGCCGTCGCGAAGTAGACAGCGGCCAGAATCAGCGCGAAACTCACCGCATAATTCCAGGTGAGTTTTTCCCCCAGCACGAGCCAGGCAAACCCCACGAAGACGACGAGGGTGATGACTTCCTGGAGAATTTTCAGCTGGTAGCCAGTCATGCCGTTGGCGTAGCCGATGCGGTTGGCAGGAACCATCAGGCAGTATTCGAAAAACGCAATGCCCCACGACATCAGGACCACGAGCCAAAGGGCCTTGCCCTCGAAGATCTTCATCCTGAGCTGACCGTACCAAGCCAGAGTCATGAAGAGATTTGAAGCGACGAGAAGCAGGAGCGTTTTCATGCAAAACCGGGAAGGGCCCCGACCAAAAGTGTCACGTAATAGGTGACACTGGCCAGGGTCGTCGGACCCCCGTCAACATTGATAGTAGCGGCGGAACCACTCGACAAAGCGCCGGAGCCCTTCCTCCAGCGGGACCTTCGGCGTAAACCGGATCGCGGCCTGAATGCGCGTCAGGTCGGCGCAGGTCTCGAACATGTCGCCTGGTTGCGGGGGGAGCAGTTCCACCACGGCCTTCTTGCCGAGGAGTTCTTCGAGCATGCGCACGAAGAGAATGGTTTCGACCGGACGATGGTGACCAAGATTAAAAACCCGCAGCGGCGGGTGCCCGTTCCCGTGGGCTGACCCGAGCGTGAGTCCAGCGGCCCGTGTCGCCGCTGTAGCCGCCGATGAGCCGGCCAAGTCGGGAGACGGATAGAGCAGCACCTTCACGACGCCATCGACGATGTCATCAATGTAGGTGAAGTCGCGAAGGTTCTTGCCGGCATTAAAGAGCGGCAGCGTCTTTCCCTCGCAAATCGCACGCGCAAAAAGGGTCGGAGCCATGTCCGGCCGGCCCCAAGGACCGTAAACGGTGAAAAACCGCAGCCCGGTGAGGTTGAGACCATGGTTGTGCGCATAACTGTGCGCCATGAGCTCGTTGGCCTTCTTTGTCGCACCGTAATAAGAGATCGGCTGGTCGGTGTTGTCGTCCTCGCGATAGGGCGGCTTGGCTCCAGCACCGTAGACGCTGCTGCTGGAGGCAAAGACGAGATGCCGCGGCGGCGTTCGCCGGCAGGCCTCCAACACACTCGCAAACCCGTCGAGGTTGCTGCGGGTGTAGGCCGTCGGATGCTCCATGCTGAAACGCACCCCGGGCTGCGCGCCAAGATGAACCACGTAGTCGGGTTTGAAGTGGGCGACGAGCCCGGCGAATTTTTCCGCGTCGGCGAAATCCGCCTGCAGGAACCGGAAATCCTCGGAGCCAAGGGCGGCGAGTTGCTCAATCCGCGCACGCTTCAGCGCCACATCATAATAGTCGCTGAGGTTGTCCATGCCGAGCACCTCGCACTTTTTCGTCTCCGTGAGACGCCGGGCGACGTGGTAGCCGATGAAGCCGGCGGCGCCGGTCACGAGGACTTTCATTCGGGGCGTGATAGGCGAGGGCGAGCGACGCGGCTAGCGGAAAGTGCGCGGGCACCGAGGATCAGGGCCGGTCACATCCGCCTTACCGTGCCGGAACGGGATCGCGAGGCTCGCGCCGTCCCCACTGCATGTCCGTCGCGTCGTCGCCCGCTTCCCGAGCCGTTTTCCTCAGCTACGCGTCGCAAGACGCCGAGGCCGCACGGCGCATCTGCGAAACACCGCGGGCCGCGGGTGTCGAGGTGTGGCTCGAAGCCGATGGCGGACTGGAGCACGGCGACGAGTGGGACGCCACGATCCGCCGCCAGATCAAGGACTGCGTGCTGTTTATCCCACTGATCTCCGCCAACACGCAGGCGCGGATCGACTTCCCTGTAGCACCGAGCGCCGGCGAGTGGAGGTTCGATCGCGTTCGCGCAATCTACTCGCTGGCTCTCGCAGCCACCGCGCGGACGGCCACCGTCCGACCAGCACACCCGCCGTCGAACCGCGGACGAAATTGTCAGCAACTTTTCAAAGACGGTGCTTGATTGCCAGAAAACGCGCCCTTTACCTTGCTCCGTTACTGCCCGAACACACGTTCACCACATGATCATCAAAGCCTATCTCAAACCGCATTGTGGCTGGTCCAATGGTGTTCGCGCCATTCTTCGGAAGCACAGCCTGCCGTTTGAGGACATCGACATCATCAATGACCGCTCCAATTACGCGGAGATGGTGCAAAAGTCGGGTCAGCCGCTGTCTCCCTGCGTCGAAGTCGACGGGGTGATGCTCGCCGACGTCTCCGGCGAAGAGGTGGAAAATTATCTGCTCAGCAACGACCTGGTCAAACCGACTGACGTCCCCACGGGCGTCGCAACGAACGCGGGTTGCTCGGACGAAGAGCACGCCAAAATGGCGACCAAAACGATCCGCTTCTTCTAAAAGTTCCGCCGAGAGCACTCCGCACACCATCTATTTCACGGGCCGCTCTCGCAAATGACGAGATCGGCCCTTTTTTTGCTCTAAGCGGCCCGTAGCCCATCCGAAGCATCCAATTTCCAACGACTTTCCTGAATTCGACGACATGAACCAAAGCACCGGTAGAGACACTTCATCACCAGCCGCCATCGCCAGCGCGACCCCGCGCCGTTCTCCCGGCCAGCCGGCGAAACAGGGTCTCTACGACCCGTTCTTCGAGCACGAGGCCTGCGGCGTGGGCTTTGTCGTCGATATGCATGGCCGCAAATCGCACAAGATTCTCGCCGACGCCCTCCAGGTCTTGCGCAACCTCGATCACCGCGGCGCCAGCGGCGCGGAGATCAACACGGGCGACGGAGCCGGCATCCTCATCCAGATGCCGCACAAGTTTCTCGTCGATGCCTGCAAGGCGGCACGCTTTTCCCTCCCAGAAGCCGGCCAATATGGCTGCGGCCTCGTCTATCTGCCCCGTAACCCGTCCGTCCGGCGCAAGATCGAGGAACGTTTTGAAGCGGTGGTACAGTCGGAAGGCCAGGTCTTCCTCGGCTGGCGCACCGTCAAGACGAACAACACGATGCTCGGCGACACGGCGAAGTCCGCCGAGCCGTTCATGCGCCAGGTATTCATCGGCCGCGGCGCCGGCGTGACCGACGACAATTCCTTCGAGCGCAAACTCTACGTCATCCGCAAGCGCGCCTACACCGAGATCCGCACCTCCACGCTCTCCGGCGCCGAATATTGGTATGTCGCGAGCCTCTCGTTCAAGACGCTCGTTTACAAGGGCATGCTCACGACCGACCAGGTCGACCAGTATTTCCCGGAATTGAAGAATCCCGCGATGGACACCGCCTTGGCGCTGGTGCACTCGCGCTTCTCGACGAACACGTTCCCAAGCTGGGAGCGCGCGCACCCTTACCGCTATCTCGCGCATAACGGCGAAATCAACACACTCCGCGGCAACATGAACTGGATGCACGCGCGGCAGGCGCTGTTTGCCAGCGAAGTGTTCGGTGAGGACATCAAGAAGATCCTTCCGATCATCAACCCGAACGGCTCCGACTCGGCGATGTTCGACAACACCCTCGAACTGCTCGTCCTCGCCGGCCGCCCGCTCGCTCACGCGATGATGATGATGATCCCCGAACCGTGGTCCAACCACGAGTCGATGGACGACGAACGTCGCGCCTTTTATCAGTATCATTCCTGTCTGATGGAGCCGTGGGACGGACCCGCCTCGATCGCGTTCACCGACGGCAAGCAGATGGGCGCAATCCTCGATCGCAACGGCCTGCGTCCGTCGCGCTTCTACGTCACCAAGGACGGATTGGTCATCATGGCGTCCGAAGCGGGCGTGCTCGATATTCCGGCCGATCAGATCGTGCAAAAGGGCCGTCTCCAACCCGGCCGTATGTTCCTCGTCGACACCGAGCAGGGTCGGATCATCGAGGACGAGGAAATCAAGCGCGAGATCTCCAAGGCCCAGCCTTACCGGCAATGGCTCAACGAGCACCTCGTCCATCTCAGCGACCTTCCCGAGGCGCCCAAGGTCGAACCGCCCGATCACGAGACGCTCCTCCAGCGGCAGATCGCGTTCGGCTACACCTTTGAGGACGAACGCGTCATCATCACGCCGATGGCCAAGGACGGCGTCGAGGCGATCGGCTCGATGGGCAACGACGCCGCGCTTGCGGTGCTCTCCAACAAGCCGCGCCTGCTCTACGATTATTTCAAGCAGCTCTTCGCCCAGGTCACGAATCCTCCAATCGACTCGATCCGCGAGGAAATCGTCACCTCCGCCGAGACGCGTCTCGGTTCCGAGGGCAATCTGCTCAATCCCGAGCCGAGCGCCTGCCGGCGCGTGGAACTCAAGTGGCCCGTCCTGACGAACGAGGAGTTCGCCAAGATTCGCCGCACCAACCTCCCGGGCCTGAAGACCGGCGTGCTGCCGATTCTCTTCCGCACCGCCCGGGGCGAACGCGGCCTCGCGAAGTCGATGGAGGAACTCTCGATCATGGCCCGTCGCATGATCGAGGAGGAGGAAATCAACGTCCTCATCCTCACCGACCGCGGCGTCACGCGCGACTACGCGCCGATTCCGGCGCTGCTCGCCGTCGCCGGCCTGCACCACTATCTGATCCGCGAAGGTCTCCGCACGCGCGTCTCGATCGTCCTCGAGACGGGCGAGGCGCGGGAAGTGCATCATTTCGCGCTGCTCATTGGCTATGGCTGCAGCGTGATCAATCCGTACGTCGCCTTCGAAACCATCGATGACATGATCCGCGAGGGTCTCCTCACGGGCGTCGATCACAAGAAGGGCTGCCAGAATTTCGTAAAGGCCGCCTCGAAGGGCGTCGTCAAGGTCATGTCCAAGATGGGCATCTCCGCGATCCAGAGCTATCGCGGCGCACAGGTGTTCGAGGCGCTTGGCCTCCGTCAGGACGTGATCGACCACTATTTCACCTGGACCCCGTCGCGCGTCGGCGGCATCGGGCTCGATGTCATCGCGCAGGAAGTCCTCATGCGGCACCGCGCCGCGTATCCGGACCGCTCCGTCGACGGCCATGTACTGCCCACCGGCGGTCTCTACCAATGGCGCGCCAGCGGCGAGGCCCATCTCTTCACCCCTGAGTCCGTGCACGCTCTGCAAAAGGCCGTTCGCCAGAACAGCAAGCCGGCCTACAACAACTACGCGAAGCTCGTGAACGATCAGGGCAAGGCGCACTGCACCCTGCGCAGCCTGCTCGATTTCAAGAGCGGCAACGCGCCGATTTCGATCGATGAGGTCGAGTCGGCCGAGAAGATCATGAAGCGCTTCAAGACCGGGGCCATGTCCTATGGCTCGATCTCGAAGGAGGCGCACGAGACGCTGGCGATCGCGATGAACCGGATCGGCGGCAAGTCGAACACCGGCGAGGGTGGCGAGGACTCCGAGCGCTTTACGTGGACCAACGCGCAGGGCGATTCGAAAAACTCCGCGATCAAGCAGGTGGCCTCGGGCCGCTTCGGCGTCACGAGCGAATACCTCGTCAGCGCCAAGGAAATCCAGATCAAGATGGCCCAGGGCGCCAAGCCCGGGGAGGGCGGCCAGCTGCCCGGCTCGAAGGTCTACCCATGGGTGGCCAAGACCCGCGGCACCACCGCGGGCGTCGGTCTCATCTCGCCCCCGCCGCACCACGACATCTACTCGATTGAGGATCTCGCGGAACTGATCCACGACCTGAAAAACGGCAACAAGGACGCCCGCATCAGCGTGAAGCTCGTCTCCGAAGTCGGCGTCGGCACGGTCGCGGCCGGCGTCGCCAAGGCGCACGCCGACGTTGTCTTGATTTCCGGATACGACGGCGGTACCGGCGCCTCGCCGCAGACGTCGCTGCAGCACGCCGGCCTGCCGTGGGAACTCGGCCTCGCCGAGACCCACCAGACCCTCGTCCTCAACAATCTCCGCTCCCGCAT
>CANJIU010000061.1 GCA_947474365.1 Opitutia bacterium | reverse complement strand
GGTCGGCGAAATTGAGCTTTGGATTTTGCCATCGGCACCACCCAAACAAAAGCCGGGAAGAAAGTCCCGCGAAAAATAGCAATGCCCTCCGCGAGTGAAAATTACGGGGGTGAAGAAATCCGCCCTATTCAGACGGGGCGCATCCCGCGTTTGGGACAGGTGAATCATGCACTGATCACCATCGTGCAATTGCTGGAGCCGCGACGCCCTCGTCGCGATTTCGAACCACGCGACGAGGGCGTCGCGTCCCCACTGTCCAGAAATTGAACTACGCCCTTTCAGACGGGCAGGGCGCTTCAGGCTAAAGCGTTCGGCTGCCGGTCTGCGTCTACGCGGGCAGCGGAAACTCAAGTTGATTGGCGTGACCGAGCGCCAGGGCGTCGATTCCGCGGGTGCGCAAGGTGGCGGCGAATTCCCGGGCGAAGCCGTGCAGCGTATACACGCGTTTCGGCTGCACCAATTCGACGAAGCGCAGGAGGCTTGGATAGTCGGCGTGATCCGACAACGGGAACGCCGCTGCGCAGCGGTAGCGATAGATCGCCCCGGGATCGACGGCCCATCCGGTGATCACCGCGGTGCGCACGGCGGGAATGCGGCTGAGCAGGCTGTCGGAATGCGGCGGGCAAATCACGACGTGACCGCCCACGTCGCGCGGATCAAATTCACGGAAGGCGGGGAACGTCACGCCAAGCTTTTCGTAGAGGTGAGTCAGGCGCAGCGTCTCGGCGTGGAGCATCACTGGCAGGCCGGCGGGCGCGAGGGCGCGGAGGACCTCCTGGCTTTTCCCAAGGCTGTAGCAGAGCAGCGCGGGAATCCCGCCCTCGGCGATCGTGTCGCGGCAGAACGCGATGATCCCGGCGATGACTTCCTCCTCGGGCGGCAGGACGTAGCGCGGCAGCGCAAACGTCGTTTCCATGATCAGCGTGTCCGCTCGGGGTGTGGCGCAGGGTTCGGCGGCGAGGCCGGGGCGGAGCTTGAAGTCGCCGGTGTAGAGCAGCGAACCCCTTTCGGGCGATTCCAGGAGAATCTGGCTGGAACCGAGGATATGGCCGGCGGGGTGGAGCGTGGCGGTGACGCCAAATTCCATTGCATGGCTCCGGCCGAATGGCAGTTCGGTCACGAGCCGTTTTCCAGGCAACCGGGCGTGAAAGAAGCGCGCCGTCCCCGGCGAACAAAGGATCTCCTTGTGCCGCGCGATGTGGTCGGAGTGCGCATGCGAAACGAAGGACCGGTCCGTGCGCATCTGCGCATCGAGCCACCAGCTGATTTGCGGCAGATGGACGCCCTTGCGGAAGACGACGTCCCACGCGGCGGACATCAGCGGTAGGAAACGACGCCTAGAATGAGCAACGCGGCGAGGAGAAGGCCGACCGCGATCCAATACCACGGCGGGCCGTCACGCCGCGCCCGCCGCGGCGGCGCCGCCGAAGACGAGTCGTCGGTGTAGGCGGACTCCGGGAGGTCGAGTCCGTCGTAAAGCGTGTCCTCGTTCTCTCGCCATCCGGTGCGTTCGTCCGCGCCACACTCGGGACAGGCTTTGGCCTTGCGCGGGATCGCCGTCCCGCAATTGGCGCACTCCGTCGGCGGCCGCGCATTTTTTTCAGACATCGGCGGCTTGAAAATACTTCCGCTTCATCAGGCGCCACGCGGTCACGAAGAACGCCGTCAGCGGCACGGCGAACAGCATCCCGAGCACGCCGCCGAATGCCGTGCCCCAGAAGAACACGGCAACGATGATGACCGCCGGGTGCAGTCCGGTCCGTTCGCCCAAAATCTTGGGCGTGAGGACCCAGCTCTCCGCAGTCTGCACCACAGCCTTGACGGCCAGCACGAGTCCGACGAGGTGCCAGCCGCCGGCGGGCTGAAAAAACGCGAGGGGCAGCGCGACGGCGAGCCCCAGAATGGTCCCGAGGTAGGGCACGATGTTCAGCACGCCGAGGGCGAGGCCGATGAAGAGGCCGAATTTGAGGCCGATCGACGTGAAGCCGATCGCGAACAGGACGCCCATGCAGAGGCCGATCAAGATCTGGCCGCGGAAGAACGACTCGACGATTGAGACGAATTCCGAGGCCAGAAAGATGACGTCTTCGCGCACGCTGGGCCGCAGGAACGGCAGATGCCGGCCGAGGTCGGCGGTCGGCTCACCCCGCATCAGCAAAAAGAAAAACAGGTACACCGGCACGATCGCCATGTGGGTCATGAACGCGAAGACATCCATCATTCCGCCGAAGGCGGCCCGCAGTGAGGGGATCGCGTGGCTGAAGAGGTTTTTTCCCTCGGAGGCCAGCCCGTCGGCCAGACTGCGGACGCTCGGATTGGCCAGGTACTTTTTCGCCAGGGTGATCCACTGGGGATAGTGGGCCTGCACGTAGTTGGCGGCGTTTTCCCAGAGGGTCGGCAGAAACGCGATGAAGTCGATCAACTGCGAGACCAGGGTCGGCAGCAAGACGAGGACCCCGCTTCCGACAACGAGAATGAACACTCCGAAGAGGAGCACGACGGCCGAAAGCCGTCGCAATTTGAACCAACGCTCAATCCGGATGATGAGCGGACGAAGAATGAGGGCGAGCACGCCGGCGGCTGCCAATGGCCAAAGGACGCTGGAAAAGAAAACCAGCAGGCGGCCGAGCACGATGACGGCAGTGATCAACATCGCCACGGAGCCGAGGAACGCGAGCAGAGTCAGCGCGGAGCCGACGACCCGGCGCTGACTTTCGCTCAGGAGCGGTGAAGGAGACCCGTTGGACACGATGGGAGAGGAAAGAAGTCGGCGCCCCGTGGCCAGATGTTTGTGCAGCGAACCCGCGTTCCCCGATCACGCCTTTTTCCGCAGGGGAAATGGGACGGCGGTGGTCCCGCGGTGGTGGCGCCAGAACCAGCGGGCCATGGCGGGAAGCAGGATGATCGCGCCGACCATGTTGACCAGAAACATGAACGTGAGCAGCAGGCCCATGTCGGCCTGGAATTTCAACGAGGAGAACACCCAGGTGCTGACGCCGATTGCGAGGGTGAGTCCAGTGAAGACCACGGCGGCACCGGCGTCCTTGAGGGCGCCAAACATCGCATCCTCGAAATAGTCACCGGCCTTCAACGCCGCCTGCAGCCGCGCGAAAATGTAGATTCCGTAGTCAACCCCGATGCCGACTCCGAGCGCAACCATTGGCAGTGTGGAGGTTTTCAAGCCAATGCCGAGGTAGACCATGAGGGCATAGGCGAGATAGTTCACGATTGCGAGCGGTACGACGATGCACAGGGTCGCGCGAATCGAGCGAAACGTGACCAGGCACAGCACGGTCACCGCCCCGAACACCCAATGGAGAATCGGACGCTCGGCGGCGCGCACCACCTCATTGGTGGCGGCCATCACGCCGGCCGGACCGCTGGCCAGGCAGAACTTGGCCTTCGGCGACGGATGGGCCGCGGCAAACCGCTTTACCGCGTCGGTCACCGCCAGCAGCGTGTCGGCCTTGTGGTCCGCGAGGAAAATCATGATCGGCATCACGCTGGCGTCGCCGTTGAGATAGCCGGAACTCGTCTCGATCGAGCCGGTGGCGGAGGCGAGCGCCTGGGGATTCCGCGGCAGGATTCGCCATTTCAGTGAACCCTCGTTGAAATAGGCGTTGGTCGTCCGCGCGATGGTGGCGAGCGACATGACGGACTGCACGCCCGGCACATTCCGCAACTCGCCCTCGAAATCGTCCATCAGGGTCATGACGTCGTAGTCAATCGAGCCGTTGGGCACGGTCTCGACGATCACGGAAAGGACGTCGGCGCTGATGCTGAACTTGGCCGAGATGGCGCGGGTGTCGCGGTTGTAACGGGAGTCGGGCCGCAGTTCCGGGCGGCCGGCCTGGGTGTCGCCGATGAGGATTTTCCCGGCGGTCCACTCGCCCCAGGCGCCCAGACCCAGTCCCACAATGATGATGGCCATCGAAGGGGCTGGCTTCATGCCGTACGCGAGGCGGTGCCAGAGGCGGTCACCCTTCGCGCGGCGCTCCGCGACCCAGCGCGCGTACGAAGGCGGCAGCCGGAGGTAGGAGAGGAGGATGGGCAGCAGGAAGAAATTTGTGATCACGATCACGCTCACGCCGAGGCTCGCGGTGATGGCGAGTTCCTGGATGGTCGGGATCTTGATCACGAGCATGGTGACGAAGCCGACGGTGTCGGTCAGGAGCGCGACGATGCCGGGCGCAATCAGCTGCATGAACGCGGCGCGGGCGGCGGTCGGACCGTCCTGCCCTTTGAACACCTCGTTGCGGAAGGTGCAGATTTTCTGGACGCCGTGGCTTACCCCGATCGCGAACACGAGGAACGGCACCAGGATCGAAAACGGATCGATGCCGTAGCCGAGCGCGGTGAGCGCTCCAAGCTGCCAGACGACGGCGACGAGCGAACAGAGCACGGGGGCGGCGGCGAGCTTCCAGCGTCCGGCGTAGTTCCAGACGAGCAGCGCGGTGACCACGATCGAAACGGCGAAGAGCGTGAGCACGCTCATCGCGCCGGCACTCACGTCGCCGATGAATTTGGCGAAGCCGACGATGTGGACCTCAATGGTCCCCTTGGTGTCGCGTTCCACCCGGGTGCGGATCGTTTCGAGCCCGGCGGCGACGCGCGTGTAGTCGACCTTTTCCCCGGTGCGTGGATCCGCTTCGACGAGCTGGCCGATGACGATCGCTGCGGTGAAGTCCCGGGCGACGAGTTGTCCGGCCCGGTCGGACTTCATGATGTTCTCGCGCACCCGGGTAAAGTCGGCCGCGGTGGGGATCTCGGGAAAATCCGCCGGGATGACATTGCCCGCCGCGAGTCCATCGTTGATCACCTCCAGGTAGCGGACGTTCGGCGTGCGGATCGAATAGACTTGGGCGCGATCGATTGAAGGCAGGGATGAGACCTCGTCGGTCACCTTTTTCAGTTCGGTGAAAAATTCCGGCGTGAAGATGTCCCCGGACGTGGCGCGCAGCGCCACGATCACGCGGTTCGCCCCGCCGAACTGGCGCTCGTGCTTCACATAGGTCCGGATGTAGTCGTGATCAAGCGGCAGGGATTTGTGGAAACTGGCGTCGACCCGCACGTGAAACGCGAACCAGCCCATCACGGTGGTCAGCAGCGCAAACACGCACACGAGCGGCGTGCGGTAGCGGAACATCCCGTCGGTGAATCGCTCGAGCGGTGACATCGGGTTATTGCGGGCGCGGCAGCACGGTGGCGCCCGTCTCGCCGAGCGCGAGGAGATCACCTCCCGGCGCTTCGAGCAGCCGGGCGATTCCCTTCGTCGGTGACTCCATCAATGGGGAAAAGTTTTTTCCGCCGTCGCGGCTTGCGAGGAGCGTGCCGGCGGTGCCGGCGAGCACGATGACGTCGCCCTTGAGTTGCACGGCGGTCGCGAGCAGCACGGACTTGGGTGTCTTGATTGGCTGCCACGATGCCCCGTCGTCGACCGAGCGGTAGATGTGGTCGCTCAGGCCGTACGCGAGCAAGGTTCGTTTGTCCAGGGGCAGGATGCCGTAGAGTGACCCATCGTGAGGCGAGGCGAGCTGAACCCAGTTCGCGCCTTCGTCGGTCGAGCGCAGGAGCGTTCCGCGCTCGCCAGCGAGATAGAGTGTTCCCGCAGGCCCCCGGGTGAGACGGTTGAAGTGCCGGTCGCCTTCCCCAATCTTGCGCCGGCTCCAGGTCGTGCCGCCGTCACGGCTTTCGACGTACAGCGCGTCGGCTCCCACGGCGATGATGTGACGCGGATCGAGGGCGAGGACATCGAGAAACGACTCCTGCGGATTGGCGCCCTGGAATTGCACGGCCCATGTGCGGCCGGCATCACGGGAAACCAGGATGATTGCATCATGGCCGACCGCCCACGCGGAAGTGCCCGGCTCGCCGGGCGGAACACTGATTGCGGTCAGCGGGGCGCGGACGGGCAGGAGCGCTGCCTGCCAGGATCTCCCTTGGTCTCCCGAACGGAGAATGGTGCCGCGTTCGCCGACCACAATCACCTCGGAACCAACGACGGCCCCGTCGAGGAGCAGCATGCGTGGAACCACGTCGGCGGCGTGCAGCCACGCGGCGCACGGCGAAATCAATCCGAGGGCGCCGGCGATTGCGCCGAGTCGCCAGCGGCGTCGAATCGCAAAGGGGCCGCCCACCGGTATTTCACCGCACCCCATCGCGTCGCAGGGAGTCGGGCGTGAAGTCGGCGATCCCCAGCTTTGCGGCAAAATCGTACATCTTGTTCTCGTTGTCCAAACCCAGGGCGAGGTACCGACCGTTCTGCAAGTCGAGGTGGATTTCGAGGGTGCTCCAGAAAACCTGGGCATCATAATAATTGATGCAATGCGCCTCCGAAACGCGCCACATCTGGCCGCGGCCGTCGTACTGGTCGGCAGCCAGGATCTGCCAGGAATCCTCGTCGAGGTAGAAGGTGCGGCGGCTGTAAAGATGGGAGGTGCCGGGCTTGAGCTTTGCCTCGACGACCCACACGCGGTGCAGTTCGTAGCGGGCAAGGTCCTGGTTGATGTGGAGCGGCTTCAGAACGTCGGCATTCGTGAGCTTGTTGCTGTGCAGCTTGTAGGAGTTGTAGGGCACGATCATCTCCTTCTTGCCCACGAGCGTCCACTCGTAGCGGTCGGGCGCGCCGTTGAACATGTCGAACTGGTCGCTGGTCCGCTGACCGTCGGCGGCGGTGCCGGGATTGTCGTAGGCGACATTGGGGGCGCGGGTCACACGGCGGCGCCCGGCATTATAGACCCAGGCGCGGCGCGGTTCCTTTACCTGATCGACGGTTTCCTGCGCGAGCAGGATGGTGCCGGCGAGCCGGGCCGGGGCGATGACCTCCTGTTTGAAATAGATCAGCGTATTTTCCTTTTCCAACTGCGCCGCAGTCATGCCGGGCAGCGCGTAGTTGAAGACCATGGCGTCATCGAACCGCACGAGCGTGAAGTGACCGCCTCGTTCCACGGCCGCCTGGTCGACGTGGCGGGTGGCCGTCACCCCCCGGTACCGCGTGAGGAAATTCCACATCACTTCCAGTCCGTTCTGAGGGAGGGGGAAGGGAACGCCCAGGACGGCGCCGGTGAAACCATTGCCGCCCGCGACGAGCTTCGCGGTGCCGACGTTCTGGCGGGTGGCGTCGTAGACCCGCTGCGGATTGGACGCGCTGCGGTGGGTGGGGTAGACGATGAGTTTGTAATCTGGATACGCCTTCAGCACTGCGAGATGGCCGGCGGTGAGTTTGGTCGCGTGTTGGGCGGCGTTGGCGGGGGTGATGGTGAAGAGTGGTTGATCCGAGGAATAGGGATCCGGGTGATGATCGCCCGGCTTATATCCGACGGGCGGGGTCAGGATGCCGCCGTTCCAGGCGGGAATCGTGCCGTCGGGGTTGCCCTGGGTCTCGGCGCCGAGCGGCGTGAGTTCCTTGCCGAGACGGGAAGCGTCGCCCGCGGCGTGCGCCGCAACGGCCAGGAGGACGAGGACGGAAAACAGGTGAAAAAATTTCATCGGGTCCGGGTTCAAAACGAATATTTCACGGTGGTGGCGAAATAGTCGCGGTCGGTGAGGAGATTGTACCGGCCGGCGCCATAGAAATTCACGTAGCGCAATTCGAGCGACCACGCGTTGCGATAGGTGAACTCCACCGCGAGGTTCACGCTCTTGCGTCCGCGGATGTAGTTGCCGAGCGGCAGCGGAGTATTGCCCGACACATCGTGAGTGAACGCCACCGACGGCTGCATGTTCACGTTGGGAAAGACGCTGTTGTAGTCGAGGCGACCGAGAACCTGATAGCCCCAGGAAAACTTGTCTGCGAACGCGCTGGAGGACGTGGGCGGAATCGTCGGAAACGGGGTCGCCAGCATCGCGGCCGGATTGCCGCTGGAGAAAGTGCCGGGGCCGTCATACCGGAGCGTGTCCTTGCCGGGAAGGTTGGCCCAGACTCCGCCGACCTCGCCGAGGAGGGTGAATTGCTGTGAGCCGAGGGTCGGGCCGAAGACCTTGGTCACCGTGCTCTGCGCGGTCCAGACGTCATGCCGGCGAAAGCCGGGAATCTCGAGGTTGTAGCGCCCCAGATAGTTTCCCACCTGGTTGCTCGAACCGAAGGAGACCCCGGGATTGTTCGTCAGAGCCGAGAGCGTCGCGAATAACAGTTCGACGTCGTCGACCTGCAACGGGACGCCGCGCTTGAGCGACACTTCTCCCTGCAACGAGATGCCGCTTTTGCCCAGGGCGGTGTTGAAGCTGGCGCCGTAGAGATTGAGTCCCTCGGGGTATTCGACGAAGTAGCGGCCGGTGGCGCCGGCGGTGAGGAGGGCAATCTTGAACGCGGCAGTGGCGGCGGCGGCGACCGAGGCGTAAAATGGCTGGAGGTTGGCGGGCAGACCGGCGGCGGGGACCCCGGTCAGCGCCGCCCCGATCAGCGTCGTGAGTGTGGCCGAGACATTGGCGGCGGGGATGCCGGATGCGTTTAGCGCGGGCGCGACCGGGGCGGCGAGCGAGGCGGCGGTGGAAAGAATCAGCGGGGTGCTGATGGGACCGGTCGGGGTGCGCGAGCTGAGGACGGGCGACCGGCTGTTGTAGCGAGCGTAGTAGAGACCGAACTCGGTGTTGTTCAGCTCCGGGGCAAGGAGGCGGGTTGCGAGTCCGTACTGGTTGAAATTCGACCCTTCGCGGTCCTTGTCGCGGCTGATGCCACCGAGCAGGCCGGTGTCGGCGAGCGTGCCGAAGCCAAGCCAGACCTGGCTGCCGCCGCGGGTGGCAAAATCATTGGTCGAAAAATACGTGCCGGCCGGCTCCAGTTCGTTGCGGCGGAATTCCAGAAGCCAAAAGGGCTCGACGGTGACGTTCTTGGTGACGCCGATCGAGGCCTTGACCATGTTGACGGGCAGGAGCGCCTCCTTGAGTTCGGCCCCCGGCACGCGCAGTTTCGCGAGGTCCGCGGAATTCACGACGTTGATTCCATTGGGAATGAACGTGCTCTCCCCTAGGCTCAGCACCTGGCGGCCGATGCGCACTTCGAATGGCGTGCCGTTGGAAAGCGTGAATTTCGCCCGGCCATACATGTCGAGAAACTCCGCGCCACGGACCGTGCGGTCCTTCGCCTGATCGGAGAGCTTCGTGCGCAGCGTATCGTCGCTCTTCAGGTCGCTGAACCAGTAACCGCGAATCAAGGCCCCGTAGTTCTGATATTTGAGCTCGAGCTCATGCGAGCCCTTGATCAGTTCCGAAACCCAGCCCTTGTCGTAGTTGAGGTTGCCGTCGTCGGTGTTGACGGAGTTGAGCAGTCCGGCCGTCCCGCGAAACGAGTTGCTCGTGCCGAAATTGGAGTTGGTCGGGTCCTTGAGGCGGTACATTCCACCGAACGAAAGCGTGGAATCAAAGCTGCCCTTGATTTCGCCGGCGGAGAATTGCACGGACCGCGCCGTCGGCACCGCGAGCGAAATGGCGAGACCGGCACAGGCGGCGGCCCGGACGATTCGGCTGAAAACACGGGGCGACGATTGGGCTTTCATGGGTGAGGTTTGCGAACGATTCTGGCATGAATGGAGGAAAATAAAACGCAAGACCGGTCCGGGCTTTCCTCGGATGGATATTCGCGGGCGAACCGGGTGGGGCAAGTGTGAATATGGGGCCCGCGTCGCTCCGGCTTTGACGCCCGCCCGAATTGCGCAACCTTCCGCTTTCGACCATGCAGGTTCCGACCCACATCCACATCAAAGGTGCCCGTGAACACAATCTGAAGAACCTCGAGCTGCGGATTCCGCGGGGCAAACTGGTGGTGGTCACCGGGCCGAGCGGATCCGGCAAGTCGTCGCTGGCGTTCGACACGATCTACGCCGAGGGCTATCGCAAATACATCGAGTCGCTCAGCGCCTCCGCCCGCCAGGTGCTCGATCAGCTTAAGCGGCCGGACGTCGACTTTATTCACGGCCTTTCGCCCGTGCTCGCCATCGAGCAACGCACCGGTGTGGGCGGCCCGCGGAGCACGATCGCCACCGCCACCGAAATCGCGGACTACGCGCAGCTGCTGTGGGCCTTGGTCGGCGAACAGGCCTGCCCCAAGGATGGCGGGCGCGTGGTGCAGCGGTCGCTGGATGAAAACGTCCGGCGCATCCTCGCGGAATGCGCCGGGGAGCGCGTGATGTTGCTCGCGCCGTGCCTTCGGGCCAGGCCGAGTGTGCTCCGGGACGAGTTGCCGAGGCTGCGCCAACGCGGTTTCCAACGCGTGCGGCTCGACGGCGAAATCAGGAATCTCGACGACGCCAAACTCCTTCCCGGCGGGATGGGGGTGAAGGAGATGACGGTCGAACTGGTCGTGGACCGTCTCGTGGCCACGGTGGAGCAGCGCAGCCGGCTGGCCGACTCGCTCGAACTGGCGTTCCGCGAGGGCAAGGATCGCGCCATTGTGCTCGCGCAGAAGACGGCCGAGGGTCCCTGGCGCGAGTTGCCGCTGTCGCAGTCGCTGGCCTGCGAAATCTGCGGCGATATTTTCGAGAAACTCGGAGTGCGGCATTTTTCGTTCTCTCACCGTGAGGGAGCCTGCCCGACGTGCGACGGAATCGGGCGGAAGCTGCGCTTTGTCCCCGAACTCCTCGTGCCCGACCCTGAGAAGAGCATCCGGGGCGGTGCGCTCAAACCGTGGCGCATCGGTGGAAAAAATCTCATCATCAAGCACAACGCCCTGCTGAAACAGCTCGCGGAACAGCTACCCTACGATCCGGAGACGCCCTGGCAGGACCTTCCGGCCAAGACGCGCGACGCGATTCTCCACGGGGCGGGGGAGCGGCAATTTGCCTTCAAGCTGCGCCGGATGCGCGAAGCCAAGGCGCTGACGTTTCCCGGCGTGATTGCCGATCTCGAGGAGAGTTTCCGGCACACCGACAGCGAGGGATTCCGCGCGCGGCTGACGACGTTCATGGTGAGCGGGGAATGTCCGGAGTGTCGGGGCACGCGGCTGAACGCCCGGAGCGGGGCGGTGCGGGTGAGAGGCGGTGCGGCTCGCGAGCAAAGTGCGCCGCCGGGGCTGACGTTTCCCGATTTCCTGGGGCTCGACATCGCCTCGGCCCATGGGGTCGCACGCGACCTTGTCGCCGCCCACGGGGCCAACGACGCCGTTCGCGAAGTCGTCACGGGAATCGAACAGCGACTCCAGTTTCTGCTCGAGACCGGGCTGGGGTATCTGACGCTCGCCCGCGATTACGGGACGCTTTCCGGCGGCGAGGCCCAGCGCGTGCGGCTGGCCACGCAGCTCGGCATGGGGCTCGTCGGCGTGATTTACGTCCTCGATGAACCCAGCATCGGCCTGCATCCGCACGACAACCAAAAGCTCCTCGACACGCTCACGGCGCTGCGTGACAGGGGCAACACCGTGCTCGTGGTCGAGCACGATGAGGACACGATGCGCATCGCGGATGAAATCATTGAGCTCGGACCGGAGGCGGGCGTCGAGGGCGGCCAGTTGCTTTTTCAGGGCACGCCGGAGGCGTGCATGCGTTTGCCGGCGAAATCGTCCCGCACCGGGCCCTATTTGTCGCGCCAGCTTTCAGTTGGCCGGGAGGCGAAAGCCAAGACGCCCGATGGCGCCTGGCTGACGATTCGCGAGGCGCGCGCGAACAACCTGCGGGGCATCGATGTGAAATTTCCGCTTGGTCTCCTGACGTGCGTCACCGGCGTGAGCGGTTCCGGCAAGAGCACGCTCGTCCTCGATGTTCTGGCGGCGCAGGCCGCGCGGAAACTCAACGGCGCGAAGTCGATTCCCGCCAAGCACCGGCACATCGAGAACCTCGATTTCTTCGAGAAGCTGGTGCAGGTCGACCAGGAGCCGATCGGTCGCAGTCCGCGTTCAAATCCCGCGAGTTATGTCGATCTGCTGCCGCTGCTGCGCGACCTGTACGCCCAGGTCCCGCTTGCAAAGGTGCGCGGCTACAAGCCGAGTCGTTTTTCGTTCAACGTGCGCGGCGGCCGCTGCGAGCGCTGCCAGGGCGATGGCGTCATCAAACTCGACATGCAGTTCATGCCCGACGCCTATGCGCCTTGTCCGAGTTGCGCCGGCCGGCGGTTCAACCGGGAGACGCTGGAAGTTCTTTTCCACGGCAAATCGATCGCCGACGTCCTCGATCTGACGGTGCGCGAGGCGATCACGCTCTTCCGCAACATACCGCGCGTGATGGACAAATTGGAGACACTCGACGCGGTCGGCCTGGGTTATCTCAGCCTCGGTCAATCGGCCACGACGCTCTCGGGCGGGGAGGCGCAGCGGATCAAGCTCTCGCTCGAACTCAGCAAACGCCAGCAGGGTTCGACGCTCTACATCCTTGATGAGCCGACGACCGGGCTGCATTGGACCGACATCCAGAAATTGATGGATCTGCTGTTCAAGCTGCGCGACGCGGGCAACACCGTCATCGTGATCGAGCACAACCTCGACGTGATCAATCTGGCCGACTGGCTGATCGACCTCGGGCCGGGTGGCGGACGCGACGGCGGCGGTTTGCTCTTCGCTGGACCGCGCGACGAGATCGAGGCGTGCACCGGTTCGCTCACCGGAGCGGCGCTGAAGCGGTGGCGGCTCGCAGCCAAGTAATGCGTCGCCGCGCGCCGGGAGTTCAGCGCCGTAGTTTGGCGGCGCTGCTGTCAGCGATGCGGTAAAGGTGTCCCTCGGTGCGGATGAAGAGCGCGTTTTCCGCCACGGCGTAGGAAGCGAGGGTGCGCGCCTCCAAATTGTTCGTGGCGAGCTTGACGAATTTCTTTCCCACTTTGACCACGGTGCCGGTGCCGGTTTCGTTTTGAAAATAGATGCGGTCCCCTGCGGTGATGGGCGATGCCGAGTAGTTGCCGTCAATGCGTTCCTGCCAGTGCACGGTCCCGTTCTTGGCATCCCAACAGCTGGCGATGCCGGCGTCGTTGACCGCGTAGAGTTCGTCGCCGATCACGAGGACTGACGGCGTCAATGGCGCGCCCTTGGTGGTCTTCCACGCGACGTGCGTGTCGGTGACGTCGCCCGCGCCGTCGGGGCGGATGGCCAGAAGATCCGCGCGGTTGAAACCGGTGGCGATGAACACGAGGCCGTGGGCGAAGACGGGACGCGGCACGACCGAGTAGCCACCGCCGTAGCGGACGCGCCACAGTTCGTGTCCGTCGGCGGGATCGAGCGCCGAGACCGCGCCGCTGCCCGGACTGATGATTTGCGGTCGACCGTTCACTGTGATCAGCAGGGGAGTGCAAAACGAAAATTTCTGTTTCACCTCTCCCGTGCGTGCGACTTTCCAGATCAGTTCGCCGGTTTTTTTGTCGAGCGCCGCGACGAAGGGCTCCTTCGCGCCGTCGGCATGGTAGACCAGTTTATCGCCTGCGATGATCGGGGCACCGCCGTTGCCGTGGACCGGCTCATAGCCGAGGCGGTTGTTGCGCCAGAGAATTTTGCCGGAACGATCGAGGCACGCGGTGCCCTGATGGCCGAAGTGAACGAAGACGAAGTCACCCTCGAGCAGCGGGGTCGGGCTGGCCTGGGAGTTTTTCTGGTGAATCGGCTGCGGCTTGGTTTCGGTGGCCGAAAAGATTTCCGTGTCCCAGACCACCTGGCCGGTGGTGGTATCCAGGCACAAGGTGCGCAACGACGGGCGACCCTCGGATCCTGGCACGCCGGTCGTGACGAAGATCCGGCCTCGGCTAATCACGGGTGACGACCATCCGACGCCGGGCAGGGCTTGTTTCCAGACGACATTTTTTTTGACCGACCATTCGAGGGGGAGTCCGGTCGCGCTGGCATGCCCCTGGCCGGTCGGACCGCGAAATTCCGTCCATTCCGCTTCGGAGGAAGTGTTCGCGCCGGTTGTCGTAGCGGCCCCGCAGTGCGAAACGACGAGTCCGAAAGTGAGCGCTGCCGCGGCGAATCGGCGTACTAGGCTGGGTTGGACGCTGGGCATATTCCCGGTTCGCAGGACAAGAGGAGTGCTCACGAATTTCGCAGGTTGGCGTGTGCGGCCGCCGCCGTGACACCGCGTGTGGTGCCGACCAGCCAGTCAAAGAGCGGCGAGGCCATCAGAGTTGTCACAATTGCCATGACGACGAGGATGGCGAAGAGAGCCGGAGTGATGATGCCGCGCTGCAAACCGATGTTGATGATGATAAGCTCCATCAGCCCGCGGACATTCATCAGTGTGCCGATGCCGAGCGCCTCGCGATTCGACACGCCGGTCGCACGGGCCGCGAGCCAGCACGCGACGCCCTTGCCGCCGATGGCGACGAGCAGGACCAGGGCGGCCATCGTCCAGAGGTAGCTGGTGTCGAGCAGGCCCATCTGGGTGTTCAGGCCGGAATAGGTGAAGAAGAGGGGCAGCAGCAATGCCACAGTGAGCGGTTGTACGCGCTCGATCAGCGCGTCGGTCACCAGTCCGCGGGGCATCGCCACCCCCATAATAAAGGCGCCGAAGACGCCGTGGAGGCCGATCGCTTCGGTGACCCACGCGCCGAGCGCCAGCAGGCTCAGGCAGACGACAAATTCCACATCAGATAATGTTCCCCGGAGTTCGACGCCGCGGGCGTGCCGGGCCAGGAGCGGACGGATCACGAGCAGGGTGAAGCAGACGTAGCAAACGCCGGCGCCGATGTTCAACACGGCGTGGCTGGCGTCGCCATCGAGTCGCGCGAGGACGACGGCCAGCAGGCACCACGCCGCAGCGTCGTTGATCGCGCCGGCACCCAATGACACCGTGCCCATCGCGGTTCCGGTGAGCTTCTTGAACTGGATGATCCGCGCCAGCATCGGGAACGCCGTGATGCACATCGATGCGCCGAGGAAGATCATCGCGTCTGCCAGCGACGTCTTGCCGGGAAAGAGCGTCGTGTGGTGGTAAAACACCCACCCGAGTGCCGCGCCCAGAACGAACGGCGCGACCATGCCGGCGACCGAAACCGCGACGGCGCTGCGCATGCGGTCTCGCACGATGTCGACGCGGAATTCCAGTCCGACGACAAACATGTAGGCGGCCAGCCCGAGCTGCGAAACGGGAAACAGCACGCGCATTGAGTCTGCCGGAAACACCCGTGCAAAAAGGCCTGGCCAGAAAAGCCCCAACAGCGACGGTCCGAGCAGCACGCCCGCCAGCATTTCGGCGACCACCTCGGGTTGGCCGAAGCTCCGGCCCAGAAGGCCGATGGCCTGGCAGACGATCAGAATGATGGCGATCTGGAAGAAGAAATGAACCGTCAGATCCAGATTCGTCATCGATGGGAAGAGGTGGTGCTGCGCTTTGCGCGCGCGGCGGTTGCCCCGGTTTCGAACCGTGACGCCGTCATTTCTTCAGGCAATACAGATGGGTCCCGGTGCGCAGGATGATCTCGTTGTCCGCAAACGCCGGAGTGCACAGCGTGTAGCTGCCATCGAGCGTATTCTTGCCCAGCAGCTTGAATTTCGGGCCGGCCTGCACGACGGCCGTTTCAGTGGACTCGCTGATGATGAAGATTTTTCCGTCGGCCAGGATCGGCGAGGCGCTGGTACGACCGATGCCGGTCTGCTCCGGCCCGTAAACGCGTTCCCCGGTCTTCGCCTTCACGCAGGTAAACGCGCCCTGGTCGTCGACCATGTAGAGTAATTCACCGTCGCTAACCGCCGTGGGGACGTCGGGGGAACCCTTCTCTGTCCATTTCCATGCGAGCTGGCTCGTCGTGATGTCGCCAGTGCCTCCCGCCCGGAAGGCGATGAACGGCTGCACGCGGGACGGGACGAAAATCATCCCATCGCGGACGAGTGGCGACGAGATCACGCGGAAATTTTTTGAGCGGGTCGGGTTGAAGCCGCCACCACGCCACAATTCCCGGCCCGTTTCCGGATCATGACCGGTCACGTAGTCGGAGCCGCCGACGACGATCTGCTTCTTGCCGCCAACGACCAGTAGGGACGGCGTCGAGTAGGCGTCCGGGCTTTCGTGCTCGGCATCCGTCGGACGGTCGACGCGCCAGAGTTTCTTCCCGTCGGTTCCATTCAGGGCGAAGAGGTAGCAGGGATCGTCGGTGTACAGGCCCTGCAGCATCTGAAAGACGAGCTTTCCCTCGACGAGGATCGGCGAGGAACCATAGCCGAACTGGATGCCGATCTTCCCAAAATTCTTCGGGATGTCGAAGGTCCACTTCTCATTTCCGGCAAAATCGAAACACGCCACCATGCCGTTGCCCGAGACCACCCAGACGAGCTTGCCGTCGGTCACGGGCGAGGGCGACGTCATGTTGTGCTTCATCTTGATGTCGTTGCCGCGATCGTATTGGCGGCGCCAGAGTTCACGGCCGGTCGCGCGATCGAGGCAAACCAGCAACAATTCCTGACCGCCCGGACCGCGCCCGCCGGCGGGCTTCGGTCGCGCTTTTTTCCCCGGAACCGGGGGTTCGGGTGCGGGCGGCGGTTTCGCTGATGCATCCTCCTTCGATGGGGTGTTGAGAAAAACCCGGTCGCCCCAGACGGTGGGAGACGAGCCGCTCCAGGCCGGCATTTCGACCTTCCATTTTACATTTTCGGTCTGACTCCACGTCTCGGGCAGGTTCGTCGCGGTCGTGGTCGTGCCATCGCCGTTCGGTCCCCGCCAGCCCGGCCAGTTGGCGGCGAGCGCAGTTGCTGACGCGGCGCCCAACCAGAGGAGCGCGACGCCAAGGACGCGGCGGGAGAAACGAATACGAGGGCAGGGGGTGGTGGAGGGACGATTCATGGTTCCGGAAACAGGGAGGGGGAAATCAAGGCGGGGACGGCTGGACGGGACGGTGTGAATCGAACGGTGATGGGGCGCGATGTCGAGAATCGACGTGGTGGTTGATTCGGCCGATTCTCGTTGCGGCCCGGAGGTCATAAGGCCGCGCTTGGCGACGACGCACGTGGCCGCGCGGCGTTCAGCCAAACTCGGGGCTTGCGCGGGAGGTAAGCTAGCTTACCAAATGGATGTCCCGCTGTTTCATGGCCGCCCCAACTTCATCCTTCGAAAACAGCTTTGGTTTCATCCTCGGCGACATCACGCGGCTCGCGCGGAAGGAGTTTGACCGCCGGGTGCGCAGTCTGCGGCTGACGCGCGCCCAGTGGATGGTGCTGATGCATCTGGCCCGCCGGCCGGGGTGCACGCAGAGCGATTTGGCTGAAGCGATGCAGGTGCAGAAAATCACCATCAGCCGCCACGCGGACCGGCTGGTGCGGGCGGGGTGGATCGAGCGCCGCGACCATGCGAAAGACGCGCGGGCCTACCATCTTTATGTGTCCCGCAAGGCCCGTCCCGTCATCGAGCGTTTGACGGCTGTCGCGGACGGCTTGCGTCGGGAGTACATGGAGGGCCTTGGCGCGGCGCGACGCGACGCTCTCATCGGCGATCTTTTGCACATCAAATCCAATCTGCTCCGCCTGGAGGCGGAGTCCGCACCGTGTTCCAATGAAAAGAACTAGCATCCGTATTCTCCTGGCCTCGTCGCTGACGGTCGCGGGTCTCGCGCTTTCCGGTTGCAACCGCTCCGGCAATGCCCCGATGGGCGCGCCTCCACCCGTTCCGGTCCAGACCGCCGTCGCCCGGCAGCGTGACGTCCCCCGCCTCATCGAATCGGTCGGGGCGGTGCAGGCGTTGCGCACGGTGGCGGTGAAGTCGCAGGTCGACGGCATGATCGCGCAGATCCACTTCAAGGAGGGCGACGAGGTGAAGAAGGGCGCGCTTCTCGTGACCCTCGATCAACGTCCGTTCGAAAATTCGCTGCGAATCGCCCGGGCCGATCTGGCCAACGCCGTCGCCGAGGCCGCGAAGGCGGTCGCCGACGTCGAGCGTTACCAGCGCCTCGATCAGCAGGACGCGATTTCCAAGGAACAATTCGCGCAACTCAACACCAAGGCCGAGACGTCCAAGGCGCTCGTCCAGGCCAAGGAGGCCGCCCGCGCCAACGCCGAGTTGCTCCTCGGCTACACCGAAATTCGCGCACCGATCGACGGACGCACCGGCCAGTTGATCTTGCACGAGGGCGCGCTGGTGAAGGCCAACGACGTCAACCAGTCGATTGTGACCCTCAACCAGCTCGCCCCGATCACCGCCGCGTTTGCCGTGCCAGAGAGTTCTCTCACCGAAATACGCGCCGCGCTTGCGGCGGGTCGGGCGAAGGTTTCCGTCAGCGACCGCACGTCGGGCGTCGTGCGCACCGACGGCAAGCTGAGCTTCGTCGACAACGCGGTCGATCCCACGACTGGGACGATTGTGCTGAAGGCGGTTTTTGAGAATTTGGATCACCAGCTCTGGCCCGGCCAGTATGTCCAGGTGCAGACGCAGATCGGGGTTGATGCGGGGGCCCTCGTCGTACCGGCAGCTGCCGTGCAGACCAGCCAGATTGGCGCGATGGTGTACCTCGTCGGCGCCGACCAGAAGGTCCAGCTCCAGCCGGTGAAGGTGTTGCGGTCGTTCGGTGACGAAATTCTACTTTCCGAGGGCGTGCGTCCCGGGGACACGGTGGTGACCGACGGCCAGCTCCGCCTCGTCCCCGGGGCCAAGGTCGAAGCGAAGACGCTGGCGGCCGCGGTGAACCCGCCGAAACCGACCATTGCCCCGAAACCATGAACCTCCCCGCCCTCTGCATCCGCCGGCCGGTGATGACCACGCTGCTCACGGCGGCGTTGTGCGTGTTTGGCGGGATGGCTTACCGCCTCCTGCCGGTCAGTGACCTGCCTAACGTCGATTTTCCGACCATCGTGGTGACGGCGTTCCTTCCCGGCGCGACGCCGGAGACGATGGCTTCGGCCGTGGCCACGCCGATGGAACAACAGTTTTCCACCATCGCCGGCATCGACTCGATGACCTCGAGCAGTTCACTCGGGGCGACGGCCATCACCCTGCAATTTGCGTTGGAGCGGAACATCGATGCCGCCGCTCAGGATGTGCAGTCAGCGATCGCGGCAGTGCAGCGCCGGCTCCCGAACGACATGCCGGCGCCGCCCTCCTTTCGCAAAACGAACCCTGCGGACCAGCCGATTTTGTTCATGTCGATCGTGTCACCCTCGCTGCCCTTGTCCGTGGTGCACGAGTTCGCCGAGACGCGCATTGCCCAGCGCATTTCCACCATCGACGGGGTGGCGCTGGTGCAGGTTTACGGCGCCCAAAAATATGCGCTCCGGGTGCAGCTCGATCCCCGGGCGCTCGCCAGCCGGGGCATCACACTCGACGAGGTGCGGACGGCGTTGTCCTCGCACAACGTCAACCTGCCGACGGGTGTCCTCGACGGTGAGCACCAGACCGTGACCGTGGTCGCCTCCGGCCAGCTCACCAACAGCGCCGACTTCAACCAGATTGTCGTCGCCTACCGCAACGGCGCCCCGGTGCGCCTGGGGGAATTGGCGAAGGTGATCGACAACGTGCAGGAGAATCGGGTCGGTTACTGGTTCCATAGCGGACTAAAGGGGGACACCGGCACGCGCGCGATCGGACTCGGCGTCCAGCGGCAGCCGGGCACCAACACGATCGAGGTCGTCAATCGCATCCGGGCGCTCCTGCCGACCCTGCGCCAGCAACTTCCCGCGTCGGTGAGCATCGAGATCCTGATGGATAAATCGATGTCCGTGAAGGAATCCGTCCAGGACGTCCAGTTCACCCTCGTGCTGTCAGTCGCGCTCGTGATCATGGTCATCTTCGTCTTCCTGCGGTCGCTGACGGCGACAATCATCCCCTCGGTGGCGATTCCGATGGCGCTGCTCGGCACGTTCATCGCGATGTATTTTTTCGGGTACACGCTGGACAATCTTTCGCTGCTCGCGCTCACCCTCTCGGTGGGCTTCGTCGTCGACGATGCCATCGTCATGCTCGAAAACATCGTGCGCTACATCGAGCAGGGCATGCCGGTGCGCGAGGCGGCGTTCAAGGGGGCGGGCGAAATCGGATTCACCATCATGTCGATGACGCTCTCGCTCGTCGCCGTGTTCATTCCTGTGCTGTTCATGGGTGGAATCCTCGGCCGGCTGCTCCACGAGTTTGCCGTGACGATCACGGCGTCGATTCTAGTTTCGGGGCTGGTGTCGCTCACGCTCACCCCGATGTTGTGCAGCCGCTTCCTCAAGCCGCACCGGGCTGGCAGTACGGACGGACACGGGAAAATCTACCAGGCGAGCGAACGAGCCTTTCAAGGCATGGTTTCGTTCTACGAGCGGACGCTTCGAATCGCGATGCGTCACCGCGCGATCACCGTGAGTGTGGCAGCGGTCATGATCGTCCTGACCGTCGTCGTCGGCCGCGCCTTGCCCACCGGGTTCATCCCGACGGACGACACGCGGCAGATCTTTGTCTTCACGGAGGGGGCGCAGGACGTGTCCTTTGGCGAGATGGTGAAACACCAGCAGGCCGCGGCGGCGATCGTGGCGCAGCATCCCTCGGTCGAGGCGTTCATGTCGGCGCTCGGTGGCGGACCGACCGTCTCTACCATCAATCAGGGGCGGCTGTTCATGCGCCTGAAGCCGCGCGATCAGCGTCCGCCAGCGGCTGACATCGTGCAGGACCTCCGCAAGAAACTTTCTGTCATTCCCGGCCTGCGGGCCTATCCGCAGATACTTCCCCCGATCCGAATCGGTGGTTCGCTGACGAAGGCGCTCTACCAGTTCACGCTTTTTGGCACGGACCTGAACGACCTGTACGCGGCCTCCCAGAAGATGGAGGGCAAGATGCGTGAGATGAGCGGACTGCAGGATGTGAATTCCGATCTGCAGATTACCAATCCCCAGCTCCGCGTGGCGATCAAGCGCGACCGCGCGTCGGCCCTCGGCATCACGCCGCAGCAGATCGAGGAGGCGCTCTACAGCGCCTACGGTTCGCGCCAGGTATCAACCATCTACACGCCGACGAACCAATATTTTGTCATCATGGAGATGGCGCCGGAGTTTCAGAAAAACTCGGACGCGCTCTCGCTCCTTTACCTGCGAAGCAAGAGCGGCAAGGCCGTGCCGCTTGATGCGGTCGCGGAGTTGAAGCGGGAGGTCGGGCCGCTTACGGTCAATCACCTCGGGCAGGTGCCGGCGGTCACGCTCTCGTTCAACCTGCGGCCTGGCTATTCGCTCGGCGAGGCCACCGCGGCGGTGACGGACCTCGCCCGCCATGAACTGCCCGCTTCGATCAGCTATGCGTTCCAGGGTTCGGCGCAGGCGTTCGCCTCGTCGATGCAGGGACTGACGCTGCTCCTCATCATGGCAGTGCTCGTGATCTACATCGTGCTGGGAATTCTCTACGAGGACTTCATCCATCCGCTGACGATCCTGTCGGGCCTTCCGGCCGCCAGTTTCGGAGCCCTGTTCACGCTCTGGCTCTTCAAGGAGGAGCTGAACGTGATGGGCTACGTCGGCATCATCCTGTTGCTCGGAATCGTGAAGAAGAACGCCATCATCATGATCGACTTTGCGCTGGTGGCGCGGGCGCAGGGTGAGCCGTCGGCGGAAAAAGCGATCGTGCAGGCGTGCCTCGTGCGCTTCCGGCCGATTATGATGACGACGTTTGCCGCGCTCGCGAGTGCGATCCCGATTGCGATGGGTCTCGGCGCCGGGGCGGAATCGCGCCGCCCGCTCGGCCTGGCGGTGGTGGGCGGACTCGTGGTGTCGCAATTGCTGACGCTGTACATCACCCCGGTCATCTACGTTTATCTCGATCGGTTCACTGCCAGCTCGCGCAAGCACGCGAAGCAGTCCGAGGCGGTTGCCTCCGGTGGTGCCATCATGGCGAAGTAGGGGGCGAGCTGTGCGCCCATGATCCAGGGGCATCGACCGGCAATTTTCGTGTGAGTTTGGCCAATCGGTGCGCAGACGCGGGCGCAAAACGTTGCGATGCTTCGTTCGTGCGCTGCGTCATCTGCTCAACGATTCATCTCCGGTTGATGGGGCGTGCCTAGATCGCAGTCACCATCCCGCGCCAGACCTAGGGTGCGGATGGCATTCAACCTTCCAAGAAAAGTCCCAAGCTCCTATGGCAGACGGCTCGCTCAACTATAATCGGAGGCAGTTCATCCGCGTTGGCGCCGGCGCGGTCGCAGGGGTGGCGTTGCGACCCTTGGTCGGCGCGGATGCGGTTTCCGGCCCACGTCGCGCCAAGGTCTCCATCGTCTCTTGCGCTGGCTACGGCCGGGAAGTGAAGGCGGCCCTCGACAAGAGTTTCGATCTCCTCGGTGGCATCGGACATCTCGTCAAGCACCGGACCGTCACCGTAAAAATAAACCTCACCGGCTCGAACTTCCGCGCGACCTACGATCGCCCGGTGGGGGAGAGCTACATGACACACCCCGCTACCGTGATGGCGATGACTGCGGCGTTCTTCGACGCCGGGGCCCGCCGGGTCCGCCTCGTCGAGTCCACCAATCTGCGGCAGCCGTTGGAGAAAACCCTCGTCGATGCCGGCTTTGATGTAAACGCGCTCAAGGCGCTCGGCGATGTCGAAGTCGAAGACACCCGAAATCTTGGCTACGGCAAAGACTACGCGACGCTCAAAGTCCCAAGCGGAGGCCACCTTTTCGACAGCTTCGAGCTGAATCATTCCTACGTCGACACCGACGTGTTTGTTTCGCTCTGTAAGCTCAAGACCCATGCGACCACCGGTGTCACGTTGACGATGAAAAATCTGTTCGGCGTCACGCCCAACGCACTTTACGGCGATGAGGCCCCTTCCGAGGATGGCTTGAAAGGGCGCGGCCGCATGCACGACCTCAAGGGCTGGTCCGCGCGCGAGAACCCGCAGCCATTCGATCCGCCCGGATCGAAACGGGAGTTCTTTGTGCCGAACGACGGTGGGCACCGCATCCCCCGCATTCTCTCCGATCTCTGCGAGGCGCGCCCGATTCACCTCGGGATCATCGACGGCATCACCACGTTGAACTATGCCGAGGGCCCTTGGGTGAAGCAGAAGCCGCAGCGCATTACCATGCCCCGCGTGCTCATCTGCGGCTTGAATCCCGTCGCGACCGACACGGTCGGAACTGCGGTCATGGGCTTCTCCGACGTCCGTGCCCCGCGCGGCGTGGCGCCCTTCCTGCCGGGCGACAATCACCTCGTCCTGGCCGAACGCGCAGGGCTGGGTCCGTGCAACCTCGCGACGACCGAAGTCGTCGGCGTACCGATTGCAAAAATCCGGAGCACGGAATTTTCGATCTAAACGCGCTCGTCGGTTTCCGTCCGGACCTTTGCCGCTGGGGATTGAGTTTCCCTCCGCCGGCGCCGGCCAAATGCTGGTTCGAAACTCACCGCACTTCAGAAACCTTCAAGATAAACGGCCTTTTCGCGGTCGAGCAGATCTTCGAGAGCCATCACGTACAGCTTGGAAAAGGTCCCGAAGCCGCAAATCGCGTTGAGGTTCGAATCGGAGACCGAGGCATGGCGCACGCGTTTGATGAAGGTGGAATTTACCGTGTCGAGGGATTCGTAGAGCGCGCTCAGCCCCTTCAATTCCCAATCGGGATCGCCGCCGGCTTTCATCACAAAATACTGCTTCTGCAGATAGTGCCGCACGACGCTGGAGAGCGTCTCCTCCATCGAGGAAAAGGGTAGGTGGTGCAGGGCCATGGGGCGCATCTTCCGAGTGATCGGGCAATTTCCCAGCGCCATGTAGAGGCCGAAGAGCGAACGCAGGCCGATGTTCATGTCGCATTCGGAGGCGAACGTGCGTTCGCCCACCACGACGGTGACCCGGGCGCGGTGATAGGAGGCGACCGTTGTGAATTTCGTGGCGACGGAGTGCAGATCAACCGCGGCGGGGCAAAAACGATGGGTGGCAGGGTCGAGGGGACAATTGGGGCACTGATCGTTACCGAGAAGGGTCCAGGCCGGATGCGATTCCTCGCGCGACTCAGTTGTTTCCACCCAACCCTGCAGCGGCACCTCGAAGTGAAAATTCCTGCCGTCGTCGAAGGCGAAGTTGTAGGTGATCATTGAATGCCGGGCACCGAGAATGGGCGAGGGTGGTGGTCGGTAGGGGGCGTGGCCAGATTTTTCAACGCTGGCCCAATGGGTGGGTACCGGCCGCCGCCTCAGTTGCCGAGCGGGCGCGCGCGATGTGGCGGTACTAGTCCGCCGCCGTGGCCGCACTTCAGTAAGAGCCCTTTACCCCGACCGTCCACAGCTGGGCGTAGTCGTAGCGCGAAAAAATCTTCGCGTAGTCCGGTGTGCCCGGACCGTACCGCAGGACGTCCTCCGGGGCGTTGCCGAGATTGCGGATGCTCAGGAAAACGCCGAAGCGTGGCGTGAGATTGTACTCACCCTTCAGGTCGATGTAGTGCGCCTTGCCGATGTAATTGAACGAGCCCGGTTCGATGCTGCGGGGAGACGCCACGATGGGCGTGGTGCGCCGCGGTCCGCGGAAGTTCCAGTTTGCGCGCAGGTTGAATTTCGGCCGGGTCAGACTGATGCCCCAATTGTAGACCCGTGGCTGGTAGCTCGAAAAACTCGCCGTCTCATCGCCGACCGCCCGCTGGGCCGTCATGTTTGCGAAAACCTGCACGCCGCGCGCCCAGTGGGGCAGAAACGTGAGGGCCTGCTTGTAGTCGAACTCCGTGCCCTCCATGCGGACGAGACCGGGGATGTTGTAGTTGGTGGCGACGTAGTACGGCTCGTAGGTCGCGCGATCGAGGCCGTAGGGGGCGAGAAATTCCGGCGTAGCCTGGAAGACGAGCGACCCAAACATGTTCCGAAAATCCCGCCGGTACGCGCCGATCGAAATCTGCCCCACCTGCTCGAAGTAATATTCGAACCGCACTTTGACCGTGTGCGCGCTCCATGCCTTGATGCCGGCGTTGTTCACGCTGATGCGATTGCTGGTGGGATTGGGCGGCAGTTCCGTGTCGGGCAACGTCAGGCCGCCGGAGTATTGGTCGACACCCGGCCGCCCGACCGACTGGTAAAACGATCCGCGCGCGATCAGGTTTTCCAGGATGTTGTAGCTGGCATTGAGGCTCGGGAAGAAGCGGAGATATTCCTTTTGGATGTGCCCCCCGCGATCGAGAAACGTCAGCTTGGAAATCGCGAGTGCATTGGACAGCGCGGGGCCGCCGGCTGGATTGGGGATCGTGGTCGGCTCGATCAGCGTGGGGGCGGGGATGCGGTTCACGCCGGTCCCGGTGAAGATGATGTTCCCGTTTGCGTCGCGTTGGGGAATGACGTCGCCGTTGGCGTCGCGACGGTAGTTCAGGGTGGGGTCGCTGATGAAACCGTACGCATTGACGTTCGTCTGCTCGGCACGGACGCCGCCGACCAGCTTCAGGCGACCGCCCAGCAGCGCCATGTCGCCGCGGATGTAGGCGGCGGAAACCACCTCGGCGGCATATTTCGAGCGGGTCACGGCGTTGCGGTATTCGGCGTTCAGATCGCGTGTGAAATACTCGGGATGCGCGTTGTAGAGTTCCCACAAGGCGTAGCCGTCCGGCCACTGCACGCGGGGGAACCCCCAGGGGGCGAAACGCTTGGAGAAAACCTTGTCGAGAATGATCGCCGCGCCGTCGTCCGAGCGGGCGGTGGCGGGCGTCGTCGTGCGGATCTTGTCCGCTCCGACAAAGCTATAGGTGTCGGACCGGCCGCGCATGTCGCGCCGCCACTCCTGGAGCGCGGCCCCCATCTTGAGCGAGAGGGGAATGCCCCGCACCACGAAATCACGGCCCAGATTGCCCTTGAGTCCGCGTTGCAGGTCGGCGCCCTCGGTCGGGGTGCTGGTCCCGGAGTTAATGACGTAGTTGGTCAGGCTGTACGGGTCGACGGGGGCGCCGGTGACGCTGTCGTTCACGGTGATTCGTCCGGGGCGCTCGGCGGTGATCTCGTTGAATGCCACCGTGACGTCCGTCCGCTGGGCGCTGGTCGTCCGGAAGTAGCCCTTGTCGATGTCGCGATAGTGATTGGTGGAGTGGGAATGGCTGCCGCCAAAATCCGCCTTCCAGATCGGGCCGTTGTGCCGCCAGATCAGAGTGGGGGTGTAGGTCGTGCCGGACTTTTCCGCGCCGGAGGCATTGCTGAGCATGCTGCCCTGGCCGACGTCGCCGTTGGTGGTGCGGGAGTCAAAATTTCCCGGGCGCACCCGCGTGATGTTGAACGTGAGCGTGCGGTTGTTGAAATCTGAATAGAACTGCGCGTACTGAAACGACAGTGAGATTGTGTCGTTGCGCGTGAGTTTGAAATCCATCGTCGAGCCCAGCGAACTGCGGATTGAGGGGAAGTTCCCGTCCATGATGCTGAAGTTGGAAAGATAGGGCTTGTCGGGCGTGGTGTCCGGCAGGGCGCCGGGCACACTGACGCCACCGACGATCGTGGGGGCGTTCGTTGCATTGCCCGCGCCGCGCCAGGTGTTGGAGAAGAAATCCTGCAGCGTGTATTGCGAGGAGCGGGCGCCGGAGATCGTGAAACCAAAGCGTTGGTTGACCGGCACGACGTAGGAGAAATCGAAGCCCGGCCGGATTTTGTAGGTTTCGTCGCGGGTGGGGCCGGGGGTCTTGTGTAACTGCTTTTCCGCGTCCCGAAACATCATGAACGCGCTCCAGTTGAACAGTGGTTTTGAGCGTTCGAATGCGCCGCGCGGCACCATGTTGACACCGCCGGCCAGGGCGGAACCGGGCGACTCCGGGGTGGGCGAGTGGAAGATTTCGATCCGTGAGATGTTGTTGATCGAAATCTGCTCCAGTTCGACCCGGCGGTTGGCGTTGCCGGACGAAGCGCTGGCCACGCTGAATCCGCCGATCGATACCGGTACGTTGTCCGGCGGCGCCCCGCCAATCGAAATCGAACGCGACACGCCGCCGCCGGTGTCCATCGCCATGCCGGGAACAAACTTCAGGAACTCGCCCACGTTGCCTTCGGCGACATGGCCAAATTCGTCGGCCGAGACGACGTTCACGATGTTGGCCGCAAAGCGCTGCTCGTTGATCGCAATGGCGGCACCGTCCATCTCCTTGGACGCGCCGACGACGAACTGGGAGAGCTTTATCGTGGCGCCGTCGCGGTCTGCGACGGGTGTCGACGGAGTGTCACCGAGCGTGAAGTCGCGTTGCACCACCTGGTCGCCCGCAACAACTACGGTTTCGGAATGCACGGCGAGTCCGGTAAAAAAGACCCGGACCCTGACGGTGCCGACGGGGATGCCGGAGAAACGATATTGGCCGCTGGAGTCCGTGAAGGCCGCGAGTGAGGTCCCCTCGATCGTGAGGCGGGCATTTTCCAGAAACTCGCCGTTGCGGGTGTTGAAAACGCGCCCTTCGATGGTGCCGCTCGCGGCCGTCTGGGCGGATGCGGGAAGCCAGAACGAAAGCACCAGCAGCAGGACGATGCCGACGAGCGAACGGGGGAGGGTGCGATCGGGGGAAAATCGGGAAACAGCCATTTTGGGAGGGGCGGGGTTAACGAGAGTGGAGGGCGGTAGAAAGAAAACGTCCACCATCCCGAACAGGTTCAACTGTCGGACCACACACGAGCCGCCCGGTGTCCGGCGCGGGCGGCCGAGTTGAATATGCTGGAGTACGATTGGCTTTACTTGATTCCCACCACCATGGAGTCGGGCCCGACGAGTGGTTCAACGTACGCCTCCTTGAAACCGGCTTCCTTCATCCAACCGATGCAATCGGCACCCGTGTAGTCGAACCCGCCCTGCGTCTCGATCAGCATGTTCAGGCTCATCATCAGGCCGAACGCGTTGGTCCGGCGATCGTCGTCGATGATCGCGTCGTAGGCGATGAACGCGCCGCCCGGGGGCAATGCGGCCCACACTTTCCGAATCAACCGCTTCTTTTCGGCCAAATCCCAATCGTGCAGGATGTGGCCCATCATGATGACGTCGGCCGGGGGGACGGCGCCGTTGAAGAAATCGCCGGCGGCGAATTGTACGCGCCCGCTCAGTCCGTTTGCGGCGATGTACTCGGCGAAAATGGGTTCGACCTCGGGCAGATCAAAACCTGTTCCCGTCAGATGGGGGTTGGCGAGCGCGACCTGGACGGCGAGATCGCCCTGGGCGGTGCCGGCGTCGACGAAGGTGCGGTATTTTTTCCAGGGAAACTTCGCGCCGATGGCGAGGTTCGAGCCGTGGCTTACTCCTGTCATGGCGCGCAGGAATTCCTTCAGGCGCGCTGGATCGGCGTAAAGTTTGACGAAGAGCGGTTCGCCGCCGCCCTTGGACTCATTCTGCGGGCGGCCGGTGCGCAGCGCCTCCGTCAGTCCGCCCCAGAACGGATACAGTCGGTGATTGGCCATCTCAAGAATCCCGCCGACGTACGAGGGCTTGTGTTTGTCGAGAAAAACGGCGGTCTCAGGCGTGTTGCGATAGATGCCGTCGACTCGTTCGAGGAATTTCAAGGCGACGAGAGTGTCGAGAAAATCGCGGGACGCACGCGGATGAAGACCGAGTCGTCCGGTCAGGTCCTCCAGCGTTCCGGGCCTTCGTTCGATCTCGGTGAAGACTTCCATCTCGACCGCGCTGAGGAGTGTCTTTGAAGCCCAGAATCCCAGGCCGACTTGCAGGATGTGATCCGGTGTGATGTGGGGGTGCACCATTTTCCGATGGTTGGCCTCAGGAGGAACGTCAAGCGGGTAGCAGCTAAAACGACGCCGACATCATCGCTGGTGTTCGAGTGAATTTGCCCACAACGGCCCTCCTATTCGCCCATCAGTCGTTTCAGCGTCGGTTCAATCGCTTCGGCCCAAATTCGGTAGCCCTTTTCATTCGGATGGAGGAAATCGGGCATGATGTCCTTAGAGATGAGCCCGCCGGCATCGAGGAAACGCGGGCCAATGTCCAGAAAGGTGACGTTTTGCGTGCCATCGAGCGCGGCGATTACGCGATTCACCTCGGCAATCTTTTCGCGCAGAGGGTTTGGTTTTTCGCCCCGCGGGAAAATTGCGAGCAGCAGAATCTTGGACTTTGGCAGTCGCCGGTTCAATTCCCCCACGATGGCGGTGATGCCGGCGGCGATGTCGGAGGCCGGGCAGTTTCCCGTGTTGTTGGTGCCGATCATCATGATGACGAGCTTGGGCGAGAGTCCATCGACGGCACCATGTTGAAGACGCCAGAGGACATTCTCAGTCTTGTCCCAGCCGAAACCGAGGTTGCCGGCGTGGTACGGGCCGTAGAATTCATCCCAGGTATTCCCGCCGCGCAAAGGGTACCCGTCGAACTGTTCACCGCCGAAGAAATGGGTGATTGAGTCGCCAATGAAAAGGAGCTGAGGCTTCGCACGCTTTACCGCGGCGCTGGTGAGCTCGTGGCGTTTTTTCCAATCATATTTCGGCCAGCTCCGATCCTGGGTGACGGGGACGACGGTGCTTGGTGGTGAGGGGTGACCCGGCAGGGGTTCGTACGTCGCTTGCCGGCTTTCACTCGATCTCGTCCGATCGGCCGAAAACACGCCGGCCTTCAGGATGCCGCCGCCGGCGAGGTCGATCGGGGCGAGATAGGGGTTTGATTTGGCGACGGGCTCGGTTCCGTCGAGGGTGTAGAGTATCGCGGTGTCAGGTGTGGTAGTTTGCAGCGTCACGACGCCGGTTGGGGCGCGATTGAATTCCGGTGGTGCGAGTGCCGGCAGGGTATCGGCATTTGCCGCCACGCAATAGGCCAGAAACAAAACGGAAAACATCGATGAGACTTTCATGCGCCGACTCATAGCGGCCGCGTCCGACAAATCGCGATGCGAAAATGTCATGGCTGCAACGAACGGGTGGGCATCCTCGGAGATCCCCGACAGCGGAGTTGCGAGGGCACAATATTGTCCACCTTCGCAAAGACGGATTCCGGCGAAGCGGACCCTTACTGCACACACGGTCACTGCAGCCGGTTCAACACGGCATATTGGCTTTACCGTGTATGACTCGCGCATTAGTTATTGTCGCGTGACCGAGTTGGAAATTACAGAAATCTCCCCCCTGACCGAGAAAGAGCGTTCGCTCCTCGAAATGCACTCGGTGTTGAACGTTTTCAACGTGCTCCGGGGCGAGCTCACCTTGATCGGGCTGACGGTGGCGGGGAACCCTGACCTGCTGAAGGAGTCGCTCGCGCTCGTCGACCAGATGATTCGCAATTTGAGCGAACCGGGGGCGGCGCTGACCTCCGCGCAGAATGTCGACCTTCATGCGGCCACCATCAACGGTGACATCGAAGCGCTACTGGTCGCGCGGCCCGACATGCGTAACCATCCGGAGGTCGTGGAGTCGCTGGGGAATCTTGTGTCGGTTTTTGCCATTTTGCGCGTGCGCGCGCAGGAGTTGCTGGCCCGCATGAAGGTCCCGGGCCAGTGGGTCGAGCACGCTATTCCGGCCCTGCGACAGAATTTTCTGGATGTGTTTTCCGCGATTGAAAAGAACAGCCACGGACGATACCGCATCATCTATAACGCGGCTTTCAAACGGCCGCCGGACTATTACGTCGATTTCAAAATCGAGAGCGTGGACGGCGAAAGGCTATGGATGCCGCCGGTGTTCCAGGATGTCATGCGGGACTTGATCGCGAACGCGCGCAAGTACACGGCGCCGGGCGGTAAGATCATCGCGGCCTTGGGCGCCAGCGCCGAAGCGCTGTTCTTTTTCATCGAAGACACGGGGCGGGGCATTCCGGCGGCAGAACTTCGCCAGGTGGTCGAGTTCGGCAAGCGCGCGACCAACGTGGGTGCAGTGAGGACGATGGGTGGTGGGTTTGGACTGACGAAGGCCTTCCTTGTCGCCAAACAGTTTGGCGGCCGGTTCTGGATCGGTTCGGAACTGGGCGTGGGGACGCGCGTTCGCATTGAAATCCCGCGGCCGACGACGGCGATGGCCTGAGTAAGAGTGGGCCTGCGCCGGCCAATGTCGCACTGCGGAAAGGAACGAGAACCATCATGCGCTGCATCCTCGCCGCGTTGGCCATCGCCGCCTGTGGCTTCGCGTTCGTGGGGGCGACCGGGTGTGTCTCGTCGGGATCGTCGTATGCGGTATTCTACACGGCGACCACCGCCGAGGCGCGGAGCGCGTTGGCCAGAAAGGTCAAGGATGAGCCAGTACTGCGGACGGTAATTTATCAACCCGGGCCGGTGAGGACCGGTCCGCTGGGATCTTATCAAATTGACGAACTAATTCTGACTTGCCCAGCCGACGAACATTTTTCCGCAGCATTCAAAGCGAAACGGAAAAGTATCGAGGCCGCGTTAGGATCCGACCTGTTGAAGATGCTGAAGGTGGCGTCGCACAGTCATCCCAATTTCTAATCGGACGGGTTCCGATGCAGTCCAATTTTCGGCCGGCTTCATCGTCAACACTGGCGTCGCTTTCCCACCTGCCAGCAGTAATCGGAGGGCCGTGTCTTGAGTGTGCGGCTCCCGGTTTCCAAGGTCAACGGCGTCGCTGCCAGGTCGGCCGAAATTTCGTGGCGAAGGGACCGCGGATGAGTGGGATTTCCATATTTGAAAGCTGGTTTTGAGCAATAACCCTTGGCGGCGGCGCGGCTTGGCTTCTTCCGGCGAGTGGGCCGGACGACGCCGTGTGACGGGGAACGGATCCGCCGCGAGTGAGATGAGGACGATTTACGCGTTGCTCGCGTAGTGGGCTGCGGCGCCTTCCGAAGGCGCTACGGACCTACAAAGCGCTGCCGGTGCCGAGCAGAAAATCGCGGCGGATTGGTCATCCGAACGTTTCCGCCTGCGCGTACTGTGCTCAGGGACCGGGAGCGAAACCGTCTTCCGTGCCGGACTGGGGCCGGTATTGGCCGGTGCGCAAGGTGTCGGCGCGGTAGTTGTAGAGCTGCAGCACCCGCAGGAGCTCGTTCAGGCTGATTCGTCCGTTTCGATCGGAGTCGGCCGCATGGTAACGGGTAAGGGTCACAGCCGCAGTATCGGAGCGGTCGGGGTCGGTCGCGAAACCGTCTTCGGTGGAGGTGGTGGCGACCAGGTAGCATCCGGTCCGAACGGTGCCTTTTCGGGCGGAAAACAATTCGATCACCCGAGTCAGCTCCGGCAGGCTGATCCGGTTGTCACGGTTCTGGTCAGCGTCGTGAAAGGCGACAGCAGGAAACGGATCCGTAAACCGCGCATCGCTGATCAGGGACGTGTCGGTCAGGGTCTTCATGAACGCGACGAGGGCGGCCTTTTCGGTGGTTGTCAGGTTTAGCCGTAGGGCGCCCTGAGCCGGAGGACGCGCGCGCAGCGGAGGGGAGAGATTCGGATGGGCGACCACCCCGGAATTGTAGAATTCCACCACCTCCTCGAGGGTGGCGAAGCGTCCGTCGTGCATATACGGAGCGGTGAGCGCGACATTGCGCAGCGAGGGAACCTTGAACAACCCCTCATCCTGGGCGCGGCCGGAAATGGCCCCAACGCCCTTGTCGACGTAGGGATTTTCCAGACCGTTGTTGTTGATGCGCGGTCCCGGGGAAAAATTGTCGGTGCCGTGGCATTGGACGCAGGTGGCCGCGCCGATTTCGCCGTTGAAGAGACGCCGTCCCAGATTCTCTTCGGCGGTGAAATTGCTGAAGTTCACCGGAACGCCCGCATCGTATTTGGTGTGGGTCGAGACCAGCGAGCGGACGAATTGCGCCAGCGCGCGGCTGATCCGATCCGCAGTGACTTCGGGGGTGCCGAAGGCGGCATTGAAGAGAGGACCGTAGAAGGTTTCGCCGCTGAGCCGCGTGAGCAACGCGGGTAGGGTCATTCCCATCTCCACGGAATTTTGGATGGGTTGAAGCACTTGGTCCTCAAGCGTGGCGGCGCGCTCGTCCCAAAAGAAGGCGCGTCGTTCATACCAGCGGGCGTTGGTAAGCCCCATCGAATTGCGCCCGGTGAGGCCGCCGGCGAGACCGATGCTGAAGCGACGTGGGTCGCTGAAACCGGCGGCCTGCCGATGGCAGGAACTGCAGGAAACGGTCTGGTTGCTGGAGAGACGCTTGTCGTGAAAAAGGACCCGTCCGAGCGTCGCCCCCGCATCGGTCACGGGGTTGCCCGCCGGGGTATTGTCCTGTTGCAGTATCACCGGGGTGAGAAAATGTGGCGGCAGCACCGCGGTGTAACTTGGGAGCTGCCCTGGCAGAACGGGAACCGGCTGCGTTTGCGCACCGAGGTTCGAGGCGACCGCAAACATCGTGATGAAGGTGGCAAGGCCAAGGAGGGACCTCCGCCGTGGGCCGCTGAACGGATTCAGGGCCACGGATGGAGGGCACGAACTTACCTTCGAAGTGTTCGACGCAGTTGGGTGAGCGGATTTGAGCGCCGGCATAGTGAAAATGGGGGAAGGCTGTGCGGCCAGCATTCACACTCCGGCGGTCGTGTTAAGACTGTTTGTGTTAAGGCGGTGTAAAGGCAGGAAAACGCTGACCGCATTTCATCCCGGCGGCGGACCGGATTACTTGTTCCGGAACAGGTCGCTTTGCACGATGGCGTGGACGAGGCTGCGCACACCGTACTCGCGCGAACGGGCGGCCCGCAGGATCGTATCGAGCTCGGGGCGATCACAGAAACGAACCGGCGCGCCGGTTGCAAAAATCACGAGCTGCTTCGCCAAGTTACGGGCGACGGAGTCTTCACCCTCGCGAACAAGCTTCTTGAAGTCGCGGATGTTTGCGAAGGGCCGTCCGTCGGGCAGAGCGCCGGCCGAATCCACCGGAAGGCTGTAATGAAACGCGAAAGGTTGCCCGTTCTTGCCGATGCCCTTGAGGGCAGGCTTCTCGGGATCGGCCGCCCGGTAATGGTCGCGCCACGCGCCCATGATGTCGAAGCTCTCCAGTGCAAATCCCGTCGGGTCGATTTTTTGATGGCACGCGGCGCAGCTCTTGTCGGCGCGATGCTTGTCAAGCTGCTGGCGAATGGTGACCGCGCCGCGGATATCGGGTTCGACGGCCGGAACGGCGGCGGGGGGCGGGGGGATTTCGAGGCCGAGGATGCGTTCGGCGATCCACTTCCCGCGCAGCACGGGAGAGGTGGTCGTGCCGTTGGCGGTGATCTTCAAAACGCTTGCCTGGGTGATCAGGCCGCCGCGCGGGCTGTCGGGCGGCAGCTGCACCCGGCGCATCGCAGCTCCTTTCACGTCAGTGATGCCGTAGTGCAACGCGAGCCGCTCGTTCACGAACGTGTAATCGGAGTCGATCAGGTTCCGCGCCGGCAGGTCGTGCTGCAGGAGGTCGGCGAAGAACAACTGGGTCTCCCGCAGCGCGGCCTCGGTGAGCGCGTCGTCGAGGTAGTAATCGTTGTAGAGTGTGGTCGAGGGCGTCGTGTCCTCGATTTTTCGCGTGTCGATCCAGTAGTCGAGAAACGCCTCGACGAAGCGCTGGGACTTCCGGTCGGTGAGGAGCCGTTCGGTTTCGGCTCGCAACACGTCGGGCCGGCCCAGATCGCCAGCGGCGGCATGAGCGCGCAGTACGGGGTCGGGCTCTGAATTCGTCAGGAACAGGGCGAGCCGGGTCGCGAGCGCGTAGTCGTCGAGCCGGCCTGGTTTCTCATCGAGGAACACGAATCCCGGAGACGCGAGCACCGCCGTGTACATCGCCATCATTGACTCGGTGAAACTGAGTCCCGCCTTCCTGCGATCGTCGAACAGCGCGAGGAACCGGGCGACGTCGGCCGCAACGACGGGACGGCGGTAGGCGCGCGCCAGAAAGTTGCGCAGGAGACGCTCGGCGTCCGGGCGCGGAGCCTTCGACTCCACTTCGACACCCGTTTCTTCGAGCGGCACGACGCGCTGGCCAGCGTTGCGGCCGTCTTCCCGTTGAACCTTCCGGGCCACGGACGAAATGGTGACGCCGCCTTTGGAAACCTTTTTCAGTGGCAGGTCGCCAAACAGCAGTTGGTAGCCGGAGCCCGACGTCTCGTCGTAGAGCGGACCATCCACCTCCATCCAGCGGAAGGCCACGCTCGGCGCTCCTTCGGGTGTCATCAGCGGATTCTTGAAATTGTTGGGCCGCGATCGATAGAGGCGCGAGGCGTCGGGCACCAGCGTCTCGTTTGCCAGCAGCCAGACCTCCCCGATGTCGTAGACCGCAGGTTCGGGCGTGAGGTCGAACTCGCCGACGCGGCGATTCATCACGCCGTTGCGGGTATAAACCGTGATGGGTTCGTTGCGGCGGCCGGGCGAGATGCGGTCGTAGTCCGGCACCGCCGGATTGGGCGGACGCACCTTGCCCGTCCGATCCTTTTCGTTCGCAAAACTCTTCGTCGTTCCCCCCGGGGAGGCCCATAGCGTGTAGCCGCTGAAGCGAATGCGGTAACGGCCGGCGACGGGGACGCGAAAGCTGTCCCATCGGTAGGTGAAACCCGTGACGTAGTTGCTCGAAACCCAGCCGACGGCTTCGAGGTCGCGCGTTTTGGGATCGGTGTTGCCCACGGTGACCGGAGCCTGGCCATGGCGGACGTCCGGCTGCGCGGTGGATCCGATCACTGGATACGTCATGCGATCGGGCGAGGTGTTGAAGATGTTGCCGGCGAACTTGCCCGTGAGTGTGCGCTGATCGCGCGCGTAGTACCGCGTCGTGGTCGTCGCCGGGCGCTCCAGTTGCACGCTCATCACCTGGCGCATGGCGTAATCGGCCGCTCCCATGTAACGCATCATGTGCACGTGCGAGACATCGAGAGCCTCGCCGACCTTGTTGAACCGGTGGGCCTCGCCGTCGTCCGGAAACTGGCCCTTCACCTGCAGCCAGGGCGCACTGAAGAGATCGCGCAGGGCGTTCTCGTATTCGTAGCCGTTCAGCCGGCGTTGGGTGGCGCGACCCTCGCGAACGGTTTTCTCGCGTTCGTCGGTGGTGAGGGCGGTCGCCAGCGAGCGCAGGAACGCATCGGCGTCGCCGGCAGCGGGCCGGGCTTTTTCCTTCGGCGGCATTTCACCGGCCTGCACGCGGTCGTGCACCTTCACCCATTGCTGAAAATTGGCGGGGTCGCCGGGCGTGTAGGCGAGCGACGTCAGGTCGAACCCACTCTCCTTGTCGACGTCGTTGTGGCACTTCGCACAGTATTTTTCCACGAATTCGCCCGTCGGCGCGGGGAGGGGAGCGGCCGCGGCGAACGCAGAAAAAAACGCCAACGTGGCCGCAAACGCCAGCAGGGGCAGGCGCGGGCGAACCGCTCCATGTGACGAATTGCTCCGGCGCCTCATGCCATTTCCAGTCCGCGCATCGTGCCCGTCGACGAGGCGAAACTTGATTCCTCGATCCCGATGCGTTGCAGCATCGAGACGAAAAGATTCGGCAGCGGATAATTGCGCATCGTGTCGAACGCGAGGTGCTGGCCGTGCTTGAACCCTCCGCCTGCCAGAATCGTCGGCATGTTCGTGCAGACGTGCTGGTTTGCGTCGCCGAAATTCGAGCCGTACAGCACCATCGTGCGATCAAGCAGGGTGTCCTCGCCTTCGCGGATCGATTTGAAGTCGTCGATCAGTTTCGCGAGGAGCTTCATGTGCAGCTCGTCGATTACCTTCAACTGGGAGCGCTTCGTCTCCGATTTTCCGTGATGCGAGAGGTTGTGGTAGCCGTCGGTGATGGTGACGTCCGGGATCTCGAGCACCGGCGTCGACACGCTGTCCAGCATCAGCGTGATGGCGCGGGTCGAGTCGGTCTCGAAGGAGAGGCGGGCCAGATCGTACATTACCTTCACCTTCTCCATGTAGGCGGCGGGGCTGGCGGGATCGACCGGCATGCGCGCCTTGACCGTGGGCTTGGGTTTCCGCTCCCAACCCTTCGAGGCCTGAAGGCGGTGCTCCAGGTCGCGGACACTCGTGAAATACTGGTCGAGCCGGTCGCGGTCGCGCGCGGTGACATTGCGCTCGAGGTCCTTGGCCTGGCCGGCGACCGTGTCGAGGATGCTGCGGCCGGTGTCGAGTTTGCGGACCTGCGCCTCGATTTGCGCCGGCGTGCCCTGGAGGAAAAGCTGCTTGAATACCTCGGCGGCCTTGTCCTCGGGCGGAATCGCGACGCCGGTGCCGGTCCACGACAGGCTGCGCGTCCGGGTGTTGACCCCGAGGGTCAGCGACGGAAAACGAGTGAGGATGCCGATGCGCTCGGCGATGTGCTGGTCGAGCGAGATGGTGTTGCGGAACGAACTGCTGCCGGGGTGCGGCGCGGCGGTCAGGAAGCAGATGTCGGCGGGATGGCCGCCGTCGACGTTGGGATGCGAGACGCCGCTGAACACGCTGAAGTCGCCGCGTTGTCCGCGCAGGTGTTGGAGGTAGGGCGAGAGCGTGTAGTCGCGCCCGGTGCCGGTGGGAAAAAACTGATCGGAAAGCAGACCGAGGTTGTTGCAGATGCCGAACATCCGGCGCGGCTTCGCTCCGGGTGCAAGCGGGTTCGAACTACCCTGGGCCCGCGCAAACGTCGGAAGCATCGAGTCGAGAAAGGGCAGCGAGAGCGCGATGCCGGCGCCTTGGAGAAAGCGGCGACGGGAGAGCGGACGCCGCGTTGAAACGTACGGGGCGGAGGTGCGGGCGGCGGCGGGAAAATTCATGGGTGGGACGCGGTGGCGGAAGAGCAGAGCCAGCCGCGGAGGAAAGACGTGCGAGCGGACGATTCGATGCAGCTTTCGGCGGACGCGCAAGTCCGGGAATTTTCGCGCCACCGAAATGTAACGTTGCGCGCCAAACTGCTCGTTGGCGAAGTGTTCGGTCGCGTCGGCAAAATGTGCATAAACATTCTGCTCGCACGATTCCGATTCTCGTCGCACGCCTTGAATCGACCCTGACCATGCGCTACCCGAATCCTATTTTCCTCCTCGCGTTGCTCGCGGCCGCCGCGACCGTATTTGCCCAAGGCGCTCGTCCCACCCCGCCGGCACCGACGCCGCGCTCCGGGGATCCGGAGCAGCCGGTTCAACTGGAGGCCTTCACCGTCACGGGCTCCAATATCCGGCGGGTCGACGCCGAGACCGCCCTGCCGATCACCGCCTATGACCGCAGCGACCTCGACGCGCGCGGCGTGTCGACGATGGTCGAGTTATTCGAGACGCTCGGCGCGGCCGAACCGTCGGGCATCACCGAAATCAACAACGGGCCCCAACTCGCGCGGGGCGATGTCGCGTCAATCGACCTGCGGGGCATCGGTTCCGGGAGCACGCTCACGCTGCTCAACGGCCGCCGCATGGCGCCACACCCGATCTCGATGGCGGAAAACGGCGTGCCGTCGCTCGCGGTGAACATCAACACCATCCCGCGCTCCCTCGTCGATCGCGTGGAAATTCTCCGGGACGGCGCCTCCGCGATCTACGGTTCCGACGCCGCCGCGGGCGTGATCAACAACTACGTTTCGCGCACCTTTGTCGGTCGGGGTGTCACGTTCAAGGGCTCGATGACCCAGCACGGCGGCGCGAACGAATTCAATGCCACGGCGTTTGAGGGCTTCAACCGGGGCAAGACGCACGTCTCAGTGTCCCTCGATTATTTTCATCGCGACGCGCTGGCAGCCCACGACCGGGACTGGGCGAAGAACTCCGACCTTCGGGTCAACCGCGCATTGCCCGAGCCGTGGAACGGAATCCCTCTGGCGAATCCGGCGGGCGGCGTCTTTGCGCGCGACAATGATTTTCGAAACGCCAATGCCGTGAACCAGTACGGCCAGTGGCAGCGCGGCACAATTCAGCCCGACTTCCTGACCTTCGTCGGCTCCCGCCCGGCCGGCAATGTCGGTATCAACACCAGCACCACACCGCCGGCCGGCGTCGCCACGATGGCGGCGGACGGCATGTTCTACCTCTGGCCCGCCGCGGGAACCGTGAACTTCAAGCAGACCGCGCCATCGACCAACATCGACAACGCCGAGAACGCGGCCTTCTCCAATTGGAACAAATGGAAGATGCTCGTGCCGGCGACGGACCGCGTGCAGTTCGCGGCGTTTGCCGACCGCGCGCTCAACGAACGGGTGAGTCTATTCGGGGACCTGCTGTTCTATCGTGCCTACAGCCGCACCGGTCGCGAACCGGTCAATTACAAGAACACCGACGACCAGGGCGTCTACCTTCCGGCGGCGAATCCCTACAATCCCTTCGGCGTGCGTTTCTACAGCCCGACCGGTGCGCCCAACGCCGACGGCACGCCGCGGCTCACTGGCGCCCCGGCCGACGTCTCACTCTGGACTGGCATTTCCCCCGGACAAAACACCGGCGACGGCTTCAAGCCGCGCGTGACCGAAGTCTACAGCTACGCCTGGCGCGCCCTGGGTGGCCTTCGCGGCAAGATCGGCGACCGCTGGGAATGGGAGTCGGCGATTCTTGCGTCCGGCGCGCAGACCCACGAGTACGAGCACTTCCAGGTCCGCGAGTCGGTCCTGCGCCGTGCGCTCGCGCGAACCGACGCGACCGCCTTCAATCCGTTCCCGGTCACGTTCAAGATCGTCAACAACCAGATCGTGGTCGACAAGGCCTTCATCAATCCGGCCTCGGTCCTCGAGCCACTCTTTGGTGATGAAGATCGCTTTGGCCGCACCGGCCTCTTCATGGCCGATGTGAAAATCAATGGGCAGCTCGGACGGCTTTTCCAAGGCGGCATGATCGGCGTCGCGAGCGGAGCCGAGGTGCGTTATGAAACTTACGCGGACAAACGTGCTGCCTATGTGGGCGTCAATCCGCCCGGCTCCGGCGCCGACTTCCCCTATCTGCGGGAGGGCGACAATGATTTCCTCGCGCTCAGTTCCAACATTCCGATCAATGCGGCGCAGACGATTTACGCGACCTATGCCGAGCTCGCGCTGCCGTTTGTCGCGCGGGAAAACAGTCGACCGTTGCTTGAGGCGCTAGAACTCACGCTCGCTGGCCGCTTCGAGCATTTTTCGATTCACGGACAGACCACCAAGCCGAAGGCGGGCCTGGTGTGGAAACCCGCGTCGTTCCTGAAACTCCGGGCGTCGGTGGCCGAGTCGTTCCGCGCGCCGAATCTCGTGCAGACCAACATCACGCCGCTCCGGCGCCAGATCAGCGCTGACGATCCGTATCGGGCCGAAGTCACCCGACTCCCGTCCGACGGCACGGCCCAACGCACCGTCTTCCGCCAGGGTAACCAGAACCTCCAGCCTGAGGAAGCCAAGACGTGGGTCGCCGGTTTTGTGCTCGAGGTGCCAAAGGTGCGCGGACTCTCGTTCACGTTCGACTATTTCAAACTCAATCAAAACAAGGTGATTGAAAACATCGGGGCCGGTCCGGCGATCGACCGGGACGAGGTCCTGCTCGATCTGGCGACCAAGGCCGAGTTGGCGAAGGGTACCCCCATCGACCAGATCGACCTCGGTTCGGGCGCGGCGAACTACAAGGGTTCAAACAAGATCACCCGCAAGCCGGTCACTGCGGCCGATCGCGCGGCCTTTGCCGCCTATAATGCCCTGCCGGCGAACGCCAACAGCCGCCGCGCCGCCGTCGGCGAGTTCGTCAGCGTGATCGACGATTACGTGAACCTGAGCGGACGCGACATCCAGGGCTACGAGTTCGGCGTGCAATGGCGCGGACCGAAGACCCGCCTCGGTCAATTTTCGTTCAGCAGTGAGGCGACGCACTACGTGCTCCGGCGCTCGAAGGCGGACGAGGTGTCGCCGTTGCTCGACGAGCTTGAGCGCAACGGCCGCGTCAAGTGGCGCGCCAATGCCTCGCTCTCCTGGCGGCGGGGTCCGCTCTCGGCCGGCTGGTTCACGAGCTATTTCGGTTCGTTTGTGGACACTTCGGCGGCCACGACGGCCGCGATCTATTCGGCGCTCGGCGGCCCGGGCTACATCCGCGTGTTCGACGACAACGGCATCACGCGCTACCTGCTCCGGGTGGACCCTTCCTTCAATCACAACGCCTGGATTGCCTATCGTTTTGAGAATGGCTCCAGCCGCTGGCTCAAGGGCGTCAGCGTCCGCGGCGGAATCAACAACGTGTTCGACCGCGATCCCCAGCTGGCTGACGAGCAATATGGCTTTGCGTCCGGCACGGCCAATCCCCGCGGCCGGCAGTTCACGATGGAAGTCTCGAAGAAATTCTAATTCCCGAGCATGGACTTCACTCCGCTTCCGCCAACCATGACCCGCTGCGTCCTCGCCTTGTCTGTCGCCGTCCTGCTTTCCGTTGCACCGGCCGCCGCCGTTGAAATCGTGGCGCATCGTGGCGCCTCGTACGACGCCCCGGAAAACACCCTCGTCTCCCAGGAGCTCGCCTGGAAGCACCGCGCGGACGCCGCTGAACTCGACGTGCACATCACCAAGGATGGGCAGCTGGCGATCATGCATGATCCGACGCTGAAGCGCACGACGGGGCGGGAGGGGAAGTTCGAGGACTTCACGTTGGCCGAATTGCGGATGCTGGATGCGGGAACATGGAAGGATGCGAAGTTCGCGGGGGAAAAAATCCCGACCCTCGACGAGATGCTCGCGCACATTCCCGCAGGGAAACGCATCATCATCCACGTCAAGGTCGGGTCTGAAATCGCTCCTGGATTGGTGGCGAGTTTGCAGCGAATGCATGTGGCACCGCAACAGGCGGCGATCATCAGCTTCGACTATGAACCGTTGCTCGCGATCAAACGGGCGCTGCCGGCCTATCCCGCGCTTTGGCTGATCAATGGTCCGTCGGCTACTTCGAAGAAGAAGCTGCCGGCGCTCGACGACCTGATTCGAGATTGCCGCAAGGCCGGGTTCGACGGACTCAGTTTCAACCAGAACTGGCCGCTGGAGGCCGAGGGAGCGAAGAAGATCAAGGAGGCCGGCCTTTCGACCCACGTGTGGACGGTTGATTTGCCGCAGGTGGCGAAGCGTTGGATCGACCTCGGCGTCGATGCGATCACGACGAACCGGGCCGGCTGGCTGCGGGAGCAGTTGAAGTTGTAGGTGGGTCGGGTCCCTGCCCAGACCTGCTTTTGAATGCAACCATGACCCCACTCGCTCCCGCCGAACCGGATCGTGATCCCCGTTTCCGCTACTGGCAGACGCGCACGCTGATCGCGACGATGTTTGGCTATGCGGCGTTCTATTTCGTCCGCAAGAACCTGAGCGTCGCGATGCCCGCGATGCAGAGCGACCTGCACATCACCAAGGCGGACCTCGGGCTATTTCTCACCTTGCACGGGCTGCTCTACGGCCTGTCCCGTTTCGTCAACGGGATGTGGGCCGACCGATCCAATGCGCGCTATTTCATGGTGGCCGGACTGCTGCTGTCGGTCGGGGCCAACGTGTTTTTCGGCTTCAGCTCGACCGTGCTGCTGCTCGGCGTGGCGTGGATGATCAACGGCTGGGTGCAGGGCATGGGTTTTCCGCCCTGCTGCCGGCTGATGACGCATTGGTTTCCGCCGGGCAAGCTCGCGACCAAGATGTCGATTTGGAACACGTCGCACTCGATTGGCGGCGCGCTCGCAGTTGTGGTCTGCGCCAATTTCTTCGTGCCCCTCGGCTGGCGGTGGAGCTTCTTCTGGCCGGCCATTCTTTGCACCGTGGCCGGAGCGATCCTGTTTATCCTCCTCCGCGACACCCCGACGTCGGTGGGACTGCCGGAAATCGTGGTCGAGGGCGACACCGGCACTCACGGCGAGGACAAGGGCAGCTCCGAATACAAGGCTTTCGTCCGCACCCACGTTTTCCGGAATCCGTACATCTGGTGGATCTCGCTCGCGAATTTCTTCGTCTACATCCTGCGCTTTGCGGTGCTCGACTGGGGCCCGACGCTGCTCAAGGAAATGAAACATTTTCCGATCGAAAACGCGGCCCTGATGGTGGGGGCGTTCGAGGTCTCGGGAGTGATCGGGATGCTGCTGGCGGGGTGGGTGACGGACAATGTTTTCGGGGGGCGGGGCAGCCGCACGTGTGTGTTCTGCATGGTCGGCGCTTCCGTCTCTCTGCTGCTGTTCTGGAAATTCGGCGCGACGCCGCTGGTGGCCACGACGTTCCTCGCGCTGGCGGGATTCTTCATCTACGGGCCTCAGGCATTGGTTGGAATCACCGCCGCCAATCTGGCCACCCGGCGGGCCGCGGCGACGGCCGCCGGTTTCACCGGGATGTTCGCCTATGCGAGCACACTGGTTTCGGGTTGGGGCCTGGGCAAACTGGTCGACGCCGCCGGATGGGACGTCGCGTTTGGCGTGTTGTTGGGGATTGGCGCGTACGGCACAATCATGTTCGTTCTCGCCTGGCCGGCGGACGCGCATGGTTATGGTCCGCAGTCAAAGTAACCTCCCTTTCCCGTGCTCTCCCTGCTCCAGCCCGCCCCGTCCATCGCGCCGCTTCCTCCCGAACAAGTCGACCCGGCGTATCGGCGGCACCGCTGGCAGGTCTTTATCGGAATTTTTGTCGGCTACGCCGCCTTTTATCTCGTCCGGAATAATTTTGCCCTGGCGATGCCGGCGGTGCTGAAGGCGCATCCGGAGTATTCGAAGGCGGCGCTCGGCTGGGCGATGACTGGCCTCTCCATCGCGTATGGGATTTCCAAGTTCATCATGGGCTCGGTTTCCGACCGGAGCAACCCGCGGTGGTTCATGGCGCTGGGGCTGCTGCTGACGAGCGGGGTCACGCTGGCGTTTGGCGTTGTGCCGGCCCTCTACAGTTCGCTCTTCCTGATTATCGCGCTGCAGTCGCTCAACGGCTGGTTCAACGGCATGGGCTGGCCACCCTGCGGCAAGACGATGGTGCATTGGTGGAGCACCAAGGAGCGCGGCACGACCGTTTCGATTTGGAATGTGGCGCACAACGTCGGTGGCGCACTCGTCGCGGTCTTTGCGACCTGGGCCGTCGCCCGCTTTGGGGACTGGCACGCGACGTTCTATTTCAACGCCGCGATCGCCGCGGGCATCGCGGGGCTCATCGTGCTGCTGCTGCGCGACACGCCGCAAAGCTGCGGGCTGCCGCCGATCGAAAAATTCAAGAACGACTATCCCCCAAACTACGGCGCGGAGCATGAGCGCATTCTCGGTTTCAAGGAGATCTTCGTCGGCTACGTACTGAACAACAAGTTTCTCTGGGCGATCGCAGTTGCCAACGCGTTTGTCTATTTCGTCCGTTACGGCGTTGTGAACTGGATTCCCACGTACCTCCAGACGGCGAAGGGATTCAACTTCAAGGAATCGGGGATGGCCTGGACGGCGTTCGAATTGGCGGGCATCCCCGGGACGATTCTGTGTGGCGTGATCTCCGACAAGGTGTTCCGCGCGCGGCGGGCCCCGGCGACAATTCTCTTCATGGCGCTGACGCTGGCGGGACTTGTCGTCTACGGACTCAACCGCCACGGCCCGCTCTGGATCGACGTCGCCTCGCTCATTGCGATTGGCTTCTTCATCTACGGACCGATCATGATGATTGGGCTGCACGCCCTGGATCTGGTGCCGAAAAAAGCCGCCGGCACGGCCGCAGGCTTCACGGGATTTTTCGGCTACTTCTTCGGTTCGGCGCCATCGGGCGCCGGCGTGGGCTGGATCGCGGACAAATGGGAATGGAATGGCGTGTTCATCACGATGATCGTGTGCTGCCTGCTGACGATGGTGTTCAGCGCGATGACGCTGGGCCAGAAGGCCGCCGCGAGCGAAACTTTGAAATAACATGAAGATCGCCACCAGGACCGCGCTGTTTCTCTTCGCCCTTGGGACGGGCTCCGTCATTTTCGCGGAGTCGGCCCCGTTGGTCATCGCCCATCGCGGCGCAAGCGGCTACCTCCCCGAGCACACGCTGGAGGCCAAGGCCTACGCCCACGCACTCGGCGCCCACTATCTTGAGCAGGATCTTGTGCTGACCAAGGACGACGTCCCCGTTGTCCTGCACGATATCTACCTCGACACTGTCACGGACGTCGCGCGGAAATTCCCCGAACGCAAGCGCGCTGACGGGCGCTACTACGCGATCGACCTCACGCTCGCGGAGGTGAAGCAACTCCAGGTGACGGAGCGCTTCAATGCGAAGACGGGTGCGCCCGTTTACCCGAAGCGCTTTCCGGCCGGCCAGTCGACGTTTCAAATCTCCACGCTCGAGGAGGAACTCCAACTCATTCAGGGACTCAACCGCAGCACCGGGCGCACGACCGGGATTTATCCGGAAATCAAGCAGCCGAAATGGCACCGCGCACAGGGACATGACATCAGCAAAATCGTACTGCCGATTTTGACTCGTTACGGCTACGCCACGAGGGCGGATGCGTGTTTCGTGCAATGTTTCGAGCTGGCCGAGGTGCGGCGCCTGCGGGGCGAGCTTGGCTGGCGTGGCCGGCTGATCATGCTGATCGAAGCGAAGTCAAAAGGGGAGGACGGCACCGACAACAATCAGCTGTGCACGGCGGCCGGACTGAAGGAACTCGCCGAGCTGGTTGATGGCATCGGTCCTGCGATCGGACGGATCGTCACGTGGCCCGCAGCCGGGGCGGCGCCGAAGGTCTCGGACCTTGTGACCCTCGCCCATGCCGCGAAACTCGCGGTGCATCCGTACACGATTCGGAAGGATGAGCTGCCGAAAAACTGCCCCTCGGTGGCGGCGCTGCATGTCGCACTCTTCAGCGACGCCGGCATTGACGGCGTGTTCACGGACTTTACCGATGTGACGGTGGCATGGCTGAATTACTCGCCTGCCGGTAAGGCGCTCAAAAAACGCCCTTGATCCCGAACGTGTAGAAGGTGCCGACCTGGACGTTGGATGTCAGGAAGGTCGGATCGACCTGGTAGCGATATTCGGGAATATTGAAGAGATTGCGCACCTGGAAAAAGATCCCGACCCGGCGCGACATCTGGTAGCTGGCATTGAGGTCGATCATGGTCCGGCCTTTGCGGTACGTGATCAGTCCGGTCGACGTCATCGGGGTGGCCGCGGTCCACTTGCCGCTCGTGCTGAGGGCGAGCCGGCGGAAGCGGTAACTGAGAGTGCCGCCGAGCATGTGGGGCACCATCGCCGCCTTGGTGGTCGAAGCGTAGGTGCGGGTGTAGCTGGCGGAAACGTTGAGGCCGCTGAGGGCGCCAGGCAAAAACGACAGCGCCTGGCTGTACTCCCATGTCATCCCACGGACGCGGGTGGTGCCGGGACGGTTGCCCACCGAGATGAAGCGGTAGGCCGAGTAGAGGGGATCGTCCTCGTAGCCGAAATACGACGACGGAAATTCGTCGGTCGTCACGCTGTTGGAGATGTCGTTTTGGAAGAAAGTGACGGCGGCGCTGCCCACGGGTTCGAAGTAGTACGCCATGCGGCCGGAGAAGTTTTTCGAACGCTCCGGCGCCAGATTCGGGTTGGGGACCGTCACCGTTTGGTTGGATTCGTTGAACACCCAGACGCCGCCGAGATTGCCGGTGGCCGGCCGTGAGATCGTGGCGCTGTATCCAAGGATGGCCTGGAGGTTTTCGGTGAAGGAGTACTTGGCGCTGGCGGTGGGAAAGAGGTTGTCGTACGACGACGTCACGGTCGTTTTCGGCTGACTCATGAACTGATACGTGAGGCCCGGGATGGTGGTGGCCCGTCCGTTCGCCGGGGTCACGGCGAAGCCCGCTGCACGCACGGCGGCGGCGGAGCGGGCGTTGAATTCCCGGCTGGAGAATCCGGTTTCCTCCCACCGCAGGCCGGCCTGCAGTTGCAGCCCGGCGAGCTTCGTGTTGGCCATCCCGTAGCCGGCGAGGAGGCTTTCCTTGATGTAGCTCGGCGTGTCGATGTAGGCGGTGAAGAAATTCGCGGGTGTGGCGAGGTTGGTGAAATTCTCCGGGCGTTCGGCGAAGAGCCGGCGCAACTCCTCGCGGTTCGGAAAGGTTGGAGGCCGGCCCGAGAGCGAGGCCACCTTCACCCCGTTGGCCAGCTCCCAACGGTTTTCCGGGAACGCGACGTTGGCAAAGCTGCCGGTGGTCCCGCCGCCGGGCCCGTCGTAACGCCAGGTGAGATACGCGTTGGGATTGCGAAACCGGTGGTAGTCCTCGGTGGCCTTGCCGCCGAACTTGAACCAGGTGGGAACGTTCCAGCTGGTCGTGAACCGGGCGTTGAGTTGCGCCTGGTAGATTTCGTCCTCGGCAAAACGCATGTCGTCGCCGAGGCGCGGATTGGTGAAGTTGCCCAGATCGGCGAAATCGCGGCCGCCGGTCTGCGTGACCTGCCAATCCACGTCGCGGAGCGAGGAGCGCTGGAATTGCAGCGTCAGCCCGGTGAGCGCGGCGACAGGCACCGTTTGCGGCCCCACGCGTGGGAGCGCGACGTACTGATTCGTGGAGATGGTGTAGTGCAGCGCGCCGTCGACCAGCCAGTTGCCGCGCCGATATTCGAACTTCGGGGTCAGGGTGCGCGTGCGGGCGAATTTGTGTTCGTGATTCGTGCTCAACGCCAGCGAGCCGCCGCCATTGGTGAACGCGAAACGGTTGAGGCCGTCGCCGCTGACCGCGGTGCGGGCGGCGGTGAACGCGAGCTGCCGCGTGTCGATGAATGCGTCGAAGTGATTGTACATCGCGCTGAGGGAGAGCACGAGCGAGGGCGTGGCCTTGTAGTCCATCGTGAGCGAGGGCGTGAAGCGCTCGGTGAGGCGCGGGTTGCTGAGCAGCGTCACATTCGTCAGCGCGCGCGGCCGCGGGTCGGCGGCGGTGGGTGTGGCATTGTAGGTCTGGTCGACGCGGCTTTGGACGATGTACTGGCTCGATTCGCTGAGGTTGAGCACGACGCCGAGTCGGTCGCGGAAAAATACGTCCGAATATTCCACGATGCCGCCGGGGCGGAACTTGTGCGTTGGTCGGTCGCTCGGCCCGTAGCTCTCGCGGAAATTGAAGTTGTCCCCGTTGGCCATGAAATGGGTCTGCCACGAGAGTCGGCGGCCCTTGCGCTCGAAGGCCCGCTTGGTCTTCAGGTTGATCGTGCCCGCGGGCGCATCGGCATCCATGTCGGCGCTGGACGTGTAGTTGACCTCGATGCGATCGACGCTGTTGACCGAGACCTGGTCGAAGCTGAAGGAGCGCGCCCCTGCGGCCGAGCCCTGCGAGCCGTCGGCGCTGGCCAGCTTCATGCCGTCAACGCTCACCCCGACATACTGGGGATCGAGACCGCGCAGCCGCGGCCCGCGAGCGTCGGGGCCGACATAGTCGACGTCGACCCCGGGCACGTTCTTCAGGAACTCACCGACACTGCCCTCGGCGACATCGCCGAAAAAATCTGAGGAGAGGCTGTTGGTCAGGTTCATGGAACGGCGCTGTTCCATGATGGCCTTGGCATTACCTTCGCGCTCGGAGCGGACGACAAAGGCGTCGAGCTTCTGAATCGCATCGGCGCCCCCGGGGGAGGCGGCGGTCAACTCCAGGTCGCGGGTGACGGTCTCGCCCGCGCGGACCTCAATCGTGAGTGTCGCGACTTTTGCCCCGGTGTAGGTGGCGCTAAGCTCCCGCGTGCCGACGGGCACATTCGTGAGCCGATACGAGCCGTCGTGTTCGGTCACCGCGGTGCTGGCGTGGCCGGAGATGCGCACTTCGGCGCTGGCGACGAACTCGCCCCGGGCTGGGTTGAAGATCCGGCCGATTACGGTGCCGGTTGCAGCGTTCTCCGCCGCCGCGATCGGAGAAAACGCGGCACAGAGGAGGAGAAGAGAGAGAAGCGTAGGGTGGAGAAGGCGAGACATGGGCGGGACTGGGGCGTGACGGTGATAAATGCGGTCGGGCGGCCGAAACAGGGTTACACGTGCATATGCCATCGGTTGGCATGGGAGGAATGAAATTCGGCACCGGACGATTCGGTGGACTTAAACTCCATCCTGCCCACGCTTCAGGTTTATTTCCCCGTTTGAGATCGCCTGTCCCTTCCCGAACCCGATGAAATCCCGATGGTGTTTGGCGATTCTGCCGTGGCGAAGCGCACGCGGTGATTCCGGAGGCCGATGAGCGCCGTGCCAAGGTGCAGCCGTCGCAGTGAACAGGGAATCTCACAATCCCGTCGCCAAGCTGGCGAAACTTGCAACAACCGCCGATGGAGTTGCGTGCGTTGATGGCGGTTTGGTCGATGTTCAAGTTCAGGCCGATGCAACGATTCGGCGCCGCGGTTCCCGGTGGTTGCAGGATTCGGCCAGACCTTGTTTGCCCCTTGAATTAGCGGGCCCCTTTTCGTTCCGGCGGCGGCGAGGAGGGTGACGCCGACGCGCGAGGTGCCTGACTGCGGAGCAAGGCAATGCTGAGGGTTTCAATTGCGTTCATCCGGCGCCGACCTGCGGTGGCAGCTTCGGTTTCATTCGCTTCGAACTTTCCGGTCAAAACAGTCGTGGGGCCGTCGCTCGAGGCGATGAACGTTTGGCCCGCGACCCAGCCTTGGCCGATGGAGAACGGCGGTCGGTTGGCGGAAAATAAATCGGTTCCGAGACACGTGTAGGAGAAGCCGGATGGCGCACACAGTTCGTAGAGGGTGGGGGCAAGGTCGAGATGGGAGCCAGGCGTGACTTGTTCGCCATGGTAAATTGGGGGCAAGCCACGGCCGACGATGACCAACGGCACCGTGAGGGAGGCGAATTCGGGATCGTCGGGCAGCTCGAACCGCGCCGCCCCGGCCACGTGGTCGCCGGTGATGACAAAGAGCGCTTCCGGAAACCGCTGCTGTGCCTCGGTGACGAACGCGGCGACGGCTTGGTCGGCGTAACGTTCGTGCTGGAGGACATTCCGGGTCGCGCTGTCCCAAGTTTTTGACCAACCACCGGCGTCCGGCAGCGGTTGGCGTCGAGCGGCATCCAGGTTGTAGGGCGAATGATTCGTGGTGGTCAGGATTACGTTCAGGCTGGCGGTTGCGGCATCGACGGTTTCGAGGACGTGGGTGTAGAGGAATTCATCCCAAAAGCCCCAGGCATTGCCCGAACCGGTTTTGATGTTTCCGCCACCGTGGACCTCGGAAAATCCCTGGCCGGTGGCAAATTGCTCGAGGCGCGACCAGCCCAGGTACCCGCCGTAAAAGAAACGGGTGCGATAGCCGAGCCGGGCGAAGTGCGGGGCGAGGGCGGTGGCGTAGGGGGAATGCGAAGCGGGCTCGTGGAGCACGTTCGCAGACATCAGCAGGCCCGCCATCAGACTTGCCAGGGTGTTGTTGGTTGCCCGGCCGGCGGGCAGAAACCGGGTGAAATGGGTTCCGGCAGTTGCGAGTTCGGACAACCGCGGAAGGAGGCCGAGCGCCCGATAGTGGGGGAGGAGAGGGAAGCCATGTTGTCCTTCGAGAATAATGAGGAACACATGGCGCGGAGGTTGGGTTGCACCGTGGGTGGTGCGTCGGAGTCCCTCGGCCACAGTGGAGGGCGATGGGGCGGTGGGCAGTCCGAGTCCTTGCCGCCAGACGGCCAATGCGGCGTTGGTCTCATCCGGCGCAATGTGAGAGTGGATGAGCGTCCGGTCTTCGAGGTCGTGCAGGAAGTTGGCCGCGGGGGAAGGGATGGTGCGATTGAGCCGCAGGTTTCCCGTGACAAATGCGTTGCGGATGCGAACCGGAGTTTCCGCAAACGTCAGCCCGCGGACTGAACCGAGCAGCAGCAACCCGGAACAGACCAGCAACGCCGCGCGCGCCCCGCGCTGCTTGATTCGATGCAATCGGCCGAGCATTCCCGCGCAGACTCTGCCGCAACGTTGCATCCCATGGGCCACGATGAGAGCCAGCACGACCATCGCGGCCAGTCCTGGCAAAGGGTGGTGTGCGGTCCAGATTGTCCGCGCCAGCGCGAGCGGGTCGTCTCGGAGCGCGAACACCCGTGAATCCAAGCGACAGCCAAATTCGGCGAAGAAGCCGAAATCCACGCTGTAGATCACCGCCAAAAACACGGCGGCGACGCGCACATTCCAGGTGCGGATGAGTTCCAAACCCAGCGGAAAGCCAGTCACGAGCGCGACGTGAGAGAGGACGAGCGTGGGTGCAACGATGAGGCCCGCGATCACGGCGTCGAAGCACGCGCCCATCCCCAGCGCGAGCCAGGTATCGTATCCACCGGCTCCCCTGACGTGCGTGCAAATCAAGAGCCAGCGCAAGGTGCCAAGGACGACCATCAGCCAGATCCAACCTCCCAGATCTCGCCCGCTGGCTGTGACCAAATCCGACCAAGAAAACTTCGGTGCGGCAGGTCGGGTCATTCGCGTGAGGTAGACCTCGCGACGCGGTCGACCACGGCGCGCCGATGGTCATGGGCGCGGATCATTTGCCGGCGAGTGAGGCCAACAGCGCCGCCTGATTCTGCCGTACGGAAACAGGAATTCGTGACCTTTGGGCTTCTGCGGTGAACGGGGCGTGGGATGATTTCATGCTTCAGGAGCCGATGGTGGTCTGCCTGTTGCTTGTTAACAAGTCGACGCACCGCCAGTCTGGCGGCCCCGGCGCGTGGAGGTGTGACCGTGCCTCGCCAGCAGAGCTGACGCCTGTGGAGATGCGTCCCGACCTGGGAGTATTTGGGTATGCCGAATAGCGAGATCCGGCCTGTCCGCCCGGGGCAGACCGATTTTTATCGCCCTGACGGGGAATCCCCTTCGTCTCGTGGGCAGCGTTTTTACCCGCATGAAATTCCTGCCCCCGTTGTTTGTGTTGCTCCTGTTGCGTCTCGGCGCCGCCACCGCCGTGTCGCCCTATGATCAGTCGGGCGTGCCGCTTGAGGTGGATGCGCCGCGGCCGGGAATGAAGAAGATCGTCATCCTTGCCGGCGGGCCGAGCAGCAAGGCGATGGCGCACGAGTATTTTGCCGGCTGTGCCTTGCTCGTCGACTGGCTCAAGCAGCAACCCGACGTCTGGCCGGTACTGGCGCGGGGCTGGCCGAGCAACGAACGCGTGTTCGCCGGCGCGAAGTGCATCGTCTATTACGGCGATGGCGGCGGAAAACAGCCGTTTGCCGAGCCGGCTCGTTGGGCGGCGTTTTCCAAGATGATGGGGGACGGGGTCGGCTTGGTGCTGTTGCACCAGGCAATGGATTTTCCAGTCGGGCCGGATGGCGACAAGATCAAGGGCTGGCTCGGCGCGGTTTTCCACAGCGACATCGGGAGCCGTGGACACTGGGATATGGAATTCAAAAACATCGCCGCGCACGAGGTGACCCGCGGAGTGAAACCGTTCGCCGCCCCGGGCGATGGCTGGCTCTACAATTTGCATTTTGCGGACAAGGGAGTGACGCCGCTGCTCGTCGGCGCCGTCCCGGACAAGTCTCGCTCCACGGTCGACGCGAAGAAGCATGTCGGCCGCGACGAGGTGATCGCGTGGGCCTATACGCGGCCCGACGGCGCCCGCGGGTTCGGGTTCACCGGGGCAGACATTCACAAGGGCTGGACCTATTCGAGTCAACGGGCCCTCGTGGTCAATGGCATCCTCTGGGCGGCCCGCCTGCCGGTGCCGAACGAGGGCGCGCAGGCGACGTTTGATCCCGCAAACTTGGAGCGAAATCTCGACGACAAGCGGACGCCGGCGCCGGCAGCCAAGAAGAAGAAATAGCCCGTCGGATTACGGAGTCGGCGCGAAACCATCCTCGGTCCCCGCCTGCGCCCGGTAGGCGCCGGTACGGACCGACCCACTGCGCGTGTTGTAGAGTTCCAGGACGCGCGTGAGTTCAGACAGGCTCAGCTTTCCGTCGTGATTGGTGTCGGCACTGTAGAAAAGCGGAAGCGAGGAGGCGAGGGCGCTGGGCCGCTCAGGTTCCGGCGCGAAACCGTCTTCGGACTTGGCGGCCGCCACGGTATAGCTTCCGGTGCGTACGGTGCCGTTGCGGGTGTTGTAGAGTTCGAGCACCCGCGTCAGTTCGACGAGGCTGATCCGTGAGTCGCCATCCGTGTCTGCCGAGTGCAGAATCGGAGCGGGCGGCGTCAACAGGGGATCGGGCACGACGAGAATGTTGGAGAGGCCGGTGGCCAGGCGGAACAAGACCATCGCCCGGAGGGCCTTTTCTCCCGTCAGGCTGGGCGGGGCTTTGAGCGTGTAGGTGAAGGTGAGCGGACTGGACGGAATGGCGGTCCACGCCCACTCGGCCAAGCCGCTGGCGCCAGCCGCCGGTTTGATTTCGCCCTCGGCCCCGCTGCCGGAGACATAACTCCAACCGTCCGGCAGCACAACCTGCCAGCCGAGGGCGGCGGGCGCGCCGGCGTACGTCAGGGTGTTCTTGACGGTCACGACTCCGCCGACCGCCGAGTTCGTGACGGCGACGGCGTGCTGCGCATCGACGACGGACAACATGGCCTCCGGTGCGCTGGTGACCGAACCGCCGGCGTTCGAGACGACGACGGTGTAGGCACCGGCGTCGGCGAATTGGGCGTTGGCAATCGTGAGAGTCCGGCCGGTCACTTCGCCAAACCGGGAGCCGGCGGTCAACGCTACGCCGTCCTTCTTCCATTGATACGTGAGCGGGGCGGCGCCTTCGGCCGTGACGGTAAACGCCGTCGTGCCGCCCAGGCGGACGGCCCGGCTCGGCGGTGCGGCGGTGATGACGGGAACGCCACTCGCCGCCCTGACCAGCGTGATCGGCGGGACGGGTACGGTCTGGGCGGTGTCGTTGCCTGGTCGAAACATCGCGACGATGCCGGCAAACACCTGGTTGCCCGAAAGCCCTGCGGGATATTTGACCGTGAAGGTGAACTGGGCCGGGCTCGCCGGGGCGGTCGTGTAGGCGAAATCGAAATGAGCGGAGTCGCCCGCGGCAGGCGTGACCGAGGGGACGTTGGTCCCGCCCGTGCCCGCGTAGCTCCAACCGGCGGGGACGTTGCCCACCGTAAATCCGATCGCCGACATCGTGCCGGCATAGTTGAGTTTGGCCGTGAATGTGATGCTGCCGCCGGTCGCGAGATATTGCCCTACATCTGGAGACAACGTGGCGGACAGGACCGGGGTCGGGGACGTCACCGTCACGTTAAACGTGATTTTCGCCGCGAGGCGTCCCTCGTCGGTCACGGTAAGAGTGATGCCGGCCGTGCCGGTCAGATTGGATCCGGGTGTCACGGTCACCGTGCGGTTCGCGCCACTGCCGCCCAGAATAATTCCCGTTGCGGGAATCAGGTCCGGATTCGACGAGGTGGCGCCGACCACGAGTCGGTCGGCCGCGGTCTCGGTGTCGTTGACCGTGAATGGCAGTGCGGGCGTACGCGCTCCGGCGGCGATGATTTGCCCAGGAATGACGCTGATGGTTGGCGGCGTGTTGGTGTTTGAACCGGCCAGCGTGCTGAACGCCCGCTGCGGACCAAAGGCCGTGCCGCCGGCGTTGATGGCGTAGGCAGAAATGTAATACGTTGTCGCGGGCAACAGGCCGGTGAAAATGTGGGAAAACGCGCCGGCGCCCGATCCTTCGGGGAACTTAAGCGACGGCACCACCGGCATCGTGGTCGTCGTCACCGTTCCGGTCGTGGTGTTGGTGCCGCCTGCCGTGGTCGTGGTTGTGGTCGGCGTGGGTGTCGCCGACGAGGGGGCGAAGAGCAGGAACCCGCGTTCGGTGACCGGCGCGCCGCCGATCGACGTGACACTGCCTTCAATCTTGGCGCCGGTTGCCGTGATCGCAGTGACGGTCCCGGTGGTGACCGTCGGCAGGGCCGGCGGAACGATGAAATTCGCGGTGATGGTCTTGTTCGCGTCAACTTTGACGGAAATCGGATTGGTGGTTCCGGTTGCGTCGCCGCTCCAGTTTTGAAATACATTGCCAGGAATGGGCGTGGGCAGGATTGCAGCGCCCAACGTGGTGTCGACGGCCGGATCGGGGGTGCCCGTTGCAGACATGGGCAACGGCGTCTTTGGCAACGGCGAAGCCCGAAGCGACACGGTGGTCCCGGCGAGGTAGTTGCGATCGCCGACGGGGAGGGGACTTAAATCGACGCGGCCCATGCCGACGGGCGCGACGAGCGCGGTGAGGGAGTAAATTGAAAACGGCGCCGTCTTCACCGTCTGGTCGGCCACCTTGAAGACGATTTCGTACGTGCCGGCGGGCAGCGGACCGAGCGGGTAGCTGAACGATTGAGTCGTGATCACCTGGGCGGAGACCATGCCGGCCTGCGGGGCGAACGCCCGGGCGTTGAGCGTGATCTTGTTCCCGGCCACCACGGCCTGGCCCCAATCGACGCCGTACCCCGGATTGGGAAACACGATTGACACATTGGCTCGGAATTCGCCGCTCGCGGCGATGGCGGCAATCGACGTTTGCTGGGCCGTCGGCAGATAGGGCGCCGGGGCGGCGACGCCGGTGCCGTGCACCGTGAACGTATAGGGATTCTCGTTACTGTCGTTGTTTGCGATTGAGAGGGTCGCCACACGGTTGCCGACGGCCGACGGGGCAAAGATGACGTCAAACGTCACGGCGCGGCCCGACGGGAGCGCGGTTACGGTCGGTTGCGTGACGGTGAAATCCGCCGCGTGCTCGCCGCTCTTGGCGACGATGGGACTGCCGCTCAGCTTAAGTTCCGCGTTTCCGGCGTTCCGGATCGTGAACGTATGGCGGACCGTCGCAGTCAGCATGGGGGCGGTGGTGTTGACGGAACCCGCGGCACTGGTCGTGTTCGGATCGACCACGGGAACGGGGGGCAGCGTCGTCGTGGAACCACCGACCAGCACGGTGCCGAATTCGGTATCGTCGATGGCCGCCGGAGTGGTGTCACCCGAGATGATCGTGACTCCGCGACCCTGGACATCGATCTCGGCTCCCTCGACCAAACGCACGAATTGGGCGACCAGCGAAATGCTTCTTGTCATCGGTACGGCTGATTTTTTCTAATTTGGAAGCCAAGCGGTGGGGTTGTCCGCCGTGATCAGCGCGAAGGCACGGGCGGCACTGTGGGCCTCGAGATGCTCCTGAAAACTGCGGGTGCTCTTGCGACTGTGCTTCTTCGCGCCTTTCTCCCGCC
>CANJIU010000060.1 GCA_947474365.1 Opitutia bacterium | reverse complement strand
CGAGACCTTCCGCCTCCACCTCGGCGGGCGGGTAGCGGAATTTAAGCCGAATCAGCAGGGTATCGCCAAGGATGCCCGCACGATGTTCCGCGTGAAAAACGCCAACGAATTTGGCGTGGTGCACGGCGGACTTCTGGAATTCGAAGTCACTCTCAATGGCGCGGACTGGATCGCCGACGCCACCAAGTCCGCCGACGGCGGCGGGGCCGGAAGCGGCGCGAGCGCACCCCAGGAAGCGGTCGTGACCCTCGAACTCGGCCGCGCCAAGCACACGGCGACCGTGCCGATCGTGCGCCGGACCCAGCGAGTCCCGTAGAAATCCGGCAGAAAGACTCCAGCTTCAGCTCCCGAAATCGTCGCCAAACAGCCCGCGGCGACCGGGAATACGGACGCCCGGGGGCAAATCGGCCCTCGCGCCACCGCAATCTTGCCGATTCCTGCAACCGCGGCATGGACATCGCGTCTTCGTCTTGGTTGAACCCGATGATGCGTCTTGGTTTTCTTGCCCTGTGCGGTGTCCTTGCCAGCTGCTGCTCCCTGTTCGGGCAGGTGGCCCCCACCGTCATCACCCAACCTGAGAGCATCACTGCCTATCTGGGTGAACCGGCCACCCTCACGACCAAGATCGACGGCACCCCCACTCCCACCCTGCAGTGGCTGAAGTCCGGCACGGCTGTTCCCGGCGCCACCAACGCCTCGTTTACCATCGCGGCGGCGGCCCTCTCCGACTCCACAGTCTATCACCTCGTGGCGGTCAACACCGCCGGATCGGTCACCACCCAGGGGGCTGCAATTTACGTCACCAAGCGCCCGCAAACCCTGTCGTTCACCACCTCCGCCACCATCGTGTCGTCCGGGTCCGGCGTCGTGCTGACCGCAACCTCGTCGTCCAATCTGCCCGTGACGTTCACGATTCTGTCGGGCTCCGCCACGCTGGCGGGCAACCTCCTGACCGGTGCCGGCGGCAACGTCATCGTGCGCGCCTCCCAGGCCGGCACCACCACAATCGCGGCGGCGGATCCGATCGAACGCACCATCACGTTTGTCGCGGGCGCGCTCTCGCCCTTCATCACAGGCGCCCCCACCGACCAGACGGTCACCGCCGGGACGGCGGTGGCGCTGCGCACCTCCGCCATCGGCACCCCCACGCCAACGTATCAATGGCAAAAGGACGGCGTCGTTCTGGCCAATGCCACCGCGGCGACGCTGACGATTCCGAGCGCCGCCCTGACCGACGCCGGTCGCTACACGGTAACCGCCACCAACTTCCTCGGAACCTCCACCGCCAGCGCCACGCTGACGGTAAACGCCGCCCCGGTGCTGACCACCTCGCCGGCCAGCCAGACGGTGACGACCGGCACCGCCGTGACCTTCACCGCGGCGGCCACAGGATTCCCCGCCCCCACGTTTCAGTGGCGGAAAAACGGCACCGCCATCGCCGGCGCCACCACCACCACCCTCCGCATCGCGAGCGCCGCGGCGGCGGACGCGGCCCGCTACGATGTCATCGCGACCAACGCGATCGGAAGCGTCACGAGCACAGTCGCAACGCTGGTCGTCAACGCCCCCAGCACCGGCGGCGGGGGCGGCACCACCAGGGATTTTTCCGGCACCTATTTTGGCCAGTTCAGCACCGCAACCGGTGCGGCGGGAGGGGCCGGTGACTTTGCCGTGCTCGTCCGGGCCAACCGCACCGGCGTCTTCCTCGGCCACGTGACCAGCCTCCAGGCGGGCCTGGCGGTCCTCGATCTCGCTCTCGACGCGACCGGAAATTTCTCGGCCAACGTTTCCGTCGGCGCGCGCACGGGCACCCTGCGCGGCACGGTAAATGATACGACGGGAGAAATCACGGGCTCCTTGCCCGAGGCCGCGATCACCCTGCGCGGGGCCCGAGTGACCGCCACCGGCACGCCTTCGCCGCAGGCCGGATTCTATCAGGCGGCCCTCATCGGCAGCGCAGCCAGCCGCGGCTACGTCCTCGTGGGTCCGAGCAGCCGCGCCTTCCTCCTGACCGCGAACGGTACGACCGTCGATTCCGCCAGCGGCAGCATCGGCAGCAACGGCCGGCTCGCCCTCACGACGACGACGCAGGCGGTCCTCGATCTCGGTTTCAGCAACGGCGCGCTCAGCGGCACCGTGCGCGTGGGCAATGTGACCGGCACCTTTGCCGGCGCCAACGAGGCCCTCGCCGGCACCGAACACATTGTGAATCTCTCGGTGCGCAGCACGACGACGGCGGCCGCGCCGCTGATCACGGGATTTGTCGTGAGTGGCGCGACGGCGAAGCAGGTGCTGATTCGCGCCGCCGGCCCCGCGCTCGCCCAAGCGCCACTCAACGTCGCCGGCGCGCTGGGCGATCCCAACCTGCAACTTTACCGCGGCAGCACACTGACGGCGCAAAACGACAATTGGGGCAATCCCGCCGCCAACGCCGCCACGATCACGGCCGCCAGCGCGCGCGTCGGGGCGTTTCCCTTCCCCAACAACAGCAACGACGCCGCCCTCGTCACGACGCTCAACCCCGGCCCCTACACGGTCATCATCGGCGGCGGCAACGGCATCGCGCTCGCCGAGGTGTACGAGGTGCTCGAGGCCAACGAGACCTCCGGTTCCCGCCGGCTCGTGAACGTGTCCGCCCGCGGCATCGTGACGCCGGCGGCGCCCTTGATCGCCGGCTTCGTCATCACCGGCAGCGCACCGCAGCGCGTGCTGATCCGCGGTATCGGACAGACCCTCGGTGGCGACCCATTCAATGTGCAGGGAGCGCTCGCGAATCCGCAGCTGACGCTCTTCCGCGGCGCGACCGCGATGAAGAACAACGACGACTGGTTCCGCGATCCCGATGCGGTGCTCATCCGTGACGCCTCCGCGAAGGTCGGGGCGTTCGCGCTCAACAACCAGAGTGTCGATGCGGCGATGTTGATCTATCTCGAGCCCGGCGCCTACACCGCGCAGGTCGGCGGCCCGACCAACGGCAACAACGGCACGGGCATCGCCCTGGTGGAAGTGTACGACGCGGCGCCGTAGGCGGAATTCGCGGCGCCCCGCGGAGAACGATCCCCACCGGCAATCGCGGGCCATACCCAAATTCGGGTATCGGCAGTGGTGGTACACATCTGGATCGGCCGGCTCAATCGCAGCGGCCCTCGCGATTACGCCCTGTCCTTCCGGGACACCGACGGCGTCGCGCTCGGGCCGTCCCGCATGCACGCACTCCGAACGACGCTTCTCCTTCTCCTCGCTGCGATTTTGCCCACCGCGGAGTTGTCCGCCCAAGCAGTGTTCAGCAACACCATCACCGGAACGAATCCCAACACCTCGAACCCGTACACCACCGGCCAGACCGTGAATTCAAAACTCACCGTCACCGGCATCGGACGCGGCTCCGGCATCAGCGGGAGCAACGCCACCGATCGCTACACGGCAACGGGATGGAACTCCGCCTCGCTCGACGCGAACGATTATTTCACCTGGACGATCACGCCCACGGGCGGCGCGACGCTCAATCTGACGAGCTTCGTCTACACTGGCCAGGCCTCCGGCACCGGCCCCTCGACATTTTCCTTTCGCACCAGCGCCGACAGTTTCAGCACGGGCCTCGGAACGGCGACCGCCACCGGCGCCACGATTACCCTCACCGGCGGCGCGTTTCAGGGCCTGTCGTCGGCCCTGGAGTTCCGTCTGTACGGCTGGAGCGCATCGTCCGCGAGCGGCACGTTCAGCGTGAACGACTTCACGTTTAACGGCAGTGTCTCGGCGATTCCAGAACCCTCCACCTACGCCGCACTGGCGGGCGCGTCCGCGCTGGCACTCTCGATCTGGCGCCGGCGGAGACGAACTCCGGTCAATTCACCGTCGGCCGCGACAGAGCGGGAAACAGCCAGCGCCGAATACGTCCGAACGCCGCTCTGAGGTCCACGTGGCATGACGAACCCGTCCGCGCCTTTCACCGGGTCATCCCACCCGCCGGCCCTGCGACGGGGCGGGCGGCGCCGCCGATGGCGCCGGCTCGCGTTGGTGCTGCTGGTGCTGAGCGCCGCCGCCTACCTTACAGGTGCGTTGGGAATCTATTACTTTGATCGCGTCCACAAACGGAACACGGCCGTTCGCTTCATTGACGTTGTGCTCCCCTCGCACTGGCCGAAGGTGCGTATCGCCCGTGGCGAATATTTTTTCAGCGAAGCGCGGCGCCGGCTGGCGGAGGTGAAATTCAGCGAGGCGCTCATGCTAGCCGGGCGCGGACTGGAACTTTGCCCGGCGGACCGCGACGGCCGGCTGTTCGTCGCCAGACTGCGCCACGCCAGCCGCGGCGCCGCACCGGCGCGGCAAACGCTGCTGGAGGGACTGCGTTTTCATGCGGACGACGCCGAGTTCCTGAAACCCGTTTTCCATTTTCTGCTCCGCCAGCGCGACGACGCAGAGGTGATCGGCTTGGTTTCCCGCCTGAAGGCAGATCGGTCGCCCGGCCCCGACGTGGCACGGGTGCTCGCTTTTGCCGCAGCCACCGCGGCGCACCATCTTGGCCACTATGATCAGGCGGAAGATTTACTTCGCAGTGCACCCGGGCTCGCGCCCACGCGCGACGCCGCGCTGTTGAGCACGCGCATCGAGCGGGAACGGGGATATTCCGAGCTCGCACTCGTTCAGCTGCGCCAAATCGCCAGCTCGTTTCCCGACGATTTTGAAATTCATCACGAACTTGTCGCACAACTCCGTGAACTTGGCCGGGAGGATGAGGCGCGGCGCGCCAGCCTCACCTTTCAACTCGCCCATCCGACCCGACCGGAAGCGAGGGTCCTGCTCCTCGAGGCGTACCGGCGCGCCGGTGAGACCGCCCGCCTGGCGGCGGAGGTGGATTCCTTGTTGGGCGACTTCCCGGCCGACCTGCCGGCACTGACCGTGCTCGCGGAATTCGGCGCCAACGCGGGCGAACCCGCGCTGGTTCGCCGCGTCGTGGAGCACGCGGCGCAACGCCGCCTGCCGACCGAGGCGTTTGCGTTTCTGGCCATCGAGGCGGCCATCGTGGCGCGCGACTACCGCGGGGCGATCGATCGCCTTCGCGAGTTATCCGAAAAAGCGACGCCAGAAGGCCGCCTTCGCTCCCTTTCCGACAGTCTGCTGGCAATCGCGCATCTCGGTCTGGGCGACAGTTCCACGGCGCAAATTTTCCTCACCAATTTCCTGCAACAACCCCATCTCCCCGCGGAAAACCTACAAGTCGTCGCCGCCCGGTTCGCGGCGCTCGATGCGATGCGCCCTGCGTGGCAGGTGCTGCAAAAGGCGGTCGCCATCGACCCGCTGAACCAGGCCGCGCTTTCCCGCCTGATTGAACTCGATCTGACGTTGAACCGCGTCGACGCACTCGCCGGGCATTTGCAACGCCTCATCCGCATGCGCCGGCCGTCGCCCGACCTGCTGCGCGTCGCCGAACGAAAAATGGGCAGTGATTTGTTTCTGTTTTCCCGCGATGCGCCCGCAGCCATCGGTGCGGCGCGCCTGGCGTTGGCGGAATCCAGCGGAGGAAACGCCCGATAAACCGGGCCGGCTCAAACCGCCGGCCAGGCCGTTGCGTTACTTCCCGGGAATCTTGACCTGCACGCCAGACGAAGGGGCGTCCTTCTTCGGCGCCTCCGCGGCGGCCGGAGCCGGGGTCGAGGGCATGCTGGCGCGCAGCGACATCGCACGCTGCGTCCACTGGCTGGTGGCATCGATCTGCATCAGCTGATCGACATACTTTTGAGCGTCGGCGGCGTTGCCACCGTCAACGGAAAGGCTGGTAAGATGGTACGCCGACTCGGACCGAATGGCTTTGAGCTGGTTCGCGTCATCAGCGAGCTTCTTCAACTCGCCGACGCCCTCGGAGCTTTTTCCCGCCTGAATCTTGGCCAGGGCGCGTCCCAACTGAGCCCGGGCGACCAGCGGACCTTCCGACAGCGCCGCCGCGGCCGCATCATAGCCCGCCACAGCTTCGGCGGACTTGCCCGCCTTGTAGGCGTCGTCCGCCATCCGCAGCTGGGCAACCCCGCCGAGAGAGTGACTGGCATTGGCCGCGGCAAACGCCTTCAATTGCTCCGGGGTGGTGGCGGCGGCATAGGCCTTTTCGACGTCCAGCTCCTTCTGACGGGCCATGTATTCCCAACCTTCCTTGCCCACGATTCCCAAGAGAACGAGCCCGCAGACCGCGTAAACGGCATTCTGGTTCTTCTTCCAAAACAGGTGAAACTTGTCCTCAAACGAGACCGCCGTAAGGGGATCGACAGCGACCAGATTGCGGTCGTCACCGGCGGGCGTTTTGGTGGAAGGAGTGGCGGGCGTGGTCATATCGCGAGGGATTGGGCTTTGGAACCGGTGACGAGAACAAAACCCCGCCCCGCTGTCCATCCCTGTGTTTTTGCGGTGCTGACTCTTTCTGCCGGCGCCTACTCTGCGCAAATCAGCGGCGTTGGAGGCTCCACCGGCACGGCACTCGTCGAAATCTACGAACTGCCGTAACGACACGGAGACGCCCGATGCTCACGACCGCGGGCCCGCCGACCCGCGGTTCTTTGCGTGTCCCTGCGCCCGCCTCAGTCGAACACCACGGTTTTGTTGCCGTAGACGAGCACGCGGCCCTCGAGGTGCCAGCGCACGGCCTGGGCGAGCACGGTTTTCTCGAGGTCGCGGCCCTTGCGGATGAGATCCTCGACCCCGTGGCGGTGCGTCACGCGCGCGACGTCCTGGTTGATGATCGGGCCTTCGTCGAGATCGCGCGTCGCGTAATGCGCCGTCGCGCCGATCAGCTTCACCCCGCGCGCGTGCGCCTGATGATACGGTCGGCCACCGGCAAACGCCGGGAGAAACGAGTGATGGATGTTGATCACAGGGCGACCCAACTTCGCCAAAAAATCCGCCGACAGCACCTGCATGTAGCGCGCGAGCACGACCAGATCGATGTCGAGTTCGCGCAGGAGCGCCAGCTGCCGCGCCTCGGCCTCGGCCTTCGTTTCCGCCGTCACGGGCACATGGTGAAACGGCAGCCCATAGCCGCGCGCCGCGCCGGCGAGGTCGTCATGGTTGCCGATGACGGCGACCAGATCGCCGGAGAAGTCGCCGGCTTTCCACCGCAGGATGAGGTCGTGAAAACAATGATCGGCCTTGGAAACGAAGAGCGCCAACCGCAGCCGACGGCTCGATATCATCATCTGCGCCTGCATGCCGAGCGACGCGGCAAACGCGAGGAAGTCCGCCGCCTCGCGCTCCGCCACGCCGGCCGCGCCCGTCGGCACCCACTCGATGCGCTGGAAAAAAATCCCGGCCTCCATATCGCGGTGCTGGTCGGCGTGCAAAATGTTGCCGCCGCGGGCGAAGATCCAGCCGGAGACCCGCGCCACGAGACCGGGTTGATCGGGGCCGTGCAGGAGGGCGATGAGGGTGGCGGGTAGGACGGACATGAAGGGCGCACTCTACGGAACACGTGTCCCTTGTCACGCGCCGGGTGTGGTCTGTCAGCTCTACGGAATCAGCAGCACCTTGCCCGTCGTCGCCCGACCCTCGAGAGCGCGATGCGCCTCGGCGGCGGCGGAAAGCGGATACGTCGCGCCAATGCGCACACGCAGCCGGCCCGACGACATCCAGTCAAACAGCTCGCCAGCCCGCGCGTTCAACTCGGCGGGCGTCTGGGTGTAGTGCGCGAGCGTCGGTCGCGTGAAGAACAGCGAACCCTTTTGCGATAGCACCAGCGGGGCGAACGGCGGCACGGGGCCGCTCGCGTTGCCGTACGAGACAAACATCCCGCGCGGACGCAGGCTGTTCAGCGTGCCTTCAAAGGTGTCGCGGCCCACCGAATCATAGGCCACATCGACGCCCCGGCCGTTGGAAAACGCCCGCGCAGCCTCGGCGAAATTCTCGCGCGTGTAGAGGCACACGGCGTCCGCGCCGGCATCGCGCGCCAGCGCCGCCTTCTCCTCATTGCCGACGGTGGCGATGATTCTCGCCCCGCGGCTTTTCGCGATCTGGATCAGCAACAGCCCGACCCCACCGGCGCCCGCATGCACCAGCGCAGTATCGCCCGCTTTCAACGGAAACGTATCACCGGCCAGATAATGGGCCGTCATCCCCTGCAACAACACCGCCGCCGCGAGGGCAGAAGAGACACTGTCCGGCACCCGAACCGCCAGCGCCGCCGGCACCGTCGTCTCGGCGGCATAAGCGCCATTGGCGCGCGCGGTCGCCACGCGATCGCCGGGGCGAAGCTCTGTCACGCCCGCCCCCACCGCCGTCACGACACCAGCGGCCTCCTGCCCGAGGGTGTGCGGCAGCTCCACCTTGTAGAGACCGCTCCGATGGTAGGTGTCGATGAAGTTGACTCCGACCGCCTCGACGCGGAATCGGATTTCGCCCGCCCGCGGCGACGGGACGGGAATGTCTTCGGCGCGCAGCTTTTCCGCGCCGCCGGTTTCATGGATGCGTATGGCGAGCATGCCCTCACAAAACCGAAATCAACCCAAAGGAGAATCCCGAAACGCACTGCGTCACGGCAGGCAGGCAGGCAAAACGCGACGTGGGCGTCGCGTCCCCAGGAAGCACCCAGCCTATCGCTTCGACGATTCTCCGGACGCAGAGAGCTTGTCGACACTGAGACCGGCGGCGGAAAGCGCGCGCGCCACGGCCCGCAACTGATCGCGAAGATCCGCCGCGACCTTTTCCGCCTCGGCCCGTGATTTTTGCTCGGCCCGCAATTCCTTTTCCGCCTTGGTCAAGGCCGCCCGCGCCTGATCCGCCTGTTCGACGGCGGACTTCAGATTGCTGTTCAATCCGGCATTTTCCTGCCGCACCCGATCGACCTCGGCAAAGATGTTCGCCATCTCCTGCTTGAAGGATGCATACGACTTCAGATTGGAGGCCAGCTTTTCATCGGCGGGATCCGCTTTGGTGGACGATGAGGAGGCGGAAGCTGAAGACTGGGAGCGTTCGGCCCGAAGTTTGGCATTGGCGGTGCGCAGCGTCGCCAGTTCCCGGGAGGCGTCGTTGAGTTGCTCGACCAATTTGGCGGTGTCGGCCGAATTCGATGCACGCGCACCGCCTGAATTACCGCCGGAGCCGCTGCTCGAGCCGCTCGATGCGGTGGCGTTCGTCGTGCGGGTCTCCCGCTCCGCCCGCCAGGTGCTCCGCGGTGTTTCGCTCGTGCCGGCCGACGCCTTCTCCGCGGTGCTGGAACTTGTCTTAGTCTCGGCAGAGGAGCGGGGTACGCTCGATTCCGTCGAAGACGCGGTCGCGACTGCATTTCCAGCCGGCGCGGAAGACTCGTTGCTTTCGGCCGGCGCGCTGGCGCAGCCGGCAAGAACAACAACGGCAACCGCAGGTACGGCGAGGGTGAGGGCACGAAGGGTCATGCCCGCGACCGAACAAGAACGGAGGACGGATGGCAAACCCTAGATGCGCGCCCGACTAGGCCGGGCGCCGGACTCAGACGACGTTCACGTTGCCGCGAAACTTCTGAATCGGCCTGACCCCCACGTGTTTTTCCTTCAGCGCCCGGATGCCTTCGACCGCCGCGGCTGCACCCGTGATCGTCGTCATGATGCACACATTGTGGGCATAGGCCGCCGAGCGGATCGCGTTTTCGTCGCGGCGCGGAATCATGCCGCCGGGCGTGTTGATCACCATCTGGATCTGGCCGTTCTTGATCAGGTCGACCGCGTTCGGCCGGCCCTCCTGAATCTTGGCGAGCTTCTTCACTTTAACTCCGGCGTCAGCGAGCGTCTTCGCCGTTCCGCTCGTGGAGTAGATGACAAAGCCGAGTTGCTCAAGCGTGCGGGCGATTTCGGCCGCGCGCGACTTGTCGGCGTCCTTGACGGACAGGAACACGTTGCCCTTCACGGGCAATCCCGGCTTGGCGGCCGCCTGCGCCTTGGCAAAGGCCACGCCGAGATCCTCGTCGAGGCCCATGACCTCGCCGGTGGAGCGCATCTCAGGCCCCAACGCGATTGTCGCCCCGGGGAAGCGGACGAACGGAAATACGGCCTCTTTCACGCACCAGTGTTTCGGCGTCAGTTCCCGGGTAAATCCAAGGTCCTTCAGCTTCGCCCCGGTCATCACCTTGGCGGCCAGTTTGGCCAGTGGCACGCCGATCGCCTTGGCGACAAACGGCACGGTGCGCGAGGCCCGCGGGTTGACCTCAAGGACGTAGAGCTGGTTGTCCTTGATCGCGAACTGCACGTTCATCAGGCCAATCACCTTCAGCTCGCGCGCGAGTTCGTAGGTCGCCTTGCGGACGATGCCGAGCATCGTGCTCGAAAGCGTGTGCGGCGGCATCACCATCGCCGCATCGCCGGAGTGCACGCCGGCATACTCGATGTGCTCGAGCATGCCACCGATGACGGAGGTTTCGCCGTCGCTGATGCAGTCGACGTCCAATTCGATCGCGTCCTCGAGGAACTTGTCGATCAGCACGGGCTTGCCGGGCATCACGTCGAACACCTGGCGCACCACGGCCTTCAGCTCGTCCTCGCCATAGAGGATGAACATGCCGCGACCACCCAGCACGAACGAGGGCCGCACCAGCACCGGATAGCCGATCTCGGCCGCCGACCCGATCGCCGCCGCCTCGCTCATCGCAATGCGGTTGTCCGGCTGCCGGAGGCCGAGTTGGTTGAGGATGTTGACGAAGAGGTTCCGGTCCTCGGCGATTTCGATGCTCTCGGGAGAGGTGCCGATGATGTTGACCCCGTTCGCCTTCAGCGCGGTAGCGAGGTTGAGCGGCGTCTGGCCGCCGAACTGCACGATGGCTCCGTCGCAACCTTCCTGCTGGTAGATTTCGAGCACGTCCTCAAGCGTCAGCGGCTCGAAGTAAAGCCGGTCGCTCGTGTCGTAGTCGGTCGAAACGGTCTCGGGATTCGAGTTCACCATCACGCTCTCGTAGCCGATCTCCCGGAGGGCAAAGCTCGCGTGCACGCAGCAATAGTCGAACTCAATGCCCTGGCCGATGCGGTTGGGACCGCCGCCAAGGATCATGATTTTCTTTTTCCCGGTCGGCGGGAGGACCTCGTTCTCGTCACCGTAACTGGAATAGTAGTACGGGGTGAACGCCTCGAACTCGGCGGCGCAGGTGTCAACCAGGCGGTAGGTGGTCTGGATGCCGCGTTTTTTCCGCTCGGCGCGCACGGTCGCGAAATCGCTCTTCAGCACGTGCGCGAGCTGCACATCGGAGAACCCGAACTGCTTCGCGCGGCGCAAGTCCGCCGAGTCGACCGAGGCGAGCGTCTGCCGGCGGAGCGATTCCTCCATCTCGTAAATCTCGCGCAACTGGTGCAGGAACCACGGATCGATCTTCGTGAGGTCGAAAATCTGCCCGACAGTGTAGCCGGCGCGGAAGGCGTGGCGGATATAGAAGATGCGCTCCGCGTTCGGCGTGCCGAGCTTGGCGTTCAGCGTCTTCTCGTCGAACGGCTCGTCCCCGCCGTGCTTGCCGCCGCCCCCGAAGCCGCGGGCGCCGATTTCCAGCGAGCGCAGGCACTTTTGCATCGACTCCTTGAAGGTCCGGCCAATGGCCATCGCCTCGCCGACGGATTTCATCGCCGAGGTCAGGGTCGCGTCCGCATCGGGGAATTTCTCAAAGGTGAATCGCGGAATTTTCGTCACCACGTAGTCGATGGTCGGCTCGAAGCTCGCCGGCGTGAGCCGCGTGATGTCGTTGCGCAATTCGTCGAGCGTGTAGCCGACAGCGAGCTTGGCGGCGATTTTTGCGATGGGAAAGCCGGTCGCCTTGGAGGCCAGGGCCGACGAACGCGACACGCGGGGGTTCATCTCGATCACCACCATGCGACCGGTCTCCGGGTCGACGGAAAACTGAATGTTGGAACCGCCCGTCTCGACGCCGATCTCCCGGATCACGGCAAAGGAGGCGTCGCGCATCACCTGGTATTCCTTGTCGGTGAGCGTCATCGCCGGCGCCACCGTGATCGAGTCACCGGTGTGGACCCCCATCGGATCGAAATTCTCGATCGAGCAGATGACCACGCACTGGTCTTTGTGGTCACGCATGACCTCCATCTCATATTCCTTCCAGCCGAGGAGGCATTCCTCGACGAGCACCTCGTGCACCGGGGACAGGTCGAGGCCGTTGGCACAGATCTGCTCGAACTCCTCGCGATTGTAGGCGATGCCACCGCCACTGCCGCCGAGCGTGAAGGAGGGCCGGATGATGAGCGGAAACACCCCAAGGAATTCGGCCGCATCACGAGCCTCCGCCATCGACTTCACGGTGCGGGATTTTGCGACATCGAGACCGATCTTCAGCATGCATTGCTTGAAGAGCTCGCGGTCCTCGCCCTTGTTGATCGCGTCAGGCTTCGCGCCAATCATCTCGACCCCGTATTTTTCGAGGATGCCCTTTTTGTTGAGCTCCATCGACAGATTGAGGGCGGTCTGGCCCCCAAGGGTGGGCAGCAGGGCGTCAGGTTTTTCGGCCGCGATGATTTTCTCCAGGAATTCGACGGTGAGCGGCTCGATGTAGGTCACATCGGCAAACTCGGGGTCCGTCATGATCGTGGCCGGATTCGAGTTCACCAAGATAACGCGATAGCCTTCTTCGCGAAGCGCCTTGCAGGCCTGGGTGCCGGAGTAGTCAAACTCGCAGGCCTGGCCGATCACAATGGGACCGGCACCGATGATGAGGATGGACTTCAGGTCAGAGCGCTTGGGCATGAGCGTAGATTTCGGCAACGGTTGAGATCGCCGAAACCCGCGGCAAGCGGGAAAGCAGGTCGGGACGAAAACCGTGCCCAGTTGGGGAGTGCCGGGCTGGGATCTCCGGGCAACGACCCGGCGTCGCCCTGCCCGGGGTGCAAGTTGAGAGCATCGGGACTTGATTCCTCCCGAGGCGAGGGTCGCAAACTCAGCCGAGCCGTCCCGGATCAACGCCGAGCACTCGGGCGGCGGCCGGTTTGTCACCCCGGCAGGCGTGCAACACCATGTCGATGTACTGCTTTTCCTGTCCCAAGAGGAATTCGGCCAGCGCCGGCCAGTGCTTCAGTTCGCGCAGCCGCATCGGCAGCTGTTGGGAGGTGACGACCCGCGTTTCGGTCGTCGCCACGATTTTTGAGACCACCTGAAAAAGCTCAGTCAGATTGCCCGGCCAGTGATAGGCCATCATCACGGCCAGCGCGTCGTCCGTGAACTCGATCAAATTCACGTCGAACTGCGGGTTGGTCGCCTGTTGCGTGTAATGCTTCACGAGCAGCGGAATGTCATCCGCCCGTTCCCGCAGAGCCGGCATCTGGACCGGCAGCGACGCCACCCGGTAGAAAAGCTCGTCGTGAAACCGTCCCTCATCGACGAGTTTTTCCAGGTCCTCGCTGGTGGTGCAGATCAGGCGAAAGCCATGCGCCGTGTTCCGGAGCACGCTGACCAGCTCCTTCTGCAACTGCTCGCTGAGGCATTGCAGGTGCTGGAGAAAAAGCGTGCCCCCCTTGGCCTGCTTGACCCAGGCGCCGCCGTCGCCATTGCTGCCGAGGAGCGCCTCGCGAAAATTCGCGTCGGAGCTGAGTGAACAGTCGATGCGCAGCAGGGTCGCCGTCGGGTTGCCGTTGGCACTGTGTAAAATCTCCGCGACTGCACTCTTGCCCGTGCCGTTCTCGCCAATGAGCAAGACGGGGGTGCGGACCGTCGCCAGCTTCCGGACTTGTGTGACCAGCTTGGTCAGCTTCACGCCCTTTCCAACCAGGCGGCTCTCGATGTCCGCGGCCTTCGCCCCCGGGGCGATTCCCGTGGCGGCCCGCTCCGCCTGAAATTTGCGAAATTCGAGCCCGCGCCGGAGAGTCGCAATCAACTCGTCGACCCGAAACGGCTTTTGCAGGTAGTCAAACGCACCGTATTTCAGAGCCTGCACCGCACTCTCGGTGGAGGCATAGGCCGTCATGATGATCACGACGGCGTTCGGATCGTAGAGCTTGAGCTGCTTCAGCAGCGTGATCCCGTCCATCGGTTTCATGTCGATGTCGGCCAGCACCAGATCGTATTTGTCGCCCTTGTACCGCGCGAGCCCCTTTTCGCCATCGGTCGCGAACGACGTGGCGAAGCCGGTCGGCTGGATGACGGCCTCAAGCATCTCGTGGATGGAGACGAGGTCGTCGACGATTAGAACGGAGGGCATGGAGCGGAGAGACGGAGCCTCGGACGTTCCGAAAGACGGAGCGTGATGTCAAACGACGAGGCGGAGGCCACGCGTTTAACTCATACCGCCCGCAACTGCACCCAGTTGGAAGATCGGGAGGAACATCGCCATGACGATGCCGCCGACCACCACGCCGAGGAAGACGATGAGCATGGGCTCGATCAGGGAGGTCAGGGCCGCGACCGTGGCCTCGCACTCCACATCATAGAAATCGGCAATCTTGTTCATCATGCCGTCCACGTTGCCCGTGGACTCACCCGCCTTCACCATGTGCTTCATCATGGGAGGGAAAAATTCATTGGCCGCCAAAACCTCCGAGACCTGACCGCCCTGGCTGACGTGCTTGGCGACCTCTTCGCAGGCGTCCTCGATTTGGACCATGCCGCTGGAGGCGGACACGATTTCCAAGGTGCGCAGGATCGGCACACCTGAGCGGATGAGCGTGGCGTAAGTGCGGCAGAAGCGGGAAAGGGCAATCTTGTGCACCAAGTTTCCAAAGATCGGGGCCTTCACCAGGAATTTGTCCTTGGTCCGGCGACCGTTGGGCGTCGCCGTGAATTTATTCAGCCCAAACCAGAAGCCATAACCGGCAGCACCGAGGGCCCACCACCAAGTTTTCAGAAAATTGCTGAGGTCGATCAGGAACTGGGTTGGCGCCGGCAGCTTGGCGCCGAAGTCGGCGAACATCGCCGCGAAGACCGGGATGACGAAAATCAGCAGCACGTTGACGAGCGCAAAGGCGAGTCCGATGACCGCGATCGGATAGGTCATCGCCGATTTTACCTTCTTCGTCAGCTTGACCGTAGATTCGAAATAGCCGGCGACCTTCATCAGGATCTCGGCCAAGCCACCGGACGCTTCACCGGCCTCCACCATCGAACAAAAGAGATTATTGAAGGCGTTGGGGAATTTCTTGACCGCGGAGGAAAACGAATTGCCCTGCGAGATGTCACCGCGGACATCGCGGATGACGATGCGGAAGCACGCGTCTTCGGTCTGGTCCTGCAACGCCTCGAGACATTGCACGAGGGGGAGACCCGCCTGGAGGAGCGACGCGATTTGTTGGGTGAACAACGCCAACTCACCGAGCGGCAGTTTGTACGTCTTCGCTTTCTTTTCGAGGGCCTTTTGTTTGGCCAGCGCCTGGGCGGCCATGACGCCACCACCCTTCTTTTGAGGTGCTCCACGCGCGGATTGGGCCGGGCTGGATGCGGCCGATGAGAGCAGTGCCATGTGACCGACACAAAGGAAGAGCTCGTCGCGCCGCAACCCCCTTTTCAATGATCGGCACGTAAAAATTTGGCGAGAATCACGGACAGGAGACCGGCCCCAACGGGGCAAGGTGGAGCGGGCGGACGGAATCGAACCGACGAGACCTGCTTGGAAGGCAGGAGTTTTACCACTAAACTACGCCCGCAAGGCGCAGGTAGGGAGCTTCACGGTCCTCTCGCATCGGTCAAGCCCGCAGCGAAGGTTTGTACGCCCACCGGCAGGACCTCAATCCGCCTTCCAGGGCCATTGCACGCAGCCCTCAACGTCACGAATCAGGGCGAATTCGACCTTTCCCTTCAAAACAAACGGCAATACCTCCGTCTCCCGCGGCAAACAGACCCGGGCGGCATGCCAGCTCTTTCCGCTCACATAGACGTCGTCGACGAGGAGAATTCGTCGCCAGGCACCAATGTCCGGCACGCCGGAAATCAATCGTGGCGAGGCGAACCGCGGTTCGTTGAGCTCATCGCGATAGTTCACCGCGATGACTTTCAGTTCCAAACCGAGCTGCCGCGCCACCAACGCGGCCGGCACCACGCCCCCGGTCGCAATCCCAACCACCCCGTCGATCCCGGCGGGAAATTTCCAGCGGGCCAGACGCTCGGTAATCGCGCCAAAAGACAGGGAGGTCATGCCCGGCGAAAGCTACTTTGCCTTCGGATAAAATCCGACCAACACCGCATTGATCGCACTCAAAACCGTCAATCCGGCAAATCCATCGACGACCGCCTGCCCCAACGGCTCCCCCAACGCGGCGACCGAGAAACCTGCCGATGCCACCACCTGGATCGCGGTCGAGATCAGCACCGTCAGGATACAGACGATCGGAGCCAGCAGAAAGAATCGCGGGAACCGACAAACGGCCCACGCCGTGATAAGCGCAAAGACAACCAACTCGCCGCTCATCACGCTCAGAAATCTCCATGCCGGCAGTCCCGTCACCAAGAGGTTGACCGCCGGAGCGAAAAAGCCGGTAAGCGCGCCGATCTTCGGCCCATAAAAATAGGCGGCCATAAAGGAGGTCCAGAACATCGGCAATAGATACGCCCCGAGCGGACGGACGCCAGACCAGGGTGCAAGATGGACCGCAAACGGCACGAACCACGCGACCGCCAGAAGGACGGCGACCTCCCTCGCGGAGGCGGTTTTGAAGAGACGGTACGAAGTAAGGGCGGGGGCGTTCATCGGTGGAACGAATTTACGGCGCGACACCGCGCGGGCAAACTCCAATCTGCCGGCCATCCTTGTGAACATTGTCCTCTTTGAACCCGGTGAAACCGACCGCCCCCTACTCCGGTCCGATCGGCGCGGACAGCACATCCTCAACCTGCTGCGCCGGAAAACAGGAGAGACCTTCGACGCCGGGGTGATCGACGGACCGCGCGGCAAGGCGACCATCACCAGTATCACCGAGACCACGATCGAACTGAAATTCGCTGCACTCACGCCTCCGGCACCCTCCATTCCGCTGGCACTGATCATCGGTTTGCCACGCCCGCAAACCGCGCGCGACATCCTCCGCGACGCCACGACGCTGGGCGTCGGTTCACTGAATTTTGTACCCGTTGAAAAATCCGAAGCGAGCTACGCTCAGAGCACCCTGTGGCGTTCCGGCGAATGGAGGCGCTGCCTCATCGCCGGAGCAGAACAGGCCTTCGACACCCGTCTTCCGGACGTCACCCACGGTCGTTCGCTCGGCGACACGGTTGCCGCGCTCCCTCCTAACGGCCTACGCCTCGTACTCGACAACTACGAGTCCGCCCAGAGCATCGGAGGAATCGATTTCGGTGCGAACCACGTCACCCTGGCCGTTGGCGGAGAACGCGGGTGGTCCGCCAACGAACGTGCGCATTTTCGCGCGGAAGGATTTCAATTTGTCCACCTCGGGAGTCGCGTGCTTCGCACCGAGACCGCGGTGACCGCCGCTCTGGCCCTGGTCCGCGTTCGCCTGCGGCTGATGTAACGCGAACCCCATCGTGCCCGCGGCCGGACGTCACGCGGTACGTCGGAAAAATGCAACCGTCGGTTGTCGCACACCCTTGCCCAGACGCTTGAGCATCGTCCAGCCCTCCGGGGCCAAATTGAGTTCTCCCGGCAACTCAAACACGACGATCGCGTCCGACTTCGCCGCGAGTATCCCGCTCAAACGCGCAAAAAGCCCCGGAGCCACGTCCGGCACGATTTCGTAGGGCGGATCAATGAAAACGAGGTCGGGGAGTTCCGCTCCGCCCAACGGCACGTTTCGCGCGTCGACCTGCAAGACGTCAAGGTCGCCGGGGTCGCGTCCCACGCTCTTGCAAACAGCGGTGATATTCTGGCGCACACAGGCGGCGGCCTTGGCGTTCTGCTCGACAAATGTGCCGCCGGCAGCGCCGCGGCTCAGCGCCTCCAAGCCGTAGGCTCCGCTTCCGGCGAAAAGATCGAGGAAATGCGCCCCCACAACCCGGGCGCCAAGGCTCGAGAAGACCGCCTGGCGCATCCCGTCGGTGGCAGGACGGGTCAGGTCGCCCTTTGGCACCGCCAGCGGAATACCACGGGCCACGCCTCCGCTTATGCGCACGACGGGGACCTCCGTTGGGCTTGAGGCAGTTGCGCCCGGCAAAAAACGTTATTCATAATTCCGCGTCGAAATGACACCGCTCCGCTCCGATCACTTCAACGGGAAAACCTTTTTCCAACCCCATCATGCCACTTCGGGCCGGATCGAGGACCTGTTGCGCTGGAAGCTCTTTGCCAAACCAGCGCGATGGCCAGCCAAGGTCACGGTCCCAACCACGCCGCTCCCGTCGGTCGAAGGCGACAACGGCGTAGTCGTAACGTGGATCGGGCACGCCTCCTTCCTGCTTCGTTCCCCCCAATCCAACATCCTGTTCGATCCGGTCTTCTCCGAGCGCGCCAGCCCCGTCACCTGGGCCGGACCGCTCCGCGTTCATGAGCCAGGGGTGCCGTTCGAGGCGTTGCCAACGATCGATGCAGTGTTGCTCAGCCATGACCATTACGATCACTGCGACACCGACTCCCTGACCCGTCTGGCGCGGAAGCATCAGCCCCAATTCCTCGCCCCGCTCCGGCACCGGGATCTCCTGGCCAAAACTGGGGCGGAACGGATCGCCGAACTCGATTGGTGGGAGAGCCATTCGCTCACTGAGGACGTAACAGTCACCCTCACCCCGTCGAAACACTGGAGCAATCGCTTCGGCACACCCAAGAACTACCGGCTCTGGGGAGGATTTTTCCTGCAGCTGGGGCGGAAAAAAATCTGGTTCGTGGGCGATAGCGGCTATGACGCTGAAATGATCCGGGCAGTTCGTGAGCGTTGCGGAGCACCCGACCTCGCGTTGGTTCCGATTGGGGCCTATTCCCCTCGCTGGTTTATGGAACCCATGCACATGAATCCGGAGGAGGCCGTGATGCTCCACATCGCTGTTGATGCGCGACTTAGCATCGGCATGCATTGGGGAACTTTCCAGCTCACGGATGAAGCTCGAGACGATCCGCCGCTCGCGTTAGCTGAGGCCAGCGAATCGGCCCGGCTGGCTCCGGAGGCCTTTCGAGTCCTCGCTCCCGGCGAAAGCGTTAATGTCTAGGGAGAACCTCGATTCAGCCAAAATCCACGTCCAAACCGAGGAACCAGGCCCGATTCTGCCCATCAGAAGAATCACATAGAATTTGCACCAACTCAGCGATTTCCCAACCTTCTACCCTTACTCTCAAGAGAGGGCTCGGCGATAACTGGCGCCAGCGCTCCATGCGAGAGAAGCCAAACTTCACGGAATTTGATCATGCACGCGCGCCTTTTCATCGCTTTCACCGGCCTCTTGGTCGGAACGGTGGCGTGCGCGGCGACCGAGGAGGTCGAGCACAACCTCTGGCCCGTGAGCGTTCGTTACCGGGAGAACGCCGGGCAGGCGGAAAACTGGACGGGGGCTGGTCCCTTTCTCTTCAATCGGCAGCTAGCGGATTCCGACGGAACCACCGCCAGCGGTTTTCGACCGTTTTGGGTCCAACTGCACAATCGCCAGGGTGACCTTCGGGCCGGTTACTTCCTTTATCCCATTTTCAGCTATTCGCGCGACGAAACGACGTCGAGATGGAGCGTTTTCGAGCTGATTCGCCGCACCGATCGCCGCAGTGACGCCCCGGCGGCCGAGAGCCTATTCGAGCAGGACAAAAAATTTGAGGTCTTTCCGTTCTGGTTTTCCCGCGAGACCGGAGACGGCGAACTGAACTACCGTGCCCTTTTCCCGATCGCGGGAACGGTGAAAAGCAAACTCGGATTCGAGCGGCTATCCTGGACGCTTTTCCCACTCTACGTGGAGAACGAACTCCGGGGTGCCGTAACGACCTCGACTCCCTGGCCGTTTATCCGCGTGACGCGAGGCGCCGCCCACGGATGGGGTGTTTGGCCCCTCTATAATTTCGTCGAGCGGCCCGGAGTCAGCCGGCAGGAGACGTATCTCTGGCCTTTCGCTTACAACAACACTCGCCAGTCTAACCCTGAAGATCCGCCGGGGACCCCGCCCCGCCGCGAAATCGGCGTGCTGCCGTTCTACGCCCGAAGCAGCGGCCCGGGTTACCTGAGCGAGGACTATCTCTGGCCATTCTTCGGTTATACCCACCGGACGCAGCCGAAGATCTACTCCGAACAGCGTTACTTGTGGCCATTTTTCGTCCAAGGCCGGGGTGAGGATCACTTCGTGAATCGCTGGGCGCCGTTCTACTCGCACTCGATCGTCAAGGGATACGACAAGGAGTGGTTTGCATGGCCGGTCATACGGCGGGCCCGCTGGGAAGAAGAGGGCGTCGAACGCACGCGGTCACAGTTTCTCTACTTCCTTTACTGGAACGAGGAACAACGCGTGGCGGCTCGGGCAAACTCGCCCACTGCGCGGCTCACCCACCTCTGGCCCTTGGTCAGTGATTGGGACAACGGGGCCGGTCGGCGCCAGTGGCAGCTCTTCAGCCCGTTGGAGGTTTTCTTTCCCGGCAACGAAAAGGTTCGTCTCGCATGGTCGCCGTTTTTTGCGATCGCCCGGCACGACCAACGCGCGCCCGGCAACACCCGCACTTCCCTTTTCTGGAACTTGGTCACCTGGGAAAACCGTGCGACCGAAGAACGGAGCGAACTCCACGTCGGCCCCCTGCTGAGCGTGGCGCGAAACGCTGGGGAAAAGCGCGTGGCCGTCGGCAACGGTCTCTTCGGCTTCCAAAAGTCGGCCGACCGCGGCTGGCGGATGTTCTGGTTAGATTTTCCGTCGAAGCACGCTACCGTGCCCTCCACGCCGGCTCCCTGACATGAAACAACTCATCGCCATCCTCGACGGCTTCGGGAGCACGTGGCTCCTGCTCGTGCGTTCGCTGTCGTATATTGGGACGCTTCCCCGGCAGTTCCCGCGCTTCATCGAGCAGTGCTATCTCATCGGCTACACGACGATGCCCATCGTCGCCATCCTCAGCTTCTTCATCGGCAGCGTGCTCGCCCTGCAGGCCGGGTATTCGATGGAAAACGTCGGCACCCAACAGCTCATCGGCTCATTGGTCGGGCTCTCCATGGCGCGGGAACTTGGCCCCGTCATGGTGGCAATCCTGCTCGCCGGCCGCGTCGGATCCGCGATCACTGCCGAGCTCGCGTCAATGAAGGTGTATCAGGAAATCGACGCCCTCGAGACGATGAACATTCCGCCCGCCCGGATGCTCGTGATGCCACGCCTCGCGGCCGTCCTGGTGATGATGCCGGTGCTCACCATCATCGGCGATCTCGTCGGGTGGTACGGCGGCGCGTTCAGCGCCAAGGTCACCGATTTCATCAGCATCGAGCCCGAGACTTACTTTACCGTCCTGCGCCAGTACACCAAGTTCAAGGACGTACTCAACGGCCTGATCAAGGCGGAGATCTTCGGTTTCGCCGTCGTGCTCGTGTGCTGCAACATCGGGCTCAACACCCGCGGCGGCCCGCGGGAAATCGGCGCCTCCGTCACCCGCGCCGTCGTCGTCTCCCTCATCCTGATCCTCGTGTTCGATTACTTCGTCACGCAGGTTCTCATGTTCATGCAGCGATGACCACACCCACCACCACCACCCTTCAGGCCACGACCGCGACCGACGCCGTCAGCGTTTCCATTGCGAAGCTGACGAAGAATTTCGGCCGCCTCCAAGTGCTGAAGGAGGTCAGCTTCGACGTCGCGGCCGGCGAAATCTTTGTGCTCATGGGCCCCAGCGGCTCGGGCAAGAGCGTGTTGTTGAAGCACATTGTCGGCCTCGAGCTCCCGACCTCCGGCCGCGTGTCGATTGACGGCAAGGACGCCGCCGCCGAAACCACCCGCGAGCAGGTGCGCATGGCGCTCGTTTTCCAGTCCGGCGCGCTCTTCAACTCGCTCAGCGTCTACGACAATCTCGCCCTTTATCCCCGCGAACACCGCGTCACCCATGAGGCCGGGATCCGCGAAAAAGTCATGCGCGCGCTGCAAATTCTTTCGCTCGAAAACACCGCCGAAAAGTTCCCTTCGGAGCTCTCGGGCGGCATGAAAAAGCGCGTCGCCATCGCCCGCGCCCTCGTGATGGAACCGCAGCTCATGCTTTACGACGAACCGACGAGCGAGCTGGACCCGGTGATGTCCGCCACGATCAGTGAAATCATCGCCACGCTCCGGGAGGAGTACCACGTCACCACCATCGTCGTTTCGCACGATCGCGAACTGGCCCTGGGAATCGGCGACCGAGTGGGAATCCTGATGGGAGGCCAATTGGTCAGTCTGGGAAAAGCGTCGGACTTACGCTCCCCGCAGGACCCGCGCGTCGCCGATTTTCTCAATCCGAAGATCGATTTGAAGCATCCCCGTTTTAAGAACCTTGAGACCTGAATCATGAACAACATGCAACAAACCACCCGCGTCGGACTCTTTTTCCTCCTCGGACTGGCACTAACCTGGGTCACATTCCAGACCCTCAACGGCGGAAAAGTTTTTTACGACAAGGGCTACACCCTCATCGCCGGCTTCGAAAGCCTGAAGGAGCTGAAAAAGGGGGACGAAGTCCGCATGGCCGGCGTCGTGGTCGGCATCGTCGACGCAACCCGCCTCGCCGGCCGGCGTGCCGAAGCCGTCCTGCACATCGATCCCAAGGTCGAAATCCGCAGCGACGCCACCGCCTCGATCGTGATGGCCGGGCTGATCGGAACGAACTACATCTCAATCGACCTCGGCTCAGCCGGGGCCAAGCCGCTGGTGGACGGGGCCGAAATCAAGACGCGGGTCACCCCCGATTTGAACAGCATCATGACCGAAATCGGGTCCTTGGGCAAAAAGGTGGAAAGCGCGCTCGGCACCCTCACGGGTTCACTGGCGGGCGACGGGAAGGGCTCGACCGGCGTCATCCAGAAAATCGACCTGCTTGTCACGGAAAACCGCGACAGCATCGCCAAGACGACCGCCAACCTGCAGCAGGTCACCGACAAGCTCAACAAGGGCGAGGGCACGCTGGGCAAACTCATCAACGATCCCAAACTTCACGACGAGATGGTCGCGACCCTCGGGGATATTCGAAAGGGCGCGGACGAGGCCAAGAACTTCATCGCTAACGCCCAGTCGATCGTCGATCAGGTGAAGGCGGGCAAGGGCACGCTCGGCGCGCTCGTCTTCGATCAAAAATCCGGCGACGACCTCAAGGCCTCGATCGCGAACCTGCGGGCGGTCTCGGACAAAATTTCACGCGGCGAAGGCACTCTTGGCAAATTGCTCAATGACGATTCCGTGCTACGCGACGCCCAGGCGATCATGAAAAAGGCCAACCGCGCGCTCGATGGCCTCGACGACGCCGGTCCCATCACCGCCGTCGGCGTCGTCTCACGCGGACTGTTCTGAGGAGGCGCGCCCCGACCGCGGGGCGCCCGGCTTCAAGCACCTGTCCTCAGACTTTCGGTCCGCCCTGCGTGAGATTGCGGGCGCGGAGCCTCAGGCCGTTCAGACGGATGAAGCCGGTCGCGTCGCTCTGGTTGTACCAACTCTTCACGCCCTCCATCGACGCGATCTTGTCGTCGTAGAGTGAGTACTTCGATTTCCGACCGCAGGTGATGATGTTTCCCTTGTAGAGCTTGAGACGGACGGTCCCGGAGACGAAACGCTGGCTTTCGTCAACGAGTGCCTGCAGTGCCTCGCGCTCGGGGGCGAACCAGAACCCGTAATAGACCAGCTCCGCGTACTTCGGGATCAGCGAATCCCGAAGGTGCATGACTTCGCGATCCATCGTGAGCGACTCCACCTGCCGGTGCGCCTGCATCAGGATCGTGCCGCCGGGCGTCTCATAGACTCCGCGCGACTTCATGCCGACGAAACGGTTCTCGACCAAATCGACGCGACCAATCCCATGCTTGCCGCCAAGTTTGTTCAACGCCTTGAGCACGCCCGCGGGGGAAAGTTTTTTGCCATTCACGGCGACACAGTTGCCCCGCTCGAAATCGAGCTCGACGTATTCCGCCCGATCAGGCGCGTCCTCGGGCGAGACCGAGAGCTTGAACATGCCCTTGTTTTCCTTGGTCGTCGGATCGAACCACGGATCTTCGAGAATCCCGGCCTCGTAGGAAATATGGAGGAGGTTTCGGTCCATCGAATACGGCTTCTTGAGCGACGCCTCGACGGGAATCCGGTGCTTCGCGCAGTAGGCGATCATCTCGGCGCGGCCCGGGAACTCGTCGCGAAACGTGTCGATCTTCCACGGTGCCAGAATCGTGAGGCGGGGATTGAGCGCCATGTAAGTGAGTTCAAAACGGCACTGATCGTTGCCCTTGCCGGTGGCGCCGTGGGCGACGGTGTCGGCCTTTTCCTTCTTCGCAATTTCGACCTGCGCCTTCGCGATCAGGGGCCGCGCAATCGAAGTTCCGAGATAATACTGGCTCTCGTAAATCGCATTGGCCCGGATCATCGGATAGATGAAGTCGCTCGCAAACTCCTCCACGAGATCGAGCGTATAGTGCTTCGCCGCCCCCGTGGCGCGGGCCTTTTGGGGCAGCCCGTTCAGCTCCTCCTCCTGCCCGATGTCGGCGGCGAAGGTGACGATTTCCGCATCATAGGTTTCGCGGAGCCACTTGACGATGACGGACGTGTCCAGTCCGCCCGAATAAGCGAGAACGATTTTCATGGATGAACGGAGAGTGTGTGGAGGCGGCGGCGTGCCGCGCAAAATAAAAACAACCGGTTCCACCAGCCCGCAGAAACACTCACCGACCGCGTAGAGTTACGCAGCGAGAACTTCACGAGGCGTTTACCTCCCGGGCATTGTCTGCCCGGGCTCCGCGATCGAGAATTGCCGGCAGCGAAAACATCTCATAATTCAAATCCGATCTCCACCGCCATGAAATCGTCCCCTACCCGCGCGCTCCCAAGGAACTCCGCCGGATTCACCCTGGTCGAAATCATGATCGTGGTCGTCATCATCGGCCTGCTCGCCTCACTCGCGATCCCTGCCATCCAGAAGGTCCAGATGCGCTCGAAAAACAGCCGTTTCGTCAACGACCTCCGCATCTTCACCCAGGCGTTCGAGACCTATTCACTGGAAATCGGGAGCTGGCCACCCAATGTCGGGCCGGGGCTCGTACCCGCGGGATTGACGAGTCGACTCCAGACCAGTGTCTGGACCGCCCCCACGATTCTCGGTGGCAATTGGAACTATGACCGGGACATCAACGGCATCGCCGTCGCGGTTTCCCTGAGCGGTTCACCAGTGGACGACACGCGGATGCGTCAGATCGACGCAATGATCGACGACGGTGATCTCACCACCGGCAACTTTCAGAAAATCAACGATCGGTTCATGTATATCCTGGTCGAATAAACAAAACGGCGCTCACAAAGGAACTGCACCCACCCAAAGCCTTCAGCCGGCCGACACCGCCATTCCGAGCCGGCGGCTTCCTTATCCGACCCAAGCCGGATCACTTCCGCCGTGACGCCGCGAGTGTCGCGAGAATGGCTTTTTGCATGTGCAGCCGGTTCTCGGCCTGATCGAAAATAATCGAGCGCGGATCGTCTAAAATCTCCTGCGTCACCTCCTGGCCGGCGTGCGCCGGCAGGCAATGCATGAAGAGCGCATCCTTTTTTGCCGCGGCGAAGAGCTTCTTCGTCACTGCATACGGGGTCATGACCCGGATCCGTTCCTTCGTTTCCTCCTCCTTGCCCATGCTCACCCAGACGTCGGTGTAGACCACATCGGCGTCCTTTACCGCTTCATAGGCGTCGGTCGTGAATTTATACCCGCCGGCAAAACCCTCCCGCGCCAGCAATTGGTCAAACTCCGGCGCCGCGTCGAAACCCGGAGGACCGGCGAGCGAGATCTTCATGCCGAGCAGATTCGCCCCGAGGATCCACGAGTTCGCGACGTTGCATCCCCGGTCACCGACGAACGCGATCTTCCGCCCCCGCAGCGAACCGACGAGATCCTTGCCGTGTCCCCACCGCTCCGCCAGCGTGAAGGCGTCCGCCAGAATCTGACAGGGATGCAGCAGGTCAGTCAGCGCGTTGATCACCGGAATGGTGCCGATATCCGCGAGCTGTTGCACCTCGGCGTGGTCGAACGTCCGCACGACCAAGCCATGCACAAACCGGGACAGCACCCGGGCGGTGTCGGCAATCGTCTCGCCCCGCCCGAGTTGAATGTCGTTCCGGTTCAGAAACAGCGGATTCCCCCCGAGTTCATGGATGCCGACCTCGAACGACACCCGGGTGCGCGTCGATGACTTCGAAAAAATCATCGCCCAGGTCTCGCCCTTGAGCGGGGTCGGAGCTCCTTTCTTGCCGCGCTTCCGCTTCAAGTCACGGGCGAGCGCAAACAAACCCGGCAGCTCGGAACGCGTGAAGTCGGTCTCTTTGAGGAAGTGCTTCATGAAAAACGGACGGGTTTAAGTCCCGCGGAGGCCATCCACGAGTGAAAAATAATGGGTGAGGCAAAACCGACGGTTCCCGGAGGGCCGGCCGGCGGACGTGATTTCAGGTTTTGGCCGCGAGCACGTCGCGAAAAATCGCCACTGCCTTGGCAAGTTCGTCCGCCGTGGCGTTGAGCGGCGGGAGCAGTCGCACGACATTACCACCCGCACTGGGCGCGAGCAGTCCCCGTTCCCGCAAGGCCGCGATATACGGCGACGGATCGGACGACATCTGCACTCCCACGAGGTAGCCCATGCCCCGCACACCGGTGACATGCCGTGGAAAATCGGCCGCGAGCTGCTGCAACGCCTCGTGCCACGGACCGCTCTGTGCCCGCACCTTTTCCAGCAGACCGTCCCGCTCGATCACGTCGAGGACCGCGAGCGCCGCCGCGCAGGCCAGAGGCGTGCCGCCAAACGTGGTCCCGTGATTGCCCGGATGAAACAGATCCGCAAAACGCTCCCGGACCCACATCGCTCCGATCGGAAATCCGCCGCCCAGCCCCTTCGCCATGCCAATCGCATCCGGCGTGACCCCCGCGTGCTCGAAGGAATAAAAGCGGCCCGTGCGGCCGACGCCACACTGCACCTCGTCGAGCATCAGCAGCAGGTTGTGCCGGTCACACAACCGCCGCAATCCGATCAAAAATTCCGTCGTGCAGGGATTGATCCCGCTCTCGCCCTGAATGGTCTCAAGAAAGATCGCCGCCGTGTCGTCATCGACCAGCGCCGCGAAGGAGTCGAGATTGTTGATTTCGCCAAACGAAAAGCCGGCGACCATCGGACGAAATCCCTTCTGGATCTTTTCCTGCGGCGTCGCGCTCATTCCGCCAAAGGTCCGGCCGTGAAAGGCATTCTTCGCGCAGATGATTTTGTAGCACTTCCCGTCCTCCCCGGACTTCTGCATGCCGTGCAAACGCGCCAGCTTGATCAGCGCTTCGTTCGCCTCCGCCCCGCTGTTGCAAAAGAACACCCGGCCCGGGCCCGCACGGCCCACCAACCGCCGCGCCAGCTCACCCTGCTGCGGATTGCGGAAGAGGTTGCTGACGTGAATCAGCTCTGCCGCCTGCCGCTGCACTGCCGCGACCCAATGCGGATGGCAGTGACCGAGCGCGCTGACCGCGATGCCCGACGTGAAGTCGAGATAGGCGTTGCCGGCGTCGTCCCAAACCTGCGCCCCGCGACCGCGCACCAACGTCAACGGAGCCCGCGCATAGTTCTTGAGCACATGCGCGTCGTACAGTTCGGCGGTGTTGGTTCGGACAATCGAAGGCGAGGTCATTGCAGGGACAAAACACAAGGTTCTGCCGACATTTGAAATGATTTTCGCGCCGCGCTCCGTCGCAGCACGTGGCAATTTGAACCCCCGGGTGTATTCCCCGCTTTCGCCCGGCCCCGCCTAACCGTGCACAATCTCGGTGCCGATCCCATGGTCGGTGAAAATCTCCAGCAGCAGCGAATGAGGCAGCCGGCCGTCGATGAAATGCACCCGCTGCACCCCTTCCTGCAAAGCCCGGATCGCGCTCTGCACCTTCGGACGCATCCCCTTGTCAATCACGCCGCGCTTCTTCAAGTCGTCGACCTGGCTGATTTTCAGCGTCGAAATCAGGGAATCGGGATTCGGCGGCGCCGCCAGGAGCCCCGGAACGTCGCTCATGTAGATCAGCCGCCGGGCGCGCAGCGCGCTCGCCACGCGGCCGGCCACGAGATCGGCGTTCACATTGTACGGCTTGCCATCGTAGCCCTCCGCCACCGGCGAAATCACCGGCGTGAATCCGTCACCAATCTCCTTCTTGATCAATTTCACCTTCACCTCGGTGACGTCGCCCACGTACCCAAGATCGACGGTATTGCCGTCGTCGTCCTCGGTCAGCTTCTGGCAGACGAGTACGGTGTCGCCCGAAAGTCCCTTCGGACGTCCCCGGGCCTGAATCATCGCGTCGCAGACCTCCTTGTTCACGATTTCATCAAGCGTTTTCTTGACGACGTTGATCGTGGCCTCGTCGGTCACGCGCAGGCCGTTCACAAAATTCGCCTTCAATCCCGACGACTCCATCGCCCGGGTGATCGCCTTGCCGCCGCCGTGAACGACCACGACGTTGATTCCCACTGCGGCGAGAAACGCGATGTCGTAGGCGACGCGGGTGCGGACGACCGGGTCCGGATCGTCCATGAAGCTGCCGCCATATTTGATGACAAACGTGGAGCCGTGGAAATCCTGGATGTAGGGCAGCGCTTCTAGCAGCACCTTCGCCTTGGCGGTGACTTCGGAGACATTCATCGGCGATGGGGGGACACCGGTGACGGTGCCTGTGGGTGAAGGAAAATAACGCTCACGTTGGCGAAGAGATGGAAGCAATAAGGCACACGCCGCGCGCATTTCCATAAAAATTTTTCGCGGCGCACCGGTCCGTTGCTCCCCGCCCGGCGCAGCGCGGCGCCGTTCGATCGGCGTTCGTCGAAAATTTCTTCTTCACTCCGCGGCGTGGCGGCACCACTTCTCTCGCGTGTCCACCACGAATCTCACGTTCAACCATCGCGACGAACATCGCGCGTGGCTCGCCGCGCAGGCGGCGCTGCCCGCCGGGTTTCGCGTCGGCTGCACCCGTTTCAAGTTCACGCCGTTTGAGGCGCCCAAGCCGGCGCAGATGACGCTCACGCTCATCGCCCTCGACGAACCGACCACCGCCTTCGCGGCGATGTTCACGCGCAACGCGTTTCCCGGAGCGCCCGTGATCATCGGCCGCAAGCGGCTCGCAGAGCCGACACTGGGCGCGGTGATCATCAACAACAAGATTTCCAACGTGTGCGCCCCTGGTGGCGTCGAAGCTTCCGAACGCATCTGCGCCGCGACGGCAGGAGGCCTTGGATTCTCCCCTGCCCAAATTTTGCCGAGTTCCACCGGAGTCATCGGCTGGCGACTGCCCGATGAGGCCATGATCGCAGAGTTGCCCAAGGCGGTCGCCGCCCTCGCCGGCGGCTCGATCCTGCCCGCAGCGGAAGGAATCGTGACGACGGACCTGTACCCGAAGATCCGACGCGCCACGGTCGGGGCCGGCAGCATCGTCGGGATCGCCAAGGGCGCGGGCATGATCGAACCGAACATGGCGACGATGCTCGTCTACATTCTCACCGATATCGCCGTGCCGCGCGCGGAACTGCGGCCGATGCTCGCCCGCGCGGTCGATTCAAGCTTCAACGCAATCAGCATCGACAGTGACACGAGCACGTCCGACACCGTTGTCGCACTCTCGTCGGGCCGGGTCCCGTTCAACGACTGGGGCACGTTCGAACGCGGGCTGCACCAGGTCTGCCGGGATCTCGCCGAGGACGTCGTGCGCAACGGCGAGGGCGTGCGGCACGTAATCCGAGTCACGGTGAAAAACGCCGCGAGCCTCGGGCTGGCGCGCGCGCTGGGAAAGGCCGTCGTCAACGGTCCACTCTTCAAGTGCGCGGTGGCAGGCAACGACCCCAACGTCGGGCGACTGATCCAGGCGATCGGCAAACATGTCGGCGCCCACGCGCCCGGCACCAACCTCTCCAACCTCAGCGCCCGAATGGGCGGCGTAGAAATCTTCGCGAAGGGCGTGTTCCAGCTCGATCCAACGAAGGAAGCCGCACTGGTTGCACATCTCAAGGACGCCGAGCTTTACACCAGCGCCCCCACGGCAGAGGGAGTCTTTGCCGCGCCGATCGACTACCCGCGTCACGAACGCGCCGTCGAACTCGAAATCGACATCGGCAATGGTGCCGCGTCAGCCTCGGTGATCGGCGGGGACCTCACCCACGAGTACGTGAGCGAAAACGCGGACTATCGCAGCTGACCGAGTCCTGATCGCGACCGATCAGGATTTGGTGGCGCGAAATCCCTCGTGCACGACCTTCGCCGGCGGAAAGCCGTTGAAGTACGTCGCGCTCGCGTGGCTGTACGCGCCGATGTTGACGCTGTAGACGAGGTCGCCGCGCTCAAGATTGGGGAGATTTTCCGCCATCGAGATCACGTCGAGGGCGTCGCACGTCGGACCGAAGACGCAGCTCAGACTGGTGGGCCCCTTCTTGAACGCCTTCACCGGGTACTTGCAGTGATCGAAGATGACGCCGGAATAGGTGTGGTAGACGCCGTCGTTGATGTAGTAACTCGTCTTCCCATCGCGCACCGCCTTGCCGATGACCTCCGCGACGGAGGTACCGCAAACGGCGGCGAGAAACCGCCCCGGCTCCGCGAGGACCTGAATCTCCTTCGGGAAAAGCCGGTCGATCTCGGTGTTGATGACCTTGGCCAGTTCTGGGAACGGCCGCACGCTCGAATCGTAGGGCGCGGGAAAGCCGCCGCCGATATCGAGCAGGTTCATCTTCGTGTAGCCGCGATCCTTCGCCTCTTTGAAAATGTTCGCCGTGAGCGCGAGCGCCTGGACGTAGTTGTCAAAGTTCGTCGTCTGGCTGCCGACGTGGAAGCTGATGCCCTCCACCGTGAGCCCGACGCGGTCGGCCTCGAGGATGAGATCGACCGCTTCTCCGGGAGGAGCGCCAAACTTGGACGACAGCTCCACCATCGCGCCGGTGTTGGGCACTTTCAGCCGCAGTGCGAGACCCGCGTTGGGCGCGTGCTTCTTGATTTTGTGAATCTCCTCGACGTTGTCGAACGTGACGAGGGGCTTGTACTGGTTCAGCTCCTCCAGCGTCGACGTCGGCTTCGTCGGGTTGGCGTAGATGATCTTGTCCCAAATCCAGTCCTGCCGCTGTTTCGCCGGCAGGTCCTTGATGTTCTCGTGGACAATCATGAACTCCGGCATCGAGGCGACGTCGAAGCTCGCGCCCTCCTGAAACAGCGTGCGGACGATCAGCGGATCCGGATTGGCCTTCACCGCATAATAAACCTGCACGCGCGGCAAGTGCCGCCGGAACTCCCGGTACGCCTTCCGCAGCGCGTCGTGATCGATGACAAACAGCGGGGTGCCGTGCTCCTTCGCGAGTTGCTTCAGGCGGGACTGGGAGATCATGGGCGGTCGCGGGGCGTCAACCGGCGTCGGTCACGAGGAAGTTCTTGAACTGCCAAGGATCCTTCCGGTCGAGGTCCGGCTTGTTGTAGCTATCGAATGTCGTGTCGCGCTCCTTGAGCGGCGTCCAATCGGACTTCTTGGAGATCCAGCGACCGAGGTAGGGCTTGGAGATGCCGAGGATGTAGTCGTGCGGAAGCTCGTCCGGCACTACGACACCCGACTCGGGATTTTCCATCATCCACATCGAGGCGGCGACCACGGAGATCGCGACCTGCATCGTGGTGGCATTCTGGTGCGGCACGAGGCGGCGGGATTCCTCGATGGTCAGATCGGAGCCGATCCACCACGAATTGTACGCGTGACCCATGAGCAAAGCGCCGAGGATGTCGGCGCCGCCGGTGATCTCGTCGTTCATGATGCGCTGGTTGGCGTTCAACTTGTAGTTGTAGCCGCGCATTTCGTTGAGCGAGGCAATCGCCTCGTCGCAGCAGCAATACGCATAGTGCATCGTCGGGCGATACACGGCCTTCTTGCCCTCCCAGACGGTGAGCTTGTCGGAGATGGTGAAAGCCTCGCCGTGGCGGACGACCATGCCGAGGATGTTGTAGTCGGGCACCCAGGAACGGACCCAGGTGTTGATGCCCATCTGCGCGAGGCAGATTTGGTTCTGCGGGCCTTCCTTGTGGCGAAACGCGTTCTTCGGGAGTGTCTTTTCGTGCGTGCCCCAGCCCATCTCGGCCGTGGTGGTGCCCTCTTCGCGGAAGCCCTCGATGCTCCACGTGTTCACGAACTCGTCGACCTGCTTCGGCTTGTCGGTGATCTGCGTGTCGCGCTCGGAGCAGTGGATGACCTTCACGCCGACGGCGCGGGAGAGATGGTTGAACTGACGCGTCTTGATCAGCTCGGTGATTTGCTCGGCGGCCTTCGCCTTCACCTTCTTGTCGGCGATCAGGCTCTCGCCGATGTCGATCAAGCCTTGTTTCACAAAGTGCGAGATGAGTCCGGGATTCGCGCCGTGCTCGATGACGGCGGTCGGGCCCTTCTGCTTCCACTTCGCCAGGCGGCGGCGCAGATTCATGTGGCGCCAGTACAGCGTCTTTTCGGTCGGGTGCTGCTTCTTGCCGCCGGCATACGGATCCCAGAGCTCGGTCGACGTGTTGATGTAGCGGACGCCGTGGTCGTGGCACCACTGGAGAATTTCGATCGCGTCGATGTTCCACGCGAGATCGATCAGGAGATCTCCCGGGCCGACGTGCTTGGCGAGCAGCGTGGCCATGTTTTCCTCGGTCACCCGATCGCGCACGAAGCGGACGCCGGTCTCGGTCCACGGCTTGAGCTTCGCGGAGCGATCCTCAAAATCCATCACCGTCACGTTTTTCGCCGGCACCTTGATGTGCTTGAAAAGAATCGGGAGCGTGCACTCGGCGACTGCGCCGTAGCCAACGAAGAGGATGCGTTTGTTGAATTCGATCATGGATGGGTGAGTGATAAGACGTGCACTGTGCGAGAGCCGCGCACCGAGAGACAAGAGTTTTTAGGTGACGATTCGCGGATGCGCGTGAATTCAGACCAAGCCGGCCGTTTCCTCGAAGCCGCACCAGAGGTTCATGATCTGGACGGCCTGACCGCTGGCGCCCTTCACCAGATTGTCCTCCGCGGCGGTGATCACGAAATTTCCCGTGCGCGGGTCGAGCACGGCAGACATGTCGACGCGGTTGGTCCCGACGACATGAGCCGTGTCCGGGGTCTCGCCCGTCGGCAGCACCTGCACAAACGGCCGGCCGCCGTAGGTTCCGTTCCACGCCGCGTAAAGCTGTTCAATCGTCGCCCCCTTCGCCGCCGGCACCGTGATCGTCGTCGCGATGCCGCGCCGCATCGGCGCGAGGTGCGGGTTGAACTGGATAATCGTCTTGGCGCCGGTGAGGAGCGCCAGCTGCTCCTCGACTTCCGCGAGGTGCCGGTGCTTGACCAGGCCGTAGGCCTTGATGCTCTCGGCCCGCTCGACGTAGAGGTACATCTCTTCCGCCTTCTTGCCGGCCCCGCTCACGCCGCTGTAGGAATTGACGACAATGTGCTCCCGCGTGACCACACCGGCCTTCAGCAACGGCACGAGCGGAACCAGGATGCTCGTCGGATAACACCCGGGGGCCGCGACCAGTTTCACCTCGGACTTCCACCCGGGTGCGGTCAATTCCGGCAGAACAAACCGCGCCGACGGCAACAGGTCCGGGGCATGGTGTTCGCCGTAGTATTTCTGGTAGGTGGCCAAGTCGGCGATGCGGAAGTCCGCGCTCAGGTCGATGACCCGCTTGCCGGCAGCGACCAGCGCCTTGGCGTAGGTCGCTGCTGCACCGTGCGGCAGGGCCAGGAAGAAAAGATCGATGTCGCCCGCCGCGAGCGCCGCCGGATCGGAGTCGGTGAACTTCAGTCCCTGGTCCGCACCTCGGACCGACGGAATGACGGTGGCGAGCGCCTTGCCCGCCTGGCTGCGCGACGTCACCGCCGCGAGCGTGACCCGCGGATGGCCGAGCAGGAGTTTGACCAAGACTTCTCCGGAGTAACCGGACGCACCAACGATTCCGACTTTCATAGCGGATCACCCTCGCGCAGCTCGGACTGGGAATCCAGTTCGATTTTTCGCCAACCACTACAGCGGGGCAGATTTTTCGGCGTGGTCCGGCCAGTGGGAGACTCCACCTGAAGAACGACTCTCTGCCCGCCGGCCTGCGCACAAGCCGATGCGGGCACCGAACCGCTCAGTCTTCCTCAGCCAAACGGCATGATCGCTTTCTGCGTCTGCGGATCGAGCTTCGCCAGGTGCTCGGCTTTCAACAAGCCGTGCTTTCGCAGTATCCAGCAATGCTCGATGATTCGGCTCCGGCTCCAGCCGTCAAAACAGTCGGCGACGATTCGATCGCGGCGCGTGACCACGTCGTAAATTTTCCCCCGCTTCTCGTTTTCGGTGAAATCCGCGCTCGCCAGCACCTGCCGCACTTCGTCGTTAATCCGCCGCGAAAGCTCATCGAGCATCTCCGCTTGGACGCTCCGCAGATACCGCCAGTCCTTTTCTGAAATCGTGGCCATCGTTTTCCCGAGAGGGATGCGGCCCATCCTACCGATCGCAGCAGGACCGACAAGTCCAGGTTGAGACGACAAGGCCCCGATGAGAAATGTCCGGAGCAGTGGAAACACCCCGTAAATCGCTGGCCAAGCACGAAGCGGAGGCCCCAATTTTTCCGCCCGCACTCTCCGGTCGCCTCCCGTTCTGAGTGCGAAAAAAATGAACGCTTTCAACGCGCGCCGTAACGTGTGCGATAGGCTCCGGGCGTCAGGTGCATTGCCCGCGTGAACGCGCGCACGAGATGGCTGTGATCGCTGAACCCCACTGCCTGGGCAATCGTCGTGATCGTTTCGTTGGTTTCGATCAACATCTGGCAGGCTTTGCCCACCCGGAACTGTCGGACGTAGGCGGAGGGCGTGACTTGAAACGCCGTCTTGAAGTGCCGCTGAAAACTTCGCGGCGACATCCCCGTCAGCCGCGCGAATGTCTCGATCTCGATCGGCGAATTGAAGTGTTCGTGGATGTGGTCGAGCACCGGCGAAAGCTGTTTGAACGGCGTGGCGGTCTTGAGCGTCTTCCGGAGATCGCGCGAAACGCCCGCCAGTCCGACAATGCGGCCGTTCTTCCCGCGCAGCGGGATTTTGGACGTCACATGCCAGTCGGGCAGATGGGGATGGCGAAGGACCTGCTCCACCCGACCCCAGATTTCCCGGCCCGCGAGCACACTCCGATCGTCGCGGGTGTAGTGATCAGCCAGGTAGGCGGGGATGAAATCATGGTCGGTGCGGCCCACCACACTGCTGGGATCGGCAAAACCATGCGCGAGATGCATGACGCGGCTGGCGTGCACATAAACGCCGCGGGTGTTCTTGATGAAGAAGCGGACGTCGGGCAACGCGTCGAACAACTGCTGACCGTGTTCGGTGCCGAGTTGGCCGAAGAATTCACAGAGCAAGGGCTGGTCCGTTTTCATGCGGGCGAGAGTAATTTTGTCGTTGGTTTTCCGAATGGCGGCCAGCGCGATCGCAGTCGCTAAAATGCGGATCGTGGCGCAAAGGGCAGGTCAAAAAGGTGCGGTCATTTTCGCGCCAACTCCACATGACTTTTCCGGCCATGGGAAAATGCCCGTTGGCGCTTTTGTACACAAAATTGTCGTGCGGATTCAATCTCGGACGCGGAACTCCACGTAAACTGTTGCCCGCAACCTGGCTCACACCCGCCTTGAAAATCGTTTCCGGCCCACTATGAAAGCATCCACCGGTACCGCGGTCATCACCAACGGGCAGCTCGTTGATGGAGCGGGAAATGAACGCCGCGACGCGCCAATCCCTCTGCCAGCCCGCCCATGATCGGCATGGGGAATTTCGGGGGCGCGGTTGTGAAGGTTGCGGGCGAACGCACGGCTCCGCCACCAGCGACAAACCAAGGTGGGCGTCTTCCGTCGAAACCAGGAGGGACCTTTGGGCGGCCGAAACCCTTTCACGGCACCGCGCGCCGACGAACACCGGGGGAAACGGCCGCCAATTTGTCGTGATCGCGATGACCAGCGGAGGCAGGCTCGGCGGACCCACCGGCGATGCGTGGGTTTCGGCCGCCTTGCCCACGCGGAGAAGTTCCGGCCGCTCATTCTCGAAAACTCCCAACATGAAAAAAATTCCCCTCGTTCACCTCTGCCTCCTGGCGGCCGTTTTGCTCGCACCGCCGTGGGCCACTGCGGCGGAGACCCCGTCGCTGTTCGACCGCAAGAACATCGCCGCGTTGTGGATCGTGCCTTACGATGCGAAGAAGCGCGGCCCCGAGGAACGGGCGCAGATGTTGCAGGAGCTTGGTTTGACCAAGCTCGCCTACGATTGGCGCGCCGAACACGTCCCGACCTTCGACGCCGAAATTGAGGCGATGCAGAAGCATGGCATCGAGATCACCGCGTGGTGGTATCCAACTCGAAATCAAAAAATCCTCGATGCCATCAAGCGCCACGGCATCCATCCGGAGTTCTGGGTTTGTGGATCACGCACCATCACGGTGACGAACGATGCCGAGCGAATCGAAGCCGAGGCGGCGCGCATCCGGCCCATCGCGGAAGAGGCGACGGCGCTCGGCTGCAAAGTGGGGCTCTACAATCATCGCGAACCGTGGTTTGAGGAGCAGGATCATCAAATCGCCATCATCGAGCGACTGCGCCGCGACGGGCTGACAAACGTCGGCATCGTCTTCAATTTCCACCACTGGCGCGGCTCACTGGCGGAATTCCCCGCGCTGTTCAAACGCATGCAGCCCTATCTGCTCGCGGTGAATCTCAACGGCATGAGGGCCGACACCACGCAGTATCCCGGCGTGCGCTTCATCGGCTCCGACGAGTCAGAACTGGCAATGGTCCGTGTCGTCGTAGCGAGCGGCTGGCGCGGCCCGATCGGCGTCATCCACGAACGCGGCAATCTCGACGCCGCCGAGGGGATCAAGGGCAACTTGCAAGGCCTCGAGTGGATTCAAAGGGAACTGCGTCAGCCCGGCTCAGGCGGGCCGAAGCCGCAGGAGCCCGCCGCCCCGGCGGGCGCGTCAGGCCTTCGAACCTCGAAATGAACGTTCGACGCTCTGCGCTCATCGCCCTGTTGCTCGTGCCGTGGGCCGCGCTGTGCGCCGCCGAGCTAAAACTCCCCTCGATCTTCTCCGATCACGCGGTGCTGCAAAGCGGGAAGGCGCTGCCGGTGTGGGGCTGGGCCGATGCGGGCGAACGGGTGGCGGTGGAGTTCGCGGGGCAAAGCAAGACCGCCAAAGCCGGGACGGACGGCAAATGGCTCGTCACGCTCGACGCTCTCGAAGCCAGCGCTGACTCCCGCGAATTGATCGTGAAATCGCTGTCCGCGAACCGCACCGTGAAGGTCGCAGATGTCATCGTGGGCGAAGTCTGGGCGGGCGGGGGGCAGTCGAACATGGAGTTCGACTTGAAGTCTATACCGAGCGCGACCGCCGAGATCGAAGCGTCCGCGAACCCGGCGCTACGCCAGTTCCACGTGTTGAAGAATCCTTCCGCCGATGCCCCGGCGGACGATGTCCAGGGCTATTGGACCGTGGCGCGGCCTGGCACCACGGAGGATTTCATCGCGGCGGGATACTACTTCGCCAAAACTCTCCAGCGTGAGCTGCAGACGCCCGTGGGCCTGATCAAGGTGTGCTGGGGTGGATCGAAGGTGGAGCCGTGGATCAGTCCGACCTCACTCGCCAGCGTGCCCGAACTGGCCGCCAGCGCGAAGAACATGAACGCCATGAGCGAGCGCAACAAGCAGGCCTTCCGCGATTGGTTGAAGCGAACGCAGCGCGAGGACCGCGCTCCCGGCGAGGTGGCGCGATTCACCACCGGGCCGGTGTCGCGGGAAGATGGCTGGGTGGTGGTGAAGGACAGCGGTCCGGCGTCCGATCCCTCGTTGCCAACGCTCGGCGCGTTCTGGTTTCGCAAGGAAGTCGTGCTGCCCGCGCGTCAGACCGACGCGGCGCAGGTGCTGCAGTTCGGTCCCTCGGCGCAGTTTGATCGGGTGTATTGGAACGGCACGCTCATCGGCGAGCGCACCCTGGACAACTTCACCGGTCTGATCAGCGTGCGCCACTATCTGATTCCTCCCACGCTCTTGACGGAGGGCGTGAATCAACTCGCCGTGCGCATTTTTGCTCCGGCGGAGCCGCCCGGGTTCAGTTGGTTTCCCAGCGTGGGCACCACGAAGATCCTAGGCGGCTGGAAGGCGAAAGCGGAGTACACGCTGCCTCCGCTCGATCCCGTCGCAAAAAAGGCGGTCCCGCCGCTCACCGGCCAGCACGTCCTGCCGGGCAGGCTCTTCAACGGCATGGTGCATCCCATCCTGCCGTATGCCATCCGCGGCGTGCTCTGGTACCAGGGCGAATCAAACGTCCTGAACGCCACGGCCTACCGCACCACCTTCCCCCTGCTAATCCAGGATTGGCGGCAGCACTGGCAGCAGGACGACATACCCTTCTATTTCTGCCAGCTCGCGAGTTTCAAAAACAAGACCACGGAACCGGGCGAGAGCCAATGGGCCGAACTGCGCGAGGCCCAATTGATGGCGCTCTCCGTACCCAACACCGGCATGGCCGTGCTCATCGACACCGGCGAATCCGAGGACATCCATCCGCAGAGCAAGCCCATCACTGGTGAACGCCTTGCCCGAATCGCGCTGACCAAAACGTATGGCCGCGGCATCCCACATTCCGGCCCGACCTACGCCTCGATGAAGTTCGAGGGGAATAGCATCCGTCTCTCCTTCGACAACCTAGCAGGCGGACTCGTCGCCAAGGAAGTGCCTGCCACGTACGACGTAATCGCCAAGGCCAACAAAACCGCCCCGCTCGTCCGCAACCGTCCCCGCAGTCCGCTCGAAGGCTTTGCCATTTGCGGTAGGGACCGAAAGTGGATCTGGGCAGATGCCCGGATCGAGGGCGCCACCGTCGTGGTGTGGTCCGAACAGGTGCCCGCCCCAATTGCGGTGCGCTACGCGTGGGCGGACAACCCGACCTGCAACCTCTTTAACCAGGCCGGCCTGCCCGCCGCGCCCTTCCGCACCGACGATTTTCCCTTCATTCCGCCATCCGCAGCCCCGAAGGACAACGCGGCACGAACGAATTTGCCCCTATGAGATCAGCCCTTCCGCTTCTCACCACCCTGCTGTTGTCGTCCGTCGCGCTTTTCGCCACGGCAATCGCGGCTGAACCGCGCCCCAACATTCTCCTCATCCTGGCCGACGACATGGGCTGGGGGGACCTGCGTTGCCACGGCAACGATCGCCTGGACACGCCGGTGCTCGACAAACTGAAAAGCCAGAGCGTGGAACTCGATCACTTCTACGTCAGTCCCATCTGCTCGCCCACGCGGTCGTCGTTGCTCTCGGGACGGCACCATTTGCGCCTGCGGGTGATCAACACCACGAACGCCCTCGAGGTCATGCATGGCGACGAGGTAACGATCGCCGAAGCCTTGAAGCCGGCGGGCTACGCCACGGGCTGTTTCGGCAAATGGCACAACGGCTCCAATCATCCCTCCACGGCGCGCGGCCAGGGCTTCGACGAGTTCTTCGGCTTCAACGGCGGATTCTTTTCGAACTATTTCGATCCGGAGTTGGAACACAACGGGGTGGTCGCACGCCGCCCGGGTTTCATCACCGATGTGATCGCCGACGCCGCGCTCGCTTTCATCGAACGCCAGCGGGCGCATCCGTTCTTCTGTTACGTGCCGTTCAACGCCTGCCACTCGCCGATGCAGGCTCCGGCGGAGCTGTTCGCGAAGTACCGCCAACGCGGCTTCGCGCCGATGGAGGCCGCAGTCTATGCGATGGTCGAGAATCTCGATTACAATACCGGCCGGCTGCTGGCGAAACTCGACGAACTCGGCCTCGCCGCGAACACCCTCGTGCTTTTCGCCTCCGACAACGGCCCCAACTCCCGGCGCTTTAACGGCGGGATGCGCGGCGCCAAGGCCAGTGTATTCGAGGGCGGCATGCGGGTGCCATGCTTCATCCGCTGGCCGGGCCGGCTGGAGGCGGGTAAGGTCGTCGCCGAAATCACCCAGCATGTGGATGTGTTGCCGACATTGCTCGACTTCGCCGGCGTATCCCGTCCGCCCGGCCCACCCCTCGACGGCATGAGCCTGGTGCCGCTGCTGCGGGGCACGGCCAAGGCCTGGCCGGAACGGACGCTCTTCGACGTCTCCGGCCGTGGCGGCAAGGACGGCACGCCCCTCCCGCTTTACCCCGGCACCGCGCGCACGCCGACGCACCGCTGGGTTCATGATGGAAAACAGGAATACCTTTTCGATCTGCGCACCGACCCAGGCGAAACCAACAACCTCCTCGCGCAAGAGCCGCCCCTCGCCGCCAAACTGGCCGGCGCGTACGAACGATGGTTCCGTGAGGCGACCGCCCCGACCGCGGGCAAGGTCAAACGCTTCCCGATCACCCTCACCGATGGGACTGAGCTGCCGGTGCCGAATGCCGAATTGCAAGGCGGCGCGCGCTTCTTTGGCAAAGGTTGGGATTACGACTGGGCCACCGGCTTCGATTCGCCGAACGCCGCCATCGTTTGGAATCTCGAAGTGCCTCGGTCTGCCACCTACGAAGTCACGGTCCTCCATACGGCGAAGAGTGCCGGCGGCTTGGTGCGGGTGGAGGTGGGCGGCAACACGGTCCAAGGCGCCATCACCGCGGCCCATGAACCTCCGGAAATCCCGCGCCCCGACCTCGTCCCGCGCTGGGAGGTGCCCGACAAGGTTTTCCGTCCACTCGACATCGGACGGATCGTGATTCCGGCCGGGGAGCACGAACTCAAGGTGACCGCGACCACTGGCGTCGAAATCCAAACGGTGAAACTGCACCGCATTTCCGCCGCCAAATGAATCCGAAACGACGGCGCCAGTTTCATCACTTCGTTTTGCTTTTCGCACTCACGGTATTCGCGCACAATGGCGCAGGGGCGGTCCCGCCGTCCGCTCAAATCGATCTACTGGCCGACACCGATTTCAAATGCGGGCTGAAAGGGATCGATCGAGACAAGCGACCCATCGAAATCCAATGGGACAAGGCTGCCGCGCGCCCAGTCTGGCAGGTGGCCCAACATCACAGCCAGAGCAACGTGGCCGACCAGGCCGGACAAACGATTCACCCCTCAGGATTCACCTTTAAGGATGAGCGGCAGTGGTTGAGCCTCCATCCGGAGAAAGAAGACGCGGACTTTATTCTGGGGGTAAATGCCCGCAGTGAGTTCGGCGGCAAGTTTCGCGGCAAGGGAGACCCGTGGCCGCACCTCTATCTCACCCAGCGCATCAGCCCGCCCGGCGGCCATCTCGGAGCGGATGCGCCCAGCCTCGCCGATCTGAGCCGGCTTGATTTCGGGGTCCGCGTCCGGCTCCTCTTTGACCACCGCAATGCGATCACGGGCCACGACCCCAGGCTCCACGCCGCGCAATTTGTCTTCTTCCTCACCATCCAGAATCTGAATCGCACGTCTCCCGGCCATGGCGATTATTTCTGGTTCGGCGTGATGCTCTACGACGACCGGTACCCCGTCACCAGTCTGAAGGCCCAGCTCGACGCGGGCTCCCCAAAGAAACCAGCGACGGGAAAACTGATCTACGACATCGGCGTCAAGCCGTTCACCGACCAAGTCGTGGCCGCCGGCGAGTGGGTGGACGTGCACGGCGACCTGCTGCCCCATGTCATCGCGGGCCTCAACGAAGCCTGGAGGCGCGGATATCTGGGGGACTCCAAGAATTTATCCGACTATCGCGTGGGCAGTGCGGTCCTCGGCTGGGAGATCACCGGGCTGAACGATGCCGCCATGGCCGTACGAAACCTCCGTTGTCAGGCGCAAACCAAACAATGAGCAATCAAGTCACGCCGCCGCCTGGCGGATCGCTTCCTCGATCTTCGCCGTACCACTCCAGTAGCATCCCCGAAACCCCTATGCCCACCCTACATCGAATTGCCCCAAGCAAACCCAACCGGTGCGCTTTCGCGGCCATTGTATCCGCACTCGCTTTCACCGTCACCGCTCACGCCCAGATCACGCCCGCTCCGCCACCCGCCGTACCCACGACCAGCGGACCGATCGTGCTTTCTCCGTTCGAAGTCAGCTCCTCCGTCGACACCGGCTATTTCGGCCAGGACACGCTCGCCGGCACCCGCCTGCGCACCAACTTGAAGGACATCGCCGCGGCGATCAGCCCGATGACCGCGGAGTTTCTGCGCGACATCGCCGTGACGGACGTCAACAGCGCGATGGAATACGGCCTCGGCACGCGCGTCGACACCGAGGACGGGAGCGCCGCCGCGGTCGGCGGCTCCTACACCGCCCTTGGCGGCGGACCGCGCTCAATTCGCATCCGCGGCCTTCCCGGCGGCGGTCGCAGTCTCAATTTCTTCGGCGCTCCCGGAGAGGTCGATCTCTACATGGTCGATCAAATCCAGGTTTCGCGCGGGCCCAACTCGATCCTCTACGGCCTCGGTTCGCCGGCGGGCATCGTGAATGTCTCCAGCAAGCAGGCGCAGACCGACCGCAATGCCTACAGCATTTCCAACCGGGTCGACTCCTGGGACGGCCAGCGTTGGATCGCCGACGCGAATCTCGCGCTGATCAAAAATCAATTGGGACTCCGCGCCGTCGTGCTGCGCGGCCGTGAGGAATCCTGGCGCGCCGCCGGCTACAACGACCAGGATCGTCTCTTCCTTGCCGGCAAATGGCGGATCGACCGCAAGACGACGCTGCGGGCGGAGTTCGAGCACGGTGAAATCAAGCGCTTCACACCCCGGCCGTATTTCGGGCTCGACCTGACGTCGACGTGGAACGCCAGCGGCCAGCCGCTCTTCAATAATTTTTCCGCAAGCTACGTCCCTGGCTCCCCCGGCACCGGTGCGACTGGCACCCCGGGCACGCCGATTCGCGACGCGGGCGCCACCAACGTCATCGGCGTGGTGGAAATCGGCGCCGACTACATCGTGGTGAGCGATCGTTTTCCCTACGCGCAGAATTTCCGTCAGTTCACCAAGGCCGACTTTCCCAATCCCACGTCGGTCCCCGCGCCCGATTTTGTCATGGGACGGCGCAACCCTGAAGCGGTCATCGAGGCGAACTGGGTGCGGCTGGCCTCGCGCGTCGAAAATGCCTCCGCGTTTTTCCAGCGCGAGCTCGCCCGTGATCTCAACCTTGAACTCGCCTTCAATCGGCAGACCAGCCGCAGCTACGCGCACCAAATCGTGTGGAACTTCAACGGCGTCTCGGCCGACACCAATCTCTACCTGCCCAACGGTACACTAAAACCGCGGGAAAACCTCTACCACGTCGACGTGCAGCCGACCAGCGGCCCGAGCAGCTCGCAGGTCGACCAGGGCCGCATCACGCTTTCCTATGAAAAAAGCGTGCCCCGGATTGGCACGTTCCGACTCGCAGGGCTCGGCGAAACGGCGAAGACGGAATCACGCTCCCTCGTCCTCCAGCAGTTCTGGATGAAAGGACCGGGCGTCACCAGCGGCGGAGCGTTCAACCCCACTCCGGAAAACAACGTCAACAAGGTGGTCCACCGTTTCTACCTCAACTCGATCAACGATCTCTCCTCGCCGAACTTCCGCATTCCGGGTCCCTACGATTTGTCGGGCCCGACCAAGTACCAGGATCCGCGCACCGGCGTCGTCAGCAACATCTACATGCAGGAAGTCCCGCTAAGCGGCGTGAACATCAACTACACGGATCGCAACACCGGCGCCTACATGGGCGTCGCCCAGGCCTATTTGCTCAAAGACCGGCTTGTCGCGACCTACGGTTACCGCGGCGATCGCCTGAAGAGCCGCGTCGCCGCCGCCGTCCGCGATCCAGTCGCCGAGGCGATCGCCCCCAATTCGGGAGTATGGACACCCGTCGATCCCAGCACCGCCACCCCCTCGATTTTCAACGGCCTGACGCGCACCGCCGGCGGCGTGCTGCACGTGACTTCGTGGTTTTCCGGATTCTACAACCAGTCGAATAACCGCGGCATCCCCAACGCCTTTTTCCGCACGCCGAGCGACCCGCGCCAGACGTCCGGCGCCGACCAGATGCCCCAGCCGTCCGGCAACACCAAGGACTACGGCGTGAAACTCAGCCTCTTCAAGGACCGCGTCTTCATCACCGCCACGCAATTCCACACCGTGTCGAAGAACGAAGCCACCACCAACACCAACCGCGCCGCCGCGAGCAACATCTGGCTGGCCCTCGCCAATTCCAATGCGCTCAACGCGGAGGAAACCGACAACGCCCGCAAGCAGTCGGAGGTGATCACCCAGGCGACCCAGTTGATCCGCGACTCGGAAAGCAGCGGCCAGGAAGTCGAGATCCTCGGCCGCCCGCTGCCAGGCTGGTCGGTGTCGGCCAATTTCTCCCGGAGCAAATCCGCTCAATCCAACATCGGGCGCGAATACCGCGCCTATCTCGACTACTGGAAACCGTACTGGCTGAAATACCGCAACCTGTCGCTCAGCCAGAACGCGACGCTGCCGCGGCCGCAGTTCGCTCCGAGCTTCCAGGATTGGAACACCCCGGCGGTAATCGCCGCGACCGGTGACATCACCGCCAACACCGACAGCATCAACGAGGCGATCGCCGACATGGAACAGACGCTCTTCGGCATCGCGCCCGCCCTGGAAGGCCGGCGCTTCGTCGGCGAACCGCGCCAAAGCATCAACCTGCGCACCCGTTACGATTTCCAGGCGGACGCGATCAAGGGCCTGTCGGTGGGCATGGGCGTGCGAATTCGCCAGGGACGCGTCGCGGGCTCGCGGTCCGAGTATCACTACCCGGCGGGTGCCCAATATACGGATACGGCCAATGGGCGCGTGATCGACCAGACGTCATCCGTCAACGCTGCCGACCAAAACGTCTACGACGCCCAAATCGGCTACACCCTGACGATTCTGAAAAAGAAGGTCCGCTGGAACATCCAGCTCAACGTGAACAACCTCACGAACCAGCGTGAGCTCGTTGTCAACAACACCGATCCCATCACGCTCGCGCCGGTGCAGTACCGCTACCAGGACCCGCGGCAATTTATCCTGACGAACACGTTCTCGTTCTGAACGGCGGGACCGAGGACCGCCGTTCCGTCGGGCACAAATTCCGTTGCCTTCCACCCCGGCCGAACGGATCGTCCGAACCGTCCGACGATGTCCGCCTCCGCCCCTACCCTGCGTTCGCTCGCCAAGGTTCTCGGCCTCTCCCGCACCACCGTTTCGGATGCGCTGAGGGGCTCCAAGCGCGTCGACCCGGACACCGTCCTGCGCGTGAAAAAGGCCGCGCGCGAGGCGGGCTACCGGCGCAATCCCCTCGCGGGCGCCCTCATGTCCGAACTGCGGCGCTCCCGCGGCTCGGCCTTTCGCGGGGTGCTGGCGGCGATCGATTTCAACGAACCCGACCGGCCCGACGATGCCCTCCGGTACCACCGCGAACTCGTTACGGGCGCCGAAGAGCGCGCGGTCGAACTGGGCTTCAAGGTGGAGAAATTTTCCGTGGGCCACGCGGGAGTTTCCGTGCAACGCCTCGATTCAATCCTCCAGTCGCGCGGCATCAACGGCGTGATTCTGCTGCCGGCCTGGGACGAGCCCGACCTGTCGAATCTCGACTGGACGCAGTTCGCCGGCATCTACACCGACTATATCATCGAACGGCCCGCGCTGCATTCGGTCTGTCCCGATCATTACCGTTCCCTCCTTGCCGCCCTCCAACGCCTCGCGGCGCTCGGTTACCGGAAGCCCGGACTGTTTTTGAAAAAGCACCAGGATGAACGGCTGCAGTACCGCTGGGGGGCCGCGTTCCGCGCGTTTCAGGAAAGTCATCCGGACATCGTGGCGGTGCCGCCGCTCTTTGCCGACACGATCACGCCCGAGAATTTCACCAAGTGGTTTCGCCGCCATTCGCCCGACGTGGTCGTCGGCCACAGCACCGATGCGATCCAATGGATGGAGGACTGCGGGGCCAAGGTGCCGGCCACCCACGGATTCGCCTGTCTCAACGCCCACATGAAGACGCGGCCGTGCGCCGGTCTCGACCTGCAGCCCCGGACCTTGGGGGCGCGCGCCGCGGAATTGCTCATCGCCCAACTCCAGCGCAATGAGACCGGCATTCCCGAATGGCCTTCAACCACGACGATTCCCGGTCGCTGGATGGATGGCCCGACGCTGCGGACGAGCGTGTCGGCCAGGAATACGACGTAACCGGGCCAGCGCGTTCGACAAGAACCTCGCCTGCCGTCGGCCGACCGGAGACCCCGCGTTCGTCACGGCGACGCCACCGACTCGTGCGTGAATTGGGTGAAAACCGCCCAACCCGTCGCCGTATCGAACAACACGATATCATCAACCTGCGTCGCACCGCCGCTCGCACCCAGGGGAAGATCAATCCGGGCCCCGCGCTCCTCGGCGGAGGCTCGCCAGGACAACGGCAGCGCCTCGCCCGACATCCGCCGCCACTCGAAACGCGCCGCATCCGCCTGCTCCGTGACCGCTCGCTCCACCCCGACCCAAAACCACCCGCGGACGCCACCAGACATCCGCGTCGTCATCGCACCGTCCCCCTCGATCTCCACGCGCGCCAGGCCGCGGGCGTTTTCATCCAGGAGTTCGTAAACTCCCCGCGGCGGCAACTGCCCGCCAGTCCACGCCAGTTCCGCGCGGCGTCCGCGCACCACCGCACCGGGCATCTCTACGCCACGGGGCAAACGCCAACGCAACTCCGGCACGGCACCGGGGACGTCGATTTCCATCGTCCATCCCCGCCGATCGCGCACGGGAGAAAACGTCGCCGGCAGCAGCGCCTGGCGCTCCGCCAGCATCTTCCGGCGCATCGTCGCAACATCGTCTCCTTGACCGGCCCGCATCGGCGCCGTCGGCAGGATCACATCACCGAGCAAACGCTCGCGCCACTCCGACACCCTCACGCGCACCGCCTGGTCCCAGACCACTCGCTTAGCACCAGAATGGTATTCGGCGAATGCGGACGGCGTCGATGCCGGAGAATCGCCCGACACCGCGGCTGGCGCATCATCCCTCGCGGCGCCTGACCGCGGCTCCTGGCGCTCCGGAGCATCCGCACGCGTCGACCGGACTCGCGCCTCGCCGCCGCCGGGCGACGGCTTCTCCGCAATCTCCGCCGGGACGTCCGCCGCCGCTTCGGATGAATTTGCTGCGACACCACGCTCGTTGGCAGGCCGGTCCGTCGGTGCTGGCGCCTCGTCGGATTCCGCCGCGGCCGCCTCGGAATCCCGCCTGGTGCGCGGGCCGGCGCGCGATTTTCCCACCGACTTCGCGGCGGAAGCCGACTTCACGCGAAGTGTCTTCGTCATCGTTGGCGTCGGCGAGGGAACCGGCATCGGCGGCGCCGCCAGTACAGCCACCGTTGCCGGCGGCGGAGTGGCAATCGCTGATTCACCGCTATTCACCACACCGGCGTGGACCGGCGAACCTGCGGCCAACCCCGCGACCGTCGCCGCACCCCGACTCGCCGTAGCGGTCGCCGCGCCACCAAGCAGTCCCGCCCCCGCCGCTCCTCCAGCCAGGCCGGGCGAGGCGCCCGAAGACGAGACCGGCGACACCCCAGCCACCACTGGCGCGAGACTCTCTCGGGCCTGGACCATATCTTCGCGCAACGGATTTTCCACGCGAATCAGAGTCCGCGATGCTCCCGGGACCGCGCCGGGCTCTCCAGGCGACGGAGCAATCAGGTCGGACGCGGCGACTTGCCCCGAGAGCGGAACTGCAGGGCGCGGCACGGGTGGAGCCGCCTCCTCGTTCGCGACGGTGTCTGCGATACGGCCGGGCTCGATTACCTCCACTATTTCGACTCGCTCGGGCTCCGACTTGCCGGCGTTCGCACTTCCAAAGCGCTCCGGCGGCTGGCTCGGAGTAAAATCAACCGCGCTGCGTGCGGCTGGATTTTTAGATTCCGTTGCAGCCCACCACCTCCATCCACCCCAGACCAAGGCGCCCAAAACCAGGACCGCGAACCCGGCGCCCAGCATCCGACGACGTCGTCGCTGCGGGGCCGGTCCACGCCCGACGCTACTCTCATCATCGGCACCGCGTTGGCCCGAATCGGGAGACGACGTCACCGCCGCCGCCACTGCCCCCCAGCTGTGCAACCGCAAACCCGACTCGGTGCGCGCGACGTAGGGCGCGAGTTCAGCATCGGTTTTCGAAATCAAGCCAGCCACCCACCCCTCCATCACCACCGCAAGCTGGACGACGTTGGCCTGATTGGCCGGACCCGCACTGCCGCGAGCGCCCATCGCGCCTTCGCGCGCATTTTCCGAAAATGCGCTCATCGTGCTCGCGAGGCGCTTGCGCAACGCCGCTAATTCCCCGGAGCCCGGCGACCGGTGATTCACGTCGACCCGCCACGTCCACGCGACAACCTCATCCTCCGGGCGCCTTTGCGGCGCCAATAGTACGTCACGAAAATACGGCCCCAGCAGCGCCCAGTACTGGTGCACGGCGCGATTGCCGACCCACAGGATCGCGTCGGGGTTCTCTCCCCAGCGAATCTCCACCGTCGTGAGCGGCGTCTTATCGTTCGTCATGGTCTCGCGTGTTCGGCCCCCCGCTGCTCAGTCCCGACGAACGCCGGCCTCCTCGTCGCCGGGCGCCGACATGAGCGTGGCCAGTGGCCACCGGTACGTCTGACCGGCATCCAATCGCGCCACCAGCGACCGGGTTGTTCCCGGTCGACCCGCCTCCACCAGCATCGTCTGCTCGATCGTATAATCGTCGCCCGGCAATTCGAGTTCGATCGTTCCGCGAGCTGCGACCCGGAGGTCGCGCGCCGGCCCACCCCGCACACCGGTCACTCCAATCTGCCACGCGTAGGGAGTTTGGTTCACCACGGAAAGGTGGGCCGTCGAGGGGCCCGGAGGGACCACCGTCCCCGTCGAAGCACAGCCCGCCAGCGCCAACCCGGTCCCAATCAGCAACCCGTACTGTCGGCAGACAAGGCTCGAAGTGTTGCGCATGGGAACGCCGGAAGCTTCCCCCGTCCGCACGCGACCGCGTGATAGCGCCTACGGGGAGCGGAGTTGCACCCAGCAGTTCCTTCATCGGCCAGAAAGCAGTTTACCCAAAGGTTTTCTTTCACCGCCCGACGTGAAAACGAAGTTCGCCGTTTGGTTTTGATCTCGGCTGTCCGCCGTCAACGCTCAGTTGAATTTCTGCGGCTCAGTCGATACTTCCCCAACCCCATCTTTCGATGAAAAATGCCCGTCCCCTCTTCCGAACCGTCGTTGCCTGCGTGGCGCTCCACTTCCTGCAGGCTCTTGGCGTCGCCGCAGACGCCACCACTCACGCGGCCGCCCAGGCCACCGGTTCCGTTTCCGGCCGCATCCAAAATGTCGCGACCGGCCAGTATTTGAACAACGCCCGGGTGACCGTGAAAGACACCAATCAGGTGGCATTCACCGATCAGACCGGCAGCTATCGCCTGTCCGGTTTGCCCAGCGGACCCGCCGTGCTCGAAGTTTACTTCACCGGCCTGGACGCACAGCAGATTCCGGTCACGGTCCGCGCCGGCGAGACCGTCACCCAGGACGTCAACCTCACCAACGTCTCCCGCTATGGCGCGGATCCTTCCGGTACGGTGAAACTCGACTCCTTTGTCGTCGCCACCTCCCGCGAGACCGACGGCGCCGCGATTGCGATCAACGAGCAGCGTTTTTCGCCGAACATCAAGAACGTCATCGCCGCGGATGCGCTGGGCGACGTGATGGACGGCAACGTCGGCGAATTTCTCAAATTCATGCCCGGCATCACGGCGGAGTACGATCGCGAGTCCGGCGGCTCGGTGGCCTCAGTCTCGGTGCGCGGATTTCCCACCGCGCAGGCGGTCGTGTCCGGCGACGGTCTCCAGATGGCCAACACGGGGAACCCGCAGGGCGCCTCGCGCGTGTTTCAATTCACCCAGGTGTCGATCAACAACATCTCGCGGCTGGAAGTCACGAAGGTGCCGACGCCCGCGACGCCCGCGGATTCGATGGCGGGCTCGATCGACATGGTGAGCAAGAGCGCCTTCGAGCGGAAGAATGCCCAGCTGCGTTACAGCGTGGGCGTCTCCGGCAACCACCGGACCATGAGCCTCCAGCGGGTGCCGCACACCACCGATGAAAAGGTGTTCAAGGTGCTGCCGAGTTTCACCTTCGACTATACCCTGCCGGTGACGAAGACCTTCGGACTCGTCGTGACCGGTCAGAGCCAGAACCGCTTCATCGAGATGGAGTGGGTGCCGCGCGGCTTCAGCGCGACGGGAGCGGGAACCAACGCCTCGATCAGCAAGCCGTTCCTGCAATCCTTCCAGCTCAACAGCGTGCCGCGGCAGAACGCGCGCAACGCACTCGGGCTGAAGGCCGACTGGCGCGCCACGCCCAACGGCGTGCTCTCCCTCAACCTCGAGCGCAGCCGCTTCGTCTCCGACCGCTCCAACGCCTCGATCCTGCTCAGCACCGGCACCAACGCCGCGCCCACCGTGACTCCCGGCGTGCCCCTCACCTTCGGCGACGACTTCACCTCCGGCGCCACCGGTCGCGGCGCAATCACCATCGGCAACGGGGGCGCCGGCGTCCGCCAACAACTCGATACCGAGGCCGTCGGCCTTCGCTACCGCTTCGACGACGGCAACTGGCGCGTCGTCGCCGCCCTCGGCCATTCGAATTCTTCCGGCGGATACCAGGACACGATCCACGGCCGCTTCCGCGGTCTCGTAATCGCCAACCGCTCACCCATCCGCGTGAGTTTCGCCAAAATCGGCGACATTCGACCTCAGTCCATCCAGGTGTTCGACAACACGGAGCGCCCGTTCGATCTCAACAACCTCGACAATTACCAGGTCAATTCCGCCACCTCCACGCCGCGGGTGATCCGCGACGATCTCACCAACGGCAAGCTGGATGTGCGCAAGACCCTCCCCTCGCTGTCGTTCCCCGCCGCGATTCAGGTCGGCGGTTTGCGCCGGGTGCAGGTCCGCGACGTGCGCCGGGAGAGCATCAACTGGAACTACAACGGCCCCGATGGAAACCCGGCGACGCCCGATTCGCCCGCGCTCTTTCGCAATACGGTCTACGTGAATCAGAGCGAAAACTTCGGTTTCCACAACCTGCCCTTCGTCTCCACCGCCAACGCCCTGCGCGCGTTTCAGGTCAATCCCGTGCTCTTCAGCAAGACCCCCGCCCAAATCACCGCCGAGGAACTCTTCCGCCTGAACAATTCCGAATGGCTGCAGGAGGCCGTGTCTGCCGGCTACATCCAAACCGAACTCAGTCTCTTCCAAAACCGACTCAAGGTGCTCACCGGCGTGCGTTACGAACGAACCGACGCCGACGGTCAGGGCATCCGCAACGACCCCAGCGCCGTCTTCGCGCGCAACGCCGACGGCTCGTTCGCCCGCACCGCCACCGGCGCCCGCATCCGCCGCCCCGAGGCCGGCGCCGCCGGCTCGTTGCAGGAACTCACCGTCACCCGGCAGGAGCGCGGTTTCAAAGCCTCGCGCATGTACGATGGCAGTTACCCGAGCCTGCACCTCACCTATCAGATCCGCGAAAACCTGCTCGCCCGCGCCGCCTACGCCAAGACGTACGGCCGCCCCGACTTCACCAGCCTCGTCCCCAACACCACCGTCGACGAAACCGACTTCGGCAACAGCACCCCGGACCCCAACCAAATCCCCGGCCGCATCACCGCGCGCAACACCGGCCTGCGCCCGTGGACCGGCGACAACTACGATCTCTCCCTCGAATACTACACCCCGCAGGGCGGCCTCTTCAGCGCCGGAGTTTTCCGGAAGGAAATCCGGAATTTCTTCGGCGACGCCGTGAAGGTCGCCACCGCCGCCGACCTCGAACAACTCGAACTCGACCCGCGCTACGTCGGCTGGCAAATCACGACCACCTACAACGTGCCCGGCACCGCCCGCGTCGACGGCATCGAATTCAACCTCCGCCACTCGCTCCGCCCGCTCGGCTCGTGGGGCCGCTACTTCAGCGTCTTCGCCAACGGCACCAAGCTCAAGCTGCAGGGCGGGCGCGACGCCGACTTCAGCGGCTTCATCCCGGAGAGCGCCAATTGGGGCCTCGATTTCACGAAGAAGCCTTTCAGCGTGATGGCCAAGTGGAACTACCGCGGCCAGCAGCGCCTCGGCAGCGTCGCGGCGCTTGGGCCCGACGCCTACGAATACTCCAAATCCCGCACCCGGCTCGACATCAACGTCGACTACCAACTGCGGTCGAATCTGTTCATCTACATGAGCGCCCAGAACGTCTTCGACGTACCGGAAACCCTGTTACGCTACGGGTCGCAGACCCCCGGCTATGCCCGGGTCTCCCAGGTCCTGACCACGAACGTCCAGCTGACCCTGGGGATCAAGGGTTCGTTCTGAGTCAAGTTGAACCTCGCCTCACGACTCCTCGCCGAAGTCGGAGAGCTCACAGGCGCAGTTCCTTGGTTTGACCCTGGGGACGCGACGCCCTCGTCGCGTGGCTTGAGAATCCGAGGCGTGGGCGTCGCGGCTCCAGCGACATCCCGACCAAGGCCGACCATCATTTGCGCCTATCCCAAAAATGAAATTGATTCGGAATCCACCCGGGGCTGTGCCGCCGCCGGCTTGCCATCAGCATCCTTTCTTGACCCGATGCACGCCCCACCTGTCCACCTCATGAATCATCTCCGCACCCACCTGCATCGCACGCTCCTCATCGCTGCCCTCACCCTGCTCGGCGGCGGCGCCGCCTCCACGCCGGCGCACGCGCAGACGCCCCCGCGCGCCGCCCTGGTCACCGAAAAGATCAAAGACGATCTCTTCGTGATTGTGGGCAACGGCGGCAACGTCGCCGTCCTGGTCACCGACGAAGGCGTGATCCTCGTCGACGACAAGTTTGAGCAGGACTACGACGCCATCCTCCAGCAGGTGAAGAGCGTCACGAACCAGCCGGTGAAGTACGTCTTCAACACCCACTATCATTCCGATCACAGCGGCGGCAACACGCGCTTCCTGCCCATGGCGGAAATCATCTCCCACAAGAATTCCCGGACCAACATCCTCGAAAAGAAGCAAAGCAACGCCTCCCCCGACATGCGTCCCGCGCGCATCGTCTTCAACGACGAGACCTCCGTCTTCCTGGGCGGCAAGGAAGTGCGCGCCCGCTATTTCGGCCGCGGCCACACCAACGGCGACATCGTTATCTATTTCCCCGCGCACCGCGTGATTCACACCGGCGATCTGATGGCCGGCGCAACACCACTCATCGACTACAACGGCGGCGGCAGCATCGTCGAGTGGAGCAAGACGATGGACGCCGCCGTGGCCGCGTTCGACTTCGACACCGTGATTCCGGGACACGGCGCGGTGACCAACCCCGCGGGGCTGAAAACGTATCGCGACAATGTCACAAAGCTGCGCACCGAAGTCACCGGGCTGATTCACCAGGGCAAGACGCCGGAGGAAATCCGCGTCGTCCTCGCCGCCCAATATCCCGCCAACTACGGGAACAAAAACAGCTTGAACACCCTGTGGTCACTGCCGGGTTTCATGAAGGAACTGAAGTAATCGTTTCCGGCTGCAATCGCGGCGTCGAAAAAGACGACCGGCAGGTTTGGACGCACCGGAGTGTTTTGTACGGGGGCGTCGGGCTTTCGCGCCGAGATTTTGGCCGATCGAGCGGACGGCTCGGAGAGCCGTCCCTACCTTTTTCGAGACGCTCTCCTGTCGGCTATTTCCGCGGTGCGCCCTTTCGACCGCGGCGCATTGAACTCGCGGTTCACTTCCCGCCCGCGGGAATCAATTCGCCCTGCGCTGTGACCGAAAATGCGGTCACGGATTTCCCCGTCATCGCGAGCACGTCGAATTTCACCCCTTCGTCCTCCTTCACGCGCGAGAGGCGCACGTGGTCGGCGCCGCCGAGGCGTTGCGCGACGGTTTGCCGAACCGAAGCGGGCGCATCGGCCAGGGGAATTTTTTCCTCCTCGCTGATCAAATCCCCGTCCCCATCCACCGTGAACCACCGCGCGCGACCGGAGCGCACACTCGCGCCGAAATACACGGGATCGCCATCGTCATCCTGCCCTTGAAAGAAGGAACCGAGCTTGCCGCCATTGAGCTGGGCCGCGACGGCTTGCTGAATTTTCGCCGGCAGTTCCGTCAGTGAAACCTGCCGGCTGATTACCTTGCCCGCCACGGAAAATGTCGCCGAACGTTTCTTGCCGCCTTTGATGATTTCCGCCTCGTAGACGATCTGCCCGTCCTCGCGCGACTGGCTGATGAACTCAACCCGGCCGCCGCCGGCCTCGGTCGTGATCGCCGACATCGCGGGAGCGGGCACTTCGCTCGGAAACACCTGCACGTTGAGTTGCACTCCTTCGGCGTCGAGGACGTGCGTGCGCGTGACGGCGCCATGAACGATCTCCACTTCAAACAGCGTTTCCCCGTCCTCGGTTTCGCGCGTGACGTCGCCGATCTGGCCGTTGCCCTGCAGCGCGCGCACCGTTTCCACCACCGCCCCGGGTAGTCCGGCGAGTTTGCCGCCTCTGCCCTCGTTACCGTCCCTGGCTTCCATGGCGTTCTTGGCATTCTTGGGCGCGTGGGCCTTTTTCGCCGCGGCCGCGAACGCCGACCCGGAAAAAAATGCGAACATCACAGCCAACGCCCAGGCGGTGCACCGCAGGATCAGGGAACGACGATGGGGAAACCTGTTTTTCAGAAAGTGAGCCGGGAGGTGTGGCGGGTAAAGGGAGCCCCACCTGGCTCCGCCAACGAAGGGGAAGCCAGTTCCGCGGTCAACCGTGGTTTCCTTTTGCGGGCGACGTCCCCAGACCGCGCCGTAACCGGCGCGGCTACAATGAACGAACGCTCGTCGCCGCACGGTGACGATGCGGATGGATACGGGCACTCGGAAGACGCGCGCTCCGCCTGCGACCGTCCCGGCCCGCGCCTCCCCTTCGCTCACGTTCCGCCCGGCCACATCTCAATTTCTGGAAACTGGGGACGCGACGCCCCCGTCGCGTGGGTTTGCCGCGCTTTTGCGCAACACCCTGGAGCTTCAACAGGGGCGAAGGGAGAGGTTCCCATGGCAGACGGCGACGGGGGTGTCGCCGCTCCAGTCGATCGGTTCGGAATTCGATTCCTGGGGACGCGACGCCCCCGTCGCGTGGGTTTGCCGCGCTTTTGCGCAACCCCCTGGAGCTTCAACACGGGCGAAGGGAGAGGTTCCCATGGCAGACGGCGACGGGGGCGTCGCCGCTCCAGTCGATCGGTTCGGAATTCGGTTCCTGGGGACGCGACGCCCCCGTCGCGTGGTTCGAAACCGCGACGGGGGCGTCGCGGCCCCAGCAGTTGCACGACAGTGATCGATGCATGTCTCGCCTTTCCCAAAAGCGGAATGCGCCCGTTCCGCCCCAGATCAGACGATCACCATTCGCATCAAAAGAAACGTGCGGCAGACGGTTGTCGGCTGCCGCACGGCATAACATCCGCAGGTCGCGCGTGCCGCGGCCCGGGTATCAGCCTTTGGGCTGGTCAGACTCCAACCGGCGGGCGGCAGCCCGGGCGCGGGCCGCGGCGAGGAACCGCGCCCGCTGCTCAAGCTGCGCCGGCGTCGGCGGATGCTGCGACGGTTTCGGCCGGGCATACATGACGGTCTTGCCGTACATCTGCCGGAAGACGACGTCGCCCAACCGGCCGCGGAAGCTGTTGAAGATCGGATTGAGAATAACCTTAGCCATGGGAAGAAGGCGCGGTCACACCGCGCGATGAGGTTTTTATGGATACGTTGAGGATGGGTGACTGACCGGGTTCGGAAGAAAAAGGAGCCGGCGGCGAATTCTGTCCACCGGCTCCGTCAGTTCCGCCTTACCCCGGGGAGTTCATGCGTGCGTGCGTTATCGGGTGATCACGCGTGCCAGGTTTCCGAGCGCGTCCGTTCATGTCCCGGACGGTCCTTCGCCTCGGCCTCGATCGTCAGCGTCTGGTCGACCGGCGCGACCGTCGTCGCGTGGTACACCCAGGTGCCGTCGACATTGGCCGCGAGCCCCCGTTCG
>CANJIU010000059.1 GCA_947474365.1 Opitutia bacterium | reverse complement strand
GTGGCTGGCGGAAAGAGTGGGCTCCTCTTCGTGTGTGCCCGACACCGTGCCTTTCTGAAACACCCTCTCGGCTGAAAAAATCGAACAACGACTTGTAGGGCCGGCCGAATTACGCAAATCCCTGGTCTTCGATCCGTGCCGGATACGGTTGGATTAGGCACAGGAAATTCGCGCCAATCTGGCGCAGAATGGTCTGGCTGGGGCGGTACCTAAGCCGCCGTGACGCGAGCCCAGCTTTGCCTCAATATTCCGAATGGCGTGGGTATGGAAACATGAAAAACGGCGTTCTGTTTCCTTACGCCTTTCCTGAACCCGCCTCCCCGCTCCCTGCGGATCCGGGATGCAGTGAACCGTAACCGGCTTGATTAATCTGGACGCCGAACCATTCCAGGGACTCTTTCGCCGCACCGTCATGCCGCCGCCAGACTCGGAAGACTATCGTTGGTTCGCCGAACAATTGCAGCCGCATGAGGCGATGCTGCGGGCGTGGCTGAAGGCCCAGTTCCACGCCGCCGCGGACATCGATGATCTGGTCCAGGAAGCCTACGTGCGAGTGCTGCGCGCCCGGGCCACCGGTCCGATAACCTCACCCAAGGCCTTTCTCTTCGCCACTGCCCGCAACCTGGCCCTGATGCAGCTCCGCCACCGGGCGGTCGAACGCACCGACTCTTTAGCGGAAAGCGACTGCTCGCGCATCTTGGATGAGGGCTCTGACGTATCGGGTGCGGTGGCGCACGCGGAGGAGCTGCAACTCTTGACCCAAGCGATCCAATCCCTGCCCACCCGATGCCGCCAGATTCTCACGCTCCGGAAGATCTATGGCATGTCGCAGAAGGACGTGGCGGCCCGACTCGGCATCTCCGAGCACACGGTCGAAGCGCAGGGCACGATCGGGCTGCGCAAGCTGGCGGCGTATTTCGAGCAGATTGAACGTGGCTCCCGCTCTCCCCGTGAGTGATTCAAGCCACAGTCCGGAGAAAACTGAACAGATCGCGCAGGCGGCCGCGGCGTGGGTGCTTCGGTGCGATCGGGGCCTGACGGGGTCTGAGCAGGACGAATTTTCATCCTGGCTGGCGGCGGATCCCCGGCATGGCGAGCAGCTCGCCCGGCACCGCCGGCACTGGAACCGCCTCGACCGGCTGGCCCAGTGGCGCCCCGAGCACGGCGACCTCCCCAACCCCGATTTGCTCGCCCCGCCGCCGAACCGGTCCCGGCGCGTCTGGCGGTTAGCGGCATTGCCCCTGGCTGCGGCCGCCGCCATCGCGCTGGTCTTATGGCTGGGCCAGCCGGCCCGCAACGTTGCCGCCGGGCGTCCGACCGCGGCCGCCATCGCAATCCCGGCGGAGCCCTCCGCTTCCCGCGTGCTCGAAGACGGCACCATGGTCGATTTGAATCGCGGAGCAAGTCTCACCACTCGTTACAGCCCCGGCGAACGCCGAGTGATCCTCGAACGAGGGGAGGCGCATTTTGCGGTAACGAAAGATCCAGGGCGCCCCTTCATCGTGCAGGCCGACGGGGTTGATGTGCAGGCGGTCGGCACCGCGTTCAACGTGCGCATCGATGCCGCGGCCGTCGAGATCCTGGTGACCGAGGGCCAGGTGCAGTTGGGCTCCCTCCCGGGCACCCCGGACACTGCCGATGCCCCGGCGCCGGCCTCACCGCCGGTGCTGGAAGCTCGGCAGCGCGCCGTTGTTTTGCGCGGCGCGGCTCCGCCGCCACCTCAAATCGACACGCTCACGCGGGGCGAGATCGAGCGTGTGCTCGTCTGGCAGCAGCGCCTGCTCGATTTCAATGCCACTCCGCTCAGGGAAATCGTCGCCGAGTTCAACCGCCGCAATGTCGTGCAGTTGGTCGTCACCGATGTGGAACTCGCGTCCGTGCGCATCAGCGCGGCGTTTCGTTCCGACAACATCGAGGGATTCGTCAGCCTGCTGGAAGCCGGCTTTGGCGCCCGGGCCGAACGGCGCTCCGACACGGAGATCGTGCTGCGGCGGGCGTTGGCGCAGCCGAACCCGCGTTGATCTTTCGCGCGGTAAAAATCTTTTAACGGAAACCCCGTGCGACCGCATCTTGGATGGCGACACCCCTCGCCATGCTCCAAGCTCAACCCCGGATTCACCATGCCCTCCGATGGTGCCGCCTCTCGGCTGAACCACCCCGCGCGCTGGGTCATTCTACTGCTGCTGGCCGTTCTCCTGCCGCTGGGCTCGACCGCGTCCGCGGCCGAGGCTGGCGCGCGCGCCTTTCACCTGCCCCCGGGCGATGCCGCCGATACCCTCAAGCAATTCGCCGTGCAGGCGCAGCGCGAGATCATGTTTCCCGCGGAACCCGTGGTTGGGGTGAGGACCAACCCGGTTGAAGGCATGCTCACTCCCCGCGATGCCCTCGAGCGCCTGGTCGCCAAGACCGGACTCGTCATCGTCGAAGATCCCAAGACCGGAGCGCTCATGGTTACCCGACCGGCGACTACCGTGGCCCGGATTACCGAACCAAGTCCCGAATCCCCCCAATCTTCCGAGAAATCCCCGAGCAACATGAAACGCCGAACCCCCCTTGCCATCGTCAGTGGCTGGCTTGCGCTTGTCCTCTTGCCCGCGCCCGGCGCCCGCGCAGCTGACGGCAGCCCGCTTGCCGTCGGCACGATTGAAGGCCGCGTCTACAACGTGGCGAACGGCGCCTATTTCAACAACGCCCGCGTCTCGCTGGAGGGCACCGAGCGGGAAGTTCAGACGAATAGCTTCGGGGAATTCCGGTTCGAACACGTTCCGGTCGGCCCCGCCAAGGTCCGCGTTATTGTCTCCGGCTTCTTCCCGCAGACCGCCAGCACCATTGTTGCCGCGACTGCTCCGGCTGTGGTCAATGTCGGCCTCAGTTTTACGGAGAAAGAGAACCCGGGGGCCGAGAATGCCGTGGTGCTCGACCGATTCGTCGTCGAATCGAAACGCGAAATCACCGGCAGTGCGATCGCCCTCAACGAGCGCCGCACGGCTTCCAACCTCGTGCATGTGATCGCGGCGGATGAGTTTGGCGACTCGCCCGAAGGAAACGCCGCCGAGCTCCTGAAACTGATGTCCGGAGTCGCCGTCGGTTATATTGGGTCTGACCCTCGGACGGTCTCGATCCGCGGGTTGCCGTCCTACGGCACCCCCGTGCTCTTCGATGGAGCCCCGATGGCGACCAGCACGGGTGGCCGGGAGACTGAGTTCAGCCAGGTTTCCCTCAACAACGCCGCCCGGGTTGAAGTCATCAAGTCGCCTACGCCCGATACCCGGGCCGACTCCATCGGCGGCACCATCAATATCGTTTCGCGCAATGCGTTCGAGCGCTCGCGTGCGGTCTTCAATTACCGCGCCAACTTAAGCACGAATCGCAGCCGCTGGGACAGTGGCAATTCCCTCTCGCTGGGTCGCACGCCCGGGGGACCCCAAGGTGACAGCCACAAGATGTTCCCGGGGTTCGACCTGGATTATCTACAGCCCCTGAGCCGAAACCTCGGGTTTACCTTGAGCGCTGTCAGCTCGGGCCAGTTCACCCCTGACACCGTGTTGTCGTCGACTTGGTCCCCCACGCAGAGCGGAACATCGCTGGCGCCGACTGATCGCCCATTCCTGCGGTCATTCGGAATGCAATACGGACTGCGGCAGATGTTCCGGCGTTCAGTGGGCGGCACGGTTGATTGGCGCGCAACCTCCCGCGACGTGTTCAATTTGGCGGTGCAATATAATTGGCAGCGGACGCCGGTCGCGCAGGATCTCCAGACTTTTGGGGTGATCGGTAGCCGGGCCGACGTGGCGAGCTACGACCCCACGTTTGTCCAAAGCGGGCTGGGCGCCGGCTCGATTACCCATGCTTTGAGCATGTTCGACCGGATTGCCAACAGCTATAACCTGCAGCTTAAGCACCGGCGAACCGGCACGGTTTGGACCTTCGAAGAAGCCGTTTCGTTCTCGGAAAGCTGGTCGGGCGACTTCGTTTGGCGCGCTGGTATGCTCAAGACCCTCAACCTCTCCGCCACGAACGTAACCCTCGGTTTGCAGGGGATCCAGGATTCCATTCCGCGATCGATTACGACGAGAACCTCGGCCAACGCTACGTTCGGGTGGGAGCCGCTCGGCAACTACCGCCTCACGAGCGCGACGGTCGTGCCGCCCGGGCTGACGCGAAACGCGACCGCCAGTGCCCGGATCAGCGCGGCCCGTGACTACTCGGGAGAGAATTCATTGCGGATCAAAGTGGGCGCGGAATGGCGCCGGCTCTCCCGCGACGCGGAAGGGCGGACGCTGACTTATACATTCGTGGGGCCCGATCGGGTGGCAAACACCGCGGACGATCTCGCCTCGCGTTACGACCTCGTGGCGGACTCGTGGTCGCAAGTCAGGCTTCCCTTCGGTTTGGGTCAGCCGCAGAAGCCGGCCCCGGCGAAGGGCTACGGCCTGTTGCGCGACCATCCTGAATACTGGACCCTTAACGAGGCGACGGCGATCTCGTCCCAGGCCAGCAATTCGCAGAAGCTCAACGAGAACGTCGTGGCAGGATTCATCCGGGCTGATCTCTCGCTCCTGCGCAATCGGCTGAAGTTGGTGGGCGGCGTCCGGTATGAAGCTACTTTCAACGAAGGTTGGGGCGTTTTGAACGACCTGTCCAAGACGTATCAAAAGGACGCCGCGGGAAGGATTATCCGCGCGCCTAACGGGACGCCCGTCAGGGTGACGTCCGACCCGGCCGCCCTCGCGCGGCTCCAATACACGTCGCGCGGTTCGTACGCGAAAAGTGACTATGGCGATTTCTACCCCAGCGCGAACGTCACGTACCTTTTCTCCGAGCACTTGATGGGCCGGGCCAGTTTCGCCCGGACAATCACGCGTCCCCAGCTCTCCGACATCATTCCCTCGATCACCGCCACCGACCCGACGTCCACGGCCGCAACTCCGACCCTCACCGTCACCAACCTTGGCCTGCGGCCATGGTATTCCAACAGCTTCGACGTCGCGCTCGAATACTATTTCGAAAAACCCGGCATGCTCTCCATTGGACTCTTTCGGAAGGATATCAGCGATTTTTTTGCCTCGGTCCGGCTGCCCGTGACCCCCGCCCAGCTCGCAGAGTGGGGCTTCGACGAATCGTTTTCCAACTACGACGTTGTAACGAAGCAGAATGTGGGCTCGGCCCGCGTGACTGGCGTGGAGTACGAATACCGCCACACGCTGCCCTGGTTTCCCGACCGATGGGGGAATTTGCTGGTAAACTTCAATGCCACGACCCTCCAGGTTGATGGCGTCGCCGCGAGCACATTGTCGGGCTTCCTGCCGCTCACGATGAACTATGGCTTCACCTATAGCACAGCCCGACTGACCGCCCGGGCGAACTGGAATCACCTCGGGCGCACGCCGCAGGGTCTCATCGCGGGTATTACCGGGGCCAACGTGGAGCCTGATACGCGCAACCACCGCGCCCCCCGGACCTCGCTAGACGTCAATTTTGAGTTCAGACTCACGCGGCGGTTCGCCCTGTTCGCCAACCTACGGAATCTCACCGATGTCCCGTGGCGGTTTGACGCTTACGGCGCGTCGACCCCGGCCTACGCCCGGGGCACACGATGGGTTCAATACGGCACGAACGCCATGGCCGGAGTGAAGGGTTCATTCTGAGTGCGACCAGAAACCCACATCGCCGTCATCACGGAAGCTTTGGGTTGGATTCGGAAGGGTGCGATGGGCGGACAACCGCGGATGTATGTTTGGACCAACGCGGTCACGTTTTGAAGATTCTTCTCCAATGAACTTCATGTTTCTTACCCGCCCGCGCCTCTTACTGTCGTTCGCAAACCGATGCGCGCTATGGCTGTGCCTCGCCCCGTGGTCGCTCGCCGCCGAAGCTTCACCAGCTTCGGCGCACGGAGCGATCCGCCCACTGGCGCAGGATCATGTCGTTCTCGAGCAATCGCCGGGAACGCCCAATCCGCTCAACACGCCTTCGATCCTCCGCCTCGAAGGCGGCCGTCTGATCGCGGCGAGCGAACGCGGCGGAAACACGCGGGATCGGAACAACCGGGACGAGGGGACGCGGATCGCCACGTCGGATGACGGTGGACTGACCTGGACGATCCGCGCGAAGCCACAGATCTTCCAAGCGCGCCTCTTTCAATGCGGCAAAGTGCTGTATTATCTTGGGCACGACAATGACCTCAAGATCATGAGGTCGGATGACCGGGGCGAGCATTGGTCTGCGCCCGCGGATCTTAGGACGAAAAGAGCTCAATGGTATGCGACCGCTTGCAACGTCTGGCACGCCAAAGGAAACGTCTACCTGGTGATGGAGCGGCGGATTTATGAGGACAACAAGTCGGGATGGACGATCGGCAACCTGGCCCCGGTCCTGATGCGGGCGCGCGAGCAGGATGACCTGACCCTGCCCTCAAGTTGGACCTATGCCTCGGAACTGGCGTTTGCGGATCTGATTCCCGGTTACCGCCAGAACGATCTCGCGCTCGACTTTTTCGGCGTGCCCTTCTTTGCCCAGAAGTTCCCTGGGGCAAACCAAGTCGGGGGGCGGCCAATGCATCCCATGGGCTGGCTCGAGAGCAACGTGGTGCAAATCACGGATCCCAACCATCTCTGGTTCGATCCCAAGCAACGAACGTTTCATCTCTTCGCGCGGGCGCACACCGGAGGCACCGGGTTTGCCGCCATCGCCCAGGTCGTCGAGAACGAAGACGGGACCATGACGACCGGGCTCGTGCATGCGCCGTCGGGAAAGACGCAACTGTTTTTGCCCTTCCCGGGCGGGCAGATGCGCTTCCATGTCCTCTACGATGAGCAGATGAAGCTCTATTGGCTCCTCGGCACGCAGTCCACCGACTCGATGACGCGCCCCGAGGCACTGCCGAAGGATCGCCATCAGTTGCCCAACAACGAACGAAACCGGCTCGTCCTGCACTTTTCGAAAAACATGGTCGATTGGTGCTTTGCCGGTGTCGTCGCGATCGGCCCGGGCAATCGCCATTCGCGACACTATGCGTCGATGGACATCGACGGCGACGACCTGGTGATCCTCTCGCGCAGCGGCGACGAGCGGGCGCAATCCCCGCATAATGGAAACCTAATTACGTTTCATCGCGTGCGCAATTTCCGCAGCCTCCCTTACTGAGGCGCTCATCCGCCTGAAGAAATTGTGGCGGTGCTCCGCGCATCTCGTTCCGTAATGGTTTTGATAATGATACTCCAAACTCTCTTTGCCCTCGTACTTCTCACCGCCTCTGCAGGCGCGGCGACCTACTTTGTCGACGCGGCCAGCGGCAACGATGCCAATAGCGGGACGAGCGAAGCCGCGGCATGGCGTTCGCTCGGGCCGGTCAATGCCGCCGTCTTTGCTCCCGGAGATTCGATCCACTTCCGCTCCGGCGGGGTCTGGGATGGGCAGTTGGCGCCGCGAGGTTCGGGTGCTCCCGGTCGCCCCATTTCTATCGGAGTGTATGGCGGCGACAAACCGGCGGTGATTCAGGGACCCGGTACACCGGGCTCCGCCGCTCTCGCGCTGGTCGACCAATCGTATTGGGAGGTCAGGCAGCTTGAATTCACCAATCAACAGCCCGCCGGAGGCCAAAATGGGCTGACGGGCATTTCAATCCGCAGCCGCGGCAAGACTCTGCAGCAACACATCTATATCGAACGCTGCGTCGTGCGCGACGTGAATAGTCCGGCGGTCACGAAAGCGAACTACAATGCGGGCAAGTCAACTGGCGGCATCATCTTCCGGGGCGACATCAGCGATGTGCGCGTCGTCCGCTGCCACATCCACGATGTCGGGGTCGAAGGCCTTCGCACCTCGAGCACGCGGGCAGTCAAGGACGTGGTGTTCACCGATAACTTGATCGAAAACGTCTCTGGCGACGGAATCGTGATCCATGGCTCCGGGTCGGGCTCGCATATTGCCCGCAATGTCGTCCGCAACGTCTGCATGAGCGATGGCGGCAATTTTGCCGGCATATGGACCTACGACAGCCACCAGACGATCGTTGAATACAATGAGGTGTCGGGCCTCAAGGGCGGTGGCACGGCGGATGGGCAGGCGTTTGACGCCGACAGCGAAACCGACGGAGACGTGTTCCAGTACAACTATACGCACGACAACGCCCGGGGCTTCATGCTCTTTATGGCTTCGGCGCGGAACATCATCGTGCGTTACAATATAAGCGAGAATGACGCCATAGGTTCGTCGCCGATGCGGGGCGGCCATCGGCTCATCGCCCAAAACGCCGGCAAGGGCAGTGCGACGAACCAAGTTTATAATAACGTCTTTTATAGCCGGACACCGCTCGACACTGTTTTCAATACGTGCTCGGCGATTACCTTCCGCAACAACATCATTCTGCTTGAGGGCGGGACGCGGCAATTCAACACCCAGCCTTTCGGCCCGGGGGCGGTGTTCGACCACAACTGCTATTTTCCCGCCACGATCGTGGCGCAAAACGGGCCGCCGGTTGGAAGCACGGACATCCTCGGCGACCCGCGGCTCTCGCAACCCGGCGCCGGTGGCGTGGGCGTCGAGTTGAAGGCCGACGGATTTGCCGCGGGCCAGAGGGCGTATTGGTTGCGCGCCGACTCGCCGCTGCTTGGCGCGGGTGCTTCCATCACTGCCCCGCGTTTGCGCGATTACTGGGGCACCTTCGTCGGTTCCCGCTCCAACATTGGAGCCGACCAAGCCACCGGCCACTGATCCGGGCACGCCGCGGCCGGCTGACCACAAGCCCGGGCGGGACCGTTTGAATCGACACGGTCAACCTTTGTAAATCCTTCCACCAATGAACATCAGATTCCTTAACAGCCCGCGCATCTTGCTACCGCTCGCATTGGGAGGCGCGTTTTTGTTGTGCCCTCCTCCTTGGTCGTTCGCCGCCGCCGCCTCGCCAGCTCCGGTGCCCGGACCGATCCGCGCGCTGGCGCCGGATCACGTGGCGGTCGACGAGGCGCCTAGCACGCCGTCGCGCCTGAGCCAGCCCTCCATCCTGCGTCTGGATGGGGGCCGCCTCGTCGCCGCGAGCTCACGTGATGGAACCACGAGCCGCCGGCAGGGCCATTGGTTGGCACGCATCAGCACCTCTGATGACGGCGGCCTGACTTGGACGCCGCGTGCGACGCCCGATATCAACCAAGCGCGCCTTTTTCAGGCCGGAAAAGCGATCTACTATCTTGGGCACAGCAAGGACCTGAAAATCATGAGATCGGACGACCGTGGCGAGCACTGGTCTGCCCCCGCGGACCTTGGGACGAAAAAAGCGAAGTGGTACGCCGCCGCCTGCAACGTCTGGCATGCGAAAGGGAATGTCTACCTGGTGATGGAGCGGCTCATTAATGAAGATGACAAGTCGGGGTGGGCGACCGGCTATCTTGCCCCGGTCCTGATGCGGGCGCGCGAGCAGGATGACCTGACCCTGCCCTCGAGTTGGACCTATGCCTCCGAACTGGCGTTTGCCGATCTCATTCCGGGCTACCGCCAGAACGATCTCGGGATCGATTTTTTCGGCGTGCCCTTCTTTTCCCAGAAGTTTCCGGAGGTAAACCAAGTCGGGGGGCGGCCGATGCATCCGATGGGCTGGCTGGAGACCAATGTCGTCCAAATCACGGATCCCAATCACCTGTGGTTCGATCCCCGGCAGCGGACCTTTCATTTGTTCATGCGGGCGCACACCGGAGGCACGGGTTTTGCCGCCATCGCCCAAGTCGTCGAGAACGACGACGGGACCATGACGACCGGGCTCGTGCATGCGCCGTCGGGAAAGAAGCAGCTATTCCTCCCGTTTCCGGGCGGGCAAATGCGCTTCCATGTCCTCTACGACGAGCAGACGAAGCTCTATTGGCTCCTGGGCACGCAGGCCACCGACTCGATGACGCGCCCCGAGGCATTGCCGAAGGATCGTCATTCTTTGCCCAACAACGAACGGACGCGGATGATCCTACACTTCTCGAAAAACATGGTCGATTGGTGTTTCGCCGGCCTCGTCGTGATCGGTCCTGGAAATCGCGGCTCCCGGCATTACGCCTCGATGGACTTCGACGGCGATGATCTGGTGATCCTATCGCGCAGCGGCGACGAGCGGGCGCATTCCGCACATAATGGAAACCTAATCACGTTTCATCGCGTTAAGAACTTTCGCGCGTTGGTCTACTGACGGGCCGGCCGCCAGGTTCGGGCCCGTCGCGCAGGAAGCCCGCCAGGTCAAAAAACTCATGCGTCCGCTCGGTGATAGAATTTCAGGAGACCCCCGAGGCGCTCACAGGTTTGGATCTTGCCGGATGACCGGTCGATTCGGTCTGCAGTTGCCAAGAGCCGCAGCGCGGGTGTGGGCGTCCCAAATAGGTGCGTCTCGGGAACACGTGGCTCGACGGAAACGTCGATCAACGAGTTGCGGGAGGCAAAATGTTCGACGCCACCTCAAATCTGGCCCCGTCCAAAATACGGTGCCTTCTGAAACGGGTCGATTCTGCGCTCTCCAACATCCGAGTGTCAGCCACGCCCAATGGCAGAGCCATCCGATTTCGCGAGAGGACATGGCCCGGTGGAGCGAAGGCGCGCCGTGCAGAATTGCGGGCTCATGCGTGTGCGCGTTGTGTAGCGGTTGGCTTCATGGGCTCGGAAAAGCGCGCGTCGATATCTCCAACAATTTCATTAAATCGGGACCAAGTGCTGTCTCGATCTGTCTTTGATGCGCGCGGAATCCCGATCCATCCTTATCTTTCACGAAGCAGCCGATGGTGATGAAGTCCCCGGTGTAATACGATCCAAGCGCCCCGGTAATCCATCGCCCCTTCTGATAGCCTACGTGTTCAAGTACCGGGTCTGCTTTTACGCGCTTCTCAAGCGTGACCCGGGCCTCCTCCGATTTTGCCATGTAGTACACCGCATAATTCCATCCTCCTGGCGCAAGCACTGGCATACAGCCGGTCAACGCCACCAAACCAATGAGAAACGCGAACCAAGGGATCCGACTTTGTCGTCTGGCTGTCATCGTGCGAAATGAATTGCCCAATGTTAAGTCAGCCACCCGCTGGGTCGGCTGTGGAAAGTGGTTGGGAAGGTTCTATTCGAGGTCATAGCTCAAAACAACAGCGCGGCTGGAGGGTGCTAGCTGGCTGTCCGACATTTGTCAGTGGATCGAAAACAAGTGCCGCGCCAACTAGAGGCTGACGAGTCAAAAGCAAGAACACCCCAATTAACCTGATTCGTCGCCGAGAGCGAAATTATCGTCCCACAAAGGAACGTCTGCGGAACGAACCCCGGCAAGCGGGTAGAGTGCCCTCCGGAATACGATCACGGAATAGCAAAACTTCGCGACCGTCGCCGGGCGGCGCCTCGCTTGATGGTGCGCATCCAGTTCCAAGTGCGGCTCATGGCGGGGAACTCAGGAAAGATCGGCGGGCGTAGCACCTGGCGGGAGGTAACCCATGCGCTTCGCCATTTCGAAGGACAGCACCATGCCATTGGTAAGCCGGACCGTGGTGAAGGACTCCAGGAGGCTGCTGCGGCAAAGGCCCGGTTCGCTGTGCGGCCGGAGCTTCAAGGTGCGTTCAAGGGTGGTGGCTTTGCTGCCGATGGTGGTCTTGTTGGTTTGGAAGTATGCGCAGATGGTGTCGAAGCTGAGATGCACCGGCTGGCTGCGGTCGAAGAGGAAGTTCATGCGGGCGATAACGTGAATGACGGCAGCCGCCCAGATCCCGGGCTGGCCGCGGAGGCAGTCGGGTGATTTTTTGCGGCAGATCCGCTGCCAGAGTTCGACGGTGAAGCCGGTGAGTTCAGCGTCGAGGTGGGCCTGACCGAATTGTAGGAGCAAGGCGGCAACTTCGTTGAACCGCAAACGGTGTGGTGCCGGGATGAGACGATCTGACGCCTCGGGAGGAGAGGCACCGGTCGGGGCCGCGGGGACAGAAGTGGAGTCGGGTAGGAGTGTCGCGGGCTGATTCTGGCGATGGCGAAGTTCGTCGCGGCATTGCTGGCAATGCCGCCGCAGACGCAGTCGATATGGTTCATCCAGCACGTGCCGCTGAAACAACTCGAGCAACGCAGCGGAGTGTTCGGACTGGGCGTTCATCGGATCCAGCGAGCCGCGGACAATCTCGGCCGGCGCGTCCGGATCATAGGGCATGCGTTGCCGATAAAACGACTCGTCCTCCCAGCCGTAGTTGATGCTGGCCAGAACCCGGTCGCGCTGGTCCCGGGCGATCACCTGAATGAAGGTGCGACGGCAATCGCAATTGAGGTCTTCGCAGTAAAACTCGACGAAGGCGTACTCGCCGGCCGAGAGGCCGCGTGCGGTCGATCCATCCGGTGCTTCCCCCAACTGGATGCAGCGAACTTCACGGTGGGCAATTTCAGGGAGCACGGAGTGAAAGGCGATCATGGAGGGAGAGCGTGCGCGGGGCGGCATCCGGGGCAAGATCACGACAGCTCAATCATGACGTAAAACCACTCGTCACGGCCTGACGCGCTCTGCAAGTTTCGCGTTGGGTGTTTCACACCCTATCCGTTTCTGGCACAAGCCACCTCGCAGAAGATCTGATCAACGATTCACGGGGGAGTGAACTTCGCGTAAATTATTGATCGTAGTTTTGTGCCGCATACGGTGCCTTTATGAACGCGCTACTTTGACGCATTCCCTCACCACAATGGTAGCGTGCGTGGTGCAGTCGCGACCAAACACGGCAGATCTTGGTTTTGCTTACCGGTAGCGTGGCCAGGGCTCGGGCCTACGCACCAATGGAACCGGGTGCGTGGAAGAGCAGTAAACAGCAGCAAACAGCGGGTTGACCCTTGGCGTGGGTTGACCCTTGGCGTGGGTTGCAGCAAACAGCGGGTTGACCCTTGGCGTGGGTTCTGACCCTTGGCGTGGGTTCCTCCAACTCGTCCCGATCGAAATCCACCCGGCGGGAGGCCGGACCCACGCCCGCCTCCCCGGCGCCGCGATTCTCGACCGCAAACTCACGACCAAAATACTCGGAACGCCTCCCGCTCCGAATTCTCGCCGAACCTGCTTCCCTCTCGACGAAGGCCAGCCGCGCTGGTGCCCAAGCGCATTGATTTTCAGGATCAGTGGCCGTGATCACGGAAATGGCCTGTTTCCCCACACGCCTCCTTGGTGGGTGGGCCAAAAGTTTCGTTTGATCGTTCACTAGTTTGTCCGCGATTCGCCTCAAAGGATCATACGACGCAAAGTCCGTCCCGCGCCGCAAACCTGATGAGGATCGCCACGATCATGCCACGGCCGCCGATGCGCCGCCATGGGGTATAACCTTACCCCTGACTTCCGAGGCGAACGCCATCGCATTCGTTGACGCAGCGCCGCCAAATTTTCACCCTCTCGGATTCCAACGATGAAGCACCTCAAGAAATTTCTGTGTGCTTTGGGGCTCGCGCTTCTGACGACCTTGCAAGCCCGGGCGGCCGATGCGGGTTCACGTTTGGAACTGCGCAACGAGCGACTCACACTCGCCCTGGGCCAAGCCGAGCGCGGCGGAGTCGTGTCCCTGCAACCAAAAGGCGGGACCGAACTCATCGCCACCCAGAAATCCCCTCTCCTCTTCACCCTCACCCTGTCGCGAAGGGAGGCGACGCCCGGCGAACGCTTCACGCTCACGAGCCGCGACGCCGCGCAATTCACCGCGAACCGTCAGGACGACCCGACTGGGCAACGCGCCACGCTGCACTACGGCGGGTTCGGAAACTGGCCGATCCAAGTGACCTGCACCGCCAGCGTAACGGCATCCGATCCCCTGGTGCGTTGGCGCATCGCGGTGCAACTCCCGGACAACCTCGTGCTGGAAACCGTGCGCTTCCCCATCATCACCCTGAGGGCACCCCTCAGTAAGGAGAGCGTCGACGACGCGTTGGTCCTCGGCTCGACCAAGGGTGGCATCGTCCGCCGGCCCAGCAGCCAGAAAAACGGAACCGTCTACTCCATCGGGCAACCTGGCAACATGGCGGCGCAGTTCGCGTGCTACTACGCCGCGCAAACCGGCTTCTTCACCGCTGCGCTGGACGCCAACGGTTATCCGAAAAATCTCAGCGCCACTCGCGTGGTCCCGGGACTGGAATTCAGCTGGCAGCAACCGGGATTCGCCGCCGGAACGGTGACGCAGGACTACGACATCGCGTTGACGACGTTCGCGGGAACCGCCGGAGCACCGGCCGATTGGCGCGACGCCGCCGATCTCTACAAGGCGTGGGCCCTGATGCAGCCCTGGTGCGCCACGACCTACGACCGGAGGAACGACTTGCCGGCGTGGTTGCGCGAGGGACCGGCCATGGTCCGCTTCGGACGCGATTGGTTGGCCGACCCCGCCCGGATTGAGCGCTGGATGGACGAGTTCTATCGGAAACAATTTCCCGGCGTACCGCTCATCACCGCATTCTGGGGATGGGAAAAGCACGCCAATTGGGTGACGCCGGACTATTTCCCCGTTTTCCCGAGCGACGAAGAGTTCACGCAACTCGTCACGCGGCTCCGTAACAAGGGGGCGCATGCGTTCCCCTGGCCATCCGGTTATCACTGGACGCTCACGTATCGAAAGCAAGGTGACGACCGTTTTGAATGGGACGATCGCACTCGTTTTGCGAGCATCGCCCGCCCGCACGCGGTGCAGACCCGCGCCGGTCAACTCTACCTCCGCACTCCAAGCTGGCTCGCGGGCGGCGACACGACGTGCCTCTGCGGCGGCGATCCCTGGACCCACCGCTGATGGAATGAGGACGTCTGTGTGCCCCTCGCCGAGCGCGGTTGCGAACTCATCCAGGTGGATCAAGTCGTCGGCGGAAGTTTTCCTCCGTGCTACGATCCCGCGCATCCCCACCCGCCCGGACCAGGCCGATGGCAGACGGATGCATTTTCCCGACAACTCAAAACCATGCTGGCGGCCATGCAGCGAATCCAACCTGGTGCCGTCGTCTGTTTCGAGGAGCCAAACGAGTGGTTCAATCACCTGGTGGGTCTGCAGGACTACCGCGACTGCGAAGCGCCACTCGAATGGGCCTCGGTTTTCAACTACCTCTATCACGAATTTCTGCCGCCGTTTCAAAGCAACATCCGGGGGGACGATCTTGTCGTCATGGCCCACTGCCTCGTCGACGGACAGATGCCCCACCTCGTCCCGTCGGCCCGCGACCTCAACGACCCACTCCCGCTGAACGGCGGCTTTGAACCGCGGGGCAGAAATCGGCCGGCCCTGACCGACTGGGAACCGGTTCACCGTTATCAAGGAGTCGATTGGACCGGGCTCGCCACCAGCGACACCACCGAGAAACACCAGGGTGCGGCCAGCCTGCGACTGGAAAATGCAAAGGAGTCCGACATCGTGCAAATTTCGCAAAATGTCGCGGTCAACTCTGATTCCAACGACGCGAAGAAACGTTACCGCCTGAGCGGTTGGCTGAAGACGGATCACATGGCCAAGCCCAATGCCATCATGTTCGGCGTTTTCGGCCCCGGCATGAAATCGCTCGGGCAAGGTGGGCGCCTGCCCTTCCCTGCTGCCGGGGCCGGTTGGAAAATGGTCACCGCCGATTTCACCATTCCCTCCGGCGCCGACACCCTGCGGATCATGGTTCACGTGACGGGCACCGCTCGGGCGTGGGTCGATGATCTCATGCTCGAAGAGCTCCAGCCTGACGGCCGCACCCCGCCTGCCCGCTTTTCCTCTCACACTCTTGCGGCTCAACTTCTGCAGCAGTGGGTCACACTTTATCACGGCGAAGCCCGCCCCTGGCTGCAATTCGGACGACTCCTGCACCCACCCCAGCTCACCTGTGCAGCTACGCCGTACCAAGCGGTCAGCCGCCAGGGCGAGAAAACGGTACGCACCGAGCGCACCATGCCGGCCGTGCTGCATAACGCCTTCCGCGCACCCGACGGCACCGAAGCGGTCGTACTCGCGAACGCCACCCGCGAAATGCAAACGGTCACACTGCAGTGGCACGGAAAAGCCACCACGCTTGCCTTGCAACCGGCTGAAGCGAGGCTCGTGAAGTGATCGCGTAGCAAACGTTCGTCGTAGGTGACGGCGTTCGACTGAGCGCTCTCCGTGCGGTCGAAGGGCTTCCCTGAGGACGTGACGCCCAATGTCGCGTTCATCCGGCGACGGGGCGTCGCCGCTCCAGCCCGGCCAGAAAACAGACGGCGGAACCTTTCCGAATGTTCCGACACACCATGATTTCCGTGAGAGTGAAACGCGGGATCGTTCGTCGATCACGAATCCATAATTTTTCTTCAACCGTATCTGCTGCGCAGACGTGGGGTCGAAGAATGGGACGTTCGTCTTCACCTCGTTCGCGTGGAAGTGCCCGATGCAGGATCGTGTATCCGTCAACCGGCAACCGCGGCTCGCGCCAGACGGTTTCGCCCGCACGATCCCCGGCGGTCAACTGCCCGTCCTGCGATGGATCGTACGACGATCGAGGTTTGCAATCGAGGCGGTCGGGTGACGTACTATCCGCATTCGTCATGAAACTGGCCGCGCGAATGGTAAGGTGTGCCGGTGTCGCGCCACATCCTGATGCGGCGTGGATCCTTCAGGTCGGCGGGAAAGCCGGCGACGCGGTTCCGGGTCTTCTTCGCCGAAGACACTTTCGGGTCATCGATGGAGATGCGCGTTTTCGACCGGACTACGCCGCCCGACTCCCGGTTAAGTTTTCAGACACTACGGGAGGCAGGACGGAAAACTTCGGAATCATTCGCAACGAACGCTCTCCCAGAACCGGAACCGCATAGAAACAGTTCCCGCCATGGCCGCCTCTAAATCTACTTCGCCCCAGCCCATCCAACCCCTCGACGCCGAACGTTCCGTCCGCGGAGCCTCCCATCTCAACCGCACGGCGCAGACGCCCGATCCCTGGAAACTGTGCGCCACGCTGGAGTACGGCAGCGATCGCACCTTCGCTACGACCGTGGAAAAACTCGTGACGCAGACGGCGCCCCGGGACTGGCCGAAGATCGAGGAACAACTGATCGGTACCCTCGCGCTCCCGGAGTGCACCGAGGCTGGGCGCGCGTTTCTCTGCCGAATGCTCGCTCTCGTCGGCTCGGCGAAGAGCGTCCCCGCCCTCACCACTCTGATCCGCAATCCGAAGACGGCCGACGCCGCGCGCACCGCCCTCGAGATTATTCCCGGCCCGGAGGCCGGTGCCGCGCTGCGCGACGCGCTCGCGTCGCTGCCGGGCAATGCCAAGGCAGGTCTCATCGGCAGCCTTGCAGCCCGCCGCGACGCGGCGGCACGCCCGGCGCTCACATCCCTAAAGAACCAAACCGCCGAGTCGGCAATCGTGCGCGGCACCGCCGCCCGCGCCCTCGAAACCATCCCCCTGTCCTGAAGAGACCTATGAACCATCCAGGCCTAGGATCGGAATCCGCAGCGTCCCCGGCGGTCGCCACGCTTTCGCGTCGCCGGTTCCTCCACGTATCATCCACCGCCACCGCCGCGTTCGCCGCGCCCCAGGTGATCACGTCCCGCCTTTTCGGGCAGGGCGCACCGAGCAATCGCATCACCCTCGGCCTCATCGGAGCCGGCAACATTGGCGTCGCCCACCTCGACACCCTGCTCGGCTATCAGGACACCGTGCGAGTCCTCGGCGTCTGCGATGTGGATCGTGAGCGGCGCGAGTCCGCAGCCGTCCGCATCAACCATGAGTACGGCAGCAACGACTGCCGGCCCTACGCCGATTTCCGGGAACTCAACCGCCGCCGGGAAATCGACGCGGTGCTCATCTGCACCCCCGACCACTGGCACGCGCTCACCGCCCTCGACGCCATCCGCCAGGGCAAGGATCTTTATGTCGAGAAACCCCTGACGCTCACCATCGCCGAGGGGCGCGCGCTCGTGGACGAGGCCCGAAAATATGGCCGCGTAGTACAGCACGGCACCTGGCAGCGCTCGATGAAGCGATTCCACGACCTCGTCGAGTTCGTACGCGACGGAGGACTCGGAAAGCTCCATTACGTCGAGTGCCTCATCGGGGCGAACAACCGCCATGTCGGCGCCACCTGGCAACCGGAGGCCGTTCCCGAGGGTCTCGATTGGGACATGTGGCTCGGCCCCGCGCCCTGGCGGCCCTACACCTTCTACGGCTGCCACTACAATTTCCGTTTCATCGCGGAAAACGCCTCGGGGCAGATGACCAACCTTGGCGCGCACTGCCTCGACATCGGACAGTGGGTGCTCGACATGGACCGCAGCGGGCCGGTGGAAATCGAAGGGCACGGTGACTACCCCACCTCCGGGCTGTTCACGACGCCCACACGCATCGATGTCACCTTCCGCTATGCCAGCGGCGTGCCGATGTACTGTCGCACCGACCTCACGGTGAACGGCAACAACACGTCACGTTTTTTTGGGGAGCGTGGCTGGCTTGACATCGGGTACTCGAAAATGAGCGCTTCCGATCCGAACCTCCTGCGTGCGATGCAGGCGCCGAACAAGCGAGTGCAGGTCCCGTCGAGCAAGAATCACTACGAAGATTTTTTCGCGGCGATGCGCACGCGGCAACGCACGATCGCGGATGCCGAGACCGCGCACCGCACCACCACCATATGCAACCTCGGCCAGATCGCGATGGCTCTCGGCCGCAAGCTGCGCTGGAACCCGGAAAGGGAGGAGTTCGTCGGCGACGAGATGGCGAACCGGCTGCGCTCGCGCCCGATGCGGGCACCGTGGTCGCTGGTCCACGACCTCGCCTGAGCACGCTTTCGTCGGCTGATTTCGCTGAGCGATACCTCCGCACTTCACGCACGTTTTGATGAACCGGCAGACCTTCTCGTGGTCGCCGATGCGAGTCATGGTCAAGACTGAGCCGTCGAGTCAGGAGACAATCCGCAGTTCCCGGCGCGTTTTTTTGCGGGGGAGGAAACCGCGGGGATTAGCCGTCCCCTTCCTTGAGTTTCAGGATCGGGCAACGCCCGCATCCGCGAAAATACCTTCATCCACAGCGAGCCATTCTTCCCCGTAGTTTCGCACTGGAGTGATGAAATTCCCCAACGTGCCAGTTTCATTCCATCACTCCAAACAACGAGTCGCATTACGTTTCTCGACCAACCGCGTCGCGCGCCTTGCGCTAAAGTGAGCGCGTCCCACTACCCGGCCCGCCAGATGCCGTTTTTCACTCCCGCGTTCCCTACAGGCTGCATCGCCACGAAAGCTCCAAACACATGCGGCACCATTTCCCGCCAACCTGATGAAAACCACTATCCCTCGCCGTGCGCTGCTCGCCGCCATCCCCTTCGCGCTCTCCGGTTGCATTTCATTCAACAACAATAAACTCGCCAAGCCCGACAACGCCAGACCCGCCGTCGTCCTCAACCTAAACGCCACGCCTGGAGTTGGCGGCCCCGCGATTTCGTCCCCCGCCGAGGCGTCCGTCCAAAGCGTCATCGTCTACCGAGGCCCCGGCTCGTGGAAAAGCGAGGCCTACTGGGACGAATACGTCGTCCATCTCACCAATCGCGGCACAACGCCACTGGTGATCGAGACTGCGACACTCGAAGATTTTCAGGGCAATGCGAACCCACCTTACGACGATCCATGGACGTTGGAAACGGAGAGCCTGACCTCGTGGCAAAAACTGAAATCCAGTCAGACCGGTGGCCGGTTGGCTCTGGGCGCCGGAGCCGTCGGCACCGCCGGGACGTTGGCCATCGCACCACTCGCCGCCGACGTGTCTCGGCCCCCCGCCACCACCGCCAGCACCGCGCTCGCCGGCACCGCCGCCGCCACCCTCTTGGCTGCTCCCATTTACGCCGGTACGGCATCCATGGCATCAATCGCTACCGGCGGTTTTTTGGGCTCCGCCACCGCCGCCAGCACGGCGCTCGCCGGTGCGGCCACCGCCACCCTCGTCGCCGCCCCGATCTACCTGGTCACCGTGATGGCCATAAACTCCAATAACAAATCCAAGGTGCGCGCTGAGTTCGAACGACGCCGACTCCCGCTCCCACTAACGCTCGCACCCGGAGAGACCGCGAAAGGGAGTCTCTTCTTCCGCCTCACTCCCGCCCCCGTCCACCTTACGCTCCGCGGTCGCTCCGATCGCAACACCTGCGAATTGATCGTGGATCTGACACCGCTCTCGGGGCTGCACCTCAAACCGGCAACGCCCATTCTGACCGCGCAAAACCCGTCATCCTCCCGTCCGTGAACATCCAAATCACCATCATCCTCGCCAGCGCCGTGTTCGGCCTCGCAGTTATCCGTGAGTGAGCCCCATCGCGACGCGCGGACGTCGAGCGTCCAGAGCGCAACGTTGCCGATTGGACGAGTCGTACACGAGGCAACCAGAACGCATCGTCAATCTTCACCGAAGTGAAGGGCACCGGCGTGAAGGCCGCGGCGGTTGCGCCGAATCCAAGAGCAGGAGCCAGCGGCAAGACGGAAAACAGCCGAACGACAATCAGGTTGAGGCAATACATGCTTACGGCGGCGCGAGGGCGCGGCCAAAGACTACTTCGGTACCGGGGGCGGATTGGTCTTTTTGAAGACCTGTCCGGTGCGTCGGTCGGCCTCGTCGGGCTTGAGCTTGTCTTTGCCGGGGAAACGGTCCCCGGTCCGTTCCTGCCACGCGTCGAGTTCGCGGCGCAGGCCGGCGCGGTTGGCCTGATTGGCGGGATCGGCGGAGAGGTTGCGCATGCAGGAGGGGTCCGCGCCGATGGCGTAGAGCTCCTCCGCGGGGCGGGGTGAAATGAATGTATCGCTAAACTCGGGCGCCAGGTGGCCCGCTTCGAACAACCGCGTCATGGCTTGATAGGACGGCACGGGCACAACCTCACCCGGCGGCGTGCCTGGCAGCTCCGGCAGCCAGTTGCGGATGTAGATAAAGTCCTCGGTGATCGCAGCGCGTTCATACGCCTGGTAGGTATGCCAGTTGTGCTCGGCGAAGGCGAACGGCCGGATACGCCGGGTCGGCTCGCGGAGGATCGGCAAAAAGCTGACACCATCGGTCTGCCGCAACGCCGGCGCGCCCGCCAGCTCGAGGAGAGTCGGCGCGAGATCGACGGCGCTGACGAGTGCTGGCGTCACGCTACGGCGCGCGACAAGTCGCGGGTAGCGCACGATCAGCGGGCTTTTCACGCCGGGCACGTTGACGCGGGTCTTTGCCTTGGGGAACGCGCGGCCGTTGTCGGTGAGAACCAGAATCACGGTGTCGTCGAGAATCTTCTGCTCCTCCAACACGCGCAGCGCCTGGCCGACGTGGGCATCGAAGCGCTCAATCTCATTATAGTAGTCAGCGAGATCTTCGCGTATCTCCGGCAGGTCCGGATAGTAGGGAGGCACGACGACCTTGGCCGGGTCGTGGGGCTGCGCGTACTCGCCTTGCTTGTACGGCCGGTGGGGATCAATCGCGGCGGCCCACAGCAGGAAGGGTTGGCCCGGGGGCCGAGCGCGCAAGGCCTGCTCCCACATGTCGCCCATGGTCCACGGCCGGCTCCAGTCCGCGAGGACCATGCGGTCGAACTTCGCCTTCACCTGCGGGTGGTTCGTGCCATGGGACTTGCCGATGAGCATCGAGTAGTAACCGGCCGCGCGCAGCGGCTCGATGAAAAGCTCGACGTCGGGCTTCATGTCGACGTGCAGGTTCATGGCGCCGGTGTTGTGCGGGTAGCGACCGCTGAACATCGACGAGCGGCTGGGGCTGCAAGAACTGGCGGTGAGGAAGAAGCGATCAAAACGCATCCCCTCGTCAGCCAGACGCTGAAGGTTCGGCGTACGGATGGTCGGATGCCCGTAGGGCGAAGTTTCCTCCCAACCGAGGTCGTCGGCGATGAAGACAACGATGTTTGGCTGATCCGCCCGCTCGACGGCGGAAGCGGACGCCAGCAAGAGCAAGACGCTGCACCCGACCAGCCAGGCACCGGCGAAATTCTGCGATGGTCGTTTCATGGTGGGCCTATGGATGCTTTTGCCGCATTCCCGCCGGGGCCTCCGCCGCCTCGAACAGATCGCACGTGAGCTCGACGCAGGGGCGTTTTGCCCAGGGGTGCCAAGCGTTGGACATCAAGCGGACGCGGGCGGATTGGGCGGTCGCAATGGTTTTCATATCGGTCGAATCGAAGTCGGTGCGGGAGAGCTCCCCGAGCGTCGCCGACGATAGAGACGGGTTTCCAATCGTCGTCGAGCACGACACTCGATCCGCAGCCGGCCAACGTTTCGCATGTCGTCATACGCGCAGCTCAGAATTCAACCGTCGTCGTAAAGCGAAACGAGCGGGGGTCGTTCAGGTACACGCGGCGAAGCGCGAGAAAGTCGTTCGTATAGCGGGCCGGCAGGACCCTGCTTTGGTTGAATGCGTTCCGGACATTGAGCTGGAACGTGAGATTCTTTTTACCGAGGAAATCCGCCTTCAGGCGGTAATTGGTGAAGAAGTCCCACGCTTCCTGCGTGTGGCCGTAGAGCTTCTTGCCGTAGTTGGGATTGGTCGCGCCGCCATCGAGCGTCGTCCGCAGATCCATCTGCATGTAGTTGTTGCTCGCCCAACGAACCGCCCCTCCCACTGCGAAGCCTTTGAGACTGCCCTCGGTGAACTTGTAACGTCCGTCGATGTTCAACTTGTAGGGACGCGAGCCGAATGCCTGCGTCTGGTTTGTGCCGGTCTGATCGACGAAGGCTTCGATTTCATCGATGATCATCTGTTTCGCCGTGCGCGCCGGATTGGCGGTGGTGTTTTGACCGAAGTTGGAAAGGACGCCAGTGGAGTTCACGGTGCCGAGGAAGGCATAGAGCTTTTCGACGAACGGCGGAATTTCCTTGGCAAAATTCTCTCGATTGCGGTCGGAATAGGAGAAGTTCGCGCGGAGCGAAATATTCCGATTCGGGTTCGCGATCGCCTCGAGTTCGATGCCCTTCGAGGCGGTGTCGATACTGAATGCCGTCGGGTTCACGCGGAACGGAGCGGCTTGCGCCGCCGTGATCCGACCTCCGGCCACGAGCGCGTCGAGCCCCTGGCCCAGACCCTGCGCGGCCTGAAATACATTGGTGCCGGGCTGAATCGGCGTGCTGTTGAGATAGAGGGTGTCGAAACGGGTGAGGCGGAGGAAATAGCGGTCGTCGCCCAACAGATCGAACATGACGCCATAGTCGCGGCTCTTCCCAGTGGTCTGGGGCGGCGCGAGGTTGAGAGGTGGCGCCTCCGGAGGGAGAATGCGCGCGGTGAAGGACGGCGCGCCCACGTTGTCGGATTGATTATAGAAAGCGGAAAGGCGGCTCGTCGGATGCCCCACGACACCGGCGGTAAACGTGTGCGGCCGGAAACTCGGTTGAGGCTGGGTAAACTGACCGGGCACGGAATAGAACTCGTTCACAATGCCACTGCCGTTGAGCACGGCCGGATCGGATGCGCTCAGCCGACCCGTCAGGCCGTTCTTGAATTTCACCTGGTCGACGCGGTAGCCGAGCGTCGTGACGATCCGGTCCTTCCAGAAATAGCCTTGGTCGGCGATCATCCAGGTGTCGGTGAGTTTGAGATTCTCGGCGTTGCCGGCCTGGTTGAAGGCGACGTAGCGCGTCGAATAGGTGTTGGTGCCGACGGTGAAACTTTGGGCGGGGATTCGCAGGTCGCCTTGGTGATACGTGCTGAAGTCGCCCTCGGTCGCATAGTGGCGGCGCCAGAGCATATTCTGGGCACCCTCGGGCGTCGCGGCATTGGCCAGGGTCCCGCATTGCTAACACTTAAGTGGTTGAAAAAGCTCGCGCAGCGCGGCGTGGCGCCGGGCTTGGTTGCGCTCGACGAACTGCGGGCCGGTGAGCTGCGGGTGGCGCTTGCGCCACCACACCAGCACGAGCCCGCGCAACAGCATCAGGTTCGCCGCGGTGTGGCCGGCCGCCGCGCGAGTCTTGTCTTCCAGCCACGTCGCATCGCGCGGGTGATGGTTCTTGTTCTCGATGCCCCAGCGTCCGCGGCAAGCCAGCAGGCAATCGCGTGCACTGAGCGGTTCGCTCAACACGAAGAGGCGGCGACCGGTGGTGGTCTCGCCGGATTTCTTGCGCGTGCTCTCGCGGGTGATCTCCACCACTTGGGCGGCATGGGGAAACGTGAGCTGTTCGGACGTCACGCTGACGGTGCGCACGTGCCGTTGGTCGACGCGGCCGTGGCTGGTCTCGGGCGGTGTCGAAAAAAAAGGGGCGAGCCTTGGGCGAGCGCGGCTTCGGCGCCGGCGACGGTCGTAGGCTGATTGTCCTTGAGTTGCACGAGCGTGACGGCGCCTTGGTCTTGCACGAGCGGGCGCACCAGCGCCGGGTCGGCGTAAAGCGCGTCGCCGCCGACGATGCTGCCGTCGAGGGTACCGGGCGGCAGCGATTCGATCAGGGTGTGCGCGAGGGTTTTCTCGTGGCCGGGTCCGGCCCGGGCGAGTTGGGCGAGCGGCTCGCCGGTCTGGGCATCGCAGAGGGTGACCAGCGTGGCCAGCCCGCGGTGCAGCGTCTTGCCGTCGATGGCCAACAGCGGCGGCAACTTGGTCTGCTCCAGCTGCCATTGGACGACGGCGCGGGCGAGCTCGGCGGGGTCGAGCCGTTGCAGGACATCGCGCCAGCAGCTTTCACCGGGCGGGGGCACCAGGTCGCGGTTGCGTGGGGAAAAGCGGAAGCGCAACGCGCGGCGCTGGGCGGGGTTGAGCTCCTGCACAAACCTAAACAGTCCGGCCACGGTGGTGACACCGCAGGCGATGGCGAGCACCGCCGCCGCGAGCATCGCGTGCAGGGGGAATTGCAGGCCTTGGGCGCGGCGCGGGTCAGTCACAGTGAAAAGCGCATCGGCGAGGCTGGTGGCGGTTTTCACCGGCACGGGAGACTGCCCGAAAGCACGCGGCTTTTCACCCGGCAGGGACTCAAGCGGGTCGCGCAGCCGCCGGGGCGCATCGTCCCCGAGCGGGCGCAGCCAGAGGCGCTTGGGCTTGTCGTGGCGCACGTAGTAGTCGTCGCCGTGCCGGCCACAGCCGGCGGTTTTCCCCACTTCGATCCAGCCGGCGGCCTTGTAACAGGTGCCCTGATAGCGCTCCGGATCGACGAAGGTCTCGGCCAGCAGCGGGGTGACGCCGCGGCGCTGCTGCCACTGGGCGGGCAGCGCCGCGACGGCGAGGCCGAGCACGCGGCTGGCGAGGTTGGGCTGGCGCGGGCGCGACAGCACCAGGAAGCGGTTGTTCTGCACCACCAGCGGCAAGCGGCGGGCCCGGGTGCGCGGATCCCAGGCGAGCCACGCATCGCGCGCGGCGAGTTTCTGCGACCCGCGTGTCCAGACCAGGATGGCGAGCACCTGCTCGCCGCGCAGGGCGAGCTGCACCACGTCGCACTCGGCAGGCTTGGGCGCGCCGAGATAGTGCTCAGCCTCGAGGGCGGCGCGCGCGGCCGGGAGTTCGTCGGACTGCGCCGCGCGCAGGGTCACCTCCCGCAGCGCATGTTCGGGCAGCATTTCGGTCAGCTGGGAAAAGTTCATCCCATCCTCCCATGACACTCCGCCGCGCAAATGGCCAGCAAAATCTGTATCTCGTTACACCAACGGGCGGGATCAGCCGACCAGTGCAGAACCCTGCGGCATTGGCCAGCGGGACGTTGTTTTGGTTGACGAGAATCTCCTGATAGACGTGCGCGATCTGGTCGATTTTTCCGACCTCGCCGAGACCGGCGACACGGTGCCGGCCGAGCCATTTCCCGAAATCCTGTTCGTAGGCGGCAGTCAGGCGAAACACTTCGTTCTTGAAGGCAGTATCCTCGGGGCGCCAGGTGTTCTCAATGTAGAACTTGCCGACATTGGGATTCGCGACGAGCGCACCGGCTGGAGTCGGCAAGGAGGCATTGGGATCGGCGCGAAGGTTAATGGAGTTACCCGGGACCGCCCAGCCGTTCGCCTTGGATTTGTTGAAGGTGTGGATGAAGGCACCTTCGAGAATGAGTTTGCCCCAGCGGTGCTCCGCCTTCGCGCTGTAGTTGCGATAGAAACCGTGGAGCAGCGAGCCCGGACCCGAAAAACTCTGGTTCACCGGGGGCGAATACGGCGTCAGCAAACCGTCGGTGGAATACGCCACACCGTTCGGGTTATTCCCGGTGAAGCTCTGCAGCTGGTTCTGCATGTTCACCATCGAGGGGTTGTTGTCGATGAAGGTCCACTGGGTGTTGGTGGTGACGCGATTGATTCCGAGCGCAGCGAAGTTGTTCGCATTGAAGGGCGTCGTGGTCGAATTGATCGTGGGCCGCCCGGCCACCATCCATCCCCGCACGCCGTCGCCCGCCGGCCAAGTCCAGTCCGTGTGCCGGTCGTGCGTGCCTCCATCCCAGGCGAAACGCAGCGTGGTCGTCTCGCGGAGCTGATAGGTGACGGCTGCGGCGATGCGTCGGCTCTTCGAGAAATCATACTCGCGCCAGCTGTTGGCGTGCGCGTCGAGGGCATTGAGCCGGAAAGCAAGTTTCTTCCGGACGAGCATTAGATTGGAGTCGAGCTCGGCGCGCTGGAAATTCCAAGAGCCGGCGATGAACTTCAGCTGCGTGGCATCGCTCCGCACGTCCGCTTGTTTGGAGGTGAGTGACACCGTGCCGCCCGCGGCACCGAGGCCAAACAGGACTGAATTCGGTCCGCTCGAAACTTCCACGCGGTCGATATTGTAGATATCCTGCGGGACGGCGCTCTCCACGAGATCGACGCCAAACGATCCCGTGAGGCCGCGAATGCGGAACGGCGGCGTCGCGGCGCTCGAACCGCGCAGCGACGGGGCGTTGAAGCCGGCGTTGGAATCCTCGAAGTCCTTCTCAAAATTCCCCGAGTAGGCCATCATCTCCTCGAGATTGGTCACGGCGAAATCGGAGAGAAATTCTTTGGTGAATACCGAGACCGGCGCCGCGGTGTCCTTGAGTTTCGCATTCAGGCGCGAACCCGACGTGGTGTTGCCAGCCTGGTAGCCAACATCGGCACTGGTGCTGACCTCGAAAGGCGAAAGGAGGACGGCGTCGTCCGAAACCGCCGACGCGACTGGGCGGACCGGAGTGGAGGCGACCTGGGCCCGAAGTGCCGCGAGCGGCAAATTCAGGACCAGCAGGCCAAGGAGGCCGCAGTGGCGGAAGGAAGGCAGGGTCATCGGGTGCTGGGTTTTCAAAATCGGGTTTGGGTGCCGAAACGTGAGACCATCCCTTCAGCATGGGAAGCGGCGGCGTCACACATTCGGATGACGAATTTCCACCCGCCCCCGAAGTCGAATGTTACCGTCGCGACGTCGGTTCCGAGGGGTTCGGGTGCGGCGATCTACCCGATAGGGATCCCACTTGGGGCAGTCCCCGAATTCAGGCGGAACTCGCGAAACTCGGGCACCGGGTGTCCGCCGCGACGGTCCGGAAGTACCGCCCGAAGGGCGAGCGCGGGCCACCCTCGCAGACGTGGCGAGCGTTTCTCCGCAATCACACGGAGCAACTCATCGCCGTCGACTTCTTCACCGTGCCCACAATCACGTGCCGCGTCTTGTTTGTCTTTGTCGTGTTGGCCCACGAGCGCAGGAAGGTGCTGCATTTCGCGGTCACCGGGGCGCCTTCGGCAGCTTGGGCCGGGCAGCAAATCGTCAACTCATTCCCGTTCGAGACGCCGCCCAAATGCCTGCTGCGCGATCGCGATGACACCTACGGCGCCGAGTTCATCAAGCGTGTGACGGTCCTTGGAATCGAGGAGAAGCCCACCGCGCGGCACGCGCCGCGGCAGAATCCGTACGTCGAAAGACTCATTGGGAACATCCGCCGGGAGTGTCTTGATCGAGTGCTCGTCATCGCCAACGCCACCTCCAGAAAGTCCTCAAGGACTACTTCGAGTACTATCACCACTCTCGTCACATCGATCGTTGACGCAGGACAGCCCGGTTCCGCGGCCAGTGCAGGCTCCAGAACAAGGGAACGTGGTCGAGTTTCCTCAGGTTGGCGGCCTGCACCACCTCTACGCGCGTCAGGGGCCTGAATGCCATTCGCTCGGCGATCGAGCCGATCGGGGTTCGACGGAAAGAGCCTCAAGGCGATATCCTGGATGCTTCCCTGCCCTCGCCGCCGTCCGACGCATCCGGCCATTGCATACGGGGCGATCTGTCACGCCTGTCCTGCGATTCCATCTACGGTAAATCACGACGGCCGGGAGCCGGCACCGCCATCCTCTCGGAAAATCCCCCTGAGTTTCTCCACGCAGCTCCCGGATGGAGTTTTTGACACCCACAACTGGCCTCACCCGCCGTGCGGAAGCGCCTATCGTCTGGCACATCCCTCGACTGCCCGGTTGCCACGCGTTGCCTTACCCACGATGCGGTTCAACCAACGAGGTCAGCCCCGATCGATGTCCGCACGGACTTCCTCAGATTCAAATCGAGGAGAGACCATCGATTGGGTCGGCTCAAGTCTGGCGCCCACCGACCCAAGCGTCTTGGCGGGAGTCCATGGCCCGACGACTGCACATCTAATTTGTGATGCGGCTGCGGCGCTCTCCGCTAGAGCCGGCCCTCACCCAGTTATCCTGCACTCCATTGCATGAGTCCGGCTGAGTCCCAGCGCGAAAGCGAACGGGAATTACCGGTCCTTCAGCTCGACCTTCAACCAGGCATGGGCGAGATGGGCAGCACCGGCGCGGCGATACGTGGCGCTCCATTGGGCGAAGGACGTTCGGTTGGCGGCGAACGTCAGGTTGATGGCCTCGGGCGCCTGCACTTCGTACCACGCTTCAAACTCCTGCCCGGGTGCCAGCTTGGCCGGCATGGCGGCCGGTTGCGTCACCGCGAAATCGAGCCGCGGCTGGAACGAGGCCTTGAACTCCGTCACCGGCGTCGCGCCGTGGTTCTTCACCACGACGCACGCGCGGATTTTTCCGCCACGCGTCGTCTCGATTGCGGGCTGGCGCACCGTCACGGACAGGGCGGACTCAGGTTGCGGGTTGCCATTTTCGGCGAGCGTGGTGAGGAACCACGGGAGATAGTTGTAGACGAGACCCGTGGTCCGCGTGCCCCACGTGGCGCCCTTCTCGCCGAAGGCCTGCGCGACCAGCTCGCGCGGCACGGCCAGGAACAGCGGGTCTCCGGTCCGGGCGTAGACGCTGCCCATCATCCGCGAGTGCGAGACGATTTCGAACGCGCGCCCGTTGCCGCTGGACCCTCCTTTGAACAGGATTCCTTCCGGACGCCACATGTCGGTCAGGATGTGCCGCGCCGTCCGCTCCAGCAGCGCATCGAGTTCGGGGAGCCGCGCCCAGGAGTTGAATTTCATCAGCGCGGAAAACATCACGCCAGAGCAGAACGGCGACCCGGTCGAGAACGCCGGCTTTTCCGTGAGCGGTCCCGGGAAGCCGCCGCGCACGGGGTCTTCCCACTTCATCGCCCAGTCCACGTGGCGCGCGGAGCCGCGCAGGTAGGCCGGGTCCCACGTGGCCTCGTAGACATCGTTGAGCGTCATGAGCGGATGCCCCAGCGCGCGCTCCATGCCGGTGACGCTGCTGGTCGGCTTCATGTTCGCCAGCACCCAATTCGCGATGTCTTTCGCGCCGAGGATGCCGTCGGGATCACCCGTGAAGTAGCTGGCCCAGACGAGCCCCTGCACATAGCCCGCGTGATTCATCCCCGGCTTTTCCGCCGTGTGATGACCGTAGGTGCCGTGGCTGTGTGTGTGCGCCCCGCCATACGATTCCCGGCGCGCGCGGCTGTAGTGAATCGTGTCGACGTCGGTGTAGTGGAGAGCGGAGGCGAGCGCGACTTCGAGCGCCCGGCGATTTCCGGTGCGGACGAAGTGCACCATCGCCGCGGCGGGCAAATCGTATTCGTTGTTGTCCCAGAGAAAACTTCCTTTGACGTAGCCCGCCGAGGAGTGATCGCCGTAGTTCTCGAAGCCGAGGCCCAGCTTGCCGATGACGAATTGGTCCATGTGATCCGCCAGCAATTTTTCCGCGGCCGGCAGGGGCGATTGAGCCGCGGGCGTCTGCGGACCGAAGGCACCCGAGGCGCAATACCAGGCGGGTTCGGCCAGCGCCAGCACGGGGCCGTGCGCGAGCAGCGCGGCATCCTCGGCGGGCGGGCCGTACCATAGCGCCACGCGGTGGGTCTTGCCGACGCTCTGAATCCACTCGTAGTCGCCGCCCTCCGGCGCCCACAGCGCGATCTCCACATCACGCGCATCCCAGCGCAGCGCCTTCGGATATTGCTCGCGAAACGCCTCGAGCCCGACGCTGAGCCCCGGCCGGCTGACCCAGCCGTGCCCGGCCGTCTTCTCGTCCTTCTGCACGATGGCGCCGCGGCCGGAGTCCGCCTGTTCCGGGCGAACTCTCAACGCGATCGATCGGGTGAGCACTTTCTCCCGCTCGTCGGTGTTGGCGACGAAGTAGTCGACCTGCACGAGCGGGCTGCCGGCATACGCATGGATGCGGGCCCGGTGATGAAAACCCGCAGCCGGCTGGCCCGAGGGCGCGAGCTTCGTCGACGCCAGAATCACCGTGTGCAGCGGGCCCGCCTGTTCGATCTCGATCCTCTCGACCGGCAACTCGAGCGCCCGCCAAATCTTCCCGCCGGCTTCCGCGATTTCAATCGCGACGGGTTCCTGCTGCAGGGTCGCACCGGCCGCCGCACGCACCTTTTCCACCAGGCCGAATCGCGATTTTGAAATCAGAAAACGGATGGCCCCGGTGTCCACTTCGAGGCCGCCGGCGACTTGTTCGACGCGCACGCCGGTGGCCGGCGCACGCGCCTCGACGCGCTCGCCGTAGGCCACCGTGTAGTCGCCGCGGCCGCTCCGGGCGAAGTCGTGCTGAAAATCGAGATACAGCCACTTCACGCTGCCGTCATGCCACGTGGCCAACGCGCGGTTCTGCGTCGGCACCGGCGCGCCGGCGGAGTCGAAGATCGCGGCGTGCGCGGCCGCGGTCAGTTCGCCCGGCGGAATCGGCACGCTCGCGCGCACCGGCCAGCGGGCGCCGTGAGCATAGGGCGGTGCCGAGAAACTCACTCGCACTTTTCTTTCCTCTGCCGTGCCGCGCGTGGCCTGCGGTGTTTTTTTCGCGGCCGCCTCAAACAGCCACGTGGCCGAGGGCGCCTTGTCGACCGGCATCAGACGCACGTAATCGAAGTACACCGGCCCCGCCGACGCGGCGTCCCGGTAGCAGGCGTCCACCCACATTTCGAAAACACCGTCGATCATCGCGAGGTTGCCCAGCACGGCTTCCTGGCCGCCGTCGAAACGCTTCCACGTTTTTCCGTCGAGCGAGACGGCCACCGAGCGGCCCGGGTCGTTCATGATGGCCTGATAGGGACCGGGATGAGCCGACCGGCGAAAGTGCAGCGCCTTTGCTATTTCCGGCGGCCGATCCGCCAAAACCGAGTCCGATTTCAGCGCGGCGCCATCCGACCAGTAGATTTCGTTCGGCTTGAAGGCGAAGCCGGTGCGCCAGTCCACCGAGTTGGTGGGTTGCTCCGACAACTTGTCCAGGTCCACGCGAATGATCGCCCACTTTCCGTCACCGTCGCGATCCTCCTCGGAGAGCAGCCCGGTGTTTACGACGCCGAGGTTCGACTCCAATACGAGTCCCGCCCGCGAGCGCGGATGGATTTGCGAGACGAGCACCCCGGTTTGATAGGGATCGACCGTCACCGGCTGGAACTCGAAGTCCGCCAGCCAAAAATCGCCTTTGCCGGAGCCCCGCACGCGCGCGCGAACTTCGGTCGCACCCGGCGACGCTGCAAACACCCGGCGGTATTCCTGCCAATTGGTCGTCGAGGCCGCCGGGGCCGAGTACGACGATGCCCATTTGAGTTCGTGGCCGCTCGCGTCGTAGCAGGCCAGTTCCGGGATCGCCTTGGTGTGAATGTCCAAACGGATCCGCACGCGCACGGCAAAGGCATCGCCGGCCCGCACTGGATGACTCGCCACCGATTCCAGCGTGAATCCTGCCTCCGTCCGCGACGAAACCTTCCACGCCGCCTCCTCGCGCGCCACGACCACGACGGGTTCGCTGGGCGGCCGCCATTCGGGAGACGGCGAGGGCAACGGCAGGGCGGCAAGCAGAAGGAGCAGCATGGACATGCGGGGCGAAGGCGCCGAGCTTACCGCAATGCGTCGGGGACCGATAGCAGAATCCGGGAGCGCTTTGGCCCGACCGGCGCGGATTTCCCCTATCGACACTGACGACGACGGCGCCTAGCTCTCCTCGGCCCTCCCCGATCTGAAAGAAGGATTTTCGGCCTTCGTGCTCGCGTTGCCCCGTTGTCATGAACCCTCTGAAACGTTTTCTGCCCCACCGTCCCCACGTCCGCGTCAGCACCCTCGTGTTGTTTGCCGCCTCCGCCGGATGGGCCCAACTCGCCCCCACCGCCGCGCCGGACGCCGCCACCCTCGCGAAATACGATCGTAACAGGAATGGCCGGCTCGATGCGGCAGAGCTCGCCGCCCTGGAAGTGGACCAGAAAAGATCTCCACCGGTCGCCGTCGAGAGCGCGTCGCCGGCTCCGGGTGAGACCGTCATGCTCTCGCCCTTCGAAGTCGTGTCCGAAACCCGCGGCTACTTTGCCGCCAACACCATGTCGGGCACGCGTTTCAATTCGAAGCTGGAAGACCTCGCCGCCTCCATGACCGTCATCACGAAGGAGCAGATGAACGACTTCGCGATGCTCGATATCAACGACGTCTTTCTCTACACCGCGAACACCGAGGGCACGGGCGACTACACTGCGTTCAGCGTCGACAGCGACGGCAATGTCGCCGACGGCGTCTCCACCAATCCGAACAACGCCAACCGCGTGCGCGGCGTCGGCTCGGCGAACATTTCCGTCGGCAACTACAAGATGTCCGGCCTCACCCCGATCGACCCGCTGAACAGCGACGGCGTCGAGGTCAGCCGCGGGCCCAACGCCAACATCTTCGGCCTCGGCAGCGCGAGCGGCACGGTCAACATGATCCCGTCCACCGCCAATCTGCGCCGCGACCGCACGGAGACCGTGACCCGCGCCGACAGCTACGGCGGCTATCGCGTCAGCCTTGATGCGAATCGCATTCTCGTGAAGGACCGGCTCGCCGTGCGGGTCAACGGCGCGTTCCAGCACGACGGCTTCGTGCGCAAACCGTCCGGCGTGAATTCCGTCCGCTACAACGGCATGGTGCGCTTCCAGCCCTTCAAGCGCACGACCCTGACGGCCTCGCTCGGCTACTACCGGATGAACGGCAACCGCCCCAACATGGTGCCGCCGCGCGACAGCATCTCCTACTGGCTCGACGTCGGCAAACCGGCCTGGAATCCGATCACCCGCTCGATCACGACTCCGACCGGCCAGGTGCTCGGACCTTTCACCAGCATCGCCGCACTCGACACGATGCCGGATTATTTCAACGCGAATTTCGCCGGCCAGCTCCGCAGCCAGATCTTCATCGACCAGGGCGGCATCCAGGTCTGGAGCAACGCGCGCTTGAGCACGACCAACCCCTATACCGGCGGCACGACCTACCGCATCATCGCCGCGAGCCCCGCCGCCGGCACGCGGGCGGACAAATTCGTCAACCAGCCGCTCTTCTCCTCCGTTCGCTCGGTGTCGGATCGCACCCTCTACGACTGGTCCGAGATCAACCTGAACTCCGTCAACCGCCAGATGGTCCGCACCATCACCGGGAATGCCGAGCTCGAGCACCTGGCCTTCAGCACGTCGCGCCAGTCGCTGGTGTTGAAGCTCGGCTACCTCCGCGAGGACGCCCGCCGCTACAACCGCCTCTTCTTCGGCGGTGGCAAGAACGGCAGCACCGGCCAGACCGGCCTGCTTCAGATCGATCCCAACACCCGGCTCCTCGACAACACCCCCAATCCGTTCTTCGGCCGGCCGTTCCTTGCGACCGACATGCCGACGACGCAGTGGATTCCCCAAAACTCCGAGACGCTCCGGGCGCAGTTTGCCTACAAGCTCGATCTGACGAAGGAGAAGAACGCCCTCCACTGGCTCGGGCTGCACCAGTTGAGCGGCTACAACGAGACCGCGCACTCGATCACGCGCCGCTACACGTACCGCGACGGCATGTCCTCGAACCACGAATGGCTCGTCGGTTCACGCGTCAACCAGACCACCGACCGCTCGATCGACACGTCGCGCGGCTATTTCCGCTATTACGTAGGCGACGCCAACGGCGGCAACGTCGACTACGCCCCCACCGATTTCCGCTTCGGCAATTACACCTTTTTCTGGGGCCGCGGCCCAACGGGGCCGTACTTCCCGGAGCCAGCAACCCTTGCCCTGCTGCCAACCGCCGACAGCACCGGCGGCGGCAACAATTCCAACAGTTACATCCACACCCGCGGCGCCGTGCTGCAGAGCTTTTTCCTCGACGGCCGGCTCGTCACGACGTTCGGGACGCGCCGCGACAAGACGTACATCAAGCAAGGCGCGACCGGTTTTCCCATTCTGATCCTGCCGGACTATTTTCAGCACGACGTCGCGAAGCTCGAACAATGGGCCCCCGGCAATTACGACCGAAATCAGGGTGACACGACGACGGCCGGCGTCGTGGTCCGGCCGTTCCACAATCTGCCCTCGATCCGCCGGACCATGCAGGCCGGCGGCGCGCCGGGTGCGATCGCGTCTCTCCTCGAGGGCCTCTCGCTCACCTACAATCAGTCCAACAGCTTCAGCCCCTCCGGGCCCGCGCAGGATCTGCTCTCGCGGCGGCTCGGCAACGAAACCTCCCAGGGCAAGGACTACGGCTTCTGGCTGAATCTCGCCGACGGCAAATTCATCGTCCGCGCCAACTGGTATGAAGTGAAACAGCCCGACCAGCGCAACGGCACCGCGAGCACGATCGCCCAGCGGCTCACGCGGGTCGACGTCTTCAGCAACGACACCTACCAGCTCCAGGAACAGGCGACCGCCTGGGTCACCGCGCAGAATCCGACGTGGTCGATCGCGCAGGTCACGGCGGAGGTCTCGCGGCAGATGGGCCTGTCGCCTGAAATGATCGCGTATATGGAAACCCAGTTTCCGCCGCTCGCCGCCACGCAGGACAGCCTCGCGAAGGGCAAGGAACTCGAAATCAATTTCAACCCGACGCGCTTCTGGACCCTGTCCGCCTCCGGCACCGAGACCGAGGCGATGATCACGCGTGTGTCGTCGTCGATCGGGGAATGGATTGCGAAGCGCATGCCGCTCTGGACCACCATCGTCGATCCGCGCACGAACACCCGCTGGTGGAAGACCCAATACGGTTCCACCACTCCGGAGGCCGCCTACCTCACGGACATGCTGTCACCCTACAATCTCCTCCTCCAGCAGCAGGGAAAATCCAATCCGCAGATCCGCCGGTATCGCGCCAAGTTCTCGACCAATTTCCGACTCGAGGGCATCACCGAGCACAAGCTGCTGCGGAAGTTCAACGTGGGCGGCGCGATGCGCTGGGAGGACAAGGGCGCCATCGGGTACTACGGTCTCCAGAAACTGCCCGACATCGTCACCGACCTCGATCCCAACCGACCGATCTACGACAAGGCGCGCTGCTACGTGGACGCATTTGTCGGCTACCGCACCAAGCTCTGGGGCGGCAAGGTCGGCGCGACGTTCCAGCTCAACGTGCGCAATCTCCAGGAAGACGGCCGGCTCCAGCCGATCGGCGCCTATCCCGACGGCACCGCCAGCACCTACCGCATCGTCGATCCGCGCCTGTTCATTCTGCAGGCGAAGTTCGAGCTTTGAGCACCCGCGCTTTCCGGCGCGCCCGGTCCCGCCGACGCTCAGCCGCTCCGGATGGCCGCCGGGGCGTTTTGTGATTGTGGGCGGGTTGCGCCCGGCGATTCTCGACGGCAGGCGGACGTGAGTTCACGTCCGTCGGCCTTCTCTACCCCTCCGACCATGAGTTCCTTGCCTCACGACGCTGCCCCGATCCCCCGCCGCACTTTCCTCCGCAACGCCGCGCTCGGCGGTTCCGCCTTGCTGGCGGCGCGTCCGGCCCTGGCCGCCGCCGCCGAGCAGGCGCGCGTGCCGATGCCAACCGAGGTGCCCGACCGCTACGAGGCATGGCTGCGGGCACGCCATGCCCGGACGTTCACGCCGGCGGATGCGGACGCGTTTCTCTCGCCGCCGCCGAACAACCAGTGGGCAAAATTCGATCCCGAGCTGGGCTACGTGCCGAGTGACAGCATCCAGCGTGACGGCATCGATGGAGCGCGTTCCGTCTACCGCTATGGCGCCGCCGGCGAGCGCAAGATGATCGCCTACGCCGATCGCCTGTGCCGGCTCAACACCTACGGCAACAGCTTCACGCAGTGTCACCAGGTAAGCGACGGCGAGACCTGGCAGGAGTATCTTGGCGCCCACTTCGGCGAGCCGATCCGCAATTTCGGCGTCGGCGGCTACGGCGTGTTCCAGGCGTATGCCCGCCTCCGTCGCATGGAACAGACCGCAATCAAAGCACCGTTCGTGATTCTCAACATCTACGACAACGACCACGAGCGTTCGCTGCTGCCGTGGCGCAGCTTCATCACCAATTACCGCAACGCGAGCACGGACATGTTTCACGGCAACCCGTGGTCGCACCTGCGCGTGAACCTCGACACCGGCCGCTTCGACGAGGTGCCCAACGCCGCCCCCACGCCCACCGCGCTGCGCGAACTCGTGGCGTTTGATCGTGCCCGCGCGGTGCTCGCCGATCACGAACTCGTGCAACTGCGCGCGATGATTGAGGGCGTGAAGGACGTGCCGATGGACCGGATCCGCCGGCTGGCGGACTGGGCGAAGTTCCGCCTCGTCCTCACCGACGCGAAGACCCGCGCGGATTCCGCGACCGCGCTCATCGACGTCGTCGCGCGCGCGAGCACGCTGCACGTCGTGGAAAAGCTGCACGCGTTGATGGCGCGGCAGGGCCAGAAGCTCATGGTGCTGCTCAGCTATAGCACGCGTGGCGCGCGCCGCGCGTGCGACGGCCAGCCCAAGCTCCCGGCGGACGTCGAGTTGCTGCGCTGGCTCCAGGAGCACGGCATCCCAACGGTCGATGCGTTCGACGCGCACGCCGCCGACTTCGCGCAGTTCAAGATCAAGACCGCCGACTATATCAAGCGCCTCTACAACGGCCACTACACCCCCGCGGGCAACCAGTTCTTCGCGTTTGCAATCAAGCCCGCGGTCGTCGAGTGGCTGAACCCGAAGCCGCCCGCCTACCAGGGCAGCGGAACCATCATCGATTTTCAGGACGGCAGATACCTCGAGAAAATCACCGACGAGCCGAAGGCCAGGAAACCGTGAGGCGATTTGCCAGAGCGAATGGAGAAGCACCCACTGTGAGCGTTGCGCCAGACATTGCTAGAATTGACCACTCTTGGTGATTCCGAAAGTCTTCCTGCAACGTCACAGACCGTGGAAAATGGAGAAGGCCAACAACGCGTAAGTTGTTGGCCTTCAATGGCTGCCCGGGCTGGGATCGAACCAGCGACCAAGTGATTAACAGTTATTGATCTATCTTGTTTTGGTCTGTTGTGGTAAGATGTGACTTGTCGTCATTTCCCTCCGTTTTCATAGGAGAACTCAACATGAACATACCACACGAACCACAAAAACCCGCAACCGAGCACAACATCGATAAGTGTCAAGTAAACGACAAGACAGGCAAGACAGCTAAACGACTACGGATCCGTAGCGGAGAAGGCACCGTTGCCTTTTGGAAGAATCGGCTTTTCCGAAACAGCTACCGGGACCGTGACGGCAAGACGGTGGAGATTCCGGAATACTACGTTCGCATGCGATACGACGGCGTGACGAAACGTGTCCGTCTGCATTCGTCGGACAAGGACAAGGCCGCGGATGACGCTCTGATGCTGTCAGAACGCCTTTCCCGTGAAGGATGGAGCGCCGTTACGTCCGGACAGGCGCGCCTACCATCTTCCCCGACAATCGAGGAATTCTGCGAAGCCTATCGGAATGCAGCTTCCAGCATGGAAAATCGGCCCCGGCCCATATCTGTTGCACTGTACCTCCGCCATTTCCGACAAATCTGCACACTTGCCGGTGTGTCGCACCTCAGGGAGCTAACGCCGGATGCGGTTGAGCGTGCTCGGGACCGATACCGAGCACAGGCACGCGAAAACGGGCGACCCGAGCCAGGAATCCAGAATTCCCTCGGCATAATTGTTCGAAACGCTGCGGCCTGTTTCTCCAAAGAAGCGAGGGCGATTCTGGCGCGCCAAGGATTGCCCGTCGAAAACCCGTTCGCCGGGATCAAGCGGTCTCAGAAAATCGATCCCGTAACCGCATTGGATGCGGAGACAGTAGCTCGAATCTGGAAAGAACTTCCGTTGCTACGCGACGGCGACCCAAGCGCAGAAGCCCCAAACCGTGAAAAATTCTCACGCGCCTACCGGAAAGCTCACGAAGGACGAAAAGCACGGTGGATGCCGATAGACTTTCGCCAGCCTCATCCAGATGCATATTGCGCGATTCTGCTTGGACTGGGGACCGGATTGAGGGCGAACGAAATCGACAAAGCCCGATGGAATTGGTTCAAGTTCGATTCCAAGGGCGACTGTTTCCTCGAAATCAGTGAAGAATCCGACTTCAAGCCGAAGGGTGGCACCATGCGCCTGATTCGCATTCCCCGAGAACTTTTCGATGCACTTGCGCAAACACGAACTGACAAAATCTCGCCTTACGTCCTTGGAGGCAAGGCGAGCGCCAGTGTCGAAAAACACGGGTGGGGGTATCGGTGCCGCGAAACACTCCGAGTTGTGAATGCTTGGCTCCGCGTGCGCGGGGTCGAGACGAACGAACAGCGAGGAAACCCTTTGCACCGCCTCCGGAAGCAATTTGGCTCCGAAGTCGCCACGGGATTCGGCCTGTTTGCCGCTCAAAAACTCCTTGGCCACTCTTCCCCGACAGTGACCGCGAAATACTATGCCGCACAGACCGATTTGCCGGTCCTAACGCACCTCCGAATTGCGAAGTAGCTCCAGCGGTCTACCCGTCATAATAAGATGAACCCGCCCCCCTTCACGGAAACCGACTACCCGGGCAACGGAGGGCATGACTAAACCTCCACGACTGATCAGCGTCTCAACCTATAGTCGCCACCGAACATGGTCTATTCCACGCCCAGCATCTACTTGGTCATAAGTCCCCCGTCATTACCTCAAAGTATTACGCAACACCAACGATGCCACCAGAACTGACGCACTTCAAGATCGTGGGGTAACGGATGAAGCCGAAACTTCACAACCCATATCGCGATGGGCTCGCAGCAAGATTTTGGGCCTGTCTGAGGCGTAACGACAAATTTCGTGAGAGACTCGCACATGAACATGCGAAGCCAAAAGGAAAACGCGCACGGGATTGGGGGAAACTAATTAATTGGGCACGATTTGAGAATCCGTGTGCCGCAGTAGCATTGGAAGTGTTTTTGCCTTTGGAAGGTAAATGCACCTTGATGGCTACCGGCGAAGCTCCTGACGATCCTGCTGTGCATTGGCACGGTTCGGAAGAGTGTCGCGAGTCGGGACCCATTCCAACCCTTGAAGAATTGACGAAAACGGAGCATGCAAAAGTGCTGGGTGGAATCCGTGACGCTTGGGAAAATGAATTGGCTCCCGTTCCGCAGCTAGTTGGGCAATGGCCATGGATGGATGTCGGCAGGTGGTACGATGTAATTGCCGTCCCCAACGTCATTCGTGACGACGCCCATCGGGCCGACATTCTCAACTATATAAATAAACACCTGCTGCGCCCTGCTCCGCGCGTGGCGAAACGAATCGCGAAGAATGGGGACTTTCTAGGTTCGGAAGCAGAATGGGAGGCTTACCTCATGTTCAGCTATTTTTCGCCGTTGATGGCTAAGGTGGAACCCGACCCAAACAAAGCAGCCCACTACTCTCGCCTAGTGACATCGATGGCCAGATATGAACCGAGGGTCTATTCGTCGCGGCAGCCTGAAACGTGGGCAACGGAGGATGGAATCAAGTCTCTCGGCCAATCCTACGAAGCGAAGAAGCAGGAGGCCCACATCGAAAACCGCGTTGCAGCGATCGAGCAATGGATTCACAGAGTCTTCCCTACTTTCCGTCCGTTCGAACTACCGGAGCAAAAAGTCTCCTGTCGAATCGATGCCTCGGAGCGCGCCTAACGACGGCCCTGCCGCAATCGTTTGAATCTAAGCGCCAGGGATCGAGGCCCGCTTAGACCGGGTTTCTACAGTTGTGGCATTATGGGTCATGATGAACACAACTTATCTCACAACAAAACAGGCGAGCGAACGGCTCGCGCTGCATCAGGAATCCGTGCGTCGGCTCTGCCGAAGCGGCAAGATTCCCGCTATCAGGATCGGAAAGCGGCTACGGATTCCCGTAGCCGAATTGGAAGCAATAGAAGCCGCAAATCGCGTTGGTCGCGGCTACCTTGGCAAGGGAGGCACCGCATCATGAGCGCCCCATCCTATCCTTCAATCGGGAGGCGCCCCATGGAATCCGACTCGGATTCTCTTGTCAGACAGGTTGACACGACGGTGGCCGCTCATCGCCGACGCGTCGCTGCATTGCTTCGCGTTCGCCGGCAAATTGTTCGTTCACAAGTCGGAAAAAAGCAACGACGCCGGACCCCATGAACACTCCTTTTGAGATTCCGGCTGCGCCTAGCCAGAGAAGTGCCCCCGATTCTGCCCCCCCTCACCTATCAAACACGGACAAAGACGACCGGATGCTCATTTTGCCCGGTGGCGAAGTGTCGATCACGGAATCAGCCAGTAGGATTTTTCGTCACATCGGCCAAAGTCAGGATCTTTTTTTCCGAGGGGGACGCGTACACGAGATTTCAACGAACCCAGACGGGAGCCAGCGGCTCGACCCAATTACGCCAGCACAATTCCGCAGCCGCTTGGAGAAATACGGCCGGGTGGTTGTGTGGCGGTCGGGCACGAACGGCGACAAGGTGCTCAAACCAACGCTCTGCCCCGAAGACACCGCGCACGCGTTACTCGAAAGCATTCCCGCCCGTACCCTGCTGCCGAACGTGGCGATCCTTTCCGCTTGTCCGGTTTTGGCCAATCTCGGCGACGAGATGAGCGTTCTTGGCCCAGGCTGGCATCAAGTCGGCGGAGGATTGTTCGTCACGGGGGGCGATGAACCCCCGACCATGCCATTGCAAGAGGCCGTTAATTCGCTTAACGAACTTCTCGCTGATTTCGATTTTCCTTCCTCGGGTGACCGCTCACGGGCTCTCGCCTCGCTTATCGCGCCGGCTCTGCGATTCGGCTCGTGGCTCGCAAACCCATTGCCCGTTGACGTCGGCGAGGCCGATGCGTCCCAGTCTGGAAAGACCTACCGACAGAAGATTGTCGCAGCCATCTATCGCGAGACACCGAATGTCGTGGTGCAACGATCTGGTGGCGTCGGGGGGCTCGATGAGAGCATTTCACAAAAGCTAATCGACGGCCGGCCTTTCGTCCTGCTCGACAACCTCAGAGGCAAGCTGGATTCTCCGTTTCTCGAATCGATTCTGACGGCACCGGGTACAATGCCGGCACGCGTGCCACATCGGGGCGAAATCCAAGTCGATCCGCGCGGTTTCGTTTTTCAGCTTACGAGCAACGGTGTCGAAACGACCCGCGATTTGGCAAATCGGGCGAGCATGATTCGCATCAGAAAAAGATCGGCCGGCTACGGATTTCGCCGTTACCCCGAAGGAGACCTGTACTCCCATGTCCGGGCGAATCAGCCGTGGTATCTCGGCTGTGTTTTTTCTGTGGTCGCTGCATGGGCACAGCAGGGACAGCAAATCACCGCAGAGAATCGGCACGACTTTCGCGAGTGGGCTCAATGCCTCGACTGGATTGTACAAAATATTTTCCACGCCGCTCCATTGCTCGACGGCCACGACATGGCACGCCAGCGGGTGAGCGATCCTCGGCGGGTTTGGGTGCGTACTCTTTGTATCGCCCTTCGCGACGCCAATCGAAGCGGCCCCACCGACTACTACGCATCGCAACTTGCGGAGTTTGCGCTCGAAAACGACATACCGCCGCCCGGTGTTCGGCCTGATGCCGACGAAAAGGTGGCTGCTCGCAAAATCGGTAGCGCGATGGCCGCAATCTTCTCAGACAAAGACATCACAGAAGTCGACGGGTTCGTCATTCGTCGAATTCGCGTGACATCAACGACGACGGGAAATCAAGCATTCACCTATCGATTCGAAGACGAGTCAAAAGCGGCGTGAACCTAGCCTGCACCCACCAATCAATCAACACCACCAATGGGTATACCTTTAAGAAAAAGGGGGTATTTTCCAGAGAGTTCCATGCATTGGTGGGTTGGTGGATCAGGCGTCGCTAGCAAATGGCGTGCGAAGATTCCGCCAAAGGTGCGACCGCTGTCGGTGTTCCAACCTCAGCCGAGTAAGGTCGTTGAATCTGTGTATGTCACGATGGCGAAACCTCAAAAACTCGTGCCGTTGGAACTCGGGTGGGAAGAGGGGCGTCGCTATGCTCTGGCGGGTTGCTGTGAGGCACGAAGCCGTCTCGACTGCTACGTTGAGGACCCAAACGGTCCGTGGAAACGCCTCGCCGGCGTGTTGCAGATAACCGCGGGTTATCCCACCGTTTCCGATCAAAAAGAGACGTAGCCGAAAAAGCATTCCGGACTTTTAGATTTAACCTCCTTTTAAAAAGATACTTAGGAACGAAGCTTCCTGCTGTTCGTGTCATTTACTTTCGACTCACCCGCCACTCAAAAAGATTTACACCATGCGGCTTCTCGATGTTAATTATTAACGTCAGTATTTTACCCGACTGACGCAATATGCATATGCCAACCTTTCATCTGATTCTGATGAAAGTGCAATTCTCAGGATGTAGAGACCATGAAGTTTCCAATTAAAACATTTCTCATTATAGGGTTCCTAGCGCAGGTCACTCACGGCCAAGTGAGCCAGTACCAAAATATGCTTATTTTTGCCCAAGACCTTAATCGCACGTACTTGGGAAAGGCGTCATCTAGCACATCAGACCCTGAGTCGATAATGAATACATTCGGAAACTATGGCAGCTCGTTCTCCCAAACTAGTATTCGCAACAATTTCTCTAATTTCGGAAGCATTTTTGCTCAATTTAGCGCATATAATATTTTTTCAACGTCGCCGCCAATTTTATATACTTTATCAAACGGAGTATTCACTTCTCACGCATTTCTTACAAAAAACGTCACGCTTTCGCCGCGCGTTGATCCGGATGCCCTGATAGCCTATCTTGCAAGCATAAGCCCTCCAGCAACGGTGACGCCGCCGATAACAATTCCGGCAGCGACAGCGCCAGTTATTACAAGTCAGCCCCGGAGTCTCACTGTAGCGACAGGTGAGAGCGCCTCATTTATCGTGACGGCAGGTGGTACCGCACCACTGACATATCGATGGACAAAGACGGGGGTAACGATTGTTGGTGCTACCTCCGCGACCTACACAATTGGACGCGTTGCGACAAGTGATGGCGGAACATACACGGTAACTGTGAGTAATAGTGCAGGCACCGTAACGAGTCAGTCTGCTTCGCTGACCGTTCAAAATGTTGTAGCCCCTTCAAATGTTGTAGCCTCTCCAAACAGTCTCTCAAATCTTTCCGTTCGGACTACAATGGCCAACGGCCAAACGCTGATTGTTGGCGCAGTTGTCAACGGAGGCGCAAAAAATATCCTCATCCGCGCCGCTGGACCCGCCCTTGACCAGTTCGGATTGCCTGGAATGGCCGACCCTCGCCTTGAATTATACACTTCCGGAAGCACACCAGTCGCAACAAATGACAATTGGCAGAATTCGTTGGCTGAAACTTTTACGGCGGTTGGCGCGTTCAGGTTCACTTCAGGCTCAAAGGATGCAGCTCTGTCACAGACCCTAAACGGTGCATTTACAGTTCAGGCAAAGGGCACTGGGCCTGGCACACTCTTAGTGGAAGCCTACGACGTTGCCGGTGGCAATTCACCTCGCCTCATAAACATCTCAGCTCGGAATCAGGTTGGAAAAGGTAACGACATCTTAATCGCTGGGTTTGCGATCAGCGGCACCGGCACAAAGAGGGTATTGATCCGTGCAGTTGGTCCGACACTCGCGGCATTCGGGGTGCAGGGACGGCTGAATGACCCGCTTTTGAGAGTACTGGATAGCAAAGGATCCGAAGTGGTTTTTAACGATAACTGGGATCCCGCTCTTTCCGTCATTTTCTCCCAAGTTGGCGCGTTTTCTCTTACCGCTGGCAGCAAAGACGCTGCCGTTTTGCCATCCCTAATCGCTGGTTCGACCTACACGGTTCAAGTTTCAGGTGCAGACGGAGGGATCGGCGAGGCGTTGTTGGAGATTTATGAAGTACCTTGAGATAATTTCAATTAGACGTTCAAGAAAATGAAGTGGGGGCAATAAATTGGGGTAGGCCACCGAAATGCCCGGGGATGGTTTTCATGTGCGCGTCAGGCCAACCGGGTGTTCCGGAGGATAGGCCCAAAAACAGGAACCGGGATGAAGAGGGGTGGTGCGGGGACGGGTGCACCTGTATGCCCTCTGCTCCGGGTCCCCAGTTGTCGTCTGTCGTGGGCGGTTGCAACCGGAGGTAAATCGCGCAGTTTCCCTAGGTCTTGTTGTCCTAGAGTCTCAGCCCCAAGAACGGCGGGGAACTGAGGGCCTAAGGGCATAGAATCGAACGGAATGGCCTACAGCGCACGTTCTCCAGCGGAATGCCCGACTTTCGTCAATTAGACGACAAGACACCTACAAACGGAGAAGCCCAACAACGCGTAAGTTGTTGGCCTTCAATGGCTGCCCGGGCTGGGATCGAACCAGCGACCAAGTGATTAACAGTCACCTGCTCTGCCACTGAGCTACCGGGCAGTGGCTTTTACACGGCCCATGCCGTGCAAAGAGGGGACGAAAAACAGCGCGGACCCGCACCTTGTCAATGCTCGTTTTGAATTGTTTCGAAACCTCCCACGTCCCGCCAATCCCGAAAACTTTCTGGCCGGCAATGAGTCCCTCCTCGGCTCCGTCACGCCGACCTCCCGCTCGCCCCACCACCGCGTCACCTCCCCATCCTTTCGCGATCATTTCCCCTCCGGCGTCAACCCGTAACTCCTCCGCCCCGCCCGCCCCAAAACGAAACAGCCGCCGTCTCACAACGGCGGCTGTTCTCACGGGCTAATTGTCGCTCAGCGCAACGTCTTCTTCAAAAACGCCAGGCCCTTCACCGCGATGTCGTTCCGCCGCGGCTCGATCTTGCGCCAGATGGCGGCGGCGCGGGCGATCACCTTCACGTCGGTCGTGAACGACTCGATTACCACGTCGCCCTGATAGCCGATATCCTTGAGTGCCTTCGCGATTGGCTTCCACGCGATGTGGTCGCCGCCCGGCGTGCCGCGGTCGCTGCCACAGGCGTGGAAATGCGCGAGGTGCTTGCCGACCTTGCGGATCGCGGCCGCCTGATCTTTTTCCTCGATGTTCATGTGGAACGTGTCGAGGTGCAGCTTCACCGCCTTCGAACCGACCGCCTTGATGAGCTTCAAGCCCTGATCGGACGTATTGAGGAAATCGGTCTCGAACCGGTTCAGGGGCTCGATGCAAATCGTCACGCCCTTCGCTTCGGCGTGCTTGGCGAGGACCTTGAGGTTGGCGACGACAAGGTCCCACTCGACCTTTTGCTGGGCGGGCTCAACGGCATCAGCCTTGCCGACGACGGAGTAGACCGGACCGATCAATCGCGGGCAGCCGAGCACCACCGCCTGGTCGATCAGCGCGACACAATAATCCATCGCCGTCTTCTGCTCCTCGGGCGTGCCGCGGAAATCGCGACCGGGCCCCATGCACGCGCACACGCTGCCGATGGCGATTCCGGCCTTGTCGGCGGCGGCCTTCACCTTGGCCGGGTCGATGTGCGACGGGTCTTCGATGGGAAGCTCGACCGTGTCGAAGCCCCACTTCTTGAACGTCGCGAAGAGCTTGGTGCTCTCGGTCGTGAACGGGGAGACGAAGAGGAATGAATTGATGCCGAATCTCATGATGCTTTGGGGAGGTTGAAAAATGTAACCGCCGTGAAACAAGGCGGACTACCGCCGATGCTCAAGGTCATTTCGCGGGATAACGCTCCGCGGAGTGCATCTCCGATTTGTCGCCACGCGCAAATGTAGCCGGGGTCGCCGACCCCGGTCCGGCCTCAGCGAGGCCGGCTACACGGCAACAACTCGGAGATACACCCCGCTCCGTGGAGCCCGCCGTCCGTGGGGAAAGCCGGACCGCCTCCAGGTCACAAGGCCGCCGGACAGGGTCAGCTGGACGGAGCGGCCAACCAAGAAAGAGCGGTTCGGGAGTGCGCGCCGACCTCACCCTCCCAATAAATTTTCCCAGTTGGCGGGGGGGGCGTCGTCTTATCCCGCCTGCACCCGCCGGACGGTCCGCCCCCGGAACCAGGTGCCCTCGGCGAGGATCCGCCACGGCGTCGTGGGGATGCCGGTTTCATTGCGATGAATCATGCCGACCACCGTGTCCACCGCCATGGCACCGACGGCGCGGACGTTTTCGTCGATGCCCGAAATCGTATCGTCGCCAAACGGAATCGACGCCACCGCCACGCCGACGTCGCGCGGCACGTGGCGGCCCTCGGCGGCGAGCCACTCGATCACGCGGTGTGCCCAGCTGGCGGAGGTGATGACCGCATCGGGGCGGGACTCGCGCGCCCACACGCGAAATCCCGTCTCGGCGAAAGCCACGTCGAGCCACGGGTCCAGCCGCGCGGCGCCGGCGGGGAGATCCTGTTGCGCGATCCAATAGCCGCCGAGGTAGTTGTGGTCGACGCGTTCGTCGGTCGTGGCCGGCATCGCAAAGCCGATGCGCCGGTAGCCGAGCGAGTGCAACTGCCGGACAAGGTGCCGCATGTTGCGAAACTGGTGGTTCATCACGACGTGCAGCTGCGGCCGCGAGAGAGAGTAGCCGAGGGCGACGGCGGAGAACTTCGCCCAGTCGAGCGCGAGGTTGCCGTGCGCGACAGGCAGCGGCGCGACGACGAGACCGCGCACGCCGCGGGCCTGCAGCACCTGGGTGGCGCGGCGCGCACTGAGCTTCGGATCGCCGATCCAGAATTCCTCGAGTTTGTAGCCGAGCCGGCCGGCCTGGGCCTCCGCGCCGAGAAAATATCCCTCCGCCTGGATCATCCCTCGCCACGCGCCGGCCGTTTCGAAACTCGTCACCCATGCCAGCGTGCCCTGGAAACGCGACGGCGTGCGGTTCACGCGATAGGCGTTGAGCGCGGCGAGCATCGGGTCGGGCCGGTACCGGTGTTTGCGCGCCAGCCCGGCGATCCGCGCCCGCGTCTCTGCGGGTATCGACGGATGATCCCGCAGAGCCAACGAGACCGTCGTGTGCGAGACCTTGGCCAGTCGGGCGAGATCGCGCTGGGTGACGCGCGGCGGGGCAGACGGAATCATGCCGGCCAGCATGGGCGCACCCCCGGCCCGCGGCCAAGTCTACTTTCCAGAGAAAGTGACGGGGGCGTTTACGAAAACGCCGCCGCTCCTCTGATCGGAGGCGACCGGTGCATCTTCCAGCCGGCCGCGCTTCAACCCCCTCCCGCGTATGTCTCACCCGACCCCTCCGCTCTGCCGCCGCCTCCGGCCGGTTTCCGTTGGCCTGGCCACCGTCTTCCTCGCCCTCGCCTCTGCCGGCGGGTTGCGGGCCGACGGAACGATCAAGGGCAATGTCCGCAACGCCAACACCGGCCAGTATCTTGAAGGTGCCGAGGTCACGGTGGTGGAGCGGACGGCGTCCACGCTCACCGCGCGGGATGGGAGCTTTTCCTTCCCGGCGCTGCCGGCCGGAAAGTACACGATCCGCGTCCACTACACCGGTCTCGACGAGCGAACCCTGCCCCTCGACGTGCCCGACGGGAGCGTGGCCAATCTCCCCGTCGCGCTCACCGCAGACGTCTACAATCTCGAACCCTTCGTCGTCGCGGGACTGCGTGAGGGCAACGCCGCCTCAATCACCGAGCAGCGCAACGCGGACGCGATCAAGAACGTCGTCGCCATGGATGCGTTTGGGAACGTTGCCGACGGCAACATCGGCAACTTTTTGCAGCGCCTGCCCGGCATCGCGGGCATCCAGGAAGTGGGCGACGTCGTTGGCATCAGCGTGCGCGGTCTCCCGCCCGAGGCGAACTCGGTTTCCGTCGACGGCACGCGCTCCGCGTCGGCATCATCAACAATCTACCAGGCCGCCGGGACCCAGGGTGAACGAGCGGTGCCCATCGATCAGGTTCCGTCCGACTTCATCAAGGAGGTCGAGGTGATCAAGGCGCTGACCCCGGACCTCCCGGCCGATTCGATTGGCGGCACCGTGAACCTGATCACAAAGTCCGCCCTGGACATCAAGGGCTCTCAGCTCAACTACCGCCTCGGGGGCAATTTCAACACGTACCGCAAGGACCAACGGGAGTGGAAGCCCGCGGCCTCGTTCACCTATCTGACGAAGCTGGGTCGCGGTGAGCAGATCGGTGTGGCCGTTTCCGGCAGCTACAACGACACCGTCAATGGCCGGGATCGGCTGCAGATGACGCGCAACCAGCCGGACAACTTCACGTCGCAAGCGCGCACGCTCGACGATTGGAACTACCGGACGCGGGCGGCCACCAGCGTGAAGTTCAACTTCCGCCTCAACGACAGCGTCGAACTGATGACGGGTGTCAATTACACGTACTATTCCTTCAAGTACATTCGGAACGACTGGAACATCACCGCGGTGAACCGGGTGGCCGACTACAGCCGGGTGAGCCGGGCGCAGATCGAAGCCGGCACCCAGCCCCGCGACGCCACCAACCAGACCGCCGGGATCGCGCCCGGCTATTCCGGTCAGTTCACCGAATTGCTGCATGCGACGTACGCCGACATCGGCGGAGCCGGGGCGCGTCATTCCCGCACCTACAAATACGACGCGGGCGCGGATATTCACTGGGCGGGGGAGCAGAAGCTGGTCCTGCGGGGCTCGGTGAGCCCGTCTAATTTTGATACCGCGTTTCAAACGCTGAACGCCTCGCGCACGCTGGGCGGAGTGGGCGTCGCGATGGATTCGAGGGCCGACCTCTACCGGCCCGACTATCGGCAGACCTACGGGCCGAACCTCGCCGCCGGCACGGACTTCACCGCGTTTACGGCCACGCGCACCCTGAGCGCCAATGCGAATCACGACGCCATCACCGCCCTCCGGGCGGACTACGAGAAAAAATTCGTGAGCACCGCGGCGACCTTCAAATTCAAGTCCGGGTTCAACTGGCAGCGGGAATACCGCACCCAGGCACCGTATTCGCCGACGTGGAATTACGTCGGCGCCGACGGTGTGGCGGGCCGCAACCCGGCCACCGGTGTGAACGACGACAACCTCGCCCAGTTCGTCGTTCCGGGGCCCGGCTACGGCGTGATGAACAACCGGTACCCGCGACGCGACACGCTCGACTATCCCGCGTTCATGAAGTTTTTCCTCGATCATCCCACGTGGTTCCGGGAGAGCGGCACGACCGTATCCCAGGGACCGCAATTCAGCGAACTGACGGAAAACGTCTCGGCGGCGTACGTCATGGGCACGGCCCAGCTCGGCGGGCTGCGGCTGGTCGGCGGCGTGCGTGGCGAGCAGTCCAACGTGGATACGACCGGGCAGAACCGTGATCCGCGGAATCCGACGGTAACGCGCCTGAGCGCGACGGGTGAGTACCGCAACTACTTCCCGAGCCTGCACGCGCGCTACGAACCGGTGCGCAATCTCGTCCTCCGCACGAGCTACTCGACGAGTGAGGGGCGCGCGGGCTTTCAGGATATCTATCCCGCGACGGTGGTCACCTACAACCAGACGACCGGACTCGGCACGGTGCAGCAGACCACGCCCAAACTGAAGCCGCAGTACAGCCGGAATTACGACGCTTCGGCCGAGTATTACAGCAAGGCGGCCGGGGTCGTGTCGGCGGGTTATTTTGACAAGCGCATCAGCGATTTTCTGGCGCGGCAGACCGACGTGATCGGGCGCGGGGCGAACAACGGCTTCAACGGGCAGTACGAGGGCTTCGATCTGAACACGACGACCAACTCGGGCAACGCGAGCGTGAAAGGGTTTGAATTGAATTTCATGCACCAGTTCGTCGAGCTGCCCAAACCCTTCAACACGCTCGCCCTGAACGCCAACTACACGCAGATCAAGACCAGCGGCTCCTACGCCTCGGGAGCGGAGGAGCTCGTCCGCTTTGTGCCGAAGAGTGCGAACCTCGGTCTCTCCGGCAGCTACCAGCGACTGGAGGCGCGCGTGTCGTACAACTTCAAGGCGGGCTATCTGCAATCGTATGCCGCCAATCCCGACCAACGGGTCCGCACCTCGGGCGTGGAGACGTGGGACTTCAACGTGCAATACAAGGCGGCGCGGTGGGCCACGGTCTTTTTCGATGTCGTGAACGCCTTCAACCAATGGGAGTCCTGGTACTCGAATCATGACAAAAGCCGGGTCACCATGGCGGAAGTTTACGGCATGCGGCTCAACATCGGTGTGAGCGGGCGGTTTTGATCGTCGATATGTCGATGTCATCCGCAACCTCAGCCTTCGACGTGATCGTCTGCGGCGGCGGCCCCTCGGGCGTCGCGGCGGCGCTGGCCGCCGCGCGCGGCGGCGCGCGCACGCTGCTGATCGAGCGCTACGGTTTCTGCGGCGGCATGGCGACCGCGGCGCTCGTGAACCCGTGGGCGGGCCACGAATACCGCGATCCCGCGACCGGACGGCGCGGCTCGCTCATCGGCGGAGTCTTCGGCGAAGTCGCGCAGGAACTGCACCGCCGCGGCGGCTTCGGCTCCGCGCTGTCGCCCTCGGCGTTCGACGAGGAATTGCTCAAGTCCGTCTACGATGCCGCGCTGCTCGCGGCGGGTGTGACGGTGCGGTATCACAGCTTTCTCTGCGGAGTGGAAAAGAACGGCGCGCGAATCACCGCGCTGCGCGTGCTCTCGAAGGGCGGCGTGGAGCGGTTTGCGGCGGCGAACTTCATCGACTGCTCGGGCGACGCGGATCTGACGGCCCAGGCAGGCTGCGCGTTCGACGTCGGCCGGGCGGAGGACGGGCTGACGCAGGCGATGACTGTGAGCTTCCGGATGGCGAACGTCGACAAGGCGGAGATGATTGCCGCCGGCACGATGCGGAAGGCCCGGGCACTGGTGGAGCCGTATTTCCAGCGTGCGATCGCCGCGGGCGAGCTGCACTACCCGTACCGGAACTTCGTCCACTTCTACGACTATCCGCGCCCGGGCGTGCTGCATTTCAACATGACGCGAATCAACCGCGTTTCGGGCCTTTCCGCGGAAGACCTCTCGACGGCGGAAATGGAGGGTCGGCGCCAGGCGTATCTCATCGGCGAGTGGCTGGTGCGCGCGGTGCCGTATTTTCGGAAGGCGTATATTGAAAAAGTGGCGACGCAGGTGGGCGTGCGCGAGACGCGGCACATCCATGGCGCCTATACGATGACGATGGCTGACATCGTGGCGGCGCGGAAATTTCCCGACGGTGTCACCCGCTCGTGTTACTTCATCGACATCCACAACCCCACCGGCGCGCAGGACGTGCACCAGCAGGCCAACGGCCGTGGGGCGGTGAAGCCGAATTTCGGGCCGCCGCCGGGCGATTGGTATGAGGCGCCGTTTCGCAGCCTAATCTCGCCCGAGTGCCCGAATCTGCTGGTGGCGTGCCGGGCCCTGGCGGCCACGCACGAGGCGGCGGCCGCCGTGCGCGTGATGGCGACGATGCACGGAATCGGCGAAGCGGCTGGCATCGCGGCGGCCGAGGCAGTGCGGCGCGGCGCCGACGTGACGGCGATTCCCGGCGAATGGGTGCGCGGCCAGATCGGTTACATGGCCGCGGGACCGGACCATGGTCCGTTGTGGGACCGGCCGGATCCGGTGTTCGATCACACGCCGGCCGGCGTCTCGTAATCGACGCATCGCTCCGCGCCCCGCTGTGAATCTGCATCCGATCGACGCCGTCGTGGTCGTCCTCTATTTCGCCGCGGTGCTCGGACTCGGGTGGCGGTTTTCGCGCCGGCAGGGAACGACGGAACGTTACTTCCTCGGAGCGCGGAATTTCCCGGGCTGGGCCGTCGGACTCAGCTTCATCGGCTCCACCATCAGCTCGGTGACGTTCATCGCGTATCCGGCGGACAGTTTCAAAACTGCCTGGGTGCGGCTGCTGCCCAACCTGGCGTTTCCGTTCGTGGTCACGCTGGCCGGCCTCGTGTTCATCCCGTTTTTCCGCAGCGGCCGCATCCGCTCGGCATACCACTACCTGTCGCTGCGCTTCGGGCCGTCGGTGGCGGTGTATGCGGCGGTCGTGTATCTGTTCGCCCAACTGGTGCGCACGGCGACGATCACGTATCTGCTGTCCGTGCTGCTGGCGTCGCTGAGCGGCCTGTCGACGCCGCTGTGCATTGTCGGGGCGGCGGGCATCACGGCGCTCTACACCGTGAAGGGCGGCTTCGAAGCGGTGGTGTGGACGGACGTGATGCAGACGATCGTGTTGCTGACGGGAGCTCTGGCCTGCATCGCGGTGATCGCACACGCCCTGCCGGGCGGACTTGGGCAGGTGCTGGCCGAGGCGTTGGCGGCCGGGAAGATCTCGTTCCAGGATCTGAACCCGCGGACCGGATTGCTGGAGCCGGTGGCGGCGGGCGTCTCGCTGACGGAGAAAACGGCACTGATGCTCGTGCTGGTGGGCGTGGCGCAGTACATCGCCGGCCAGCTCGACCAGGACACGGTGCAACGCTGGTGTTCGGCGAAGTCGGCCCGCGAGGCGCGAAAGTCGATGATTGTGCTCGGCCTCGGGGCGCTGCCGATCTGGACGACGTTCATGTTTCTCGGCACCTGCCTGTGGGTGTATTTCCAGCATTTCCCCTCGGAGGTCGCGACGGCGGTGCTCGGGGGCACGCGCAAGGCCGAGGACATCCTGCCGCATTTCATCGTGACGGTGCTGCCGCCCGGCCTGGCCGGACTCGTGGTGTCGGCGGCGCTCGCGGCGGCGATGGGGTCGTTGAGCGGCAGCATCAATTCGTCCGGCATGGTGTGGGTGAACGACATCTACCGGCTCTACTTCGCGCGGGATCGTGATGATGCGCACTATCTGCGCGCGAGCCGCCGGGCGTCGCTTGCGCTGGCGGTTGCGATGGCCGGCGGGGCGTGGCTGCTCCACCGCTCCAGCGCAGCGACGATCATGGAGATGTCGATCATCCTGCTGGCCCTGGTCGGCGGCGGGATCTCGGGCGCGTTTCTTTTCGGCATCCTGACGCGTGCCGGGGATGCGCGCAGCGTCCTGGTGGGCATCGGCGCCACGGTGGCGTTCACGCTCTATTCCACGCTCGCGCAGGCCGGCGTGGTGCCGCGGGTTTTCAGCTCCTACTACACGTCGATCCTCGGCAACGTCGTGATGTTTGCGACGTGCGCGTTTGCGGCCACGGTGTTGCCGGTGAAGCCGCGCGACCTGGCCGATCTGACCGTGTGGACGCGACGACGGGGTGGCGAAGATTTATGATAAACTGGAAACATGTGGTCCGCGTCCTGATTCTGGTCAGCGGCGGCTGGCTGCCCTGCGCGTCGCTGCCGGCGGCGCAGTCCGGCGCACCGAAGGGCCTCGTGAGTGACGCCACCGAGACGCGCAACCGCGTGGCGGTGCTGCTCGCGGGGGATTTGCTCACGGCCGAGGTCGCGCAAAAAATGCAGGCCCGCTGGACGGATGAGGCGGCGTTTTTCCGGCCGACGCAGCCGGTGACGGAGGCGGCTCTCGACGGCTGGCTTGCGGCGCGGACGTGGCACGCCGCCGTAATCGGACCCTCGGCCCGGCAAATGGCGTCGACCGCGGACGTGGCGGCGTGGCAGTCCGTCGTGCGCCGGCTGAAGGCACGCAACCTTTCCGTGGTCTGGTGTGCGCCGCCCGCCGACTTCCTGCGGACCGAAGGCGTCGAAGCCGTCGCGCTTGATGGAACGGCGCTGGAGGCGCCGTTGCGCCGGGCGCTGTTGAGCCGGTCCACGCCGTGGGCGGAACTGCCGAAGGGATCGCGGCACGATCCGGCGCGGCTGCTCGCCGATCCGCGGCTGCTGGCATCGCCGATGGATCTACCGGAGGCGAAAGGCACGACGGCGATGGTTTACCGCGCGGAGCCGGGCGGCTGGCAGTTCAACCTGCATTCGTTCATCGCGCATCACGACGGAAAGTTCTGGGCGGTGTGGTCGTCGGGGCGCGTCGACGAGGACAGCAGCAGCCAGATCATTCGTTACGCCACGAGCGTCGACGGGCTGACGTGGAGCGAAGCGCGCGTGCTCGCGCCCGATCCTGACGGCGAAAGCGGACCCTGGCGGTGGATGGCGAGCGGCGTGTACGTCGAGGGCGGACGGTTGCTCGCTCTCGGTTCGCTGAACCAGGGCAACGCACCGCCGGGCGGGCCGTGGGCGCATGCGCGACTGGTGCGTTTTGTGTGGAACGGAACGGCGTGGACCGAGGACCGTGTCGTGGCGGAAAACAGCGTGGTGTATTTCCCGCCGCTGCGGGTGGCGGAGCGCGATTTTTTCGTGTGGCGCGACAGCCGGGCGTATTTCTACACCGCGTGGTCGCCGGCCGGCGCGGACCGCTGGAACGTCACCCGGGTGCCCGGTCCGTTTCCCGACTACCGGCTGAGCGAGACGAGCGCCTACGTCGATCCGGAGGGCGCCGTGCACCTGATCATCCGCGATCAGGGGTACACGCGGCGGCTGTATCATGCGGTGAGCTTCGACGCCGGGAGCACGTGGACGATTCCGGTGAAGACCAATTATCCCGACGCGTTGAGCAAGAACATGGCGGGCCGGCTCTCCAACGGCTGGTATTATCTGATCAGCAACCCCAAGGCGACGGGTGCCAACGTCCGCGATCCGCTGGCGATCACGTTCAGTCGCGACGGGTGGACATTTTCAGAACCGCGGGCGTTGCGGAAGAACGCACCGGCGCTGCGACACAAGGGTGGAGCGAAGGGGGCGCACAGTTTCCAGTACTCTCACGCGATTGAGCACGGGGGAAAACTGTGGGTGATTTACGCGACCAACAAAGAGGACCTCGAGGTGTCGGCGTTTCCGATCGAGGGGTTTGGCCTCGCGCCCTGATTTGCCGCCGCTGCACTCCCGTCCCGCGGGTCTCGCGGTTGAATCCGCTTTGATTGCCGGCAACGGAAACGTGTGCGCCGGTGCAGCGGGTGACGCGAGGGCGCCCAAAGGCGGGCACGCGTTTCAGGATGCGACGGGCGGCGATTTCGCCCGGGCCGAGAATCAGCGTTGCGCGGGATCCGGCAACCGCGCCGCCGTAGGATCGCCGGTCCGGATCGAGAAGCGCGCCTGCGCCGTCTGGCCGAGCCGATCCGCCGCCTTTACCTCGATGACCACGGGCACGCCCCGCTTGACCGGGCCGAATTCAACGTCCCACGAGCGCTTGCCGCTGCGTTTGGCCGGGGCCGAGAACAACTGGGCGCCCTCCGCCTGGCGCAACGCGACATTGACCGCGACGATCTTTCCCGGAAACGCCTCGATGACACTCACCGACACCGCGAGCTTCGGCTCAAACAGATGCGAACTCAGCTGATCGATCTTCGGCCGGGAGCGAAAGTCGGCGATCGCCATGGCGCGCGGCGGAATGCGGCGCAGTTTGGCCGCCGCCGTATAGACGGCCCACAACGCCGGATCCTTGCGCGCCCGTTCCGCGTACTTCGAAGCGAGCGCAAAGTGATCGCACGAGGCGCGTTTTTTCGCCGACGGTTTTTTCTTGGAGAGTTTCGGAACCTTCGTAATCACCACGCGGTCGCCGTACCACTTGTAGATGACGTCGCCCACCCGCCCGCGAAGATGGCGAAGATGAGTAGAGGCGCTGGGCGACAAGGAAGCCATGGGGATGGAGTCGGGGTGGGATTTTCATCCACCAATGATCCACCTATCACTCACCCATGATGGAGCAATGAGAATTCGGGGTAACTCCCCGGTGCTGCCGTAGTAACTCCCAGTGGCCTCCGGGTGATGTCTCCGGCAGGTTTTCCGGACTCTTGACACGGATCCGCGCCCCGGACGGGGCGCCTTCGACGCCGTTCCCAATCAAAATCCAGGCCGATGCCCAGGCGGACCGTCCCCATCAAGGAAGGCGGGGCCACGGCGTCGCTCCACCTCAGCCAACCATGCAGTCGAGAGCTAAGCCGTGTCCATGCAGTTGAATCGATTCTCCCTCGACGGAATGGAAACCAAAAGGTGGGCCGTGCGCTCCGCGCGCGGCTTTCGTTACGCCGGTCGAACTTG
>CANJIU010000058.1 GCA_947474365.1 Opitutia bacterium | reverse complement strand
GGGGCTCGCGGCCAATGTCGACGGCACCTGGGTGTACCACGCGACGACGGTCGCGCCGGTCGACCAGACGCTGACGATCGAGGCCGAGGCGAAGGACCGTCCGGGACATGAACGGACGCGTTCGGAAACCTGGCACGCGTGATCATCCGATCGCACACGCACGCATGAACTCCCCGGGGTAAAGCGGAACTGACGGAGCCGGTGGACAGAATTCGCCACCGGCTCCCTTTCCCGCCGATTCCGAGCTGCCGTTTCCGATCAACGTATCCACAAAAACCTCATTACGCGGCGCGACCGCGCATTTTTCGATGGCGCGAAGAACCATGAAGGCGCCTCCTTCGCGATTTGCGCTCAGCGGAAACGACGATCGTTTTCGCTGGAATCTCATGCAGGGAGAGTCGAGGCTGCGCAGGCCCACCATGCTGCAAATTTCACTTGAGCGACCCGGTCACTTTGTGGCCGCCGACGGCCCGGAGCCCGTATTGCAACGGGGCGATGCGCTCGTACGCGTGCATCGGATTGGCGTCTGTGGCACCGACCTGCACGCCTTTGCAGGACGACAGCCCTTTTTTGATTATCCGCGGATTCTCGGGCATGAACTCGGCGTCGAGGTTGTTGACCCCGGAGATGAGCCGAATGGGCTAAAGGTTGGCGACCGCTGCTCGGTTGAACCGTACCTGACGTGCGGGCGCTGTGTCGCCTGTCGACGGGGGAAGACCAATTGCTGTACCACTCTCAAATGCCTTGGCGTGCACACCGATGGCGGGATGCGTCCGTTTATTGCCATCCCCGCGTCCAAACTGCATCGCTCCGCCGTGCTCGGCTACGATCAACTGGCGTTGGTGGAGACGCTCGGCATCGGGGCGCACGCGGTGGAACGCGCCGAGATTCGTTCCGATGACTTTGTGCTCGTGATCGGGGCGGGGCCGATCGGTTTGAGCGTGCTGCAGTTTGCGCTGCTTACGGGTGCAAACCTCGCGGTGATGGATGTAAGCGAGTCGCGGTTGGCGTTCGCCCGGGAACAACTCAAGGTCCCGCACACCGTGGTCGCGGCGCCGGACGCAGTCGATAGGTTGCGGGCAATCGGCGGAGGAGATCTGCCGACGATTGTAATCGACGCCACCGGCAATGCGAAGTCGATGACAGCCACGTTCGACCTGGCGGCGCATGGTGGGCGAATCGTTTTTGTGGGCATCGTCCAGGGCGAAATCACTTTCAGCGACCCCAACCTCCATCGCCGCGAACTCACGCTCTGTGCCAGTCGCAATGCGACCGCCGGCACGTTTCGCGAAATCATCCGACTGGTGGAAGCAGGTCGCATCGACACCAATCCCTGGATCACCCATCGCTTCGCGCTCGTCGAGACACCGGGGGTTTTCCCTGCGGAGATTGCCGGAAACCCGAAGGTGCTGAAAGCGATGATCAGCGTGCCGGCCTGAAATTTACCATGTCTCCCTTCGTGCAAGATTCACCTCGGTTTGTCGCCTGCCTCTTGTTTGCCGCCCTGGCTGCGCTCAAAGGCGCGCCGGTCTCAGCGGCGCAGGAAGAGGCACGCTGGTTCAAGGGCAACCTGCATACGCATTCGCTCTGGAGCGATGGCGACGATTATCCGGAGATGATCGCAGACTGGTACAAGCGACAGGGCTATCATTTCCTCGCGCTTTCCGATCACAACGTCCTGCAGGAGGGTACGCGTTGGTTTGAAATCAAGCAGCCCGTTTCCCTGAAGGGTGAGGTGATCCAGCGCGGCGGCGGCGCGGTCCTGAAAAAATATCTGGAGCGGTTTGGGGCTGACTGGGTTGAGCAGCGGCAGACCGCCGCAAAAAAGGAAGTGCGATTGAAACCGCTGGCCGAATATCGGGCGCTGCTGGAGGAGTCGGGCCGGTTCCTGATGATTCCCAGCGAGGAGATCACGGGAAGTTGGACGTTGGCGAAAACCGAGACGCTGCCGGAGCGAACTGGCCCGGTGCACATCAACCTCACCAACCCGCGGGACTACATCAAACCGCACAAGGCCGAAACGGCGCAGGAGGTGATGGAACGTACGCTCGAGGACGTTGCGGCGCAGCGGGAAAAGACCGGGCAGCCGATGGTGGCGCACATCAACCACCCGAATTTCCGCTGGGGCATCACGGTGGAGGAGTTGATGAGGGTGAAGCGGGAGCGTTTCTTTGAAGTCTACAACGGTCACCCCGGGGTGGAAAACGCGGGCGATGCGACGCGGCTCAGCATGGACGCGATGTGGGATGCGATGCTCGCGTTTCGCCTGGCCCAGCTAAACTTTGGCGTCGTGTACGGTGTGGGCGTCGACGATTCGCACAACTACCACGCGATTGGCGTGGGCAAGAGCAACAGCGGTCGCGGTTGGATCATGGTGCGCGCCCGGCACCTGACGCCGGAGGCAATCGTGCTGGCAATGGAGGAGGGGGATTTTTACGCGAGTTCCGGGGTTACCTTGGACGACGTGAAGCGCAGTCCGACTGGTCTCGCCGTTGAAATCCACGGCGAACCGGGAGTCAGCTACACGACGCAATTCATCGGTACGCGGACGGGTTTCAATCAGACGAGCCAGGTGATCGCGCAACCGACTGATGAGGTGCCGCCGCGGCGGACGTTGCCGCACCGGCGTTACAGCAAGGAGGTCGGCGCAGTCCTGGCGGAAGTGAAGGGAACGCGGGCGTCCTACACGTTCAAGGGCGACGAGATTTACGTGCGCGCAAAAATCGCATCTTCGAAACCGAAGGAAAACGGCAGTGTCGCTGGCGAGTTCGAAACGGCATGGGTTCAGCCAGTCGTGCGAGCCGCGAAATAGGAAAGCGGACGGGGAGCGCGGGCGAGATGCGCCTGCTCCCGGCTCAGTCCTCGGCCCGCTTGAGGCGGAAGAATGTCTGCAGCAAGTCGCGGCATTCGCCTTCCAGGACACCACCGGCCGTCAATTCGAGATGGTGGTTGACGCGCGGCAGGTCGTTCAGATTGGTCGCGCCACCAAGGCAGCCCATCTTGGGGTCCGGCACGGCGTAGCATACGCGGCGCACGCGCGACATCAGCATCGCGCCCGAACACATGGGACAGGGCTCCTTGGTCACGAAGACGGTGGCGCCCTCGAGTCGCCAGTCGCCGAGTTTGGCGGCCGCCTGGGTGAGCGCGAGCATCTCCGCATGGGCGGTGGGGTCGCGCGAACTTTCGACCGTGTTATGCGCCGCACCGACGACCTCGCCTCCGATTTCGATGATGGCGCCGATCGGCACCTCGTCCTGCCGCCAGGCATCGATGGCCTGATTGAAGGCCAAACTCATGTAAAAGACGTCGTCGCGGACGAGTTGGGAAGGAAACCGCTTGTCGAACGGGCAGGGCGGGGGAGCGGCGGAGGAGTCGGGCATGTTCACGGTCGATGGCGGGAAACCTTGACTAAGGCCGCCTCTATCTGCCTTACAAGGTGCTTTTGACGAACGAATCTATGACCAACCGTCCAGCGAGCCAACACCGCGTTAACCATGTCTCTTGATAACAACGCGATTGAAGTGGAGGGCAAGGTCGTCGCCGTTCTTCCCGGCACGATGTTCAAGGTGCAACTCTCGAACGGGCACGTGGTGCTCGCCCACATCTCCGGCAAGCTCCGGAAAAACTTCATCAAGATTGCCGCCGGCGACATGGTGAAGATGGAGATGAGTCCGTATGACCTCGAAAAGGCGCGGATCACATTCCGGATGAAGGAGACGAACTCCAACTACGTGCCGCCGCCGCGCCGCCGCTCGTACTGAGCCGGAGGCAACCCGCGAATTGAGATCGACGCCGCCCTGCCGCGGCGTCTTTTGTTTTGGCCATGCGGGATGATCATAGCCGGGCGCCGGCGGCCTTTGCGACCGACATCGAGGCCTTTCTCAGTTTTATCAGCCTGGAGCGCGGTCTGTCGAAGCACACGGTCGCGGCCTACCGGAGAGATCTCGATCAGGCGGCCAAATTCGCCCTGCAGCGGGGAGCAGCTGACTGGCGGGGGGTGACCGGATCGCAGGCGGCCGAATGGGTTCACTCGCTCTCATCCGCGCGCTATTCCGTTGCAAGCCTGGCCCGCAAGCTGGCGGCGCTGCGCGCGCTGGCGCGTTTCCTGGTGCGCGAACGCATCCGCAGTGACGACTTCAGTGCGCTGCTGATTGGGCCCAAGGCGCGGCGGAAGATGCCCGCGACCCTCTCGGAAGACGAAGTCGCGCGATTGATGGTGGCGCCCAGCGGCGGTGGGCCGCGCGCGCTGCGGGATCGGGCGCTGTTGGAATTGTTTTATTCGAGCGGACTCCGGGTTTCTGAACTCGCGGGCCTGATGCTGCAGCAGGTTGACCTGCAACAGGGATTCTTGCGGGTCTTCGGCAAGGGAGCGAAGGAGCGCATGGTCCCGATCGGGGGCAAGGCGTGCGATGCGCTCGCGACCTATCTCAGCTCCGGGCGCCCGCATCTTGTCCGGCCACACACGGGCTCCCAGTTTTTCCTCAATCACCGCGGGAAGGCGCTTTCGCGCGTGGCGCTGTGGATGATTGTGAAGGCCCAGGCGAAACGCGCCGGAATAGCGAAGAACGTGAAGCCGCATGCCCTCCGCCATTCGTTCGCCACCCATCTGTTGACGGGCGGGGCCGATTTGCGCGCCATCCAAGAGATGCTCGGTCACGCCAGCATTTCCACGACTCAAATTTACACGGCAGTCGAGCCGCAGCGATTGGTTGACCATCACGCCAAGTTTCATCCGCGCAATCGCGAAAAAAAAGGCGACTGACGATGATAAACGATTGGAAATTTCTCGCCGGGATTGCGCTCGCCGCTGCGACGGCCGGGACTGCGGCGGAAAGGGCGCCGTCCTCCCCCTCCGCCTACCGCGACTACGCGCTGAAGCGCGACGGCGACGCGGCGCGCGGCCGGGAGCTTTTCTTTGCGCCCGACCGGCTTGGCTGTGCGAACTGTCATTCGGTGGATGGCAGCGCCACGAAGGCCGGCCCCGATTTATTCGCGGCCGGCGACCGCTTTCCACGGCGTGAATTGATTGCCGCCATCCTTGAGCCGTCTGCCGTCATCGCGGTCGGCTACGGCGCCACGCTGATCGAGACTCGCGCCGGTGAAAAACACTACGGCATCGTCAAACAGGCGAATGCGACGTCGACGGAGTTGATGGCGGCGGACGGCAGCACGATCCGCGTCGCGACCGCGGAGATCAAGTCGCAGGAAGTGAGTCCGCTTTCCCTGATGCCGGAAGGATTACAGTCCGGACTTTCGCTGCAGGAGTTCACTGACCTCGTCGAGTACCTCGCGACCCTGAAGCAGCCGGCGGCTTCGCTGATGGCCAATCGCGGACGGCCCGAGGTGATTCCCGAACTGGCACGCCCGGTTACCCTGCGTCCGTTTTTCCGGGAGGACTTGCGGTTACCGGCGACGGTCCGGAAAAAGCCAGGTGATGTCCGGCTGGGGTTGGTTTGGTTCGGCCAGATTCCGGGGAGAGCGAACGATTTCCTGGCAGTTCATCAGTCGGGAAAAATCTGGCGCATTGGAAAGCACTCCGAAGGGGATACGAAGGAACTTTTTCTCGATCTCTCCGCCGAGGTTTACTGCCAGCGAGGACCAAACGGACTGCTCGGCATGGCGTTTCATCCGAAATTCCGCGAGAATCGAAAATATTACCTCAAACATCAGGTGATGGTTGCTGGCCGGATGGAGACGGTGGTGGTGGAGCGTCGCGTCGCGGCCGATTTCAAGAGTGATTCCGGAATGCCGTCGCGCCGCATTCTCGGCATCCCCTGCGTCACCGAAAATCACACCGGCGGCTGCATTGCATTTGGTCCGGATGGTTTTCTGTATCTGGGGATGGGTGACACGGGGCCGCAGCAGGATCCGGAGGGACACGGGCAGGACCTGGCGCTGCACCTCGGGAAGATCCTTCGGATCGACGTCGATCGAACCGAGGGCGAAGTTCCTTATGGGATTCCGGCGACCAATCCGTTTCGCGATCGGTCAGGCGCCCGCCCGGAGATTTGGGCGGTGGGATTTCGTGAGCCGTGGCGCTTTTCCTTCGACTGGGTCACGGGTGACCTCTGGGTGGGGGACGTCGGGCAGGATCGGGTGGAAGAGGTCGCGATCGTGCGGCAGGGCGAGAATCACGGCTGGAATGTGTTTGAGGGATTCGAGCCCTTTTCGAATCTTCGCCGCCAGCCTGGGGCGAGCTACGTCGCGCCGGTTTTCGCGTATCGGCGCAAATTCGGGAACTCCGTGACCGGAGGCTTGGTTTACCGCGGCGATCCGAAATCGTCGTTTTACGGGGTATATGTCTGTGGTGATTTCACCTCGCACTTAATCTGGGGCCTGAAGCAAGAGGGGCGCGCTTTGCAGTCGGTCGCGCAGCTCGCCGTCTCTCCGGAAGGCGTCGCTTCGTTTGGCACTGACGAACGCGGCGATCTCTACGTCGTCGGCTACGAAGGGATGGTCTACAGAATCGATTTCGGCAACACGGTGTTTGACGCGCCTCCGGTGCCGACGGGAGGCCCGAGCGCTCCGGCTGCGCGCATGACCCAAGGCCCGACGGAGCGGTGAACGTTGCTCCGGATTGACAGCTCCACGGTGGTCGGTAGTCGGGAGCTTCTGCTTCCCATGCTGTTGTTCCGGCGATTCCTTTCCTCCATTCTCCTTGCGACGGTCCTGTTCGCCGATCCGGCGGCGGGTGCGACGCCGGAATGGAAAGACGGCAAAGGGGCGACATTTAAGGGCGAGCCGGTCGAGGCGCTCGGACCGCTGGCGATGTTTCGCACCGGCTCGGTTTCAAGCAAGTTTTTACCGATGCGGGCGCTATCGGCCGAGGATTGCGTGCGTTTTTATCAGGCGATTGCGAGCCGTCCGGCGCGAGCTCTGCGTTGGAGCGAGGCAAAGGGCCAGGCGTCCGGTGAGATGGTGGGACGACTGCAAATTTCGGATCGGGGACAACTCAAGGCCTTCGATTTCACCGCCACTCCCGAGCCGGAATTGTTGATTGTGTTATTCGGAGGCCGGCGCAATCCCGACGCCGCGCCGCCGTATTTCCTCTTGGACAACCTGGGGCCGTTCATCAGCCGGGTGCAACGGGTCTATCCCGGCCGGATTGCCACCGTGGTCTGGGCCAACCGGCAGGCGAACCTAAATCTAAAATCGCTGCCCGGTGCACGGACCTGGCTGGTGATCGACCCGGAAAAACTTTCGGGAATGAAGATAACCTCGCGCTTTGCCCCCGGGGAGGGGTTTGTGATGGTTCTGATGACGCGCGAGGGTATTCCGCTCTTGGGCGGGCCCGCAAACGACGTCGGTGAGGTGATGCGATTCGTGGACGGAGCAAGCGACATCCTCTGGCAGATCAATCCGGACAATCCGCGCGCGGCGCGCGATCGGCTCCATTACCTGCGCGCCATCCGACCGATCGAATTTGCCCAGGGAAAATCGGAACCCATGCTCCTGATCGATCCACTCCGCGTCGACGCCCTGCGGCAGCGGGGCGTCAAGCGGATCGAGGCCAAATTCGAACTCAAGGCGGATGGCGGAGTCGCACAGGTGGAAATCCTGCCGAGTTCGGACTTTCCCCAGCCGCTCGCCGCGCCACTCTCGGAGGCGTTGCGCACCAACGCGTATTTTCTGCCCGCCATCGAACAAGGTGCCGCGTTGCCCGGCTCCTACCGTTATGAGCTCAAGATTGGCCCGCTCGATCCGAAGCTCGCGGCTGATGCGGCGTGGGTGAAGGGTGAGGCCCGCGTCGACGTTCCCCTCAAGAGCTGGCTGGTGCTCAAACCCATCAAGGTTCCGGAGCAGGTGTTCTCCATGATCGACCGGATCGGACCGGATGGTACCGTCATGCTATCGGCGGTCACGGCCAGCAGCGGAAACAAGGTATCAACGGCGTCGCAGATGAACGCCTTCAACAGCGACTGGTTTTCTGAGATCGGAGCCGCCAACATCCGGCCGGTCGCGGGGGAAAAGCAGGAGGTGGATGGCGAAAAGTTCACCTGGAAGCGCGTGACGCCTGACCACGGATTGGTTGATTTTCTCGAGGGCCGCGAATCCGGCACGCACGACTACTGCGTTGGGTACGCGTGGACAGAATTCGATTCGCCCGAGGAAACGGATGCGTGGATGGGACTCGGGAGTGACGACGGACTTCGACTTTGGCTCAATGGCGAGCAGGTGAACGACAAGTGGACTGCCCGGACGAGCAAGCTCGACGATGACGTGATTCCTCTCCGACTGAAGAAGGGCCGGAATCAGGTCCTGATCAAGATCCAAAACGTGAAGGGCCTCTGGAGCTTTACCTGCCGAATCCGGGTGCGCGGCGCGTGAGCGTTGCCGAGCCGAAGCGTCAACTCCGGCAATTTTCCATGAATACCTCTCGCGCCTCGGCTGCCGAACAATTTCACGCCTTGCACGCGAGTGGCATTCTCCTGCTCGCCAACGCTTGGGATGCCGGGAGTGCCCGCCTGATCGAAAGCCTGGGAGCCAAGGCCATCGCCACCACCAGCGCCGCCGTGGCGTGGTCGCACGGTTATGCGGACGGCGATCGCCTGCCGGTGAAATTCCTGCTTGAAACGGTCGCTGCCATCACCCGGGTGATTCGGGTTCCACTGTCGGTGGACATCGAGGGTGGATACTCGGGCGATCCAACAACCGTGGGCGAGACGGTCGCCGCGGTCATCGACGCGGGCGCCGTCGGCATCAATCTGGAGGATGGCATCGCTCACCCTGACCTGTTGTGTGCCAAGATTGAAAAAGTAAGGCAGGCGGCAGACCGGACCGGGGTGAACTTGTTCGTGAATGCGCGCACCGACACGTACCTGCGCAACACGGTACCGGCGGAGCGGCGGCTTGAGGAAACCTTGGCCCGCGCGGAACGGTACCGTTCCGCCGGGGCCAGCGGAATCTTTGTGCCCGGTGTCACCGACCGAGCGGCCATCCGAGAGCTCGCGTCGAAGGTGCGGCTCCCGCTCAACATTCTGGCGCGGGCCGGCCTACCACCGGCGGCCGAATTGGCGGCCCTCGGTGTCCGGCGGCTCAGCGCCGGTTCGGGGATCGCCGAGGTGCTTTACGGGAAAACCGCCGTTGTCGCCTCGGCGTTTCTGCAACACGGCGCTTCCGGACCGCTCGCGGACGGTGCGATGGCCTACGCGCAGATCAACGCCTTGATGGGAGCGCGCTAACTTCGGCCGGCAATTTTCCAACGTCCGGGTTGCAATCTCACGAATCGCAGCATTGAAACGAGTGCCCCGCGGTCTCCGCAGTGGCTTCCCCTGTTCAACCCACCCGCCAGGCAGATTTCCCCATGGCCCTTCCCGGAACCGTCAAGCAACAGAACACCTACGACGCGATTGTCATCGGCTCCGGCATCAGCGGAGGCTGGGCGGCGAAGGAACTGAGCGAGAAGGGACTCAAGACACTCGTGCTCGAGCGTGGGCGCGACGTAAAGCACGGCGACTATCCGACGGCGATGATGGAGAGCTGGGAGTTCGAGGGGCGCACGAAAATCTCGAACGACCGCCTCGCGACGCAGGAAAAACAAAACCGCACCGGCTATACGACGCATCCGGCGTCCGCGCATTGGTTCGTCAACGACGTCGAGAACCCGTATTCCGAGGAGAAACGCTTCGACTGGATGCGTGGCTATCACGTCGGCGGCCGCTCGCTGCTCTGGGGACGTCAGTCGTATCGCCTGAGCGACCTCGATTTTGAAGCCAACGCCAAGGAAGGCATCGCGACCGACTGGCCGATTCGCTATCGTGACCTCGCGCCCTGGTATGATTACGCGGAGCGGTTCGCGGGGATCAGCGGGCAGAAGGAAAATTTGCCGCAGTTGCCCGACGGCCAGTTTCTCCCGCCGATGGAGATGAACTGTCTGGAGAAGGCACTACGCAAACGGATCGCGGATCGTTTTTCCGGGCGGGTCATGACAATCGGCCGCGCGGCGAATCTCACGCAACCGCACAACGGCCGCGGCAGCTGTCAGTCCCGCAATCGCTGCATTCGCGGTTGCCCCTATGGCGCCTATTTCAGCAGCAACGCCGCGACGCTCCCGGCGGCCTATGCTACGGGCAACCTCACGCTGCGGCCGTTCTCGATCGTCAACCAACTGATCTACGACAAGGACAGCGGACGGGCGACCGGCGTGCGCGTCATCGACGCGGAGACGAACGAAGTCATCGAGTTTTACGCGCGGGTGATTTTTTGCTGCGCCTCAGCGGTGGCCTCGACGTTCATCCTGCTCAATTCCGTTTCCGAGCGCTTTCCCCATGGGCTGGGCAACGACAGCGGCGAATTGGGGCACAACCTGATGGACCATCACTTCAAAGTGGGCGCCACGGGCATGTCGGATGAGTTCGGCGACCGCTACTACCGCGGCAACCGCCCGAACGGCATCTACATTCCGCGTTTCCGGAACGTGAGCAAGGAGTCGATGCGCAAGGATTATGTACGCGGCTTCGGCTATCAGGGGAGTGCGAGTCGCGTGGATTGGACGCGCGGGATCAAGGAGCTCAACTATTTTGGTTCACGCCTGAAGGCGGACTTGATCGCACCGGGACCGTGGCGTTTTGGCATCGGGGCGTGGGGCGAATGCCTGCCGTACCACGAAAACCGGCTTTCGCTGAACAAGTCGCTGCGCGACAAGTGGGGACAACCGACCGTCACGTTCAACTGCGACTGGAAAGCCAACGAGCTTGCGATGCGCAAGGACATGAAGGCCGCCGCGGTCGAAATGCTCGAGGCGTCGGGATTGAAGGAGGTCACGCCGTTCGACGACGTGAGTGCGCCCGGACTTTGCATCCACGAAATGGGCACGGCGCGCATGGGCCGCGACCCGAAGACCTCGGTTCTCAACCAGTGGAATCAGGTCCACGCCGTGCCCAATGTCTTCGTGACCGACGGCGCCTGCATGACGTCGTCTGCGTGCGTCAATCCCTCGCTCACCTACATGGCACTGACGGCGCGGGCCTGCGATCACGCGGTGAGCGAGATGAAAAAGAAGAACCTCTGAGCGCGAAGGAACCCACCGATGAACTTTTCCAACGATGCCGCCGCCGCCCGCCTGATTTCTCGACGCGAGGCCATTCAGCGTGCCGCCCTCCTGTTGGGGGTGACGATTTCGCCCTCCATTCTGGCCGGAGTTCTCCAAGCCCAGCCCGCTGGGGGCAAGGGAGCGAAGCCGACGTTTCTGAGCACAGCACAATTTGACGCTGTCGGCGCGATGGCGGAGCGAATCATTCCGCGGACGGACACGCCGGGCGCGATCGATGTCGGCGTGCCGGCTTTCATCGACCTCATGTACGGCCGCTACCTGGCGGCCGATGAGCAAAGAATGTTTGCCGCCGGTCTCGCCGAAATCGACGCCAAGTGTCGGGCGACAACGAAGGGCGGATTTTCCCAGATGGAGCCGGCCATGCAAGACAGCGTGCTCAAGGGAGTGGCCGACGCATCGAAGGACAAGGAGAAGTCATTTTTCCACCAGCTCAGGGAGCTGACGCTGCTCGGTTATTTCACCTCCGAGCCGGTCGGGAAGAACGTCACGCACTACGATCCCATTCCCGGGCCTTTCCAGGCGTGCATCCCGCTTGCTTCAGTCGGAAACGTGGCCTGGACGCGTTGACGCGGATCGACGGGCCGCTGCGTGGGCCAGCGCAGGCTTGACGATCGCGGTGATTGTCCGACCGATGGAGGCATGGCGACGCCCACCGACGAAAATTTCAACGACTACAAGAAGGCCGAAAGGAAGGCCCTGGAGATCGTGACGGCGATGAAGGCGACAAGCGCCAGGAAGGTGGACATCGAACTGGCGCTGATTGTAGCGGTGTTTGAGCTGCACAAGGGCTCGGTCCCGGCGGAGACGATTGGTGCGATTGTGCAGGGTCACTTGAAGCAACTGCTGCCCTATTACGCGGGGAAGGCTGCGACGACGACCTGATGCCGCCGCCAAACGCCACGGTTTCGCCCGGAGTGGCAGGGCAACGGTGCATGAGTGAACGGGAGCCCGAACTGGGGCTTGGCCTGGTCGCGAGCGTGGATGCGGCGGCGCGGCGCATTGCGATCGAGTTTCCAGCCACCGGGGAAAAGCGGCTCTATGCGCTCGGCACGCCCGTGCTGAAGCGCGTGCAGTTTCAGGTTGGCGAAATCGTCAAAACTCGGGCCGGCACGCCGTTGACGATTGATTCCGTCGAGACGGACGGCGGCATCCTGGTTTACGTGGGGCAGGGGAAACGCGTGCGGGAGAGCGAGATTTCGGATGTGACGAGCGTAAGTCTGCCGCATGAACGGCTGATGGCTGGGCAGGTTGACCCCGGCGAGGTCTTCGACTTGCGCCACCGGGCATTGCAGGCGCAGGCGCGTTTCCGCCAGTCGGAGGTCCGGGGCTTCCTCGGGGGACGGCTAGAATTACTTCCGCACCAGTTCTACATTTTGCAGGAAGTCGCCGCCCGGCGAATCCCGCGGGTGTTGCTCGCGGATGAGGTTGGCCTGGGAAAAACGATCGAGGCCTGCCTCATTCTGCAACGTCTCCTTGCCGTGGGACAAGCGCGACGCGTGCTCGTCCTCGTGCCCGAGTCGCTGACGCATCAATGGTTCGTGGAATTATTACGGCGATTCAACCTCTGGTTCAGCATCTACGACGAGGCGCGTTGCCTGGCCTGCGAGCAGAGTGATCCCGCACAGAATCCGTTTCTCGCTGCGCAACTCGTCCTGAGCGCCGTTTCGTTTTTGTCCGGCAGCGAGTCGCGGCGCGATCAGGCGGTGGCGGCTGGGTGGGACATGGTCGTGGTGGACGAAGCGCACCACCTCCTGTGGTCGCCGGAGACTGTGAGCCCCGAGTACGGCGTCGTCGAACGGCTGGCTCGGTGCAGTCCGGGGCTCTTGCTGCTGACCGCCACTCCGACGCAACTCGGACAGGCGGGGCATTTCGCGCGACTGCGGCTGCTCGACCCTCACCGCTACGAGGATTTTGCCGCCTTCGTCGGGGAATCCGAAAAGTTCGGTCTGGTGGCCGGCATCGCGGAGAAAATCATCGAGCAGCAGCCGTTGAAGCCGAAGGATCGGACGACGCTCAAAAAGATTTTCAACCGAGACCCGGAGCGGCTGGCGCAGCATCTCGGGGCGCTGGAGCGGGCCGAACCAGGCGCGCGCGATGCCCTGCTGCGAACCCTGCTCGATCAGCATGGGACGGGTCGGGTGGTGTTTCGCAACACTCGGGCGGCGATGAGCGGATTTCCGAAGCGGAAATTCTGCCCGATGCCGTTGAGCGTCGAAAACAACCTAACGCAGCTTGCCCGGATCGCACGGGAGTTGAAGGCCGAGGAGGCCGGCGAAGAGGCGTCGATCCGCCATTCATTCCGTGAGGATCCGCGGATCGACTGGCTGGCGGCGTTTCTCAAGCAGCACCGCCCCGCGAAGGTCCTCCTGATCTGCCGGTCCCAGCGGAAAGTTGCCGCGATCGAGGCCGCGCTGCAGGAGAAGATGGCGGTGAAGTCCGGGCTTTTTCACGAAGGACTGTCGCTCGTCCAGCGCGATCGCAACGCCGCGTGGTTTGCCGAGGCGGACGGCGCACAGCTGCTGATTTGTTCGGAAATTGGCAGCGAGGGGCGAAATTTTCAATTCGCCCACCATCTCGTCCTGTTCGATCTGCCGCTCAATCCCGGACTGATCGAGCAACGCATCGGGCGGCTGGATCGCATCGGTCAGACGGAGACGATTCGGATTCACGTACCGTACGTCACCGGGAGCAGCGAGGAGTGCGTGGTCGAGTGGTATCACCGCGGGCTGGACGCCTTCGAGTCCCCGCTGCACGGAGGCAATGACTTCGAGGAAGCATTCAAGGCACGGCTGCTCGCGCTCGCCGGAGCCTACGGCGACGGTCGGGAAGGGGCCGGTCGGACGCAGTTGGATGCCCTTGTCGCCGAAACGGTGGAGTTTCGACAGGCGCTCTCGCTCAAATTAAGGAAGGGCCGCGATCGTCTGCTCGAACTCAACTCGTTCAACCCCGTAGTGGCCGACCGCGTGATTGATGCCGTGCGTGCCGCGGACGCGGATCAATTCCTGAAAAATCTTCTCGGCGAACTCCTCGACCACTTCGGCGTGCGGATCAAGGACCACGAGGAGGGCGACGTCTTTCTCGATCCGAGCCACGCGTATATCGAGGGGTTTCCGTCGATTCCGGCCGAGGGGATGCTGGCGACGTTTGATCGCAAGCGCGCCATCGTCCGGGAAGATATCCGGTTCATCTCCGCCGATCACTCGCTCGTGCAGGATGCGATTGACCTGTTGGTCGATTCCAAATCCGGGACAACGGCGTTCGGCTTCATCGCCTCGGACAAGCCAAACCTCCTGCTTGAGGTCATCTTCGTCCTGGAAACCGTGGCGGATTCGCGCTGGCACGTGGATCAGTTTCTCGCCCCGATCCCCGTGCGGCTGCTCGTTGACGTACGGGGCAACGACCTGACGGAGGGGCGGAGCGCCGCGTCGGTGGCGGATGACTTCGACGATGCGACGATTCAGCGTTTCCTTGAGCGCCCCAGCTTCAACATCGGCCTGCTGAAGTCCATGCTCGGGTCGGCGACCGAACATGCGGAGAAACGAACCCGGAGCCTGAAGGCGGCGGCGACTGCCCGGGCGGAGACCGTGTTGACGTCCGACTGGCAGCGCCTCGTTGATTTGCGAAAAATCAACGACCATGTGCGTCAGGAGGAAATCGACCTTGCCCGGGAACAACTGGAACACACCCGCACCGCCATCGAGCAGGCGCGCCTGCGGCTCGATTCGATCCGCCTCATCGTCGAGGGCGTGAATCCCAACCGCTAGGTTTCCCGCTGCTATTTTTCCAGCGCGACCGCGTAGAGGTGCTTCTGACCGGTGAGGTAAAGTACACCGTTGGCCGCCACGGGCGTGCCGTGGGCGAGGTCGGAAAGAGTCGCATTGGTGGCGAGGAGCTTTTTCTCCCGGCCGGTCGCGAAGATCACGATGGCACCATCGGCAATCTGAACGTAGACCTTCCCGTCCGCCACCAGCGGCGAACCCCAGACGTTGGCCTTGAGATCGTGCACCCAGACGCGCTTGCCCGTTTCCGCCTCGATGCAGTTGAGGAAACCAGGGGAATCCACGGCATAAAGAAGCCCGTCCTGGACGGCGACCATCGAGATGCTGTCGTTGAAGTCGGTCCCTCCGAGGCGCCAGAGCTCAGCGGTCTTGGTCACGTCACCCTTTTGGCGGGCGTCGATGCAGCGCAGCGCGCCGGGCCCCGATCCAGCTTCGGGTTCGCCAATCGAAACGAACACCCGGTGCCCGGAGAAGACCGGCGCGGCCAGCAATTGGAACGTCGTCTCCGGGTCGCCGGAGGCCGACGGCTTCTCGTGGGCCTTGCAGTTGAATTTCCAAAGCAGCTTCCCGGTGGCGGGTTCAAAACTGTAGAGCCAGCCGTCGCCGCCCGGAAACGCCACTTGCGCCTGGCCGTCGACGACGCCGTATCCGGGCGAGCCCCACTGCCCGGTGATGATGCGTTCGCCCGGCGAACTATCCTGCCAGGCCACCTTGCCGGTCTTGCGATCCACCGCGATGAAGCTGGGCGCCGTGGGATTCTTCACCTTGCCGGTCTTATAATCTGCCGCATTGCCCGTGACGACAAACACCAGGTCGCCCACGACGAGCGGCGACGAGGCCGACGCCTGATTGGGGTTGGCGCCGAGCGTCCCGCGCATGTCGAGCAGCCAGACCTGCGCGCCATCCGCCACCGCCCGGCAGACCAGCTCCCCGCGGTTGCTCACATAGTAAACCTGCTCGCCGGCGACGCAGGGCGTCGAGGTGACGCCGATGGTGCCGTCGTCCTCCCCGGGATTGCGCAGCTTTTCGTGGGTCACTCGCCAGAGAAGTTTCCCGTCCTTTTCCGAAAAGCACTTCACCACGCCGCGCTGCTCGTTGGAATCCGGCGCGTCGTTGTCCGTGCCGATGAAGACACGCCCACCGCTGATCACCGGATTGCCAAAGGTCGCTTTGCCAAGCGCTCCGATCCAGCGGATGTTTTTCTTGGGATTCTTCTCTCCGCCATCCCAGTTCGCCGGCAGACCTTTCTCTGGCGAAACCATGTTGTGATCCGGCCCACCGAGCGTCGGCCAATCGGCGGCGCGGGAGGCGGGCAGGGCAATGACGAGGCTGGCGGCGAATAGAGCGAGGGATTTCATTTGCCGCCGATGCAGAGGAGGTGGGTAAACGTTTTCATGTAAATTCGCCCGCCGTCGACGCACGGTGAGCTGTGGCTCCCTTCGCCGAGTGGATTGCGGGCGAGGAGCTTGAACGCATCGCCGGTGGCGATGACGAGCATCTCCCCCTTGGTCGACGGGCAGTAGATCTTTCCGTCGATGATCACGGGGGAACCGAAAAACTCGGCGCCCAAGCGCTCGCTCCAGATCACCCGTCCGCTCGGGGCATCGAGGGCCGTGGCGATCCCGGCGTCGCTGATCAGGTAAACACGTCCGTCGAGGTAAAGCGGAGTGGGCACGTAGGGCGTAGCCTTGTTGAGTGTGTAAGCGGCGTGGGTCTTGGCGACATCGCCACGACCGCCGAGTTTCACGGCCGTGAGAAAATTGCCAGCGCCGCCGCCCTGACCGCAGCTGCCGATGACGAGATCACCCGCCACGACCGGCGACGCCACCATGCGTTTGTCGTACAGTGGAGCCTCCCAATTGGCCGCGCCGGTTCGCGGATCGAGACTGGACAGGCCGTGACCTTGTCCGCTGAGCACGAGTTCGGTGGGGGAGCCGGGGCGATTGAGAAGGGTGGGCGTGCCGTACGCGGTGCCACCCTTGATTCCGCGGCGCGGGGTCTTCCACACTGGCTTGCCGGATTTGAGATCGAGCGCGATGACGAAGCTCTCGCCGTCCTGATCGTTGGTCACGATGACCGTGTTTTCAAAAATGATGGGAGAAGCGCCGTGGCCGTGCTGCGACTCGAACAGGCCGAGGTCGCGGCTCCAGAGTTCATTGCCCGCGTGGTCAAACGAACGCACCCAGAAGTGTTCGCTCGAGACAAAACACGCGATGACGTGCTCCCGATCCACGACGGGAGAACCGTTGGCGTAACCCGAGTTCTTGTTTCCGGGACGATGGGTCGGCTGCGAGAATTGCCGGCTCCACATTTCCTTGCCGTCGGTCTTCTTCAGGCAGAGCAGCGCGCGTTCCTTGCCCGCCTGCGTGGCCGTCATGAGGAAAATCCGGTCGCCCCAGATGACCGGCTGGGAGTGGCTGTCGCCCGGAATCGTGACCCGCCAGCGGAAGTCCGGTTCGTTCCAGGTCACGGGAACGCCCGTGCTCGTGCTGATTCCGGTTCCGTTCGGGCCGCGGAAACGCGTCCATTCCTGGGCGGCAGCCGGCTTCGAGGCCACAGCTGCCAGAGAGAGGGCCAGCCACACGCCGTGTTGGAAAAATTTCATGGGGAGATGGGAGAACCTGCGCAATCGAGGGAGCGAGGAGCACAGCCGCCGGGCGTTTCGTGGTCAAAGGGAAATGGCTTTTTCGTGTCGACGGCGGTCGGAAGTTCCTTGCGCTTGCACGACACGCCGGAATCGGCGGAACTTCCGGCCTCACCCCATGAAATCCCTCTCTCTCTTGTTTTCCGCGATGGTTCTGGCCGGCGCGTTATCCGGCGAAGTATCGGCGGCGGCCGCCGGCGATTGGCCGGGCTGGCGGGGCCCCACGGGTGATGGGCACGCCGCGACCGGCCAGACCTTGCCGGAAAAATGGAGCGAGACGGAAAACGTGATCTGGAGGGCGGCCATCCGCGGACGCGGGCACAGTTCTCCCACCCTCGTCGGGAATCAGGTTTTCCTCACCACGGCCGACATCGCCGCCGCGGAGCAGGTGGTGCTTTGCCTCGATCGCGCCACCGGAAAACTCCAGTGGGAAACCGTGGTGCACCGCGGCAATCTCGACACCGCGGGACATCGCAACACCTCGCAGGCGTCTCCTTCGGTGGCGTGCGACGGCGAGCTCCTGTATGTGAATTTCCTCAACCAGAAGGCGGTGTACACGACAGCGCTCGACCTCTCGGGCAAGATTGTCTGGCAGCAACGCGTGAGCGATTTCACCACCCACCAGGGGTTCGGCTCGTCACCCGTCCTGCAAGGGACGCTGGTTCTCGTGACGGCCGACCACAAGTCAGGCGGCAAGGTGGCAGGACTCGACCGGCGCACAGGAAAAATCGTTTGGGAGCAGAACCGGCCAAAAACTCCGAACTACACCTCGCCGTCGGTGCTCACGGCGGCAGGGCGGGTTCAGATGGTGGTCGCGGGCTGCAACCTCGTTTCGAGTTTTGAGCCGTCGACCGGGAAGAAACTTTGGGAAATCGAAGGGGCGACCGAGGAATGTGTCGTGACGGCAGTCACCGACGGTCGGAGGGTCTTTGTCGGTGGCGGGTATCCCAAAAACAACACGACGGCAGTGGAGGCGGACGGCTCCGGAAAAATCGCCTGGCAAAACGGCACGCGGGTCTACGTCCCTTCGATGCTCGTGCGCGACGGGCATCTCTACGCCGTCTTGGACAACGGCCAGGCAATTTGCTGGAAATCAGACACGGGCGATGAGTTGTGGCGCGAAAAGGTCGACAAGGATTTCTATGCGTCACCTGTAATGCTGGGGACAACGATCTACGCCACGAGCCTCCGCGGCGTAACCTCGGTGTTCGAGGCCACGCCCCAACATTTCAAGCTGATCGCGCAAAACCAACTCGGAGACGAAGCCTATGCTTCTCCCGTGATCTGCGGCAATCGTCTCTACCTGAGAAGCGCGAAAAAAGGCGATGAGCGCCAGGAATACCTCTGGTGCATCGGTCGGTGAGCTTGTTGCGCCGCCTTATTCGCCGCGGAAATCGTAACAGATGATTCGCGGCGCCTTGCCTTCGCGCCCGTCGCGGGTGTTTTGGGCGACGTAAAGGAGTCCACGATGCAGCGCGGGCAGCGTCCACGATGAGGTGGCGGCGAAAAGCCGGACGCGTTGCTTGAGCACCGCCCCCTTCGGCGTGAGTTCAAACTCGCCGATCAAGCCGTCCTCCCCGAGACAAAAATAACGACCGTCGGCGCGCAGCAGGCTGGCCCGGAAGAAACTGCTCAGACGCCCTTCTTGCTCAAACCGGGTGTCGTCTCTCCAGACGATCTTGCCGGTTTCAAGTTGCAGGCAACGGAACTCGGTGTCCGGCGGGTTGCGTCCGGCGAAGCCATAGAGGTGCCCGTCGATTTGCATCGGCATCATCCAATGCAGGCCGAAGTCCCGCTGCGTCCAGAGCTGCTTCGATTTCAGGTTTTCGTCGAACTCGAGCAGCGCGCCGCCCTTTTCGTAGCACTCAGAGATGTAGACCTGCCGGTCGTTGACGACGACTGGGCTGCCGGCGATGACGGATTCGTAGACCTTGGCGCGCCATGGAAACCGGTCGTAGACCCGGCCGGTCTCGGGATCGAGCGTGATCAAACCGCCTACGCTTGGCCGGCTTTCGCCGGCGGCGACGACGAGCGCGACATCGCGGCCCCGGAGTTTGGCGACGATCGGCGACGCGTAGCTGGCGCCCCACGAGTCTTCAACTTCCCACCGTGTTTTCCCCGTGAGCTTGTCAAAGGCGGCCACGCAGGTGCCAGTGGTCCCATCCTTGGCCTTGCCACCGACGTTGACGATGAGGCGGTCCTTCCAGACGAAGGGAGTGGGGCCGTAACCAAAGAAGTACTGCGGAATCTTGTAGTCGGAAAGGAGATCACGGCGCCAGAGGACGCGCCCCGTTTTCAAGTCGAGGCAATGCATCACCGCCGTCACGCCGACAGTGTAGACGCGCCCGTCGTCAATCACCGCACTGGAACGTGGCCCGGGATTAAAGCCGTAGCGATCCTCGTAGACCACGGGATAGTCGAAGCGCCAGAAACGTTTTCCAGTTTCGGGATCGAGGCAATCGACGGTCTCCTTGCCGTCGACGCGATGGAAGTGAACCATCCGACCGGCGACAAAGACCGGGCACGCGTATCCGTCGCCGGTTGCCATTTCCCAAACTTTCACCGGCCCGTCTTTGGGCCACTGCCGGAGCAATTTGGTCTCCTGGGTGGTGGCGTCAAAATGCGGCCCGAGAAAGTGCGGCCAGTTCTCGGTCGCGGCACCACTGGCCAGCGCCTTGGGTGGCGCGTGAAAGGTCAGTCCCGGGTAGGGCGTTGCCTCTTGGGCCGAGGCACGGGCGGTGGAGATCGCAAGCGTCACCGTGACGCATGCGATGCGAAGAAATGCGGTCATTCGGTTCAGGGCAGGGTGGGCGGACGCTTGCCTGCCCTGCCGCCCGCGAAGTTTCAACCCGATTTTCCGGCCGCGGAAATCGCGGACGCCTTACCGCCGTCGGCGCTCGATTCCAACGGAGCGCCATAGGGCAAATCATCGGGCAGCGGTACGAACTCACGGATGCGGTTCCAGAGTTGAGTGAAGTCCTTGTTCACGTCGCCAGACAAACAGTCGGTGATTTCACCGCCAGCGTCCGGGTAACGCGCGATCACCTCGCGGAAGGAAAACTTGGGATCGTAAAACGCGTAGACCAGCTTGCGCATGTTTTCCACGCCGGCCCGAATCGTCGCCCCGTAATTGGCGAAGCGCGCCGGGGACAGATCTCCCGCGACCAATCCCTCATGAACGGCTTCACCCACGAGCTGTCCGCTTTTCAGCGCCAGCATCACGCCGCTGCTGAATACCGGATCGAGAAACGCGAGCGCGTCGCCGACCAAAACCAAGCCGGGGGCCGCGCAGTACTTCGAGTGCCGTGAGTATTCACTCGTGATAAAGTATTCACCCGTCGACTCGCCGGTCGACAGGCGATCCTTGATCCATTGGTTCTCCTCCACTTCGCGGTGGAAAATCGTCTTCGGGTCTTTGACGCCACCTCGGGAGAGATATTTCCCCTCAGCCACGATGCCGACGCTCGTCATTCGATTGTGCTGCGGGATATGCCAGAACCACCCCTTGTCGGGCACGTATGCGACCGTCGTGTCTCCCTCGTCGATGCCGACGCCCCGCTTCGAATCCTTGTAGTAGGTCCAGACCGCAACCTTGTTGAGATACGGATCGCTCATCCGCCAGCCGTTGCGGTTTGAGGTAAAGGCCTCCTTGCCGGTGCAATCGAGCGTGATTGGCGCGCGGACCTCGAACGTCTGGCCCGATTTGTCCTTAGCCTCGACGCCCACGACGCGGTCACCTTCCATCAACGTGCGCGTAACAGTCGTCTCCTCGCGCACCTCGGCGCCCTTTTCCCGGGCGTTATCCAGCATGATTTGATCGAACTCCGAACGCAGCACCTGCCAGGTTTGCGCGACGGTTTCACGGTCGTAGCGGTTGAAAAAGTAAAAGGGCTGGGAGCGGCGTCCATCGGGTTGTACGAAGGTGACACTGTACTTCTTGACGAAAGCCGAACCCTTCATCTTCGGAATCATACCGATCCGCTGGAGCGGCTGAAAAGTGAAAGGGATGAGGGATTCACCGATATGGTAGCGGGGAAATTTCTCTCGCTCCAGGATGAGCACGCGGTGGCCGTATTCGGCCAGAATCGCCGCGGAGCAGGTCCCGGAGGGCCCGCCACCAATGATGATTGCGTCGTAGGATTGAGACTTGTTTTGGGTCGGCATTTTCAGGGAAAAGAGATTTCAACCGCGCACAGCTCCGCTGTCACGCATCTATACGCACGAGCCCACCTGTTGGATGCGGTGTGCCGGGACTATTTTTCCTGATCGACCACCTGAGATTGATGCAGAACGTACCCAAGCCCGGCGCCAAAGCCGAGTCCATGGGCCGCACCCCAGAGCAGCCGGCCAGTCGCGCCGTGCACCACTCCGTAAAGTTCGCCTCCTAGGTAGTAGCCGGCGCTGTGCAGCGCGAACAGCACCCCAAAGAGCCGGAGAAATCCACCACGCCGGCCAAAAGCGCCCTGCAGCATTGCGGTGACGGCAGCCAACCCGGCGGCGGCGCCGAAAAGATCGGCCTGGTGTTTTCCTCTCAGGCCAAACCAGAACGCACACCATCCGACGGCGTACACGACAAAGACCGCGGCAAACAGCAGCGGAAAGCGTCTCCGGCTGCGCGGCGGATCCACCAGACGGCTCAGGGCGAGGCCGGCAAGGCCGACGTAGACCAGCGCCGTGGTCGAATACATCGCCGCGGCGCCCGGAATCAGGTGATAGGCCCAGATGGAGTAGGCCAGCACGCTCACGGCGCCGAAACTCACGCTGCCATAACCGATCGCAAATCCCAGGCTGGTGGCTGGCGAGGTGCCGTGACCGGAGGTTGGGTTGGCACGCTCCGGGGTGAGTCCGAAAATTTTCATGATAATAGCGGCAGCAGGCCGTCCCGTCAGGGCAGCAATTGCACGCAAAGGAGTTCCTCGGCGTCACGCAGGAAAAGGCGACCGTCGGCATAGGCGGGGTTGCACCACGTCGTGCCGCAGACCTTGAGGCGGCTGACGAGACGGAATTCCTTCGGGTCGGCTGCGACCAGGAGCAATTCGCCGGTGTCGGCGAGGACGAGAAGATTTTCGTGCATCAGCAGGAAAGCCGCGTGGGCTTTGCTGCCAACCGCGGGCGACTCGTGCGTCCATTTCTGTTCTCCTGTCCGAGCATCGGCGCAGAACAGCATTCCGGCCGGACCGAGTCCATAGAGCAGCCCGTCGCGCAAAACCGGGCTGGAGAAATTAATCGCGAGGCGCTTTTCAACGTACGCCGTTTCCGCAGTGCATGTGTCGTCCGAGGCCGAAATACGGATTCCGATCAACCCGGCCTGGTGCGAGCCAACGAGTACCAGGTCGCCGATGACGATCGGGCTGGCGACGTGCCGGCCATAGGACGTTTTCACCGGCACGCGCCAGAGCAGGGCTCCGGTGTCGAAACGCAGTCCAATCACTGCCTCGGCGGTGAAGGAGATCACTTGCTTTATTCCGGCCAGCGTGGCGACGACCGGTCCGCCGTTGCCGGGGATGTCGTTCTGCGATTTCCAAATCACCCTGCCGGTGCGCTTGTCAAAACACACCACGCTGGCACCATTCGCGCCACCGGCTCCGACAAGAATGCGCTCCCCGTCGATCATCGCCGGACCCGTGTAGCCGTGGCGTGCCGCGCCGGGAGTGCTGCCTTTTTCTCCGGTGAAAAGCGCGCCGAAATCGTTGACGAAATTTACATGCCAGAGGCTCTTGCCGTCGGTCGTGGACAGGCACTGGAATTCACCTCGTCCCGATTGCACGTAGATCCGGTCCCGGTCGACGACAGGTGTGCCCCGGGGACCGACCGCGGACTGGTTGTCCTTGAATGTTTCGTCAAATGGGGTCTGCCAACGTTCCGCGCCGGTGGCTGCGTCGACGGCGTGGACGGTTTCCTTGTTGTCTTGGTTGTCGAGATAGTAGGCCGTGCCGCCGCTGACCACCGGCGAGCCTACGCCGAAGCCAACCTTTCTGCGCCACACATACCGGGCTTCGGCGGGCAATACCAACGGGACCGCCGTCGCGGCGGGCACGTGACCGTTCGCTTCGGGTCCACGCCAGCGGGGCCAGTCAGAGGCCTGAACCACCGCCGTCGGCAGCATACCGGCGAAAATCGCCGCAATCGAAAAAAACAGCCTGTAATCGCGAAAGGGAAACATGGAAGGAATTTTGAGAAACGAGGCGGACGCGTGGCGAAGGGGGCGTTACGGGAAAACAGTGGCAAGTGGAGCGGGGAGCGAGAACTTCCGGTTCAATCGGTGTAGCGAACCGTAATCTGCTTTGAAGATGAACTACCAGCAAACGCGTCGATATCAAAGAGGCGCCCCGGCCAGAATCTACCTCCCTCTCCTTAATGTTGCCCGCTGACATCAACGTGACCTCCCCTGACCGGGGCCGGGGGCAGATGTCGTGGGTGTTTCTGCTGGCGTTTCTGGCTTACAGCAGCCTGTTCGGGCTCGTCCATTGGACGGCGCGACAGGCCGGGGGGATCGCGCCGATCTGGTTGACGGCCGGTTTGGGCATTTGGCTCGTGATGACCTACGGTAGTCGGATGCTCCCCGTGATCATAATCGGTGGATTGCCGTCGTACTGGCTGGCCGGTTTCGATTTGGGCGCAGTTCGGGTTTTCCAAGCGGCGGGCCTCGCTGCCGCCGGTCGGGCGTTGGGAGCATGGAGCGGGGCGTTGCTGTGGCGCTGGAGTCAAGACCACCGGCAGAAATTGTTCGGACGATTTGGCGAGGCCGGCGGTTGCGTATTGGTGGCACTGACGGCGCCGGCGATTGCGGCAACCGTCGGCGTAGGCGGCAGCACAGGGCTGGGTTTCGTCACCGCGGCGGATTTTTCCCATTTGTGGCTCCATTGGTGGGCGGGGGATGCGATTGGGATTATGTTTTCGTTGCCACTGTTGCTCAGTGCCCCCGAACTCGTGCGTCGGCTGCAATCGGCCCAGACGCCGAATCTTTTTCGTCATGGGATGCTGCTAGGCGCGATTGTGGCGGCCGATTGGCTCGTATTTGAATGGCCCGGCGGAATCAGATTCCTCGCGGTACTGTTCCCCGTCCTGCTGCTCGCCACGATTTGGTTCGACGCCTTGGGAGCCCGATGGGCGGCGTTTCTGTTTGCCTGCCTGATCACGTTCTCGGCGCTCCGGGGAAAGGGTCCCTTTGTTATCGGTACTATCGGGCGCAACGATCTCACCCTGCAATTTCTCCTCATGGCGGTGGCGTTGGTCGCCCTCCTCCTGCCCGCGATCCACGCGCGCCGAAGCCTGTCGCGGCGGTTGCCGCTGATCTTGCTGCTCGGCGGGTGGGCTGCCGGCGGAATGATCTTCGCCCTCGCACATGAACAACAGGAGCGCGCCAATGCGGAGGATTTTTCCCGGCTCACAGAAAATGCCCGGCACGCGATTGAGCTGCGTCTGACGGCCTATGCGGATGCACTGCGGGGAGCGGCCGGGTTTGTGACAGCCGTGCCGAACGTCGGAGGTAAGGAATGGCAGGAGTTTGCCGGAAATCTCCAGCTCCCGACCCGCTATCCAGGAATAAAAGGCATTGGCGTCGTCTATCCGGTGCCGGTGGAGGAGGCGGATAAGTTCCTGCGACGGGTGCGTTCGGAAGGCACACCTGAGTTCACCATCCGAGCGATCGAGAGCCCGCCCGCCGGCAGTCGCGAACACTACGTCGTCACAACAATCGATCCGGTCGCAGGCAATGAAGCGGCGCTGGGATTGGATCTCGCATCGGAAACTGTCCGCCGCATTGCCGCCGAGGCCGCCCGCGACTCTGGATCGCCGCAAATCACGACGCGGATAAACTTGATGCAGGATCCAGCCCGCCGTTCGGGGTTTCTGCTTTTTCGACCTGTGTATCAGCCGGGTGCTCCTCTCACGACGGTGGATGAGCGTCGGTCCGCCTTCCGGGCTTGGGTGTATGCGCCGTTTGTGACCGAGGTGTTCTTCCGGGAGGGGCTTCGCGAGCGCCGGGAGAAGCTGCGTCTGTCTGTCTTCGAGCGGGGACGGCTGGACACAGCTCATCTCGTTTTCTCCACCGACTCATCGGGGGCTGGAGCGGCAACGTTTGTACGGATAAATTCGATTCGAGTCGGTGAACAGGAACTTACGCTCGCCTGGAATCCGGGGCCGGGCTTCGAACCCAATCACCAGCTGATGCTACTCTGGCTGTCGATGAGTCTCGCGATCGTTACAGTCCTGCTCGCGGAATTTGTGCTGAGCCTGCAGGCGTTCCGGGAACAGGCGGAGTCGCGCTCCCTCCACCACCTGGCGGCGTTGCGCGAAAGCGAAACGAGGTTCCGGGCGATTTTCGAACAGGCCGCAATGGGAGTGGCGCTGATCGACCTCGCGAACGGCCGGTTCGTTCGTGTTAACCGACGTTTCTGCCAGATTCTCGGTTTTACCGCAGACGAGCTGTTGGCAACGGATATCCAGTCGGTGACACATCCGGACGATATATCCGCCTCGCAAGCGGTTGTGCAGCAGCTCGCCACTGGGACGTTTCCAGAATACGCCTTGGAAAAGCGGTACCGGCACAAGCAAGGGCACATTGTCTGGGGGCGGCTGAATGTGGCCTCGATGTCGAAGGACGGCGAAACCGCCGCGTTTGCCATCGGGACACTGGAGGACATCACCGAGCGGAAGCAGGCGAGTGAGGCGCTGAGGCAGGAACATGAATTCAATGCCCTCGTGCTCGACTCCGTGGCCGATCACATCGCCGTCGTTGACCGGAAGTCGGTCATCCTGTCTGTCAACCGCGCGTGGCGGCAATTTGCCGCGGATAACGGCGCGCCGCACCTTGGTGCGACCGTAGTCGGGACCAATTATCTGCAGGTGTGCGGGGCGGGGGCGGCATCGCCAGGCAGTGCCGAGGCGGCCTCTGTCAGCATCGGACTCCGTGACGTACTAGCCGGGACGCGGGACTTTTTCCAATTGGAGTATCCCTGCCATTCCCCCGCTGAACAGCGTTGGTTTCAAGTGAGTGTCACCCGCCTGGCGGGCCCCCAATCGGGAGCCGTCATCTCCCACAAGAACATTACGGCCCGCAAGCAGGCCGAGAACGCGTTGCAGCACGAACGCGACCGCCTCCGGCAGATTCTCGATTCGCAGTTCGGGTTGGTTGCCGTGCTCGCGCTGACCGGGGAGGTAATAGAAATCAACCAGGCGCCGCTGACACTTGCCGGATTGTCGCGCGCCGAGGTGATGGGACGGATTTTTTGGGAGATCGGGTGGTTGGAGCCGGATGGAAAACGTCATGCCCGGGAGGCCGTTGCCGCCGCGGCGAAAGGCGCGACGGTTCGCCACGACATTGGTGCCGAATTCCCCACGCTGGGGAGGCGGGACATCGACGCCATCTTTTCGCCGCTCCGCGATGCTGCGGGGGTGGTGATCAACGTCATCGGATTCGGGGTCGACGTCACCGACCGAAAGCAATCGGAAGTTTTGCTGCACCACACGAACCGTGCGCTGCGGATGATCAGTGAATGCGACAAGGAACTCGTGCGCGCCACCACCGAAGCCAGCCTGCTGCAAACCGTCTGCCGGATTATCGTCGAGGAAGGGGAATACCAGATGGCCTGGGTGGGATTCGCCGAAGACGATGCGGCCCGATCCGTGCGGCCCGCGGCGCAGTTTGGTTTCAGCGATGGCTATCTCCAAACGGTCAATATCACCTGGGCGGACGACGAGCGCGGGCGCGGCCCGACCGGCACGGCCATTCGCACCGGACAGGTCACGGTGATGCGCAACATGGCCGACGATCCCACGTACACGCCGTGGCGGACCGCCGCGATGAAACGCGGCTACGCCTCCTCGCTCTCGCTTCCTCTCAACAGCGGCGGTCGCACGATTGGGGCACTGATGATCTATTCGTCGGTCCGCGACGCCTTCGGCGCGGAGGAAACCGAACTCCTCGCCAAACTCTCCGGCAATCTCGCCTACGGCATCAACGCCCTCCGAACGCGGGTGGAACATGAACGGGGTCTTGCCGCACTCCGGTTGAACGAGTTCTCGGTCCAACATGCCTCCGTCGCCACGCTGTGGATCGCACGCGACGCGCGGATCCTGCGGGTGAACCGGGCCGCCTGCGACCTGCTGGGTTACACCGAAAAGGAAATCATGGATCTGTCCGTGACCGACCTCGACCCGAACTTTCCCGAGGAGCGCTGGCCGTCGCATTGGCGGGAGTTGCGCGAAAAGGGCCGCCTGTCGTTTGAGACCCGCCAACGGCACAAATCCGGGCGGCTGATCGCGGTCGAAGTGAAACTGACCTGGTTTGAGTATGAGGGACGGGAATACAATTTCGCGTTCGTCCACGACATCACCGCCACCCGGGCGCTCGAGCAGCAGCTGCGGCAGTCACAGAAACTGGAAGCCGTCGGCACGCTGGCGGGTGGCATCGCCCACGATTTCAACAATATCCTCTCCGGAATCTATGGCTTCACTTCGCTGGCCCGAGGTGCGGCAGGAGGAAATGCCGAACTGTGCAGTTATTTGGATGAGATCAGTCGGGCCAGCCGCCGAGCCGCCGAACTCGTCCGACAAATTCTCACCTTCAGCCGGACGCGTGGCGGCGAGGAGAATTGGGAGCCTGTTCAAGCGGGTGCGGTCGTCGCCGACGCGGTGAAACTGCTGCGAGCGACCAGCCCGAGCTCCATCGAGTTTGTTCAGGAGTGCGCATCGGAATTGCCGTCGGTGCCGGGCAACGCGTCGCAGCTCCATCAGGTCGTGATGAATCTGGGAACGAACGCCGTGCACGCGATGGGGCACGGCACCGGACGGCTTACCATCCGGCTCGTGGCGGTCACGGTGGACGAAGCGCTGGCGCATTCGCTTCCCGGGCTCACGGCCGGACCGTATGTCTGTCTCACGGTGAGTGATACGGGCAGCGGGATGGACGCGGCGATCCGTGATCGGGTGTTTGAGCCGTTCTTCACCACCAAAGGTCCAGGCGAAGGAACCGGACTCGGGCTTTCGGTGGTGCACGGCATCGTGTGCGATCACCATGGAGCCGTCCGGCTGACCACCGAACCGGGGAGCGGCACGACGTTCGAGGTCTTTCTGCCGGCGGGAACGTTAGCGCCAGCATCGCGACCGGCCGCAAATGACGCGGTTCCTCGGGGCCACGGCGAACGGATTCTTCTCGTCGATGACGAGGAGATGATTGCAAGGGTGGGGAAACTGACCCTGTGCCAGCTTGGTTACGCGGCGGAAAGTGAAACCGATGCGCTGAAGGCACTCGCTCGGCTGGAGCGGGATCCACACGCCTTTCACCTGATCCTTTCAGACCAAACGATGCCCGGGATGACGGGGCTTGAGCTCGCCGCGCGTATCCGCGCCTTTCGCCCCGATCTCCCCGTCGTTCTGGCAACGGGGCACAGCACCGCCGTCACCCCAGAGAATATCCGGATGTCAGGTGTCCGCGAAGTCCTGATGAAACCCTATTCCACGGAAAGCCTGGCGGACGTGTTGCGTCGTCATCTTTCGCCGCCGCGGCGGTAGTACGTTCCCCCGGGCCGCGATCGCCGGTGGCCGGGGACGAGTTTCGGATGGCGTGGGCGACGCAATTCGCACAATCGTCAACTCTTCCCCATGAATATACCCTTTCTTTCGGGCCTGTTCGCCCTTCTCGCCGGACTTTCCACGTTGCGCGCCGCTCCCGTCGCGCATCCTTTTCTCTGCACCGACTCGGCGGGCGGGAAGGTTGCGATCGTCTCCGCCGACGGAAAAATCGAATGGGAAGTCGCGGCAAAGCACCCGCAGGATTGCTGGAAATTGCCGGATGGAAACATTCTCTACTGCCATGCCGGTGGTGCGATCGAAATGACGATGGCGAAGAAAATCGTCTGGGAATACAAGGCTCCCGCGAAAACCGAGGTGCACGCCTGTCAGCCCCTGCCGGACGGCAACGTCATGGTCGTGGAATGCGGCACGTGCCGGATCGTCGAAGTCGATCGCACGGGGAAGATTGCGAAGGAGATCAAACTCCCGGTCCCTCCCGCGGCAGTGAAGCTGCATAATCAATTTCGCGGCACCCGAAAAACCAAGGACGGTCACTACCTCGTCTCGGCCAAGGGCGAAAACAAAGTCCTCGAACTCGACGGCGGTGGCCGGGTGCTGCGCGAAATCGCCGTGCCCGGCGATGTCCACGAGGTCGTGCTGCTCCCGAACCGCAACATGCTCGTCACCTGCGGCGACGGGCACAAGGTCGTCGAGTTGAACCCCGCCGGGAAAATCGTCTGGACGCTGAATGAAAACGATCTGCCGGGGCATCCCTTGCGCTTGATGGCGGGCCTGCAACGGCTCCCCAATGGCAATACGATCTTCTGCAATTACCTCGGTCATGGCCATCTCGGCAAACAACCACACTTCTTCGAATTGACGCCGGAAAAGAAGGTCGTCTGGGAATTCGCGGACCATGTAAATTTCAAGACGGTCAATCAAATCCAATTGCTCGACGTGCCGGGAGACGTGACGAAGGGTGAAATTCTGCGCTGAACTGCCGGCCGCATCGCAATGAAACGTCTTTTCGTTCTCGTTGGGTCCGTTGTCGCCGCGCTGACGTCGCTGCGTGCGGAGTCGCTGCCCGCGGTTTCCATTGCCAGCCCGATGGACGTTCCGACGTGGGCCAGGTTGGAACGGCAGCTTCTCGCGGAGCAGGTATCCGCCTGCCGTGAATTCTACTCGAAATATTTTGACGACCGGGGGTACCTCCAGTGCTTCGTGCGGTGGGGAGCGAACGATGGTCCGGACGACGCGTTTGAAAATTTCAACGGCTGGCCTGAGCTGCACGCGCTTGGTGCGGACGACGAAATCATGCGCCTCTACCTCAAGGGCCACGAGGGCTTGCTCCGACAGTACACTGAAGCACGCACGACGGACACCCCGATCGCCCGCCAGGGAATGTATCACAACGAGTTCATCGTGCAGTCCGACTGGATGCACCACGGCGAGGGCCTGCAATTGTTCCATCGCATGGGACTTTCGCTCGGCACCGGGGATGCAACCTATGCGAGGCGGGCGCGGCGGTTTGCCGGATTCTACATGGGAGAGGATCCGGAGGCGCCCAATTACGATCCCAGGCTGAAAGTGATCCGCAGCATGCAAAATGGCAGCCGGGGGCCAATGCTGCGCAAGGCGACCGCGGTCGACTGGGTGGGTGATTCCTTCGAGGTGGGAAAGTTCGTCGCCCAACACGGCGAGCACACGTACGCCCAGTTCCTCGCGCACTACGTCGAATACTCCGACGTCGCCGGCGATCACTTTCTCAATCTCGGCGCGACAACGCTTCCGACGACGGCCTTCCTCGTGACCGGCGACCGCAAGTACAAACAGTGGCTTGAGGATTACATGGGAGCATGGCTCGGGCGCATGAAGCAAAACAACGGCATCCTGCCGAGCTACGTCGATTACCGCGACGGCACGATCGGCGGCCCCGAAGGCAAGTGGTGGGGCAATGCCTACGGCTGGGGTTTCTCGCCAGTGAATCCGGTCAAAGGCGTGCGGGAAAACCGCAACCGGATCCCGCGTGCCATCGTGGGTTTCTCCAATGCGACGTTGCTCACCGGCGAGGCGAAATACGCCGACGCCTGGCGTGTGATGATGGACGCCGTGAACGCCCACGCCCGACTGCATGACGGCAGGAAGGAATATCCCACGATGTATGGCGCCGACGGCTGGTACGGTTGGCAGAAGGAGCCTTGGAACGTGGGCGCGGCCGAGCTCTGGTATCTCACGATGCGGGCCGACGATGCCGCGCGCGTCGGAGAGAGTTCGTGGCTCGACTATCTGCAGGGCCGGTCCTCCGGATTTCCGGAGGAGGCACTGCGCCGCGATCTCAAGAGCGTGAGCCGCAAAACCGCTGAGTTTCGTGCGGACCAGACACCGCCGGAACGACGCCTGGCCGATAACATGCTCAGCATCAATCCGGCCTCGATCACGGCACTCACCCATTTGATGCAGGGGGGATTAGTTCCCGGGCGCGACGGAGGAATCCTGCAGGCGCGGTTGCGCTATTTTGATCCGGAGCGGCACCGCGCCGGCGTGCCGTCTGATGTCGCCGCGCTCGTCTCCGAACTCACGGATCGCACCACGGTCGTCACCTTGGTGAACACGAGTGAATCTGCCGTGCGCACCGTTGTGGTGCAGGGCGGCGCATTTGCGGAGCACCGGTTTGAAAAACTGGAGCGCGACGGGCGCAGCGAGCCGATTAACGCCCGGGCGTTTTCGGTTCGAATCGAACCGCGTTCGGGCGCGAAAATGACCCTCACCATGAAGCGGTACGCCGAGGTTCCGACCCTCGCGATGCCCTGGGAACGGAAATGAAACCTCGGATTAGCCGGCGCGCATTTATCGGTGCGACCGTGGGAGCGGTGGCGGGCGCACCGTTGATGGTGCGTGGCGCCGTAGAACAGGGCTTTGAAATCGGTCTCGTGGCCGACGCGCAATATGCCGACGTCGATGCGAAGGGAACCCGGTTCTACCGCAAATCGATCGCCCGGCTCGGAGAAGCCGTCGACCACTTCAACGGTCGCGATCTGGCCTTCTGCGTGCATCTCGGTGATCTCATCGATCGGGAGTGGAAGAGCTTCGACGCGATCAGCCGACCTCTCACCTCCAGCCGGCATCGCTGGCATCAACTCCTGGGCAATCACGACTTCGAAGTGCTGGACGAGCAAAAGACCGCGGTCCCCGGACGGCTTGGGATGGCGTGGCGCTACGGAGCATTTTCCCACCACGGATTCCGCTTTGTAGTGCTCGATACGAATGACGTGAGCACCTATGCGCATGCCGCCGGTACCCGCGAACAATCGGAGGCTGAAATCGAACTCACGCAGCTGCAAAAGGCGAAGGTGCGGCAGGCCAAGCCGTGGAATGGTGCCATCGGCAAGAAGCAGCTCACCTGGTTGGAACAAACCCTGGCCAGCGCGCGCGCCGCGACGGAAAAGGTTGTCATTTTCGCGCACCATCCCGTCTACCCCGAAAACGAACACAATCTTTGGAATGCAGCGGCAGTGCTCGCCTTGATTGAGCGTCACCCGCAGGTGGTCGCCTGGATCAACGGGCACAACCACGCCGGCGCTTTCGGGGTAAAGAGTGGCGTACCGTTTGTGACCATGAAAGGCATGGTCGAGACGGCGGACACGACGGCGTTTGCAACTGCACGCATCCTTGACGATCGCCTGGTGCTGACCGGACACGGCCGCGAGCCGTCGCGGGAGTTGAAGTTTCGCTCGTGACCGAAGCGCGGAGCCCCGGCTACCTGACCGCAGCCCAAACGCGCTGGACGTCGTCGTTGTCTTCGATTGCCTGCAGAAATTCGCCGACTTCAGCGCGCTGCGTGTCGTCGAGTTCGGGATACATCTTGGCGACATAGCCCAACTCGGCGGTGGTGACGGCCCAGCTGTTTTGCTTCAGCCAGGTGGCGACTGCATGGACTGCGGTGCGGTCGGTGAGAAACCGCGCCCCGGCGTGCCCTTCCGGGATATCGTCATTCTGCGCGTGCGTAATCGCCTCAAACTCATTGGCACCGGCCTCGATTGCGGCCGCTTCAAGATCCGAATTGGCGTCGGGATGGTGCGCCTCGACAATTCCCACGTGGTCGAAAAGAAACTTGTTGCTGCCCGCCCCACCAAGCTGGCCCTTCTTGAAGAGCACGCGCAGGTCGCTTGAGCTGCGATTGTGATTGTCGGTCATCACCTCGACGATGAGCGGCACCTTGTGCGGCGCATAGCCCTCGTAGACCACATGTTCCAGCGAGGCACTTTCTCCACCGGCGCCGGCTCCCTTGGCAATCGCCCGCTGGATCACGTCGCGGGTTACACTCGCTTTCTTGGCTTTTTCCACCGCGGCGAAAAGCCGGGCATTCGCCTCAAGATCACCACCGCCTAGCTTGGCTGCGACGGTGATTTCTTTGACGAGTTTCTGAACAACCTGACCCTTCTTCAGGTTGACGATTGCGCGCTTTGCGTGGAGCCATTGACGTCCCATGACGCTGAGATTGGGAAAGCCGTCGGCTCGGGCAACGCCGAATTTCGGCAATCAGTGATTGCAATCGCCGGCATAGCAGAGCCAGCACATCAGCAGCACGATGACGGAAAAGATTGCGACCAGAATCATGAGGTCAGTCGGGGAGAAAGGCGGGGCGGTAAGTTAGCGGGGGAAATAGAAAGCAAACGGGGGCACGGAGGCCAATCTATTCTCCGGCAATATCTGCGCCCGGATGGTGACTAATTTTGAACGAATCGGGTGCGTGCGCGACATTGACGCTTTTCCTGAAGTTTCTTCCTCTGGGGCCGCGTGTCACGCTCTCTGCCCACCATTGTTCACCTCGACGCAGACGCGTTCTTCGTTTCGTGCGAGCTCGCGCTGCGCCCGGACCTGCGCGGCACCAAGTGCGCAGTGGGCGGTCGGGAGCGCGGCATCATCTCCTCGGCGAGCTATGAGGCGAGGGCGTGCGGCGTATTTACGCCGATGCCCACCCAGCGGGCTCTCAAGATGTGCCCCGACTTGATCATGCTCCCGCACACGCCTGGTCTTTACGGCCAGACTTCACGGCAGATGTTTGATCTTTGCGAAACCCTCACTCCCTACGTTCAACGTAATTCAATTGACGAAGGCTACCTCGACCTTGCCCCGTGTGGGTTTGCGTCAACCGCGGAGATCGAGTCACGGGTGCGCGGACTGCAGGATCGGTTGTGGAGGGAACTCGGCATTCCGGCCTCTTTCGGGCTGGCGACGAACAAGCTCGTTTCCCAGATCGCATCAAAGCTCCGCAAGCCTCGTGGATTCGTCGTCGTACCGCCCGGAACCGAAGCGGCGTTTCTGGCGCCGCTGCCGATTGGCAAACTCCCCGGCATCGGGGCTAAGACCGAAGCCTCCCTCGTCGAGAAATCAGGTATCCGGCTGATCGGAGATGTGCTCGCCAGAACCGGGGATGAATTGCGTGCGATCTTCGGTGAGGGCTGGCGGGAAATGGCGGCCACCGCCCGTGGTGAGGACCACCGGGAGGTCGAAACCGAGCACGAGGATGCGAAGAGCTACTCGCAGCAGGAAACGTTCGGTCACGACATCTCCGACCATGCGGAGATCGAGCGCATCCTCAAACGCATGGTGGACGAGTTATTGGCAAAAATCCGTGGAGACGCGAAACGTGTCCGCACCATGACGGTGAAGGTGCGGTATCCTGACTTCAGCCAGGAAACGCACGCACGCAGTCTTGAGACGGGCACCGATCTGGAAGCCCCGTTTTACCCCATGGTGGAACCGTTGCTTCGTCAGGCGTGGAAGAAACGCCAGCCGCTGCGATTGGTCAGCGTGAAATTCTCCAACGTCGAAGAGGGCGGCGCCCAGCTGGAAATGTTCGCCGAGGGCGATGAACGAAGGCGGCGGCTGGCGGGCGTCCTCGACCGTCTCAATCATCGCGGGTCCAAAGTGATTGTGCAGCATGGGCACCAGCTTGCCAAATAGCACAAACGTTTCTAATCGTACGTCCTGTCTATGCCTATCTACGAGTATTACTGTCCGGACAATCACACCATCTACCAATTCTACGCGAAAACGCTGGCCCAGGGCAAAACCACGCCGAAGTGCCCTGACAATCCGAAGTACCGGTTGCGGAAAATCGTCTCCGGGTTCGCCATCACCAGCGGCGGGGCGAAGGACGATTCCGGGCCGCCCAAACCGGATGCAGCGGCGGCGGGCGGCGATCCCGCCGAGGATGCGCGCATGGAAGCCGCCATGGGGGCGATGGAAAAGGAGTTTTCGAGCATCGACGAGAACGATCCCAAGGCAATGGCCCGGATGATGCGGCGCATGTCCGATCTCACGGGGGAAAAAATCGACGGGGAGATGGAAGAGGTCGTGCGCAAGCTGGAGGAAGGCGCCGATCCCGACTCGCTCGAGGAGCAACTTGGGGGCGGCGACGCGCCCGGCGGAGAAGATGATCCCTATGGCGAAGGCATGGGAATGGGACCCGGCGGCGCGGGCCCTGCGCCCGACCCGAAAGAGCCCCGTCACCGTTTCCGCGTGCGCCGGCCGGCCCCGCGCCGCGACCCAGGGCTCTACGATTACGAGTGAGTGCCTGACGCAGGGCCCCGGCTCACGCCGGACGGGCGCGCGAAACAAGTTTGGTTTTCGCGCACTTTCCCTGTTGGGTCGTCAACTCATGTCTTCACCGGATATTATCTCCCGCATCGCCGCGGCCAAACGTGCCGTCTCGGCCCAAACCGAATTGCTGCACCGTGAATTCGGCCGGGCCGAGAGCCGATGGAAGTCGGACGGCACCCGGGTGACCGCAGTGGACGTCGCGATTTCGGAAAATATTTTCCGTGAGCTCGGAGCGCAATTTCCCGAAGACCAGTACCTGAGCGAAGAACTCGCCGAGACGGAGGAACCGATCCCAGTCACGGCTCGTTTCTGCTGGGTGCTCGACCCGATCGACGGGACGAACAACTTTGCACTGGGGATCGCGCAGTGCGCGATTTCGCTCGCGCTGTGCGAACATGGCGAGCCGATTTACGGCGTGGTCTATGACCTGAGCCGCCGCGTCTTGTTGACGGGCGGACCGGGATTCGGGGTGTTCGACGGCGACCGTCCGGTCCGGGTCAGGCAGGCGCCGGCCTCGCGCGAGACGTTGGTCGGCTTTCACAGCCCCTCCGACAAGGCGCTGCTCCCGATGACGACGGGAATCCTCTCGCAGTTCAAGATTCGCGGCCTCGGCAGCGCCACGCTGCATCTGGCCTACGTCGCCGCGGGTTTGCTCGACGCCTGCGTTGACTACAATGTGAAGATTTGGGACCTGGCCGCGGCGATTCCCCTCGTCCGAGCGGCTGGCGGCGAAGTGCATTTCCTCAACGGCGAACAATTGCCGATCCGGAAATTCGATCTCAAGATGAAGAAAATCATCTACGTGGCAGGCAGTCCGGCGATGTGCGCGCAGGTTCGACAATTGATGGGAAGTTGAGGAACTGAGCTCCACCGCCCATTTCCTTCGCTTTCAGGAACTCGAAGAGAACCTGAGCCTGAGACAACGCCGGCCACGCGAAAAAAGGGGGAGGGGAGGAGGAGCGGGAACATACATTTCGTGATCCCTTTTACGGTAAAACTCCGCATCTCCCCATATGGGAGACCGAATACTTTCGCGACTGGTTGGGGGCCTTCTGGTCGTCGCGCTGGCAATTAGTTCGACCGGTTGCACTTCCCGCCCATCCGCGCCGCGCTTACCGGCGACCAGCCAGGCGGCCATCCGAAGTTTGGGGCGAATCGGAGTGGCGCTCACAGCCGAGAGTACCGAACTGGGAACCGTACGTCCCCCGTTGGGGAAATCGGAGTCCATCGTGACCGAGTCGGAAGACGGGGCCTATGCGGCGTGGAGCATAAACAGTAACGGATCTCCGGGTGCGGCCATCGTGATGGGCGCGTTGGCCGTGGCCATGACGCCGGTGTTCGCGGTGACAGGAGGGGCCGTGGGCGCTGTGACCGGTTTTACGACCGATGAAATTGTGGCCTTCGAAAAAATGCGTTCGGAACTCGTCCTCCAACCGGCGCTGACGACCGGCCTCGCTGCCAATCAAGCGGCGAAGTCGCTGTCCGGGGGCGAACTCACGGGGGTCGCATTTGCCCCAGATTTCCTTGGCCGGCGGCCCTTGGCGAGACTGCCGATGCGTGAACGTGCGCTGGCGGAACATTTGCGCGCGCGTGGTTTCGACACCGTGCTGCTGCTGCGACCCGGCTCCTGCACCCTGCGCCCCGGGGACGAGAAGTCCCGGGGTAATGTGCCCCAATCGCTGCACCTTGAGATTAAGGGATACTTCGTCCGGCTCGTTGACGGAGCGCTGGTGCTGTATGCCACTGCGACCTACGATGGCAAATTCCACGGCTACCGCAGCCTGATCAAGAACAACGGCGTGTTGCTGCGCCAGGAATGGGAATCCGGACAGACTGCACTTGCGTCCGAAATCGCCAGATGGCTTGCGCCCTTGAACTAGTAAATCCGAAGGCAGATCGGCAGTCGAAACGGGACGGCCACAGCGGAACCGGTGACTCGCTTGACCGTTGCCCGTGCCGTGCCAGTTTCGCCCGAGGATGCAGAACATCGTCGTCACCAAACCCTATCGCTTCGTGCCGCCGCACCGCGGGCGAGGATGGTGGCATCTCTTCCGGCCTCTTCTTCCCCTTTATCTCCGCAAGAGCCACGGCGTCGTGAGCGTGCAATTCCGACAGGCGGACCGGTTGCGCGCGTCGCTCGACGCCGGTCACGGCGTGATGCTTGCGCCGAACCACTGCCGGCCCTGCGATCCAATGGTGCTCGGCGCATTGTCGCACTCGCTCAACCGGCCGTTCTATTTCATCGCGAGCTCGCACTTGTTTCGGCAGGGCGGTATGCAGGCGTTTCTGCTGCCACGGCTCGGCGTGTTTCCCATCCTGCGAGAGGGTAACGATCGCGAGGCTTTGAAATGCGCGATGCAACTCACCGCCGAGGCGGATCGGCCGTTTGTGATTTTTCCCGAGGGCGTCATCTCCCGGCACAACGACAAACTCAACCCCCTCATGGAAGGCACCGCGCTGATAGCGCGCGGCGCGGCGAAGGAACGTGCGAAACTCAGTCCACCTGGCAGGGTCGTGGCGCATCCCGTCGCCATCCGCTATTTTTTTGATGGCGACGTGCGCGCCGCGATCGAGCCAGTACTCCGGGAGATCGAGCGGCGGCTTTCGTGGCAGTCGTTGGATGTCCTGCCGTTGGCGGAACGCATCACCAAGATTGGCGGAGCGCTGCTCGCGTTGAAGGAAATCGAGTATTTTGGCGCCCCACAGACCGGCTCACTCGGGGAGCGGCTGCCGAGACTGATTGACCGGCTTCTCGTCCCGCTTGAGGCGGAATGGGTGAAGGGCCGACGCGAGCAGGATGTGGTGCAGCGCGTGAAGCTCCTGCGCACCGCCATCGTGCCCGAGATGACCGCCGGGGGCCTGGACGACGCCGAACTGCAACGACGTTGGCGGCAACTGGCAGACATCTACCTCTCCCAGCAACTCGCATTCTATCCTGTCGATTACTGGGGGGAAAACCCGACGCCAGAGCGGCTCCTCGAAACAGTCGAGCGCTTCGAGGAGGATTTGACCGATGTGGCGCGCCGGCACTCGCCTATTCGCGCAGTTGTCGATGTCGGCGAAGCGATCGAGATCTCGCCCGAGCGAACGCGCGGAGCGGGCGGCGACCCCTTGATGTCAGCGATTCGTGATCAACTGGAGCAGATGCTGGCCTCCTCCCTGGCGGAAGGACGGCGAGGGTGAAACCGTTTCCTGCCATCGTGCTGCGGATCGCGTTCGTTGCCGGGGCGATTGTGCTTTGGTTTTGGACCCAGCGATTGATCGGCGGGAAGTCGGCCGTTGGGGATCGCGTGGGTGACCGGCTGCACGATTGGACCGCCCGATGGCACGCTTGGCTCACGGCTCATCCGTCGGCCGCCAACCTCACGCTCATTGTCACGTCGGCACTTGTCGATTTTTTGGGCCTCTACGTACTCTACCTCTCAATCTTCGGTCCGACGCTCCAGCCGTTCATCGCATTGCTGATCCTTTTTGGGCTGCGGCAGGTGTGCCAGGCGATCAGCAGCCTGCCCTCGCCACCAGGCGTAATCTGGAGGCATCCCGGCTTTCCGTCGATTTTCGTGACGTACGGCACCAGCAACGATTTTTTCTTCTCGGGTCACACGGCCATCGCGGTGCTGGGTGCGCTGCAACTTGCCCATCACGCACCTCCGTGGCTCGTCGCCGTCGGTGTGGCAGTGGCCTTTTTCGAGGCCGCGACTGTGATTGTGCTGCGCGCCCACTACACCATGGATGTGTTTACCGCGCCTTTCGTCGCGTGGGCTGCGGATGCGATTGCGGGTCATCTTGCGCCCTCCGTCGACCACTGGCTTGCCCGCTTCGGTTAGGGTCGACAATGCAGGCCTTGCGACGCGGCTCGGCGGACGCGCGAGTTGGGGCACAGATTGTTACACCTGGTACATCTGTAGCGGTACCGGGTCGAGGATACGGGACTTCGGCATCTGGGCCGTAAGTTGTTGGGCAAACCAGGCCCGCGCCGGCGGATCCCCGTGGGTCAGCACCACGCAGCGGGCGCCGGTCTGCACGGCAAATTCGGCGAGTTCTTCCCGGTCCGCGTGACCGCTCATCTCGAAACGCTCAATCCGGGCTTTGACCTTCACCTTCACATGAGCTGCGTTGAACAGGAAATCCTCGCCTGGTTTTGTTGCCAGCAGGTGGCCACCCGGGGTTTCCGGATCGCAGTAGCCGACAAAACCAATCGTGTTGCGGGCGTGTCCGGCCAGTCCGGAGGCAAGGGTGTAGCTTGGCGTGCGCTCCACCATCATGCCGGAACTTACGACATAAAGCCCGTTCTGCTGGGGGTCCTCACCGGCGATGAGCTTCCGCGGGGTCGGTTTCACCTGCAGTTCCTTCAGGATGTTGCGGCTGAACTGGACATGCTTGGTCTTGCGGGAGATTTCGTCGAAATAGTCCGCCAGATCGATGCCCAGCCCGCCGGTGAAGATGGGGCATTCCACGAGGCGGCCGAATTTCCGGGCATCGTGGAGAATCGAAAAAATCTCCTGCATCCGTCCCAAGGCGAAAACGGGAATCAGGAAGGAGCCGCCGCGCTGAATGGTGTCGTTAATCGATGTGATGAGGCGGGCGATTTCGTGGACGCGTTCCTTGCCGGCGGGCCGCTCGGTGGTGCCACGGGTGGTCTCCATGACCAGCGTGTCGAAGTGTCCCGCCGGGAATTTCGCACCCGCCAGGGTACGCTGGTTTTCGAACAGCACGTCGCCGGTAAAGAAAATATGCCGATGTTTGTGGTGGATTTCGACCGCAGCGGCACCCGCAACGTGGCCTGCGGGATGGAAAATTACATCAATCTCATCCTTGGAACCGCGAAAATGTTTCGCGTGATTGAAGGGGAGGCCCGTGAGCCGCTTGCCGAGACGATCAATGTCATCGTGGGTGAAAAGTGGGTAGTCGGGGATGTTATCCTCTTCCTTCTGCCGCACCATGACGTTGGCCGAGTTGTGGAGCATGCGCTCAATCAACATCCGACTCGACGTCGTCATGATGACCGGCGTGTTCGGATGTTCACGCATGACCACCGGAAGGCTGCCGATGTGGTCAAGATGGCAGTGCGTGATGATGATCAGATCCAGGGTGAGGCCCCGAAGAGGCTTGAGATCGGGGGTGGCGGCACGCCCAACGCGCTTCGGATGCAGGCCGCAGTCCACCAGAATATTGAGGTCGCCGAGCTGAACGAGCAGCGAATTGGCACCAATGCCGCCGTCGCGGTTCAGGTCAGTGAGCTTCATAAACGGTCAGACAAATCAAATTTGGAGGGAGAGAACGAGAACGAAACACTCATTCCGGCGGAATGTTCATTTCGAACGGTGGCAGGAGAACATGGACGCGGCACCCGTTGTCCGCGATGCCGTGAAAACTTCCATGAACCACCGCATCGCTGCCCGTGATGTGGTAACTGTTGTAGGAAAACTTTTCACCCGGGGCCAGACGGGGAGTCTCACCCACGATTTTGTCGCCTTCTATCACCAGCCGGGTGCCGTCGTTGTGCAGCACGACCCATTTGCGGCCGAGCAGGGTGACCGTGTGATCCGAGGCGTTGTGGATCGTAACGAAGTAGACAAAGGCGTGTGGTTTGTCCGTCGGCAGCGAGGCGCCACCGTGGTGGTAACACAGTTTGTCGAGGGAGGCCGTCAGGCCGGCCAGTTCACGGGAGCTAGACACAGCCGCAAAGAGAGCCGGGATTGCGCGCGCGGCAAGTTCTTCGTGCGGGAAGACCGCTGGAGGGCGTTCAGATTCACGCTTGCTGCCTGCAGCCTCGCGAAACACAAATCGCGCCGCATGGCCAAACTCGCCCTCCTCTCCGTCTCTGATAAACGCGGTCTCGTCGAATTCGCCACCGCCCTCGTGCGCCAACACGGCTTCACACTGCTCTCCACCGGGGGAACCGCGAAGCTTCTCGCCGAAAAAGGTCTTCCGGTCACGGAAGTAGGCCAGCACACGGGGTTCCCTGAGATCATGGAAGGACGGGTGAAGACGCTTCATCCGAAGATCCATGGCGGCCTGCTCTGCCGTCGCGACAAGGCGGACCATCTGGCGCAGGCAGAAAAAAACGGCATCAAACTCATCGAGCTCGTCGTCGTGAACCTCTATCCGTTTGAGCAGACGGTGGCAAAGCCTGGCGTGCATTTCGAGGAGGCGATCGAGAACATCGACATCGGCGGGCCCTCGATGCTGCGTAGTGCGGCCAAGAATCACGAGAGTGTCACGGTGGTCTGCGACCCCGACGACTATTCGCCGGTGCTCGCAGCGCTGGTCGATTCCGCGAAAATTGCCGATCTACGCCGCAAGCTAGCACTCAAGGTTTTTCAACGGACCGCGACGTACGATGCCGCGATCGCCCGTTATCTGGAGTCACAGGCCGCGGAGCCGGACTTGGAGGCCATGAGCGGTTTTCCGGCGACATTGACGCTGTCGTGGAAGAAGGCGCAGTCGCTGCGCTACGGCGAGAATCCACACCAGAAAGCGGCGCTTTACGGGACGTTTCACGATCATTTTTCCCAGCTGCAGGGGAAAGAACTCTCGTACAACAACCTCCTCGACATCACCGCCGCAACCTACCTTATCGGGGAATTCGAGCGCCCGACCGTTGCGATTTTGAAACATACCAACCCGTGCGGCGTGGCGAGTGCTGACACGCTGATCGAGGCGTGGGACAAGGCCTATGCCACCGACCGACAAGCGCCGTTCGGCGGAATCATCGTCGTGAACCAGACGCTGGGCGGCGATTTGGCGAAAGCGATCGCGGAAATTTTCACAGAGGTGATCATCGCGCCGCGTTTCAGCGATGAAGCGATGGCGATTTTTGCGAAAAAGAAGAACCTGAGGCTGATGATCGCGAAGGGCGGGATCGGCGCGGACGCGTTGCAGGAGATCCGGTCGGTCGTGGGTGGCGTGTTGGTGCAGGATCGCGACCGTACACTCGGGAACGTGGGGGAATTCAAGGTTGTTACCAAACGACAGCCGACCGCGGACGAATGGGCGGCGATGATGTTTGGCTGGAAGGTCGGCAAGCATGTGAAGTCAAACTCGATTGTCTACTGCCGCGGCGAGCAGACGCTCGGAGTCGGTGCCGGACAGATGGCGCGGGTCGACAGCTCGCGCATCGCGGTGTGGAAGGCCGGAGAGGCGGGGCTCGACCTGCGCAGTTCCGTGGTGGCGAGTGAAGCTCTTTTTCCGTTCGCCGACGGGTTGATCGCCGCAGCGAACGCCGGTGCCACCGCCGCCATCCAACCCGGCGGCTCGCTGCGCGACGCCGAGGTAATCGCGGCCGCCGACGAGCGTGGCATGGCGATGGTCTTCACGGGCTGCCGACACTTTAAACATTGAGGGTTTCCGCACCCGCCCGACCCGAAAACGAAGTTCACCGTTTGGTTTGCCCGTCTCTGGAGGGTTTTGCTCTCAGCTCTCGGCTCTCGACTGAGTATCTTGGCTTAGCCGGAGAAATTCAGTCGAGAGCGGAGAGCCGAGAGCTGAGAGCAAAATCAAACGGTGAACTTTGGTTTCGGGTCGGGCGGCGCGCGTGTCTGCTCTGGAGATTGGGCTCTCAGCTCTTCGCTCTGAGCTCTCGACTGCATGGTCGCGGCTTAGGAGGGAATGAAATCGAATTTCCACTCGCTGGCGCTCGCAGCCACGGGAAGCGCTGACTCTGAGATGTGTGAGGAATTCCCGGTGATTGAATCGGAGATTTCGGCGTCGTAGGCGAATTGGGCCGATGAGACCGGCGATCCGACAACCCGCCGTTTGATGGGGGGGGGAGCGAGCCGCTGGTGCGCCCTCTGCACCACCCCGTAGCCAGCCGCAATCAAAAGGCCGGGGGAGGAGTGCCAACGGACCCAGGCAGCGTATACCGCGTTTTCCATAGGCCCAAAGTCTTGGGCTGGATGCACCGATCCGAGCCGGGACCACGAATGGACACGGATCCAGAAGCGGGAATTCTAAGGTCCGTTCGTGAATCCTTTAAAAAATTGAACATTTCGCGCCGGGAATCGTCCAAAGCGGCACCCTTTTCCGCGTCACCGGCCAGCAACAAACCGGCGGATTTGGAGCTTGGCCGGGTGCGGCTGGGCCGAAGACTGGCCGACAGTAAGGTCCCAGCGTGGTCCCAGGAAGGTCCCAGCGTGGTCCCAGGAGATAGCTTGGCAATAGCCTGACAATAGCTCAGCAATACGGACTCTGCGGCATGGCAAAGGTAAAGCTCAACTCCACGTTCAACCAGTTCTCAGGTTCGATCGATAAATTCGTCTTCAAGCAGACGGAGCACGGGACGGTAGTGACGCCCAAACCGGACAAACCGGAGAAATGGAGCGCCAAGCAGGACGCTCATCGGGAACGGATGAAATACGGTGCGCGACGCTTCTACCTTGAACAAAAGCGAGACCCGGTGCGCTTTGCCCATTTCCAAGCCCGGGCGAAGGAACTGAAGATCCCCGTCTCTGCTTTCGTCATGGGCGGCTTCATGAAGCACGGCGCCAAGTTCGCCGTGCTGGAAGCCCCGCCCCAGCCACCTGCTCCCGAATCCGACGGCCGCGATGGCGGCGATGCGGAGTAGCATGTGGAAGAGGGTGGGTTCGGGCCATTCCCAATTCACGAACCGATCCTGTCCGACCGGGCGCATCTCCCCGTTTGACGGTTACCCATAGGCGCGAGCGCCAGCGAGCGTACCGGGAAAACGCGACCCAGCTTCCACTCACTGGCGCTCGCGGCCACGAAACGGTTGATTGCTGTCGATATATTCTCACCGTCAAGTGGCAGATGCGCCCTTCCGCACCTGTCGGCGCGTTTTCCGGTTGGCGACACTGGGGAAAATGCCCACGGTCGGCGGATGTTCGATCCCGTTGAAAAGCTAAAGGAATTCATCCGTCACCCCAGCGTCTCGACTGACCCGAAGTTCCACGAAGGGATGAAGGGCGCTCAGGAATTTGTCGCGAGTCTCCTGACGTCGCTGGGATTTTCCGTCGACGTGGTGAAAACGGAACTGCATCCGATCATTTTTGCACAAAGAGGCGGGGACAAATCGTGGCCCCACCTTGTCATTTACGGGCACTACGACGTCCAGCCGGCGGACCCGCTCAACCTGTGGAAAACTCCTGCTTTTGAGCCAACAATTGTGGGGAACCGGATTTATGGGCGTGGTGCGGCGGACAACAAGGGCCCGTTGCTCACAAATATTGCCGCCGTGGCTCGCGCGCTGGAGGACGATCCCAAGCTGCCGCTGCGAATCACCTTCCTGATCGAGGGCGAGGAAGAAATGGGCAGTCCGAGTTTCCCCAAATTTCTTGAGCGCTACGCGGACAAACTCCGCGAGGCGGATTTCGTCTACCTCTCCGACACGGCGTTGCCGAATGAGAATCAGGTGGTGCTGACCTCTGGTCTGCGCGGCTTGGCGTTGTTCGACGTCCATATCACCGGTGCGAAAGGCGATCTGCATTCGGGGCTGCACGGCGGCGTGCTGCTCAACCCAATTCAGGCGCTCGCCGAGATCATCGCTTCCCTCCACACTCCGGACGGCCGCGTAAACGTGCCGGGATTTTACGACGCGGTGCTGGATGTGCATCCGTGGGAGCGCGAGGAACTGGCCAAATTGGGGGCCGACGAGAAGTCGTACGCCGAGTTTCTGGGAATCGAGGCATTTCACACGGCGCCCGGGTTCTCGCCGTTTGAAGCGGTGCGATTCCAGCCTACACTTGAATTCAACGGGATCGGCGGTGGATACCAGGGGGAGGGGACCAAGACGGTCATTCCGAGCAAGGCATTCGCCAAGATCAGCTGCCGCCTCGTGCCGAACCAGGAGCCGGACAAGATCAAGCGACTCGTCATGGACGCGATCCTTGCCCGCAAGCCACGCGGCGTGAAGCTTGAGTTTGTCGACCAGCACAAGGGCGATCCGTACGTCGTGGTGCCACCGGATCGTTCCAACACGCCGAAGGACCAGTCCCCAGTTTTGGCGCGGGCGTTTCGAGCGGCGGAAAAGGCTGTAACCGAAGTTTGGGGACGCCCTCCGATTTACCTGCGCGAAGGCGGCAGCGTGCCGATCATCGCGGAGATCAAACGAAAGACCGGGCTGGATTCGGTGATGTTCGGCCTGTTTCTTCCGGAAGATAATCTGCACGCGCCCAACGAAAGCTTTAATCTCGACGTGATGAGGAAGGGAATCGAAACCACGCGTCGCATGCTCGTTGCGCTGGCAAAAGGCTAGGGGAGGCAGGCGCTCCGCTCTTCAAAAAAAACGCCCCGGAAATCCGGGGCGTTCACAGACTGTCTGCTCAGGAATCAACCTGTGCGTTCAGAGCGGACGAGCCGCCGCTGCGCTCGGGTTGACGACGATGAGTTCCACGCGCCGATCTTTCGCCATGGTGGCCTCGTCGGCATTCTTCACGGCTTCGAGGCTGCCCTTGGAGCGGGTCTCAAGCTTGTCCACGGCAACACCAATTGACTGGAGATATTTCTTGGTCGCGTTCGCTCGACGGTCACCAAGCCCGAGATTGTATTCGGCGGTGCCGCGCCAGTCGCATCGACCTTCGAGCACGAGGCGGTGGGTTGGGTTCTTGTCCAAATACTCCTTGGCCTGCTTCAGTTTTTCACGCTCGGATGCCTTGATGGCCGATTGATCGTAATCGAAGTAAACGGTCTGGCCCTGCAGTGCGACGCGGTTTTCTCCGTTGGGGTCGAAATCACTCCGAGGCTGGAGCAAAGGAGCGTTGGGATTGAAGTCGACGTTGCTCGGCGGGGCCGAATTAATGTTGGCGCCGCCCGGCTGGGGGCCGATCAAGGTCGAGGCCGGAGAGGGACGTTCCGGCTTCTTGGTGCAACCGGTGAGCACCAGAACAGCAGTGGCGACGGCGAGGCAGAAATTCTTCGATGCGAGTTTCATGAAAAGGAAGGAGAGCGTGTCGGTGTGGTTCCTATTGTGCAAACGTGTCGCGAGCCGCAAGGCTTTTAGCGCCATTCATTTCACCCGGTTTTCTTTGCCTCGATGAGGCCAACCTCAAGGGCATAGCGCGTGAGGCTGGCGACATCGTGAAGATTGAGCTTCCGCATCAGGTTGGTTCGGTGGTTGTCGACCGTTTTGACGCTGATGCCTAGTTTGGCGGCGATTTCCTTGGTGCTGTGGCTTTCGGCCACCAATTGCAGGATTTCACGTTCCCGGTCGGTCAGGAAGTCGGGCGCGTTGCTGGTGGCAGGATTCGCAACGACATTGCGGAGTAGTGACGCCACCGCCGGTCCGAAATAGGTGCCGCCGTTAGCGACAGTCTCCAGGCCCTTTTTGAATTCGAACAGTCCGGCCGTTTTTTCTACAAAACCGTGGGCGCCAGCCTCGAGCATCTCTCGCACGAGAACAGGGTTCTCGTGGCCGGAAAACACCAGTACGCGCATTTGCGGAAGTTTCTTGCCGATCCGGCGGAGGATATCGACTCCGTTTAGACCGGGGAGCTTGGCGTCGAGAACGCAAACGTCCGGGGTCGTATCGAGGCAGAGCTGCACCGCCGCCTGACCATCGCCTGCTTCACCCACCAGTTGGTAATTTGCGTCGAGTCGGAGAATCTCCACCAACATTTCGCGAATCGCGGTTTGGTCTTCGATGATGACGAGTCGCTTCATTTGTTAAGAGATTGGAGAATATTGGGTGGTGGGTCGACTGGGATTCGAACCCAGAACCAACGACTTAAAAGGACGCTGCTCTACCATTGAGCTATCGACCCCCAAACCAGCGGAAGGGCGAAAATGGGTTTCCGCGATACGTGATTGCAAGAAATTTCTCCCCGATGCACGGTTGGCGACGATTGACCAGGATCGCAACAATGGGCTATGTTGCAGTTGCGCAACAGATCGTGGGAACAATTCAAAAATATACTCATCAGACGGAGGCAGAACGTATGACTGCCAAAACTCAAGAAGTTGCCCTCGACCGGCTGCTCGTCGATCGTTTCAAAAATGGCGACCAATCGGCGTTTGATGAGATGGTTAGGCGGTACTGGGACCGCATTTATTCGATGGTCCACCAACTCCTGCGCAATCAGCAGGACGCCGAGGAGGTGACGCAGGACGCATTTATTCGCGCGCACCGCGGTCTGGTGAATTTCCGGGGAGATTCCGCGTTTTCGACTTGGCTCTACCAGATTGCCACAAACCTCGCTCGCAACCGTTACTGGTACTGGTGGCGCCGAAAGCGCGACAAGTCTGTCTCCTTCGACGCACCCGTGAGCGCGGAAAATGACATGACCCTGGCCGACATCATTCCTGCGGAGGTCGAATCTCCAGACGACATCACTGTCACCCAGGAATTTGTCACCCGGATTGGCCGAGGGATGGAAAGACTTTCGAGCAAACACCGTGAGATTCTCGTCTTGCGGAACGTCAAGAACATGTCCTACGAAGAAATCGCCGCCATCCTCGGAATTTCAGTGGGAACCGTAAAGAGCCGGATTGCGCGTGCCCGCGAAAGCCTGCGATCCAAGCTTGGTGAGGACTTCAAATGAAAGAATCTGAGTTCATCGAACTGCTGAACCTTTATCTCGACCACGAAATCAGCGCGGCCGACGCGACGCGGTTGGAAGCGGAAGTGCAGGGGAACCCTGCGCGCCGAAAGCTCTACCAGGAGTATTGCCGGATCCAGAAGGCCTGTCTTGTCTTGGCGACCGATTTCCGGACTGAAACCACGGAGGGAGCGATTTCCGCCGATGCAAAGGTTTTGGAGTTCAAACCCCTTTTGGCAAACCAAACCACAAGCCGGAGAAACACCAAGTTTGGCTATTATGCCGCAGGTGCCTTTGTTGCGATCGCCGCGTGCGTTGCGGTTGTTTTTGTCAATCGAGGACAACCTTTGTCTCCCGTCAGCCCAACGATAGCGCGTTCAATGCCGGTTCCCGGCATCACCCGGACTCCGATCGAGGCCATGCCTCTTCGCAAACACGGTGGCTTGGCGGCGGCGGGTGCGACGCCTGATTCTCGAGCAGGGGCAACCATGGTCGCCAATCCTCTGCTCCTGAGCGGAAATTCGCAGGGAGATCGGATTTTGTCGCTCTCCAAGCAGGCGAATGACGATCAGTTGGCATGGGTTGCGTCCCTGCAGTTGGCACCATTGCAGCGGGTGCGTTTAGATGACCTGCGCTTTGGGACGAGTCCGGCCACGCTGCGCCCGGAGGGACGCCCGCTCGGAGGTAGTCGTCCTTCAACCGAACCTTCGGCCGAAATGAGTGCGTTCCGTTTCGAAAAATAAACGACGAAATCTACCGTCTGTGGGATACCGTCAGCCACTCAGCGATTTCTTAATCAACGCTTCGGTGGATGCCTGAGCCCCGAGGCTCAGCGCAGAGCGCCGCACCGCTTGATCTGCGTCTGCAGCCTTGTAACCGAGAGCTATCAGAGCGGCGACTGCGTCTCGGTGGGGGTTTTCCCCGCCTCCCGGACCGCTTCCGCCTTCACCCGCAACCGTCGCGGCGCCTTCGCCGCCCCCGACCTTGGATTTCAATTCCACGACGAGCCGCTCGGCCGTCTTCTTTCCAATGCCGGGACATTTCGCAAGGGTACCAATGTCTCCAAGCCGGATTGCGCTCTGGAGCGATGGCAGTGCCAGCCGGCTCATAATCGTCAGGGCCATCTTGGGGCCAACGCCCGTCACGTTCTCAATCATCAAACGGAAAAAATCGCGTTCCGCCGGAGTCGCGAAGCCATACAGCGTCTGTGCATCCTCGCGATAAATCACATGGGTGTGGAGCTTCACCAAAACTCCCGGCGACGGTAGTTTTTCAGCGGTCGTAACCGGAACGTTCACCTCGTAGCCGAATCCATTTAACTCAATGATCGCGTGCAGCGGAGTCGCCGACGTGAGCATGCCTTGGATTGAGGTAATCATCCGCGTCAGGTCAGCCCAAGCACGTGCTGCATATCGTAGACGCCCGGAGGACGGCTGACAACCCACTGCGCCGCCCGCAATGCGCCCCGGGCGAAAATACCACGATCGCTGGCCTTGTGCGTGAGTTCGAGGCGCTCGCCCAAGGCGGCGAACATCACCGTGTGGTCTCCCACCACGTCACCGCCGCGCAAGGCGTGGATTCCCACCTCGGTGGAGGTACGCTCGCCAGTGATCCCCTCTCGCCCGTGGCGGAGGGCATCGGCCCCGAGTTTGCGTTCTTCGAGGATGATTTCCAACAAACGTGCGGCGGTGCCGCTGGGGGCGTCTTTCTTGAAACGATGATGCATCTCGATCACTTCTGCATCGTAATCTGATCCGAGCACCGCCGAAGCCCGGCGTGTCAGCGCAAAGAGGAGATTGACGCCGACTGAAAAATTCCCCGCCCAAACGCAGGGCACGTTCGCCGCGAGGGCGAGCAATTGTTTCTTTTCCTCGGCGGAATGGCCGGTCGTTCCAAGTACGACGGGTTTCCGCTGCGCGACCGCCAGTTCAAGCAAGGAACGGGTTGCGGAATGCGCGCTGAAATCGACGACGACATCGCACCGCGCCAGCGATTCCGCGACATTGTCACCGACATCCACCGCGCCTCCGACGCCCACACCCATCTCCTTGGCTGCACTCGCGACGGCCTGGCCCATCCTGCCCTTGGCTCCGTTAATCAAGATTGTCAGTGCCATGGTAGAAGCGGGTCAGTCGAGGGCCGCAAGGACCCCTTCAAGGATTTTCGCGTTCGCGTCGGACATCTCACACAACGGGGATCTCACTTCGGCGGATCCGATGATGCCGGCGCGCTGCAACGCCACCTTGATCGGAACCGGGTTGGGCTCGATGAACAACGTCTTGAAGGCGGGGTAGAGCCGGCGGTGAAGCTTTGCCGCCGCCTTGAAATCATTGGCGAGCGCGAACTTTACCATCCGACCGATCTCACGGACATAGAGGTTGGATGCGACGCTAATCACACCTTCGGCTCCAACTGCCATGAAGGGAAGGGTCAGCGAATCGTCGCCACTCAGCACCGTGATGTCGGAACCAAGAGCCTGTTTGAGTTGGTCCACGCGATCCACGCTGCCACCGGCCTCTTTTACCCAAGCGACATGCCGATACTTGCGGCGCAGCCGCTCGATCACCGGAACGCCGATTTCGATCCCGCAACGTCCCGGGATGGAATAGAGGATGATCGGTTTGTCCGTGGTGTCCGCAATCGCGGCAAAATGGCGATAAAGTCCCTCTTGGCTTGGCTTGTTGTAATACGGCGCGACGACGAGCATCGCATCGGCCTTCGCCTCGTGGGACAGCCGAGTCAGCTCAACCGCCTCGTGAGTGGAGTTTGAACCTGTTCCCGCAATCACCGGGATGCGTCCCTTCGCTTCCGCGATGACACAGCGGACAACGTCCATGTGCTCGTCGTAGCTCAGAGTGGGCGATTCACCCGTAGTTCCGACGGGCACCAGACCGTCGATTCCGCCCTTGATTTGAAAGGCGACGAGTTTTTTCAGATCCTCAAAGGAGACCTGTCCGTCGCGAAACGGAGTGGCGAGCGCGGTGATGGTACCGGTGAGCGGGCGAAGTTTCATGAAAACGGGCAATGAAGCCTTGCCGAACAGACGACGGCGAAATAGGGAATCGCAACGCTTTTTTACCCATGCCGACCACTGCGACCGTCACACCGCACACCGAAATCATCAACGACCTGCTGAAACTTGCCGTTGATAGCGGAGTGAGCGATGTTATCATCAAATCCAACAAGCCGGGGTACGTCCGTCTTGCGGGCAAATTAAAACCGGTCGACATGGACCCGATCACCAGTCCCGAAGGCGAAGCTTGGGTCTCCGAGCACGTCCCGAAGATGTTCAAGCAGAAATGGGACGATCTGGGTCAGGTGGACTTTGCCTACTCCGTCGACGGCATCGGGCGTTTTCGCGTCAACGCCTTCCATCAACGCGGACTCGTCAGCATCGTGATGCGTCACATCAAGAGCACAGTCCCGAATTTCGAGCAATTGGGCCTCGGCGCGACGGCGGACGCGCTGATCAAGATGGTTCAGGCCAAAGACGGAATCCTGCTCGTGTGCGGCGCAACTGGCTCCGGCAAGAGTTCGACGATGGCCGCGATGATGAACTGGATTAATCAAAATCAGGACAAGCACATCGTGACGATCGAGGATCCGATCGAATACACGTTCATTGATGACAAATCGCTTTTCCAGCAGCGCGAAATCGGACTCGACGTGCCCAACTTTGAATTGGCGATTAAGGCGGTTCTGCGGCAAAACCCGGACATCATCCTGATTGGCGAAATGCGTGATCGTGAAACATTCGAAACCGCCATCAGCGCGGCGGAAACCGGGCACCTGGTGTTTTCAACCATGCACGCCGCCACCGTGGCCCAGTCATTAACGCGACTATTTGAGTTTTTCCCGGCGGAAGAGCAGTTGCAGGCAAGGCGGGCAATCGCGGGCTCTTTGCGTGGTTTCATCTGCCAAAAACTGATCCCTACGATCGACGGTAACAGCCGGCAGCCAGTGAACGAAATCCTGACCGCCGACCCGACGGTGCGAAATCTGATCCTCGAAGGCCATAATGAGAAGATTCAGAGCATTCTCGAGGGGAGTGGCGACTCGAGCAGTTTCTCGTTCAACAAGGACATTTACCGTCACATCAAGACCGGGCGCATCAGCAAGCAGGACGGGCTGAAGTTCTCCCCAAACCCGCAGCAATTGGAGATGAATCTCAAGGGGATCTTCATCAAATCGTGACCTATGAGGGGACATGGTCGGTTGGGCGCCGTTGCGCGCTTTACCTTGCGCTATCGGGCATCGCGGGAATCGCGACCCGCGGAGCGGATGACAACCCTACGGCGGTGAGTGCACCGACAGCCGAGAGTTCAATTGCGAACGCGAAACGCGACTTCGAATCGATCAAAGCCGCGCGCGACCCTCTGCTTCAACCCAAGGCGGACATCCCCAGAATGGGAGTTCCGGAAATGCGGGCTGGCCCGCCAGAGTCGGGCGGGTGGAATCAGCCGCGGGCGGCGGGTCCCGACCAAAAGCAGGCGAACTGGCTTTTGGAGGCGATGGAGAAAAAAACCGAATCGCGCAATGAGCGTGACCGAAGCAAGCCGGAGCGGGACCATACGGAGCGTAGTGTCGAGTCGAAGGAGAAAAGTACGGCAGACACACTCGGCGAACGGAGCGAGCGAGACGCAAACGACAAAGCTGGGGAGAAACCTGCAACGGTGGCCGTAAACCCTTTTTCTCGTTTCCTCAGCTCGTGGATGACACCGCAGGACCTGGCGCTCTTGCAACCGGGTTTGACCCAGAACGGCAGCACCCAAATCGATACCCGTCTTAATTCGCCGTCAGGTTCGACTTCTACCTCGTTGGGGGCATTGCCGACGGCCAACGCTGTTTTCGGCCTGGTTTCCAACACCCAACCCTCGCCGCCATCGACTGCACCGAGGGAGAACCCGTATCTTTCCGCTCTCACCGCGCCTGCGGCAGGGTCATTGCCTCCGATTCCATCTGCTGCGACCGCCCCATCCGCACCGCTCGCAACGACCGTCCCGGTCTCAGTTGCTCCGCCGCCGACCTCGCCGACGAGGTCCGTAATTCCGGATTTTGCCAGGCCGATGTCGGACGAAAAGTATTTCAAACAGCTCAAACGGTTTTAGAGCTTGGATTTGAGGGTGGCGGACGCTTGTCTCGGCGGTTTCAAACATGGCATTGGCACTTTTATTTGCAGGACAGGGAGCGCAAAAGGTCGGGATGGGGCGGTCATTGTGCGAACAGTCGACCTCCGCGCGGGAGCTCTATCAACAGGCGAACTCCGTGTTGGGTTGGGACTTAATGAAGGTTTGCTTTGAGGGCCCGGAAGCCGAACTCACGCAAACGAAGGTCTGCCAGCCCGCCCTGTTTGTCCATGGACTTGCTTTGCTTTCCGCCCTCCGGGAGGCCGGAAAAGTGCCGGCGGAGGGGCCAAAGCTCGCGCTAGGCCTAAGTTTGGGCGAGGTGACCGCTTATTGCGGTGCTGGCGTGTTTGATTTTGCCACCGGCCTGAAGATCGTCGCCGAACGCGGCCGGCTGATGCAGGAAGCCTGTGAAAAGACGACCGGTGGGATGGCCGCGGTCATTGGTGAAGATCGAAGCAAGGTAGAGGAACTCTGTCGGGAGTTCGATATCGAGGCGGCTAATTTCAACGCGCCGGGGCAAATCATCGTTTCCGGCGAAAACGCCCGAGTGAGCGCCGCCGTAGCCGCTGCGAAAGAGCGAGGCATGAAGAAGGTGATGGCACTCAATGTTGCCGGCGCCTACCACTCCCGTTTGATGGAGCCGGCGCGCGTCGCCTTCGCGTCCTTTTTGGATCCAATCCCGTTTGCGGCCCCGCAGTTGACCGTGTTTTCCAACACGACCGGCAGCGTAATCGCCGACCCGCTGGACATCAAAGCTGCACTGGTGAAGCAGATCGTTTCGTCCGTCCGTTGGGAGGACTGCATGCGATCGGCTGCGGCGGAGGGTACGACACTATTTTGGGAACTTGGACCCGGTGGGGTACTCAGTGGACTCGCCCGCCGCACCGAAAAATCCTGGACCGTGAAAAGCTTTTCCGAATACGCCGACGTGATCGCCGCCTGAACCGATGCCCGTAAAATACACCCGCAATTTCTGCATCATCGCCCACGTTGACCATGGGAAGACGACCCTGTCCGACCGCCTGTTGGAACACACCAACACGGTGTCGCAGCGCGTGATGACAGATCAGCATCTGGATTCGATGGATCTCGAGAAGGAACGCGGCATCACAATCAAGTCGCATCCGGTTACGATGACGTATCGCGCCAAGGACGGGCACGACTACAAGCTGAACCTGATGGACACGCCCGGTCACGTGGACTTTTCCTACGAGGTATCCCGTTCCCTGGCGGCGTGCGAAGGCGCAGTGCTGCTGATTGACGCCGCTCAGGGCGTCGAAGCCCAGACGGTGGCGAACGCCCATCTCGCGGTCGGTCAAAAGCTCAAGATCATCCCGGTCATCAATAAAATCGATTTGCCGAGCGCGAACCTCGATCTTTGCACGCGCCAGCTTGAGGATGTCCTGACGATCCCGGCCGAGGATGCCATTCTGGCCAGCGGCAAGGCCGGCATCGGCATCGTCGACATTCTGGAGGCCGTGGTGGAGCGGGTGCCGCCACCGCGTTGGGCCACTTACCCTCAGGTGCGCGCGCTCGTGTTCGACTCGCTCTACGACTCCTACCGCGGTTGCATTGCTTATGTGCGGGTGTTTTCGGGGGTGATCAAGGCCGGCGACATGATGATGCTGATGAGCACCGGGCAGAAGGCCGAGGTGAAGGAGGTTGGTGTCTTCATGCCGAAGATGACCAAGATTGCCCAATTGGGCGCCGGCGATGTCGGTTACGTGGTCTCCAGCATCAAGAACACCGCGGACGTGAAGACGGGGGACACCGTTACGCTGGCGAGCCGACCCGCGACGGAAATGCTGCCCGGCTACAAGGAGGTGCGGCCGCTGGTCTTTTGCGGGCTGTATCCACTGGAGAGCGACGACTACGAAAAATTGAAGGCCGCCCTGGGCCGTCTGCGGCTCAACGACGCGGCGTTTGTCTACGCCTCGGAGAGTTCCCTCGCGCTCGGTTTCGGCTTTCGCTGCGGTTTCCTCGGATTGCTCCACATGGAGATCATCCAGGAGCGAATCCGCCGCGAACACGATGTTGAGATCATTTCGACCTATCCGAGCGTGATCTACCATGTAGTGAAACACGGTGGCGAGGAGGTCGATGTCGACAATCCGGTCAACATGCCGGATCCGGGCACGATTCTCGAAATTCGGGAGCCGACGATTCGCGCGTCAATCATCATCCCGAATGACTCGATGGGCGACATTCTCGCCATCATCATGGAAAAGCGCGGTGTGAACGAGCACACCGATACGCTCGACGCCACTCGCGTGATGCTGCACTGCGTCCTCCCGCTCAACGAAATCCTGGTCGATTTCAACGATCGACTCAAGAGTGTCACCCACGGTTACGGTTCGATGGACTACGAATTGGGTGATTACATGGCCTCGGATCTGGTAAAGATGGACATCATGATCAACGGCGACCCCGTCGACGCGTTTGCCTGCATCGTACATCGGGAGAAGGCCGAATCACGCGGGCGGCAGCTCTGCGAGAAGCTTGCCGAAATCATCCCGCCCCAGATGTTCAAGGTCGCGATTCAGGCCGCCATCGGCGGCAAGATCATCGCACGCGACAACGTAAAAGAGATGCGCAAGGACGTCACGGCGAAATGCTATGGCGGTGACATCAGCCGCAAGCGCAAGCTGCTCGACAAACAAAAAGAGGGGAAAAAGAAGATGAAGCAGATTGGCAAGGTCTCGATCCCGCCGGACGCCTTCATCAAGGTCCTCCAAAACAACTAAAAAGGACCCGATCATGTTCGGTTTTTTCGCTTCCCAGGAAAAGAAAATGCGCGAAAATGCGGGCAACTGGCTCGAACTCGCCGAGAAAGTGTATCATTATCGTCGTGACGTGCTCCCCGCGGCGCAGGTGGCGGAACTGCAATCCCGGTCCGCCGAGTTGCAGGCGGAGGTCAAGGCTCGGGCCGGCGCGGAGAAACTCAAGTTGGGTATCGAGCGACTGGAAGAGGTGCTCCGCCGTACCGGTGGGGCGATTTATCCGAAGACCGCCCTGATCGAGAACGTCGAATTTTTTCTGGTGGCGGCCATTGTCATTCTCGGAATCCGCACCTACTTCGTGCAACCGTTCAAGATTCCAACGAACTCGATGTGGCCGACGTACAATGGCATGACGCCCGAGGTGTTCAAGTCGGCGGAGGCGGAACCGAGTTTGCCAGTCATGGCCGCTCGAATGGCGGCGTTTGGCGCCTGGCCGCATCGACTCGACGCTCCCGCCGAGGGTGAAATTGTGGTTCCAGTGGGTGGCGAAACACGGGGCATTGTGCACTGCAAGGTCGTACCCGGGAGGTCGTGGCTCGTGATTCCTACGCAATTGCGGGAATATACGCTGCTGGTCGGGGATAAGTCGGTCACGACCCGCGTACCGATGGATTTCGATTTCGACTGGGCGATTTACGAGGCATTTTTCGGACGAGATGGCGCGTACTCACTGCAGAAACTCGACACTGAAATCCGCCGAAAAGTGCAGGCAGGAGAGTTTGAAAGGCGTGTCGTTGACGGACAGGAATTACCGTGTATTCGGACCGGAAAGCGGGTGCGGGCAGGGGAACGCGCGTTTTCGTTCGACGAACTTACCGGAGATCAGCTTTTCGTCGATCGGATGAGTTATCATTTCATTCCGCCGTCGGTCGGCAGCGGGTTCGTGTTTCGGACCGGAAATATTCCGGACATCGTGCGGTACTACGGCGATCAATATTACATCAAGCGTCTCGTGGGTACGCCGGGCGACAGATTGGAAATCAAGGATTCGGGAGTGATTCGGAATGGTCGACCGATTGAAGGCGCGACCGCCTTTGCCTCCAACGCGAAACGCATCGACAGATACACGGGATATGTCGCGATGGGACTGCTGAAACCGGGTGATTTAATCACAGTCCCGGAAAATCGTTATTTTGCGTTGGGCGACAATTCGTCAAATAGCCAGGACGGACGTTATTGGGGCTTTGTTCCAGGCAAGGACGTCGTGGGGCGGCCGATTTTTGTTTATTTTCCGTTCACTCGGCATTGGGGCCCAGCACGATAATTCTCGCGCCCGCACCAGCGGTAAAAACGCACAATGATGATTATGTTAAGCTGAAAGATTGGCTTAAACTAGGCTTACGCATGGCATCCTGTCCGACCAAGCGAAACTCGCTCCCAACTCAGGCGATTCTCGCTCCCAGTTCACCAAACTCATTGAGGTGGAGTTAAACGCGTCTGACTCGGTGTCTACCCTCATTCTCTCTTCGAGTGTGAGTATCCCGAGTGACGCCCGTTTTGGTTCAATACTCGCACCGACGCGGACGATTCTTGGGCCGAGAGTCACACCAACTCTGACGTTCCAACCGATCACCACTCCTTCCCGGCCGACGACATGGACGGTGGGCCTCGCGCCCGCATCGCGCGCCATTACGAACGCCGTAAGTAAGTGTCTGACTTGGACGTGAAGACGCCGCGGCCGCGGGCTGATATGCTCGTGGGCGATGAAACCCGCGACATTGCCTCCAGCCACGGCCTCCACGATCGCTGTGCAGCCATCTCCGACGGCAGCCACAAACGCTAACGGTCGGTGGAGGCAGCGGCGACGTTGGACGGCGGCGGAGAAGTCCGGGCACATGAAGGACTATGCCGCGCAAGAGCTCAGCCAGGCGGCGTATTGCCGGCAAGTGGGACTCAGTCCGG
>CANJIU010000057.1 GCA_947474365.1 Opitutia bacterium | reverse complement strand
CCAACGCAAATATACGACAAAAACCCGTCCCTCCCGCCGTGCTCCGCACGGCGCTCAGCAGCCCGTCAGAGTTGGGCCTCCCGTCGCCGGAAAAATTTTGGAAAATCACCCCCAAGCCTGATTTTCCAAGTCCGACGGGCTGCTAGCTGCCCGCTACCCCGAGGTGCCTTCCAGCGCGCTCTTCACCGCGTGGCAGGACGCCTCGATGATTTACCCCCTCACCACCGGCTTCCACTGGGGCTCGCTGGATTTCAAGTGGTATATCGAAGGCTGCCGGAGCATCCCGCAATCCGCCGAGACGGAGAGCGGCTTCCACGATGTCGAACGCTTCATCACCTTGGGCGTTCATCCCGGCACTGACAACATCACCATTCCCAACTACGTCGCAGCCATCACCGCCGGCCAAAAACCAAAGGGCACCACGCCGCTCCAGGTCTCGCAGCAGCTCCATGCCCGGGCCGACAAGGCGCTGGGCCTCCTCGAGGCCTTCCCCAAGGTCACGGACAAGGAACTCCGGCTCACCCTCGGCGACATCCGCGCCATGGCCCATCTGGGCAAATACTACGGCCACAAGATTCGCGGCGCCACCGAGCTGGCGCTCTTTCGGAAGGCCAACGACAAGTCCCAACAAGAAACCGCGATTCAGGAGCTGACTCTGGCCGCAGGTGAATGGGAGCGCTACGTCGCCACCGCCCAAGCCCAATACCTCAACCCGATCCGTGTGAACCGCACCGGCGTCCTCGACTGGAAAGCCCTCACCACCGAGGTCTGGCACGACGTCGAGATCGCCCGCGGTTCGGCCAAGCTATGAAGCCCGCGCCTTCGGAAATTTAGCCCCGCCTTACGCATGAAAATTACCACCCAAACACTCTGCCTGCTCCTCGTAGGGTCGGCCGTGCTCAGTCGCGCTGGCGTCTCCCTTTCGCCGGTCGACTCTGCTCCGTTGAAGTTTGCCGCCGCGGAAATCGAGCGCGCAGCGAAAGACTCAAAAAAAGCCGCACCCGACGTGGCCCTCAGCGTGGTCGCCGGCGCGGCGCAGAGCTACCGCATCGAGCGGGATGGCGCGAAGGTGCGCGTGATCGGCGGCGATGCCACCGGCGCGATGTATGGCGGACTCGACATCGCTGAAGCGATCCGCACGGGGACAGTAGATTCGTTGCAAAATTCCGCCCACCAGCCGCACATCGCGCAGCGCGGGATCAAGTTCAACGTTCCCCTGGATAAACGGCAGCCCAGTTTCGACGACAACGGCACTTCGGGTCAGGAAAACTTTCAGCACGTCTGGGACCTGGCGTTCTGGAAGGACTACCTCGATACCATCGCCCGGCAGCGTTACAATGTGCTGAGCCTCTGGAACCGGCATCCGTTTCCCACGCTGGTGAAAGTGCCCGGTTACGAAGCCGTGGCGCTCGACGACGTTTACAACAAGAAGGGCCAGTTGATCAAAAAAATGCCACATGCCGAGAAGGTGAAATTCTGGAACGACGTGATCGCCTATGCGCACGACCGCGGCATCGACGTGTGGTGGTATGTCTGGAACATCCACGTCTACGGCAGCGAGGAGACGAACTACGGCCTGACCGACAGCCCGGACAACCCGACCACCAAGGACTACATCCGCAAGTCAGTCACCCAACTGTTCCACACCTATCCGAAGCTCAAAGGTCTCGGCATGTGCCCGGGCGAACACTTCGGCGACAAGAACAAGGATCACGACTTCAAGGAACAGTGGTGCTGGGACATCTACGGCGAGGGCATCCTCGATTATAAGAAGACGAATCCCCAACGCGAAATCGGATTTATCCACCGTTACTGGCTCACGGACTTCAAATACATCGGCCACCGCTTCGCGAAGCTTCCCGACGGCTACGATCTCGAATACAAATACTCCCGGGCCCGCCTCTATTCCGCGCCCAATCCTCCGTTTGCCAAGAAAGACATCCTCGAAGCTACGCCGGAAAAAATGAAGATCTGGTGGAATCTCCGGAACGACGACATCTTCCTCGTTCGTTGGGGCGATCCGGAGTATGTGAAGCAAGCGATGCTCAATTTTCCCGGGAACGGCCGAACGGCAGGCTATGTGTTGGGCTCGGACCGTTTCTGCTGGGGTCGCGAAAGCGCCAGCAAAACGCCCAGTTCGCCGCGACAACTGGAGAACGAGAAGCACTGGTATTCCTTCATGCTCTGGGGCCGGCTGGGCTACGATCCGGAGACCTCTCCCCAGCTGCTCAAAGGCCTCATCGCAGAGCGATTAAAAACCACGCAGGGCGCGAAGCTCTACGACACCTGGCAGGCCGCTTCCCGGATCATTCCCCTGGTGAACCGCACCCGCTACGTGCCGTGGGACTACATGTGGTGGGTGGAAGGCTGCCGCGGCAACCTGCTCGACAAGAGTATCCAGGGCTTCCACACCGTCGACATCTTCCTCGACAAACGCTGGGGCGGCATGGATGGCACGAAGCACATCGGCCTCCACGAGTATGTCGTCGAGGGCAAGACGGCCGGAATCTCCCCGCTCGCCTCCGCCGATCAACTCGATGCCCTCGCACGCGATGCCCTGAAGGGTGCCGCAGAGATCAGCGACGGAGGAAATGCCGAGCTGCGCGAAACGTTGGGGGATATCCGCACCCAGGCGCGGCTCGGCCAGTACTATGCCGCCAAGATCCGCGGCGCAGTGTCCGTGGGACTCTTCCGCAAAACGGGTGAAGCCAGGCACCAGACCGAGGCTGTAGCCCACCTCGAAAAGGCGCTCACCGCGTGGCACCACTACGCGCAGGAGCTCGATGCCAATTACACCAACAAACTCTATATCGCCGGACAGAAGACCTTCGATTGGTTCGATGATTCCGGGCCCAAGGCGGACATCGCCATCGCCCGGAAGGGAACCCCCTGAGCCCATCGCATTCGCAGCGCGCGCCTTTGATCCACCCATGAATACTCGCTTCTCGATGCCCAACCAACCCAAGCCAGCCTACGAAGCGGTCATGCACGTCGCCACCACCGGGCCGGCGAAAACAAATTGAGCCGCGCGCATTCCATTCTTCCTCTGCGGCGGCATCCGCCAGACGGTCGCAGAGCCGTATTTTTGGGCGCACGGCCCGGACGCAGAATTTCAACCGGAAAAAGATCAGACTCGCTTACTTCATGACCACCGAATCCATCCCCAACACAAAACCGAAGTCGACGCTCACCCGCCGCACGTTGCTCAAGAACGGCCTCGCCGGCGTAATCGCCTCTGCCATGGCGCCGAGCTTCGTGCCTTCGACCGTCTTCGGCCGCACCGCCCCGAGCAATCGGATCGTGGTCGGCCTCATCGGCAACGGCCTGATCTGCAAGAGCCACGTCAACGCGCTGTCGGGCCGCGACGACTGCCAGATTGTGGCGCTCTGCGACTGCCACAAGGCCAAATCGGCCGAGATGAAGAAACTGGTGGAGTCCAAGTCCGGCGGTCGCAATCAAGGGATCACCACGTACCAGTACAGCGAGGAGTTGCTCGCCCGAAAGGACATCGATGCCGTCTGGGTGACGACTCCCGATCACTGGCACGCGCCGCTCGCCAACGCCGCCATGAAAGCGGGCAAGGACGTCTACTGCGAAAAGCCGCTCACGCTCTGCATCCGCGAGGGCCGGGTGCTGGTGGAGACCGCCCGCCGCCACAACCGCATTCTCCAGACGGGCAGCCAGCAACGCTCCGAGCGCGCCTTCCGCAAGGCCTGCGAAATGGTGCGCAACGGCTGGATCGGCGAGATCAAAGCCGCCCGAGCCCGGCTCGGCGAATTCGCATTGCCGGAGCCTTTGGCCGCCGAACCGATTCCGGAGGGCTTCGACTACGACCGCTGGCTCGGGTCCACTCCGTGGCGTCCTTACAACGCCCAACGCGTCCTCGGCAATTTCGGCGGCGGCTGGCGTAAATATTTCGAATACGGCGCGCGCAAGAACGGCGACTGGGGCGCGCACCACTTCGACATCATCCAGTGGGCCCTCGGGATGGATGCGTCCGGCCCCGTCGAGTTCATCCCGAAGGGCTGGCAGGGCACGAAATATCAGACCCACATCTACGCCAACGGCGTCACTGTCGAGCGGGACACCCCGAAGCTGCCCGCCATGATCGAGTTTGAAGGCACGAAGGGCAAAATCTGGGTCGGCCGCAACAATGTGCTTTTCACCGATCCCGCGCCGCTCGCGTCGCGGCTGCTGCGCCCCGACGAGATTCATCTTTACGCCAGCGACAGCCACCAGACCGACTTCCTCGAGGCCGTGCGCCACCGCCAGCGCCCGATCGCCGACGTCGAGATCGGCCACCGTACGGCCACGATCTGCCACCTCAACAGCATCGCCGAAATCCTCCAGCGCCCGATCAAGTGGGATCCCGTGCGCGAGGAAATCATCGGCGACCCGCTGGCCGCCCGTCTGACCGAACGTCCCCGCCGCGCCCCCTATGGCGTGCTCTGACCATCCACTCCTCTCCCCGCTGATATTCCCGTGAACTTCTTTTCTCGTCTTTCCTATTCTCCCCATTGTTCGGCCGCTCTCGCCGTCTGGCCGGTGGCTTTGCTCCTCGGCCTCGCCGGTTGCCAAACCACCGCGCCCGAAGCGGCCGCCGTGGCCGCCTCACCCGCCACCACGGCCATGGCTCCGGAAATCCCTGGGCTCGCAGCCTACGACTACGCCAAGAGCATGGATCCACTGAAGGCGCTCGACGATGCCGTCGCTAACGCCGGCAAGGACGCCGCCAAAGTGGCCGCGCTCGTGGCCCGCCTCACCGAGACGCTGCGCGCACCCGCGACCACTTGGGCGGCCCGTCAGGCGATTTGCGAACGCCTCGGTCGTTTGCTCCAAGACCCGTCCGGCGGCGAGGTGACCGCCGCCCACCCCACGTTGGTCGTGCTGGCTCCGTGGCTGGAAGACGCCAAACTCGCGCCGCTGGCGCTGGTCGCCCTTGAACGGGTGCCGGGACCGGCCGTCGACCAACTGATCCAAAAGGCGATCTCACGCGCCGACGGCCCCGCGCGCCAGGCGCTTGAAGGCTGCCTGAGTCGCCGTCACCCGCCCGCACCCGCGGCCGCTCCCGCCCCGGAATCGGTCGCTGCTCTCGTGGCGGACCTTGGCGGAACGAACTTCGCGAAGAAGGAACGGGCGCTGCAGCAGCTTGGCCAAATGCCGGCCGGCGCCGTTTCGGCGGCGGTGGCCGACCACCTCGCGTCCTGGGACGCTGAGACCCAGCGGTCCGCCCTCATTCTGCTCGGCCGCCTCGGCCACCAGGCGGCCGTTGCCGCCGCAGTCACTGCGACCCAACACGCCGACAGCTCCGTCCGCCTCGCGGCCCTGACCGCGCTGGGCCGGTTGCCCGGCACACCCGCCGTGGCGCAACGTCTGCTCGCCGCCGCCGCCGGCACCTCCAGCGAAGAAACCAAGGCCGCGCTGGCGAGCCTCGGTCGGCTCAACGGCCCCGGCCTCGACGAGTTGCTGCTGGCCGGCGCACGCCAGGGCCCCGCCCCCGCCCGCGTGCGTTGCCTCCGCGCGCTCGCCGCCCGCTCCACGTCCGAGGCGATCCCGCTCGCGTATCAACTCCGTAAAGACAACGAGGCCACCGTCCGCTCAGCGGCCCTCGACCTGTTGGCCGACATCGCCCCCATCACCGAGCAGGCCGCCGTCCTGGAGTGGACCTGGCAGCAGACCGACGAAGACGATCTCACCCGCGCCCAGCGCGCGCTCATCGCGATCACCCAGCGCGGGGAGAAGCCCGCCGAGAGCGTGCGCATGGTGCTCGCCGCACTCGAAAAAGCCGCTCCCGCCGTGCAACTGCGCCAGTTGCGCCTGCTGCCCCGCCTCGGCGACGCCGACAGTCTCGCCTGCGCCAAACGCCTCGCCGCGAGCAGCGATGCGGCCGTCGCGGCCGCCGCGAAGACCGCCGTGGCCCGTTGGCCAAAGCCGAAAGAAGAGAAGAAATGACCGGCGCCCAGCCGGCTTGCGCCGTCGAAAATCAATGAACCCCGTAGCTGTCGAGGTAACGAAACCGGCGAACGCGAATCACCATCCGTTCCGCCTCCTCACGTCGGCGGCTACGTTCGACTGCACGCTTCCGGCTCCGTCCGGCTCAACGCCCCGATCCGCGCGTAACGCTCTTGGTTCGAAGCCCCGCCGCGCCCTCGCCGGCCTCTTTAGCCTGCTCTTTTTCTCCATCGTATCAGGCGCCGTTGGACCAGTCGCCCAGCCCTGGCGGACGACCGACGACACCATCTCCGGGTGGGATTGGTCGTTGCCCCCGGAGGTCCACGCCTCCCCTCGTGGCTGGGTGGCTTACGGGCATGGCGAGGACCTCGACGTGCCGTTCCCTCCCGGCAATCGCGTGATTGCGCTTTATCTGCGCTGGCGGGACCTCGAGCCCCGCGACGGAGAATTCGATTTCTCGGCGGCGCGCGAACGCATTGCGCGGATCTCCGCCGCCGGTCTCGGCATCAATCTCTACGTGCGGGCCGCCGTGTGGCGGTTCGACCAGGTGGATCGGGAAGGCAAGGTCATCAGGCCCTCGAGCGGCAACGCGCCCCAGGAGTCCGCGCCCCGCTGGCTCGCCGATCACGGCGTGCCACTCATCACGGAAAAGGCCATCACCAACAACGCCTCGCCCTTCCAAATCACCAACTGCGACATCTTCCACCCCATCTATCACGAACGTTATCTGCGCTTCATCCGCGCACTCGGTCGATCGGGCATTCCCGCGCTCGCCGCCGTGAAGGTCGCCTACCTTTGCGACAAATCAGCCACCAACGGCGAAGAGGGTTGGACCGACGCCGACCAGCCGACCAGCGGCGAGGGCTGGCAACGCTACCGCGAGCGCCTCGCGGCGTGGGCCGAGGCGTTCGGTCCGAAACGCCATGTGCTGATGACCGTCTCGGGCAAGCCCCAGGTGCTGGCGGAGTGCTACCGCCTCGGCATGGGCCAGCGCAATGGATTCGTCGAAATGTACCTGGGGCACGTGGACAACGCCGCGTTGGGCCAGTCGGTCGATGCCGAGGGCTATCTCCTCACCGACGAAAAATGCCCGCCCATTGCGCAGGGCTGGGCGTGGGGCGACGAGAACGAGGAATACGGCCGGGGCTGGACCGCCCGCTTCGGCCCCTACGAGACCTTTGGCCATCGCTATCGCGAATCGATGCTGCGCGCCCTGCAGATGCGACGGAACTACCTGCTGGTCGATCGCTCGGATCTCGATCCGGCGCTGCTCCACTATGTCTGCCTCGAACTGGGTCGCACCATCGACGACACGCCAGACGCCTGGTGCTACCTGCGCGAGACGGCCACCCGCCAACACCCCGCGGGCGTGCGCAATTTTGAGCGCTGGCTGCACCAGCGCGACCGCGCCGGCACCCGCACCGTCGCCGTCGATCGGTACGACATTGCCAAGCAAAACACGCATTCCTTCGACTTCACCGCGCGCCGGACGGATGCCGCCACCGGTCAGAACAAGATCGGTTTTGCCCTCGATGATCGCTTCCTGTCCGGCGGCCCGTACCGGGTGGCCTTCAAGGTCACCTACCGCGATGAAGGCAGCACCGCCTGGCGGCTCGTCTACGACGCGACCCGGACGGGATCGTCGCCCTGCCGGGTGGAGTGCGCCGGCACCGGCGAGATCCGCACCGCCACTTTCTTTCGGGACGATGCTCGTTTCGGCGCCACAAGCCTGGATTTCGACTTTACGATCGAGGCTGAACGCGGCGATGCCGTGATCAAGGTTGTCCGCGTGATCCGGCTCGGCCCCGCGATGGTCGGCCGTGGAACTCCCTGATGCCCTCCCGACGATGAAAACACCTCGCCGCCTCCGGCGTCTGATCACCTGCGCTCTCGCCGCGCTTCCGCTGTTCCTCACTGCCGCCACGCCGCCCGCGGCGCCGTTGGTTGCGCACGACCTCACGGCGTGGCACGACGCCACGCGGGTCCTGGTGAATCCGCACAAGGGATGGTATCACCATTATCCGGACAATCATCCCGACAAGTATCGCATCGCGCGCGACACCGATCTGCTGGAATTCCCCGGCATGGACCACGTCTACCTTCGTCTCGCGTGGGCGTATCTCGAACCCCAGGAAGGCCAGTTCAATTGGGCGGTGATTGACCGCATCATCGAGAAGTGGACCGCGCATGGACTCGGGATTTCTTTCCGCATCAGTTGCAAGGAAACGAGCACCGACCGGGTCGAGCAGCAGTTTGCCACACCCCGCTGGGTGATGGAAGCCGGGGCCAAAGGCGGCTACTATCGTCGCGGTGAAGCTGTCGGGCCGGACGGCCCGTGGGAACCGCGGTTCGACGATCCCCTCTTTCTGGTGAAACTGGAGCGGTTTCTCGCGGCGTTTGCCACGCGGTATGATCGGCAGCCGTGGGTCCGTTACGTGGATATTGGCAGCATTGGCGATTGGGGCGAAGGGCATACCTCGTCCGGCAGCCAGCAGACGCTCTCCCTCGCCGTGCGGCAGTTGCACGTCGATCTTCACCTGAAGTATTTCAAGCGTGCCCCGCTCGTCATCTCGGATGACTTTGTCTACGCGTTGAAAGATCCCGGCGAGCGCGAGATCCTACACCGACACATCCTGACCAACGGCATCAGCTATCGCGACGACAGCATCATGGTGAACGGCTATTTCTCGAGCACGAGTGACCGTTTCACCGTGCGCAGCCCGGAGTACTTTGCCGACGCCTATCGGCTCACCCCGACGGTGTTCGAACTGGAGCACTACGGTAAGGTGAAAGAACTCGGCAACTGGGAGGTTCGCCCCGAGTCGGCCGCCGCCAAATTCGGCCGGGGCAAGACCGGACCGGACTTCTTCCGCGGTGCGCTCGAGCTCCTGCACGCCACCTATATCGGATATCACGGCGATGCGCGGGAATGGCTGGCCGACAATCCCGGGCTGACGCGCGAACTGTTGAACCGCTGTGGCTATTGGCTGTTCCCGGTGGCCCTCGAACTTCCGGCGACGTTGGTGGCAGGGGCCACAGCTCCCTTCCGATTGACGATCGATAATCGCGGCGTCGCACCGCCCTATCAACTTTACGAGTTGCGCGTGAGGCTCTCAGGCGATCATGCGTCTTGGATCGCTGTCGCTGGCCGTTCTGACAAGACATGGCTGCCGGGCGCGTCCATTGTCGTGCAAAACCAGCTGGCCCTGCCGGCGGACCTGAAGCGCGGCCGCTATGCCGTGAGCCTGGGACTTTTTGATTCCTCTTCGGGCAAGGACCGCCCCGTGGAGTTGGCACTGAAGGCGACCCGCCGTGAAGCGGACGGTTACTACCGGGTGGCCGAGGTCGAGGTGTCGTCTACGTTGATTTCCCAGCCATGAAATCGCTCTGCCCGCCCGAGCGTCTTCCCCCGTGCAGCCAACCGTCGGCGCGAATTTGCCACCATAGACTATTCCCCATGAAACCCATTCGCTCGCACCTCATAGTCGTCACCGTGGCGCTATTTTTGTTCGGTGCATCGCTCCCGGCCGCCGAAGTCACGGTCGCCGCGCCCGATTCCTCCTTGCTGCGTTTCGCATTGGGCAAACTGGAGTCGGCGCTGCGCGCACGCGGCGACACGCTCAAGCGGGTCGCGCAGCCCGGCCCAGATCGGACTCCGGCTCTGAGTATCACATTCGGCGCTGGGAGCGCGGACGGCATAGGACCTGAAGGCTTCCGTCAGGCCCGGCAAAGCAATGGCCGGACGATCACTGGCGGTGACGAGCGGGGTGCGATGTATGGCTTGCTCGATCTGGCGGAGCAAATCCGCCTGGGCACACCCTGGAACAAGCTCGAGGAGCGCACGGTGAAGGCGCCGTTTGAGTTTCGCGCCATCAAGTTCAATCTGCCGTGGGCGGCCTACCGCACCAGCCCGGTCATCGAACAACACGATGCCACGTGCCGCGATCTGAAGTTCTGGGAGGCATTCCTCGATATGATGGCGGAGAATCGCTTCAACGTGCTCTCGCTTTGGAGTCTTCATCCTTTCCACTACATGGTCCGGCCGAAGAATTTTCCCGAGGCTTGCCCGTTCAACGCTTCCGAGCTGGCGGAGTGGAAAAAACTGTGGAGCGGGATCTTTGCGCTGGCGAAGGAGCGCGGCATCCAAACCTATCTGATCAACTGGAACACTTTCGTCTCTCCGGAGTTCGCCCGCGCCCACAACGTCGCGCGCTGGAGCGAGAATTGGAGTCACATCGGTAAGGAAGCGGACACGACGAATGAACTCGTCGTCCGCTACACGCGCGAAGTGGTCACCCAAGTGCTCGATGAATATCCCGATCTGACCGGATTGGGCATTACACTCGGCGAACGCATGGGCGGCCAAACCCCGCAACAGCGACGCGACTGGCTGGACCAGACGTTTTTCGCCGGCATCGCCGACGCGAAACGTCCCGCGAAATTCATCTACCGCGCGCCGCTTTCCGCCGACGTCAAATCCGGCGGCACCACGAGCGAGGAAAACGACCGGCTCACGCGCACCCAGATCGAATCGCTCTCCAAGAACATCACCGGGCCGGTGTATGTGGAGTTCAAACACAACTGGTCGCACGGGCATTCCTCGCCCGAGCTCTTCATCGTCCACGGCGGCAAACTCTCGGACGCCTACTGGAATCCACCGCCGACTCGCCACAAGGTCGTGTGGACCATGCGCAACGAGGACATGTATGTCCTGCGCTGGGGCCAGCCGGACTTCGTGCGGCAATTCGCGCAGAACCAACGCAGCAAGGACTTCGTCGGCGGCGCGATCATCGGCTCGGAATGCTACATCCCCGCGCTCGACTACATCACGGCGCCCGGACCGCACAAGACGTGGCGCTACGCGTTCGAGCGGCAGTGGCTCTTCTATGCTGTGTGGGGCAAACTGCTCTATGATTCCGCCACGCCAGATACTCGCTTCGAGGCCCTGTTCGACGCCCGCTTCGGAGCGGGAACCGGCCAGGACCTGCTGCCAGCGTGGAAGCTCGCCAGTCAGGTGCCGCTGCATTTTGCCTCGTTTCATCGGGGCACGTGGGATGGCTCACTTTACACGGAGGGATTCTCCTCTTGGACCGACCGGGACAACCAACCGCGAAAGTTTTTCGACATCGATTCGTTCATCAAGGCCCCGGTGCTCGACACCAAACGCTACGTGAACGTCGCCGATTTCGTGAAAGCAAGAGGTGCGGTCGAGGCCGGCCAATTTTCGCCGCTGACCCTCGCCGAGCAACTGGATCGCGACGGTGCGACGGCGTTGCAACGGGTTGCCGCCGTGCGAGCCCGCGGCAAACCCTCGCCCGCACTCGACCTCGAACTCACGGACATTGAAGCGTGGTGCGCCTACGGAGCCTACTTCGCCGAGAAACTCCGGGGCGGCGTCGCGTTGGCCGAGGCCCGGGCAACCAAGGACGTCACGAAACAACGGCAGGCCGTAGCCGCCTTGGAAAAGGCCTTGGTCCACTGGCAGCGGCTCGCCGTACTCGGCGCGCGCTTCAACCAGCTGCCGGTGCCGCACAACTCGATCGATCCATTCTCCTGGTCCAATCTCACGCCCGCAGTCGAACGCGATATCGCCACCGCGCGAGCGGGATTTTGATATTCCTTGGCACAGTTCCTCGCATCGGGCGCCGGGGCCGGCTGCTCGTGCTCGTAGCCAGCCTCCTGCTTGGATCGCTGGCTCGCGGCGGGACCGTCCCGCTCGTGCGGGGCTTGGTCTTGGAGACCATCGGCGAGCAAACGGAGAACCCTGATGAAGTGCTGTCAGGGAAGAGATCGATCAAGGGTTCCTACAGTGGCAATTCCTCGTTTCAGGTCTACCTGCGGACCGACGCCGCCCTCTTCCCACTCGGGTCGGATCGATCCTATCGGATCACGTTTCGTTACAAAATTCTCGTGCAACCAGACCGCGGATTCGAAGTGCTCTTTTTTTCGCCCAAGGCCGGAGCCGTCGGGAATTTTCTGCCGTCGCGGAATATCAGCGGACCGGCCGGCACCGCCGGCGTCGCCGAACTCACCAGTTCCCTGGGTAATTTCGACGATTATCAACTCCGCTGGAATATCGTCGGCCGCGGCGCGATCGCGATCGACGATATCCAGTTGATCGATGTTGCCACCGGCTTCGTGCTGCTCGCGGAGGATGCCGAGGGCACCGCTCCGTCGTTCCGACTCGCTCAGGCGGCCCTGCCTCCGGCGCGGGTCGGCCGCACCTTTGCCGTCACTCTCGGCGCGCTGGGCGGGCGCCCGCCCTACACGTGGCGCCCGGGCACGATGGCCCTCCCTCCCGGGCTGCAGTTGGACGCGGACGGCCATCTTTCCGGCAAGCTCACCGCTGCCGGCAGTTTTCTCTTCGACGCAATGGTCACCGATGCGAATCAGGCCACCGGGCGCCTGCCTCTCCGCCTGTCGGCCACTGTTGCGGATCCTCTGCCGCCTCCGCCGCCCCTCGCCATCGCGAACAACACCGTGACGGTCCGACCGCAGCCGTATCTCCCCGCGTTTCGCAATCCCCTCGGAGGCATGAGGCCCGGACTCAACTCGGCGCGATCCCATCCGTTTGCCTCACTCGGTCGCCAATACATCGAGTGGAACCTGCTTGAAAATAGCGCGGCCGACACCGTGGATAAAATCCGCGCCGTCACGGACCGCCTCGTCGGCGACCTCCCCTCCTACAACATCAAGATTATCCCGCGCGTGTATCTGCACTGGCCCGACCGGGGAAAATACTGGCCGGCGGATTTATCGGCGGACGACTACTCCAGCGCCGCCTTTCGCTCACGCATGACGCGCCTCATCGCCCGCTTGGGTGAGGCGTGGGACAGCGATCCCCGCATCGCCTTTATCGAAACCGGGATCATCGGCTACTGGGGGGAGCATCATACTCCGAGTTTCCCGCAGCTTCCGGCCGGCCTGGACGCGGAGTTCGGCGACGCGTTCCGAAACGCCTTTCCGAACAAAAAACTTATGCGGCGCTATCCCCGCGATCTCACGAGTTACGATTTTGGGATCCACTGGGATGTGTTTGGCGCCATTCGCGGCGGATCAGGCAACGACACGACGCTGATGACCCAGGACCTCGAAAGCCCCCTCCATCTCGACGCGTGGAAAACGTCTCCCCGCGGCGGCGAGATCGACCCCACGTTTATTGGCGAGCCGTTGTTCAACACCGCGGGGCTGCAAGCCGTGGTCCGCAAGCAAGCGTCCCGCCTCGTCGATCTCGCCCGCCGGCTGCATTGGAACCATCTGGCTGTCCTCGATCAGGTTGATCGCGCGGATGTGGAGCTGTGGGACAAGGCCAGCCAGATTCAGAACGCGCTCGGCTACCGCTTCGTGATCAACGAGGCCATCCACACCGCGGTCGTTGCGCCCGGCGGCTCGCTGTCAGTGAGCCTCAACCTCAGCAACACCGGCTCCTCGGCCTTCCACTACCCGTGGCCACTCGAAGTCGCGCTCGCCGATGCCCGCACGCGCAAAGTGGTCTGGCGCGCTCTCTGGGAAGGACAGGACCTGAGAGCGTGGCTGCCCGGAGAACCCATCGCCGTTTCACGTTCGTTTCCTCTGCCACCCGGACTCGCCGCCGGTCAGTATGTGGTGACCCTCGCGATTCTTGATCCGAGCGGACTTGTTCCGGCGGCTCGGTTTGCCGTCGAACCCTATTGGATGGGCGGCCGGACTCCACTCGGTCCCGTTGCGATCGGCGCCGCCGCGCCCGAGTCGCGTTTGAATGAATTCGACGATCTTCAGAGCGACCAGTCGCTCTACTATGTGCCGTCTGCCGATTTCGTGTCTGCGCCGCTGATTTTTTTGCCACCGGTAGCCACCGCCGCGGCGGCGGGCCAGCCGGTCTCGTTCTCGGTCGCGGCCGCGGGCACCGCCCCCATGTTGTATCAGTGGACTAAAGACGGACGTCAGATCTCGGGTGCCACCGGCGCAACGTTGACGCTGCCAGCATTCCAGAACTCCGACGCCGGCAACTACTCGGTCGTCGTGACCAATGCTGCCGGTGCCGTGACCAGCGCCACCGCGGCGCTCGTCGGCTTGTCGTCACGTCTGATCAATCTCTCGATCCTGACGTCCATCGCGACCGCGGGAGACACGTTCACAATGGGCTACGTGGTCGGTGGCGCCGGCACGAGCGGAGCGAAGCCACTGGTGATTCGCGCGGCCGGCCCCTCGCTCCGTTCGCTGGGTGTGCCGGGCACCGTGGACGATCCGAAGTTCGAGCTCTTCGCCGGGGCGAGCAAGACCGGTGAGAACGACAATTGGGGTGGGGCTGCGACGCTCTCGAGTGCCATGGCCGGAGTGGGTGCGTTTGCTTTTTCAGGACCGAGTTCGAATGACGCGGCCGCGGCGGTGTCGGTCACCACGCGCGAGAATTCGGTGAAGGTGTCAGCCGCCGGTGCCGGAACCGGGGCCGTGATCGCCGAGGTCTATGATGCCACGCCCGGTGCGAGTTATACGGCGGCGACACCACGGCTCGTAAATGTCTCGGTCCTCAAACCCATCGGTGCCGGCCTGACGGTGGGATTCGCGATCGGCGGTGCAGGCGGCAAGACGGTGCTCATCCGTGCGGTCGGGCCGGGGCTGGCACCCTTGGGAGTGGGTGGAACGGTCGCTGATCCCCGGCTGGAATTGTTTGATGGCTTGTCGAGGAGCATCGGGACGAACGACAATTGGGGCGGCACCTCCCAGCTGAGTGCAGCGTTCACGGCGGCGGGAGCGTTTGTCCTGGATGCGGCCTCCAAGGACGCTGCGCTGCTGACCACGCTCCAGCCTGGCAGCTACACCGTGCAGGTGGGCGGAGTCGGCGTGACCACCGGCGTTGCGCTCGTGGAGGTCTATGAGTTGCCATGAACCGCATGAGTCCCAGAGCAAATTCCCCTTCGCGATGAACAGAATACTCACTTTCATCGGGTTCGTTTGGGCGGTTGCTCAGGCGGTGAACGCTCAGTCGGTCGGCGGAACTTCGATTCGCGACGGCTGGGTCACGGTCATCCCGTCCGAGTTCCAAGGCGCGATCAACAATCCGCTCAAAGGTTTCCGCGCCTACAAAAAAGACGGCTACGGACTTGTGGAGCGCAGCTACATCAAGTGGCAGGACATCGAGGCCAGCGCGGACGACACCGTGGAGCGCATCATCGCCCATACCAACCGAATTACTGAAACCAAGGGCCGGCGCTTCGAAGACCTGAATGTCAAACTCGTGCCTCGCGTGTTTCTCGACTGGAACGGGACTTCCGGACGGCAGTACTGGCCCGCCGACCTGCACACGTTCGACTACGACAGTCCGGCATTTCAGGAGAGACTGCGGCGTCTGGTGGCAAAGCTCGGCGAGGCCTGGGACAATGATCCGCGTATCTTCGCCGTGCAGATGGGCCTCATCGGTTACTGGGGCGAACAACACCACCCTGCGCCGACGGCCGAGCAGCGTCGTTTGCTCACCGAGGCATTTCAGAAGGCTTTTAGAAACAAGCCCGTGCTCGTTCGCCATACTGATCCCGAGTTCATGGAGGCCGGGTTCGGCATCTACTATGACACCTTTGCCAACCTCTCGCGCGAGCCACCGACGGGCCCGAAGGATCAGCTCCCGTGGCAGGCCACGCACGTGTATCCCGAACTCTGGAAGCGCGGTCCCATCGAAGGCGAGGTGGAATACAATTGGCAGAAACAGCGCGAGAGCGCGAAGCCGGCGGAGACCTTTGGCCGCACGCCCGACGAGACGATGAAAGTGCCTGCTTACCGGCGTTACATGATCGACAAGATCCGCCGCTACCATGCGAGTTACCTTGGTTGGATTACCGGCTATGCCGACTCCGATCGCGAGGTCCTGGCAGGCGCGGCGGAGCTGCAAAAAGCCTTCGGCTACCGCTTCGTGCTCGATTCCGCCAGCTATCCGCTCACGGTCCAGCCGGGCACGAAAATACAACTGAAGCTCACCGCGCGAAATACCGGCAGCGCGCCGTTCTACCTCGACTGGCCCGTCGCCGTCGCGCTGCTCGACCCCGTGACGAAGAAGCCCGCGTGGTCCGCTCCGCTGAGCGGAGTGGACATTCGAAAGTGGCTGCCCGGCGAGGACTGGGACAGCGCGGCCTTCGCCTATCGCCGCCCCGCCGTCTCTTATCAGGAGGAAGGCCACGCCACTCTGCCGCCGGACATCAAACCGGGGCACTACATCGTCGCCCTCGCCATCCTCGATCGTCAGGGCGGCATGTTGCCGAGTGCGCGTTTCGCGATCGAAAATTACTTCCGCGGTGGCTGGCACCCGCTCGGCTTCATCGGCGTCGGCGAAACACCGAAGGAGATCTCCTTGGGAAATGTGAAGTTCGACAGTCCGGCCTTCGACGACAGCCTGCATTACGCGGTGCCGGAAAAACTGCGGGCGGTAAAGGCGCCGCCCGTGCCTCTGGTGAAGGCGGTGACGCCGTGGAAGGCCGAACCGAAAACCGAGCTCATCAATCCTCACCGCTACTGGATCCTGGAAACGCGAGGCTACGGCGCGGAGAAGCAGATTCTCGCCGATGGCCCCGGCGGTAGCCGCGTGATCCGCGTGACGGGCAACTTCAGCGACGGCGCCAGCCTCAGCTACGACTTCGGCAGTGGCGCCACGCTCGCCCGCGGACGCTACCGCTTCGCCTTCCGCGTGCGCGGCACGCCCGGTCAAGCGGTCGATTTTGAGCTGACCGACGGCGGGCGCACGGTTTCCAAGGAAGCGCGGATTCCACTCACCAGGGAGTGGCAGGAGCTCACCACCGAGTTCGAGATCAAGGCCGAGTTCAAGGACGAGACGGGCCTGCGCTTCCGCCTGCCGCGCGAGAGCGAAGGGACGTTCGACCTCACTGATCCGCGGCTGAAAATTGCGAAGTAATCCGAAGACCCAGACCGGCTCCATCGATTCCGATTTTTGATCCTTCCCTTCCACCGCGTGAATATTCACCACCAAGACCTCGATCACTTCGCGAGCGGCCTGCCGTCCACGGACGAAGCGTTGACGCAAAAAGTGCAGTTCGAGTTCGCCGGCACGCAACGCCTCCCGCTTTTCACCATGCGATACCTCATTCGTCTCCTCTTTTACGCAGGCGCCGCGTCCCTTCCGCTTGTCACGTTGCGTGCGGCCGAGGCCGCCGCTCCGCGTGCGCAAACCGGCACGGGCTTCGGCCCCAACGAAACTGATCCGGGCCTCGAGGCCGCCCGCGTTGAACTCGCCACCGCCCAGCGCGCCGCCGCGATGAAGCCTGTCGCCCGCCAGGCCGGCGGCGACGGCGCGGTGAAGATCACGGGCGAATTGAAACAGTGGCACAAAATCACGCTGGAACTCGCCGGCCCCTTCGCCGCCGAGAGCGATAGGTCGCCGAATCCCTTCACCGACCTGCGGCTCGACGTGACGTTCACCCATGAGTCCGGCACGCCACGTTACGTCGTGCCCGGCTACTTCGCGGCCGACGGCAACGCCGCCAACACCTCCGCCAACGCCGGCACCGTCTGGCGCGCCCATCTTTCGCCCGACAAAGCGGGCACGTGGACCTACCGTGTCGCGTTCACGAAAGGGCCGCAGGTCGCGATGAACGGCGGTGGCGCTGCGCTCGCGCCCTTCGACGGCAAGTCCGGCACGTTCACGGTCGCGCCCACCGACAAATCCGGCCGCGACTTCCGGGCGCCCGGCCGCCTTGCCTACACGGGCGGCCACTACCTGCGACACGCCGGCAGCAACCGACCGTTCCTCAAGGCGGGCACCGACGCCCCTGAGACCCTCCTCGCCTACGCCGACTTCGACGACACGATCGCGCTCAAGAAAAATGTCCCGCTAAAAACGTGGTCGCCTCACGTCCGCGACTGGCGCGCCGGGGATCCGTTGTGGAAAAACGGCAAGGGCAAGGGTCTCATCGGCGCCTTGAACTACCTCGCGGGCAAAGGCGCGAACTCGATCTCCTTTCTCACCTACAACGCCGCCGGCGATGGCGACAACGTCTGGCCCTTCGCCGCCCGCGACGAGAAGTTCCACTACGATTGTTCCAAGCTCGATCAGTGGGGCATCGTGTTCGATCACGCGACGAAGCTCGGTCTGTTCCTGCATTTCAAACTCCAGGAAAACGAAAACGACGACAACCGCATCGGTCCCCAGCGCAAGCCCGGCCTTGTCCCGGAATCACTCGACGGCGGCGCCACCGGGCCCGAGCGCAAGCTCTACCTGCGCGAGCTCATCGCGCGCTTCGGACACGCCCTCGCGCTCAACTGGAACCTCGGCGAGGAAAACACGCAGTCGCCCGAGGAGCAGCGCGCGATGGCGCAGTTCATCAGCGACACCGATCCCTACCATCACCACATCGTGATCCACAGTTTTCCCAACCAGCAGGATCAGGTTTACGAGGCGCTGCTCGGCTCGCAGTCGTTGCTCACGGGCGCCTCCGCGCAGAACAGTTGGAAGGCCGCGCACCAGCAGACCCTCAAGTGGGTCCGCGCCTCTGCCGCCGCCGGCCGCCCGTGGGTCGTCTGCAACGACGAGCAGAATCCCGCCGGTCTCGGCGTCCCGCCCGATCCCGGCTACCAGGGCTTCGCCGGCCAGGCGAAAAACGGCAAACCCGTCGGCTACGACCTCCACGACATCCGCAAGTACACGCTCTGGGGCACGCTGCTCGCTGGCGGCGGCGGCGTGGAATACTACTTCGGCTACCAGCTCGCCGAAAACGATCTGCTCCTCGAGGATTTTCGCAGCCGTGACCACTCCTGGGACTATTGCCGCATCGCGCTCGATTTCTTCGCGCGCGAGAAAATCCCGCTGGAGAAGATGACCAACGCCGACGAACTCGCGGGCAATCTGCCGCACGACAATTCCGTCTACTGTTTCGCCCAACCTGGCGAACTCTACCTGGTCTTTCTCCCGCAGGGTGGCGCCGTGTCGCTCGATCTCACGAAGGCCAACGGTGAATTTGCGCTCAGCTGGTTCAACCCCCGCGAAGGCGGCGCGCCCAAGCCCGCCGGCAGGATTCGCGGTGGCGCGGGCGCAACACTCACCGCGCCCGGTGCCGATGACTGGCTGGCCGTGGTTCGGCGGTGAGTGTGACGGGGGAATGCCGCCGTTCCATCGGACGTGCGGCATTCCTTCCTGTGCTGCCAACGCCTCCTGCTCCTTTTTCCCGCCAAAATACCCTTGTCGGCATGATTGACCCAAGTTCCCAACCTTCCATCCGCTTGAGCTGGATGTTGCGTGCATTCCTGTTCACAGCGGCTGCGCATTCCGCCGCGTCCGCGCAAATTGCCCCCACCACCACCTCGGTTAGGACCGCTCGCGCCGGCAAGGAGAACGTCACGAGCGTGAAGCTCAATCTCGATCGCCAGGTACTGGGTCATATACAACAGCGAGGCGAAGGGCTATGAGCTCGACGTGAGTTGGCCGCCAGCCGCAATTGGAGCTTCAAGGCCGACGCCGCCAAGCAGGACTTGACCGAGTCCAATTTCCAACATCGGCACGCCGTGGTTCGACTGGATGGCGCAGCGCCTTACCGTGTGGAAGTCACTCACGTGCCCGAAGGCGGAAAATCCGACTCCTGCGACGTGAATGGCGACGGAGTGATCGGTACGTGGACGTGGAGCACCGCGCCGTGGGACGGCAACAACGCCGCGACCAAATCCTTCGAGCGCTATTTCAACGAGGACGTCGCCTCGTCCGTCGCTTTCGTGAAAGCGGTCGACGGCCGCGGCCGTTCGCTGGGCCGCAACCTCCGCTGGAATTTTATCGCCGGCCACAATGTAACCGAGGGCAAACTTCGCGGCCTCAGCGGCAACCTCGCGGCCCGCTTCCGCTCTGCCCCCAACCCCGGCTACGGCCTCAGGACGCTGCCCGACGGCACCGTGACCTTCGATCTCGCGAGAGCGTTCGAGGGCAAGACCGAGTTCTACGCCGACCTCGGCCTCGCCTACCGTGGCAAGACGAAGTTCCTCGGCAACGCCAGCTATCGCGTGCAGCTCAACGTCCGCAACCTCCTCGACGAGCACGACCTTGTCCCCTACCGCGTGCTGTCCACCGGTCAGTACGTCACGTGGGCATGAGTGGAGCCGCGGTTGGTTGTTTTCACCATGGGCTTCGATCTCTGATTCACCGGCGATTTGGCAAATACACGGCGGCGCAACCAAGGCTCCGTCGGCGCCTCCATTTTTCGGGTCTGGATCCCCGTTTCGGAGGGGTGTGACCTGTGCTTCTGTCGTTCAGTACCGATCGCACCGCGGGGCCACGACCCGGCGAGCGGAACTTATTTCAAGAGCGTGTAGGTGCTCGCGCTGTTCGCGCTCGTGTTACAAAAAATGAACGTCTGCGAAGAGCCGTCCCTGTCCGTTCGAATGCTGTTTCCGACAAGCTCTGGAAATTTCCCGTATCCTGCCAGGCCACGGCCTCAAAACTCCGCGGTGCCTGGCGTGCGGGCGAACGGGATCACGTCGCGGATGTTGCCGACGCCGGTGACGAACATGAGCATCCGCTCGAAGCCGAGGCCGAAGCCCGCGTGGGGCACGGTGCCGTAGCGGCGGAGCTCGACGTACCACCAGTATTCCTTCTCCGACAATTTGTGGTGCGCCATGTTTTCGCGGAGCACCTCCAGCCGCTCTTCGCGCTGGCTGCCGCCGATGATTTCGCCGATGCCGGGCACGAGCAGGTCCATCGCGCAGACGGTTTTGCCGTCGTCGTTCACCCGCATGTAAAACGGCTTCAGTGTGCGTGGATAATTATAGACCGTCACCGGGCACTTGAAGTGTTCCTCGGCGAGGAAGCGCTCATGCTCGCTCTGGAGGTTGTCGCCCCATTGCACGGGATGCTCCCACGTCTTGCCCGAAGCGTTGATGATTGCGATGGCGTCGGTGTAGCTGCAGCGCTGGAACGGCCGCTCAAGCACGAAGTCGAGGCGCGTGAGCAGTTCCTTGTCGACGAACTTGCTGAAAAACTCGAGGTCGGCGGCGCAGTGCTCCTTCGCGTCGCGGATGAGATATTTCACGAACTCCTCGGCGAGCGCCATGTCGCCCTGCAGGTCGCAGAACGCCATCTCGGGCTCGATCATCCAAAATTCGGCGGCATGGCGCGACGTGTTGGAATTCTCCGCGCGGAACGTCGGGCCGAACGTGTAGATGTTCGAGAGCGCACAGGCGAAAATCTCGCCCTCGAGCTGTCCGCTCACGGTGAGGTAGGCCTTCTTGCCGAAGAAATCCTTTTTGAAATCGACATCGCCGTCCTCGGTCATCGGCGGATGGGACGGGTCGAGCGTGGTCACGCGGAAGAGTTCGCCCGCGCCCTCGCAATCACTCGCGGTGATGATTGGCGTATGCACGTACACGAAGCTTTTTTCCTGGAAAAACTGGTGGATGGCGAACGCGAGCCGCGACCGCACGCGGAACACGGCGCCGAAAAGGTTGGAGCGCGGCCGCAGGTGCGCGATCTCGCGGAGAAACTCCAGCGTGTGCCCTTTTTTCTGCAGGGGATAGGCGGCGTCGGCCTCGCCGACGATGGTGAACGAAGCGGCGACAACCTCCCATTTCTGGCCTTGGCCCTGCGACGGGACGAGCCGGCCGCGGACCTCGATCGAGGCGCCGGTGTGGGCTTTGGCGATTTCGGCCGCGTAGTTGGGCAGTCCGGCGTCGGCGATCACCTGGATGCCCTTGAGGCAGGAGCCGTCGTTGAGTTCGATGAACGAGAAGGCCTTGGCGTCGCGTCGGGTGCGAACCCAGCCTTGGAGGAAAATGGCGTCGTTGGGTGAGGCGGCGTTGAGCGCGTCTTTGACAAGAGTGCGTGACATGGCGGTGTTGGCGTCAACGAAGCGGGTGGCCGCTTGGCTGGCAAACTTTGAAAGCGGCGCGGTCGCTCGCGATTCCTGTTGGCAAGAGAGCCCTGGGTTGGCGCGCGCCGCGGTCAAGGCGTGCCGGGTATCCCCATGTCATTCCTCGCGCGCGCGCCAGGCGGCGGCACCGAGGATGAGGACGCCGGCGGCGAGCCAGAGTCCGTTTTTCCAGGCGACGGTGGCTTTCATTTGTTCGAAGATGCCCTGCTCCTTGAGATATGCCCCGGTCGTCTGCTGGTACAGGATCCGGCCCTGGTCGCGGGAGAATAGTTGGACGCCAACCTCCCCGAGTCCGGGGAATTCCGGGGCGTCGCCGATGTAATAACCGGCAGCCGGTTCGTTGCCCGTAGGCGTCACTCCCGGCGGAAAACGAACCCAGAACTGACCGCGCTCACCTTTGACGGGAACCCAAATCTCTTCGGCCTCGGGCGTGGGAGGAGGTGGCGGAGGCGGCCCGGTTTCGCCTTCAAAGATGGCGATTCCCATCAATGGCAGGTTGCCGCGTTGAAGTTTTGAATACGCGCTGGCGACGGAGGGGTCGTTGTAGATGGCCCGGGCGATGCCACGGGTGGAGAAAACCTTGGCTCCGATCGGCGTCGATGACACCACCCACACCCGTGGCTCCGGTCCGTTGACGAGGGAAAAATGGAGCGACGGGGTGTTGAGCCAGAGTTTGGCGGCACCGTCCTGGATTTCAACGCGATCGCGCACGCTGCCGAAGCCGGAAGAAGTCACCCCGACCAATTCGACGTCTCGACCGACAACCGTCTGGTAGGTGCTCCAGAGCGTGCGGAGCCCAGACTGGTCGAACCAGACGTCGGCGGGTTTTTTCCGGGCGGCGAACCGCCAGACACCGCCGAACCTCCGGCGGTGGATCGCGTTTTCGAGATCGAGGGTGGCGCCTTTCAGGATGACTTGGCGATCCCGGGGAATTGCGCGATCACGCACCCTTTCGGAGTTAGTGGCAATCGGGGCCTCCCGGGCTGCGCCCCAGCGGGCGTGGGCGCTCCACGGAAACGTCGTCGCAAATCCGCCGATGGCCAAAGCGCCGCCGACGATGAGCAGCAGGCTGACCAGATTGGAGTAGCCGAGGAAGATGCCCTCGCGCTGGCGGTCGCGTCGCATCCAGTATAGCCATACGGAAGAAATCCACGACACGAGCATCATTGCGCCGATCCACGGTCCGGCCACGAAACCGACCGTGGTAAAGACCAGCCCGTGGAGGATGATCAGATAAATGTCGATGTGCCCCCAGCGCTTCGCCGTCGCGTACATGACGATGAGCGAAGGAATCAGGATCGGAAAGGAGAGGATGAACAGCAGGGATTCCCAGGGGACGGCGGAGAGTCGCGAGGCCGGCTCCGGTTCGAGCACCAAGGCGGTCTGGAGCATCGTTTCGGGATCGGCGGCGGGGGTGGCTCCGGAGACCGGCCCGGGTGCGACCGGGCCCGGGATGATGGCGGAAGGAACGGCCTCGCGAGCGAGAAAATCCGCCGCGGGCACCCATCCCTGGCCGTCGTGGATCTTCGCGTCGGGCGGCAGCTCTCCGGCGCGGCGTCGGCTCTCAAGTTCGTCCACCGAAAACGGGCCGGTGGTTTTCCGGGCGGAATGGAGGTAGACAAACTTTGCCATCGGAATCGCAGGTTGGGTCGTCGACGGTTCGCGGAAACGGGCGGGGAAAGGGGGGAAGCAGGCGGAAACGATTGGGGAATCTGACGCGACCAGCAAGCGTGGACGTCGGCCCGGAAATCTGCGTGTAGTTGTTCCATGACGCGCTTCAGCCTTGTTGCGGAACGGCACCAACCCGGCCAATCGAATGTGGGCACGGCTGCCGCCGTGATACCGGACAACCCGTCACCGCCTGCTTCCTTTTTCTCCATGCTCCTTGCCGATTTTTCCTGCGCACTCTCCTCGTTCCTGCCTCGGGCGGCAGCGTTTTTCTTCGGCCTCCTGGCTGTTTGTCAGGCGGAGGTTCCGGCCAAATATCAGCCGCCCGAATACACCATTCTGCGGGCGGGAACTCCGATCAAGGTGGATGGCAGGCTGGACGAACCGGCGTGGTTTGCGGCGCCGCACGTGGGCGATTTTGTTTTCACCTGGTGGAAGCAGGGCAGGAAGGAGCAGACGCGCGCTAAGCTCCTCTGGGACGACGAATACCTCTACGTGGGAGTCATCTGTGAGGATGCGCATATCACGGCGCGACATACCGAACGAGATGGTAAGATTGCCGAGGACGACTGTTTCGAGGTGATGCTCGCGCCGAACGCGGACACGCCGAACGTCTACTTCAACCTCGAGTTCAACGTCCTCGGCGGGATTATCGACAATTTCCGTCCCGATGGTCCGAACAAGCCACGGGCGCCGAAGTGGGACGCAGAGGGGGTGCTGATTGCCGGGACCTATGTCGGTACGTTGAACGACGACAGCGACATCGATCACTATTGGCAGGTCGAGGTGGCGATCCCATTCCGGAATTTTTCCAAGGTGGCGAAGGCGACGCCTCCCCGCGCGGGCACGGTGATGCACCTGAATCTGAATCGGCAGGGTGGAAAGACGAACTTCCAGTACAGCCAGTGGTCGCGCGCGGACACCGACAAACCGTCATTTCATACCCCCGATCGGTTTGGCCGGGTGATCCTTTCTGAACGAACCAGCCCGTTTGGAGGGGAACCGTGAACGTGCGACGGAAGAGGCTTTTCGGATGAACGTGAACGCGAGTCGTCGTCGCTGGTGGACGCGGGGAGTGGCATTCGCGTGCCTGCTGTTCGCGTGGCCCGGGCATTGGGGCGTTGCAGCCCCGGTGGCCGAGCGGTTGGCGGTTTGCCTGGTCGGTGCTGGCGAGCATTCGGAGCGAGCCCTTGCCACGCTGCGACCGTTCTTGGAAAAAACCCACAACGTCAATTGCACGCTGGCTCCGACCGATCTCAAGACGGGTGGAACGCGTTCACTGGAGATGCTGCGCACCGCGCAGGCGGCGATTTTTTATCACGGTCCGGGTGCGCTGGGCGCCGCTGATGCCGCCATTCTCCGCGAATTCCTTCATTCCGGAAAAGGCTTTGTCGTCCTCGGCGCCATGAGGGAGCCTTGGTCGTCGATGCCCGGGTTCATTGAAGAAGTCCTCGGCGCGACGCCGGGTGGAAGTTTTGCCGGCGGAGAGCGCCTGACGGTGATCAATCTGTTTCCCCACCCGATCTTCGGCGGTGTCACCCGGTTTGAGACCGAGCAGGCGATGCCGGCGTTCGCGAAATTGGCCGACGATGCCGAGATGATCATGGAAGGCACCGTCGGCGAGGAGACCACGCCACTCGCGTGGGTGCGCCGACGCCCCGCCGGCCGTCTTTGCCATCTCGTGCCCGCCGCGGAGAGTGTGATCCTCGACCCCGCGTACCAGCAGATCGTCGGCAACGCCCTTCTTTGGGTTTGCGGCCGGCCGATTCCGAACGCGGTACCGGCGGTGCAACGGACGTTCATGCCGGACTCCTTTCCCGGTTCCATTGCGATTACGTTTCCCAACGGACCCGGAGTTTGCCTCGATCCGGTCCGCGGCGGGATCAACTATGTTTGGGACGGAGATTTTGTGGATCTCCGGCCGCGTTGGCTGACGAAGCAGGGCGCTCCGGCCCGTATCTTCGGCGATGTCTTCTACCGGGAGAAACTGTGGCAGCCGCTGCGACTGGGGTCGCCGGGCAGCGAACCGCATTTTCGGTTTCGCGGTTACGCACTAAAGGCCGACGGGCCGGAGTTTCACTACGAGATCGACGGCCGGGACGTGTACGAGACGATTCGGGCGCTCGAGGACGGCAAGGGAATCTCCCGGCAATTCCGCATCGGCCCGGGGAAGCAATCTCTTTGGGTGAACCTCGAGGCGCAGCACGGCGCCGAGGTGGTTGCGCGGGGCGTGGAGAGCGACGGCAACGCGTGCTGTTTCCCGTCCCACGCGGCCGGAGAATTCACGATTGAAATTCGCCGCAAAACCGGAGGGGGCATCCGATGAGGACAGAGACTGCACTTTCTTTCGTCCGGTGGCGGCACGGTTGGATCGCTTATCTGGTTTGGTTGGGTGTTGCGCTTTCGGCCGCGGCGGCGCCGGCGCAGAACGCCCGTGTCTCCGGTCGGGTCCGCAAGGCGGACTCCGATGCGCCGGTCGCGCGCGCGCAGGTGCGGGTCGAAGGCCCGACGCTGGTCGGCCGGGAGAACAGTCAGATCATCCAGAAGGTGAAGAGTGATGGCACCTATCAGGTGGAGGTGCCGCCCGGCGCTTACGAGCTTTGGGTGACCGCCCCGGATTTTGAAGAGGTGAAGCTGCACGTGGACGTCGCGGTCGGCGACGCGGTCGTGCGCCACTTCGAATTGCGCCCCCTCCAGCGCTCGCCTTATCGCGTGGAGACGCTCCGGCTGCCGCAGCAGATGATCGGGGAGGTCTCGGGCGTGGCGTTCACCCCGAAAGGTAGCCTCGTCGTGACCAACCGGCGCGGCGAGGTGTGGATTCGCGGATACGCGGACGGGGCGTGGCGGCGGTTTGCCTCCGGCGTCTACGAAGGCTTCGGACTCGTTGCCAACGACGAGTCCGACGTCGTGGTGATTCAGCGGCCCGAGATCACCCGGTTGCGCGATACGAACGGTGACGGGATCGCAGACGTCTACGAAACAGTGGCCGACGACTGGGGCATCACCGGTAGCTACCATGAATTCTCGTATGGCCTGGCGCGGGACAAGGCGGGGAACTTGTACGCTTCGTCCGGGCTGTGCTCGTTCGGCCGTGGCGTGGATCTCCCGTGGGTCCGCGGTCCGTTGCAGACCGAGCAGTTCATGCCGTGGACCGGGAAAGGGCCGGTGCCCGACGGACACCGGTCGGTGGCGCAGTACCAGGGTTGGGCCTTCCAAATCAGTCCGAGCGGGAAATTGGTTCCGTTTGCCTCGGGCTTCCGGCAGCCGCTCGGCGTCGGCGTGAGCCCGCAGGATGAATTGTTCATCAGCGACTGTCCGGGAGCCTGGATCCCGACCTCGACGCTCACCCACGTCGAGAAGGGAGGATTTTACGGCCATCCCGACAGCTTGAAATGGCATCCCGACTACAAGGATCGGAAGATGACGATCGAGCAGCTCGCGGAGCTGCGGCGGCTGCCGAGCATCACGCTTCCCCGCGGGCTGATGGGAACGTCACCCGGGCAGCCGATCTGGGACTTGACCGGAGGGAAGTTCGGCCCGTTCGGCGGCCAGGTGTTTCTGGGCGATGTCTCCAGTCTTCTGATGCGCGTGGACCTCGAAAAAATCGCGGGCGCCTACCAGGGTGCGGCGTTTCCCTTCCTCCGCGGACAGGGCCTGCGCATCGGCGGGATGCACAACGCCTTTGGGCCGGATGGTGCGCTGTACATTGCGCAAACGGTCCGGGGCTGGATGTCGACCGAAGGAAACGAGGGCATTCAGCGGGTGGTTTGGACGGGCGAAATGCCGACGGAAATTCAAACGCTGAGGCTGACGGACAAGGGCTTCGCCCTGCGTTTCACGGCGGCGATGGGAGTGTCCGCGGGAGAGCCGCGAAATTATCAGGTGCGGCGTTTCCAGTATAACTACCATCCGCAGGATGGCTCGCTGCGGATCAATCAGGTGGACGTTCCCATCGCGGCCGCTCGCCTTGAACCCGATGGCCGCGCGCTGGAATTGGAGTTGGTCGAACTCCAGCCCGGCTACGTTTACGAGTTTGTGGTAAATCGAAATGTGACGAGCCGGATGGGTAGTCCGTTGTTGAATCTCACGGCCTACTACACGTTAAACCGGTTGAAAAACGGCGAGACGAAGCCCGGCCCGTCGCGGTTGGTCGCCAAGGCGGCGGAACCGCTGCGCGCGGGCGATCCGATGCGCGGGGCGGAGGTGTATCGTCTTAATTGCCTGGTTTGCCATCAGGCGGACGGGAAAGGCTCGAAGCAGGTTGGAACGCCGGATTACACGATGGCCGGTGGCCCGCTGAGCAAAGCCGACGACGAACTGATCGCAGTGATCGCCGAGGGAAAACTTCCGACGCCGCCCGGGGTGCTGGCGATGCCGCCGTGGGGAAATGTGCTCCCGCCGCAGGCGATTCGCGATGTGGTGGCGTACCTGCGGAAGGAGTTTCAGAAGCCCGCGCCGTGAGGGCCGTGGTGGATTTCCTATTTTGAATGAAATTTGAAAGTTTAGTTTATTATTGTAAACTCGATAATAACCCTACTAAGTCGCTGGTATGGATCCGGTGCTCAACCCTTTCGCTCCCGGTGCGGGGACGCCGCCGCCCGAACTCGCGGGACGTGACGAGCTACGTGAAACGATTCGGGTTGTGATCGAGCGGGTGCGACGCGGGTCGCCGGCTAAAAGCGTTTTGATGGTTGGTTTGCGAGGGGTCGGGAAGACGGTGTTGCTTGATCGCATGAGAGATGACGCGGAGGGCAGGGGCATTCAAACCATGCGAATCGAAGCGCCTGAAAGCCGTTCGCTGCCCGCGCTATTGGCTCCCCAACTGAGGGTGGCTTTGTTGCGGCTTTCCCGGAATGACCTGGCGAGGGATCTCGCCCAACGCGCGTTGCGTGGTCTCGCCGGCTTCGCGAAAGCGCTCAAAGTTAAATACGAAGACATCGAAGTCGGATTTGATTTCGAACCCGAACCGGGACTGGCCGACAACGGCGATTTGGAGCATGACTTGCAGGCATTGCTCGAAACCGTCGGGGCGGCTGCGCAAAAGGCGGGAACGGCGTTGGTAATATTCATCGATGAACTGCAGTACGTGGAGGAGCCGGAACTGGCTTCACTTATCACCGCGCTGCACCGCACCGCCCAACGACGCCTGCCGGTCGTGATGGTCGGTGCAGGGTTGCCGCAACTTCGCGGTCGCATGGGCAAGGCAAAGTCATACGCCGAGCGGCTTTTTGATTTTCCGGAAATCGGCCCATTGACTGCATCGGCGGCTCGCATCGCGATCGCCAAGCCGGTTGAAGCGAACGGCGTGAGCATCGACGCGGAAGCCTTGGAGTCGATTCTGGCCAAGACCCAGCGCTATCCCTATTTTTTGCAGGAATGGGGAAAACACACTTGGGACACCGCGAAGGTGTCGCCGATCACCAGACAGGATGTCGAAACGGCGTCGGTGGCTGCGATCGCCGCCTTGGACGAAAGCTTTTTTCGCGTGCGTTTTGATCGGCTGACGCCAGTGGAAAAAAAATACCTGAGGGCAATGGCGGAGATGGGGCCGGGGCCGCATCGTTCGGGTGACGTTGCCGAGCAACTTGGACGCGGAGTGACATCATTGGGACCAACCCGGAGTCAGCTCATCGCCAAAGGCATGGTGTGGAGCCCGAGCCACGGAGATACGGCGTTCACCGTGCCGCTTTTCGATGCGTTCATGCGTCGAATCATCCCGGGCGATGACTGGAGGTAGGGGCGTGGTTCGTGGCGCAGCGGGGAATTTGTCGGATGGATTCCAAAACGCATTACCCGACGAATCCTGAAAGGAACCGTTGCACCGTTATCGCCTCGAGTTTCGCCCGATCGGAGAAGAGAGACTCCAGTTGTGCGGCCTTGGCATCGCCATAGTGCACGGCAAACGCCGCCTCCGCTTTTTGCCGGAGGACGGGGATGCCTTCGGCACGGCGCCGGCGGTGGCCGATGGGATATTCGACGACGACCTTTTCGGTGCTGGTGCCATCGCGGAAGAAAATTTGGACGGCGTTGGCGATGGAACGCTTCTCCGCGTCGAGGTAGTCGCGCGAATATTGCTTGTCCTCGGCGACAACCATCTTCGCGCGCAGCGCGTCGATGCGCGGATCCGCGGCGATTTTGTCCTCGTAGTGCTCCGCGGTCAGCGCGCCGAAGATGAGGCCGATCGCGGTCATGTATTGCAGGCAGTGATCGCGGTCGGCCGGGTTGTGGAGCGGGCCGGATTTGTCGATGATGCGGATGGCGGACTCGTGCGTGGTGAGTTCGATCTGCGTGATCGCGTCGAGCCGATGGCAGATCAGCGGGTGAAGTTTCATCGCGCACTCCACGGCCGTCTGTGCGTGGAATTCGGCGGGGAAGGAAATCTTGAACAGGATCTGTTCCATCACATAGCTGTCGAGCGGGCGCGCGAGCTTCACCGGGTTGCCCTTGAAGGCGACGTCCTGAAAGCCCCACGTCTTGGCGCTGAGCGCGGACGGGTAACCCATCTCGCCGGTCATGGCGATCAGTGCGAGGCGGACCGCGCGGCTCGTGGCGTCGCCGGCCGCCCAGGATTTGCGGGAGCCGGTGTTGGGGGCGTGGCGATACGTGCGCAGCGCGGAGCCGTCGAGCCACGCGTGGGAGAGGGCGTTGATGATTTGTTCGCGCGTGCCGCCGAGGAGAGCGGTGGCGACGGCAGTGGAGGCAATGCGCACAAGTAACACATGGTCGAGTCCGACGCGGTTGAAGGAATTTTCGAGGGCGAGCACGCCCTGGATCTCGTGGGCTTTGACCATGGCGACGAGGACGTCGCGGACGGTGGGGCCGGGTTGAGCGTTGAGGGCGGTGAGCGGAGTGTTGAACGCGGCGAGCGGTTGCCCCGCGGCTTTGGTGCGACTGATCCAATCCGTGACGGCCAGGATGGCGCCGAGATTGTCGGACGGGTGGCCCCATTCGGCGGCGAGCCAGGTGTCGTTGAAGTCGAGCCAGCGGACAATCGTGCCGATGTTGAATGCGGCCTGCACCGGATCGAGTTCGTAGCTGGTCCCGGGGACGCGCGCGCCGTTGGCGATCGTCGTGCCAGAGACGAGTGGGCCGAGGAGCTTGGTGCACGCGGGATAGGCGAGCGCCATGATGCCGCACGCGAGCGTGTCGGCGAGACACCAGCGCGCCGTGTCGAGGGCCTCGTCGCTCGGTGAGCGATAGTTCAGCGCGTAGTCGGCGATTTCGGCGAGGAGCGCGTCGGCGGGAGGACGGACGTTGGAAATGGGGGATGACATGCGGGGACGTGAGACGGAGAAGAAGATGAAAAAAGGAAGGGGAACGCTAATCTTCGCTCATTTTGCGAAGCTTTGGGAGCGATTGGGAGAATGCGTGCTTCGCCTAATCGGCGAAGCGCGGGTGTTGGTTTTATTAGCGGAAATTAGCGAGGATTAGCGTTCCCGCGGTTTGATGTTCCAGAGGAGAGACCGTCGGTGACGGGAAACGGAAAAAAGTAGGAGTGAACGTCTATTTGCGCTACCGTTTCTCGATCGGCACGAACGGCCGGTTCTCGGGGCCGGTGTAGTTTGCGCTGGGTCGGATGATGCGGCCGTCCTGGCGTTGTTCGATGACGTGCGCGCACCAGCCGGCAGTGCGGGCGATGACAAAGAGCGGCGTGAAGAATGACGTGGGCACGCCCATCATGTCGTAGGCCGGCGCGCTATACCAATCGAGGTTGGGAAACATTTTCTTCAGGTCCCACATCACGCGCTCGATGCGCTCGCAGACGGCGAAGACTTCCGGCCGGCCGGCTTCGGTGCAAAGTTCGCGGGCGATGTCGCGGATGATCGGGTTGCGGGGATCGCCGATGGTGTAGACGGGATGGCCGAAACCGATGACGATTTCCTTGCGGGCGACGCGGGCGCGGATGTCCGCCTCGGCTTCGTCGGGCGTGCGATAACGGAGTTGGATCTCGTGGGCGACCTCGTTGGCGCCGCCATGTTTCGGACCGCGCAGCGCGCCGATGGCACCGGTCACGCAGGAATAGAGTCCCGAGCCGGTACCGGCGATGACGCGCGCGGTGAAGGTCGACGCGTTGAATTCGTGCTCCGCATAAAGGATGAGCGAGCGATCGAGGGCGCGGGCGTGGAGGAGCGACGGGGGGCGTTGATGCAGCAGGCGGAGAAAATGCGCGGCCACCGAGGGTTCGTCGGTTTCGACCTCGATGCGTTTGCCGGTGGTCGCGAAGTGGTGCCAGTAGAGCAGCATCGACGGAAAGCTCGCGATCAGCCGGTCGGCGATCTCGCGGGCGGCCGCGACGTCGGTGGGGCCGGCACTGCCGGCGGGTGCGCGTTCCGGACTGAGGGCGCCGAGTGTGGAGCACGCCGTGCGCATGACGCCCATGGTGTGGGCGGACGCGGGCAGTTGCTCAAGGACGGCGCGGACGGGCGCGGGAATGCCGCGGAGCGAAATCAGGCGCGCACGATACGCGGCGAGTTCGCCGGCGTTGGGCAGGCGCTCGTGGATGAGCAGGTGGGCGACCTCCTCATAGGTCGCATTGCGGGCAAGGTCGGCGATGTCGTAGCCGCGGTAATGAAGATCGTTGCCGGTCTGCCCCACGGTGCAGATCGCGGTGTTGCCGGCGGCGACCCCGGAGAGCGCGACGGATTTCTTGGTCTTGGGGGTGGGGGTGGGGTCCGGGGTTGGGATCATGGGGTGGAGGGTGTGGGGATCACGCTTGGTAACCGAGAGTGTGATACAGGTCGGCGCGAGTTTGCATTTTTCCCACGACACTCTTTTGCGTGCCGTCCCGCCGAATCGTGGCGTAAACGTCCAGGGCAGCCGCGGCGGCGGCGCGCGATGCGCTGAGCGGATAGAGCACCATCGCGATGCCGGTGGCGCGCAGTTCCTCGATGGTGAAATACGGCGTCTGGCCAAACTCGGTGAGGTTCGCGAGCACCGGCGCGTTGATGGCGGCGGTGAAGATTTTGTAGTCGTCGAGGGTGCGGAGCGCCTCGGCAAAAATCATGTCGGCACCCGCGTCGACATAGGCCTGCGCGCGCCTGATGGCGGCGGGAATACCTTCGTTGGCGGCGGCATCGGTGCGGGCCATGACGACGAAGTCGGGGTCGGGCTTGCCGGAGACGGCGGCGCGCACGCGTTCGACCATCTCGGCGGTGGGGACGAGGTGTTTGCCGGGGAGATGGCCGCATTTTTTCGCGGGAACTTGATCCTCCAGATGAACAGCGGCGACACCCGCGGCGGCCAGTTCGCAGACGGCGGCGGCCGGGTCGTCCCAGCCGGTGTCGATGTCGACCAGCAGAGGCAACTCGACCCGGCGGGTGATCCGCTGGGCGTCGATCAGAACATCGGCGAGGGTGGTGTCGCCGATGTCGGGGATGCCGTGCGAATGGTTGGCGACGCCGGCGCCCGAGAGATAGATCGCGCGGAAGCCCGCGCGTTGGGCGAGCAGGGCGGAGTAGGCGTTGAGGGTCCCGGCGATTTGGAGCGGACGCTCGGCGGCGAGGGCGGCGCGAAACCTGGCGCCGGGTGTCGGGGAGGAACTCACGGCGCGGATCTTGGATGCCACTCCGTCGAATGGCCGCAAAAAAGCGCGGAATGCGCAAAAAAAGAATTCCGGGTTTGCGCCGGTCGCCCGTTTTTGCGGCCATGTTTGCGATGCTCGCCGTCACCGATCTCAGGAAATCGTTTCTTTCGCCCGAGGGGGAGAGGGTGGAGATCGTGCAGGTGCCGGAATTTTCCCTCGCACCCGGTGAGCAGCTGGCGCTGCGCGGTGAAAGCGGTTCGGGCAAGACGACGTTTCTCAATCTCATCGCGGGCATCCTTGCGGCGGACAGCGGGCGCGTGACGGTTGATGGCACGGAGATGACGGCGCTGAGCGAACCGAAGCGCGATCGGCTGCGCGCTGACAAGCTCGGCTATATTTTCCAGACGTTTAATCTCCTGCAGGGGTACACGGTGCTGGAAAACGTGCTGCTCGGCATGTCGTTCGGACCGCGGGGAGCGGACCGCGCCCACGCTCGTGAGGTCCTCGAACGCGTCGGGCTCGGCCATCGGTTGAACCACTTTCCCCGCCAGCTTTCCACGGGCCAACAGCAGCGCGTGGCGGTGGCCCGGGCGCTCGCCAACCGGCCGAAGCTCGTGCTGGCCGACGAGCCGACGGGCAATCTGGATCGCAAGCACGCCCGCGACGCCCTAGCGCTCATCCGCGAAGTCTGCCGCGAGCAGGGCGCGGCACTGCTGCTCGTGAGCCACGACGAAGAGGTGCTCGCGCAATTCGAACTGCGAAAAGATTTCGCGCAAATCAATGGAGCGGCGACGCCTTCGTCGCCGGAAAACGCGACGGGGGCGTCGCGTCCCCAGTCCGGTCCCCGATTCCCGGCTCAGAGCCAGACCCGGCCATGACCCTTCCCCTCATCGTTTACCGGTCGCTCCGGCAGCATGCGCTGTCGACGATCATCACGGCCGGAAGCATCGCCCTCGCCTGCGGGTTGCTGATGTGTGTCTGGATGGTGAAGACACAATCGCAGTCGGCGTTCACGCAGACGACGACTGGCTTTGACGCTGTCCTCGGCGCGCGCGGCTCGAAGCTGCAACTCGTCCTTAATGCGATTTTCCATCTCGAAGCCTCGCCAGGGAATCTCGCGTATGCCGACTACGAGGGCATCCGGCGTCATCCGATGGTGAAGGCCGCGATTCCGATCGCGGTGGGCGACAATCTTCGCGGCTACCGGCTGGTGGGCACGATGCCCGAATTGTTCGCCAATGTGGAGTACGCGCCCGGGAAGAAATTCATCGTCCGGGCTGGTGGCAAGGTGTTTGCCGGTGACGCCAAGGAGGCCGTGGCGGGCAGTTTCGCCGCCGATCGCCTCGGGCTCAAGGTGGGGGACAAATTTCGTCCATTCCATGGTTTGGCTTTTGATCCGAAAAACGAACACGCGGACGACTATGTGATCACGGGCGTTCTCGCGCCGACCAACACCCCGGTCGACCGGGTGGTGTGGATCCCGCTCCGGGGCATCCAGACGATGAGCGGTCACGACGCCAAGACGGCGACCGACATCAGCGCGGTGCTGATCCAGCTCCGCGCCCCCGCCGCGGGATTCATGCTCGACACGATGTACAACAAGCAGGGCAACAAGCTGACGTTTGCCTATCCGGTTGGGGCGATCATCGCGGAGTTGTTTGGCAAAATCGCGTGGTTTGACCAGGTCCTGACTTTGGTGGCCTATCTCGTCGCGCTGGTCGCAGCCGGTTCGGTGCTGACGAGCATCTACAACTCGATGAGCGCTCGGCGGCGGGACCTTGCGATCCTCCGCGCGCTCGGTGCACGGCGGCGCACCATCTTTGGGGCGGTACTGGCCGAGGCGGCGTGCATTGGCGTGCTCGGTTCAGTGGTGGGATTCTTGGTCTACTTGGGGCTATTTTCCGGGGTGGCGGGCGTGATTCGGGCTCAGACTGGCGTGGTGCTCGATCTTTGGACGCGGCATCCGGTCCTCTGGGCATGTCCGGTGGCGATGATCGGACTCTGCGCGCTCGGTGGTGTCGTGCCGGCGCTGAAGGCGTACCAAACACCGGTCGCCGAGACGCTCGCCCCGGCGTCGTGATTTGCCCGGTCCGGACGAAAATCGTTTTTGACGAATCAGCACGGTTGATTCACGTTGGCCGCCGATGAAAATATTTCGCCCCTCGATCCCCGGCTTCCTGTCCGCTCTGTTGGTTTTTTCGGGATCGATGCGCGCAGCTGACGCGACGGCGCCTGCTGCTCCGGCCGACGCGGTTGCGGCTGCTCCTCTCGCCGCCCCGCAGGTTGAGAACGGTTACCTCAAGCTCGGTTTTGATCAGCTCGCGTCGTATCAGTTCAATCCCCCGCCGTTCGATCCCGCGGCGAGTCCGAACGAGAAACCGCCAACCGGGGAGGAGCAGATTCCTTCGAGCGTGAAATCATGGAACGGCAAGAAGGCCGTGATCACCGGCTACATGGTGCCGGTCAAAATGGACAAGGGACTCGTCACGGAATTCTTGCTGATGCGCAACACCATGGCGTGCTGTTTCGGCTCGGTGCCCAACATGAACGAGTGGGTCGTCGTGAAGATGAAGAAGGGCGTGCAGCCGATGATGGATGTGCCCGTGGCGTTTTTCGGCGAACTGAAGGTCGGGGCGATGTTTGAGAACGGCTACATGACCGGACTGTACGAACTCGCCGGCGAGAAGATGGGCGAAGTGCAGGGCTGAAGCCGTCCCACGGTCGGTCCGAGGGTTTCGTTTGCTACCGCGCGATGTCGTTCTGGGTCAGCACGCGAAAACCGCGTTTGTTGAGTGATTGGGCGGCGACGTCGGTGTCTTCCGTGTTGATCGCGAGCGCGCTGCGGCCCTCGGGCCGTTTTATGAAGCTGTAGATGTAATGGACGTTGATTTCGGCTTCGAACAGGGCGGCGAGCACGTCCTTGAGCTGTGACTCGTCGTTGATTTCCACCGCGAGCACGTCGCACTCCACATAGGGAAAATCGTTATTGATCATGAGCTCCCGGGCGAGGTCGGGATCGTCGACGATGACGCGCACGATGGCGCTATCCGTGGTATCGAGGACGGTGATGCCCATGATGTGGACATTGTGGCCCTTGAGCAGGGCAGTGAGGTCGTAGAGGCGCCCGAGGCGGTTTTCGGCGAAGACCGAGAACTGCTTCACAGGGTCGTTGGGCGGTGTGCTGATTTTCGCGGCCATGGGCGGTGCTCGGATCCTTGCCGCACTGGGGCTGTCCGTCAATGGGGCGCATCGCGACGCGTAGCGAGGAACTCCGGGAAGATTTTTTGTCCCTAACTGTGAAGCGCGTTGAATTCGACGCGCAGCACCGCAACGTCACGGCATGCCCGGAGGTGTGTCGAATCCCCATTTGGTGGCGCAGCGTGCCGCCCATCACAGCGCGAAACTCGTGCTGCGGGGCATCGTGCTCAATTTTGTGTTGGCGCTGGTGAAGTTTGCCGGGGGCCTATTTGGCCACACGTACGCGCTGATTGCGGACGGCGCCGAATCGCTCCTCGACATCCTGTCATCGTCGCTGGTCTGGGCGGGTTTTCGCGTGGCCGCGAGGCCGCCGGATGCGGACCATCCCTATGGCCACGGAAAGGCGGAGCCGTTGGCCGGTTTGGCGGTGGCGGTGTTCATTTTTGCCATGGCCGGATGGATTGGCGTCCACGCCGTGCATGAAATCATCACGCCCCACGAGTCGCCGGCCTGGTGGACGCTACTGGTGCTCGCTGCGGTGATTGCAACGAAAGTGTGGTTTTCGCGTCGGATGGGGATCGCGGGCGAAGAGGCCGGCAGCACGACGCTCGGTGTCGAAGCGCTGCATCACTGGTCCGATGCGATGACGTCGGCCGCCGCGTTTGTCGGCATCAGCATCGCGCTGTGGGGCGGGAAGGGATGGGAAACGGCCGATGACTGGGCGGCGTTGTTCGCGTGTGTGATCATCGCCTTCAACGGTGTGGGCATGGTGATGAAATCACTGGGCGACGTGATGGATGCAGCCGCGCCGGGTTCGTTCGAAAACGAGGTCCGGGCGTTGGCGCTCGCGGTCCCCGGAGTGATCACCCTCGACAAGGTGCGAATGCGGAAAAGCGGCCTGAGTTACCTGGTCGACATTCAGGTGCGCGTCGATGGCGACCTCACCGTGCGGGCGGGCCACGAGATCGCCCATGCGGTCAAGGATGCGTTGATCGGCTCGACCCGGCACCGCATCAGCGATGTGACGGTGCACGTCGAGCCGCGGAAGTGAGGAGGCCGCGCGAGCGGGGATTATTTGTAACCCGCCGCCTGCAGTGCCTCGTAGATGCGGTCGCCGCTGCCGCGCACACGAGCGATGTCGAGCACCCGACCACGCGTGAAAGCTTTATCATCGATGCCATAAACCAGACCGATCCGGCGCGTGCGTTCAATCCGTTCGGCTACGATTTCGCGGTGCAAAACGGGACAAGTGCCACCACTACTCAGTACGCCAACCCGGCCAACATCGCCGCCCCTCTGCAGCAGTCGTTCCGGCGCGATGGTCACACGACGATTGGCAGTTTGGATTTTCGGACGACCGGGGATGCGGTTTCGCTCTGGGGCGGAAACAAGATTTATGCGGCGGTCGGCGGCGAGTGGCGGCGCGAATCGTATGACGACACGCGGCCCCCGTTTCGGCGGACTTAATCCTCCCGTTTCCGGCCTGGACCCGACCGACAATAAATTCCTCGCGCTGTCGCCGAACTCGGACACGCACGCTTTGCGCAGCGTGTAGGCGGCTATGTTGAGGCGGTCGTGCCGCTTGTGGGCCGGCAATTACAGTTGCCACTCGTGCAGTCCTTCGAAGACAACGCGTCCGCGCGGATCGAGCGCTACTCTGATTTTGGCACGGCCCGGAAGCCAAAGGCGGGTGCCACGTGGAGGTTGGATCGTTGGCTGCTCACGCGTGCGTCGTACAACGAGGGTTTCCGTGTTCCAAACCTCGCGCAGCTCTTCAACGGTAATGCGACGCGGGCGCCGGGCAACCAGCGGACGGTCGTGGGAGGAATTCAGTACACGAGTGGAACGTACTTCAACAAGACGTGCCAGTAAATGGCGCGGCAACGCCAACCTTACGTGGCGTGGGGTGGCCTGGGGAGCAGGGGCGGGGGCCTGCTATATCGGCAGCTATCATGACACGGGCGCGACGACGTCGGCGACCACCTATGGCAACCTCGGCCGGCCGGGTTGTGTCTCGGAAGTCTTCGACACCGGCCTGGACCGCTAAATTGTGCACGACTCGCTCAGCTACAACGCGTATGCGACGTACAACTACCGAAAGCGCACGGACAGCTGGCCCGCCAACACCTCCGTGCGTTGCGGCGTGGTGAATTTGTTCAACCTTGAGCCTCCGCTTACCAGCAACGCCCGCGGTTACGACCCCACCGTTTACGGCACGTTGGCCCGCGGCCGCACCTATTCGTTGGAGATCACGAAAAAGCTGTGATTTCCCGGGATGGACGGTGAGATCCGCCCCTTTCCTCACTCTTCCAGCCTTCGCGCCAGTTTCCAGCCGGCCCAGACTCCGACCACGCTGCCGACACCGCTCAGGACGAAGGACCACAGAAAGCTGAAACCCAGCGCATCACCCACTGCGTAAAACGCATAGCTGCCCACGGTCGTGCCCACGAGGATGCAGAGCTTCATCATGGCGTCAGCTTGTGGCTAGTGCCGCGAAAGCGAAGCTCTAATCGCCGGCCTGCCACCCGCTTCTTCCCGCTTTTGCGGCCGGGGTTTCCCGTTTACTCACCCGCCCTCGCCGAACACTTTGATTCACTATGAAAAAACGCGCCGCCACGAAGCCATTGGCTGAGAACAAGCATCTCCTGCGCTGGGTCGAGAAGATGGTCGAGCTTTGCCAGCCGGCCGCGATTCACTGGGTCGACGGCTCGCAGGAGGAAAATGACGCGCTCTGTGCGCAGATGGTGAAGAGCGGCACGTTTGTCCGCCTGAACGAGAAGCTCTGGCCCGGTTGTTACTATGCCCGCAGCGACGCCAGCGATGTCGCACGCGTCGAGGACCGCACCTATATCTGCTCGTACTCGAAGGAGGCGGCGGGCCCGACCAACAACTGGGTCAACCCGTTTGAGATGCGGAAAAAGCTCCGGGGGCTGTTCGACGGCTGCATGGCTGGCCGCACGATGTTTGTGCTTCCGTACAGCATGGGCCCAATCGGCTCGCCGATGTCGCAGATCGGCGTGCAGTTGACCGACTCTCCCTATGTGGTCGTCAACATGCGCATCATGGCGCGCATCGGTCTGCCGGTCTTCCAGGAGATCGACAAGGCCGAGAAACGGGTCGTGCCCTGCATGCACACCGTCGGTGCGCCGCTGGCCAAGGGCCAGGCCGACGTGCCGTGGCCGTGTAACAAGGAGAAGTACATCGTGCACTTTCCGGAGACGCGTGAGATCTGGAGCTACGGCTCGGGCTACGGCGGCAATGCGCTGCTCGGCAAGAAATGTTTCGCGCTGCGCATCGCGTCGAACATGGCCCGAGACGACGGTTGGATGGCTGAGCACATGCTCATCCTCGGCGTGGAGGATCCGCAGGGCGAAAAGACCTACGTGGCCGCCGCCTTCCCGAGCGCGTGTGGCAAGACGAACTTCGCGATGATGATTCCGCCGGCGCCCTTCAAGAAGAAGGGTTGGAAGATCTGGACCGTCGGCGACGACATCGCGTGGATCAAGCCCGACGCCCAGGGCCGGTTGCACGCGATTAATCCCGAGGCCGGATTCTTTGGCGTTGCTCCGGGTACGTCGGTGAAAACCAATCCCAACGCGATGGCCTCGCTCGCGAAGAACACGATCTTCACCAACGTCGCGCTCACCCCTGAAGGCGGGGTGTGGTGGGAGGGGATGACGGACGAGCCCCCCGCGAAGCTCACCGACTGGCAGGGCAATCCGTGGACGCCGGAAATCGCGAAGGCCAGCGGAGCCAAGGCGGCGCATCCCAACGCGCGCTTCACGGCGCCCGCCTCGCAGTGCCCGACGATCGATCCTGCATGGGAAAATCCACACGGCGTGCCGATTAGCGCGATCATCTTTGGCGGCCGCCGTGCCACGACCATGCCGCTGGTCTACCAGGCGTTCAACTGGAGCACGGGCGTCTATGTCGGCGCGACCATGGGCTCGGAGATGACGGCGGCGGCGGCGGGCACGATCGGCAAGGTGCGCCGCGACCCGATGGCGATGCTGCCGTTCTGCGGCTACCACATGGGCGATTATTTCCGCCACTGGATCGGCATGCAGAAGCACATCTCAGAGACGCCGCGCATCTTTCACGTGAACTGGTTCCGCAAGGGGGCCGACGGGAAATTCCTCTGGCCCGGCTTCAGCGAGAACATGCGCGTCCTGAAATGGATCGTCGACCGCGCCCGCGGTCGGGCGCATGGCCGCGAAACCCCGATTGGCTGGATGCCCCGCTACGAGGACATCGATTGGACCGGGCTCGAATTTCCGCAGGAGAAGTTCGATGAACTCCAGCATTTTGACCGCGCTGCCTGGCGGGCGGAGGTGATCGGACACGAGGAGCTGTTCCTCGATTTGCACAGCCATTTGCCGAAGGAGATGATTTACGAGCGCGAGTTGCTGATCTGCCGGATGTAGACGCCGACGGAGCTGGTGCCGTCGGTTGGGGCCGGCTCCTCAAGCACGCGCCGTTTGCGCCGATATGAACGCATGTCCGTCGCTCCAGCCGCATGCGTCGCCTTGCCGCGCGAAACCATTCTTCGTCTTGCCCGTTTCCTGCCCGCCGATCTCGGCGTTCTGGCCCAGCTCGGGGAAATGTTGCAGGACGCGAACAGCGATCTGGATGCGATTGCCGCGCTCTTGCGACGCGATGTTGCGTTGGCGGCCCGCATCGTGCGCATCAGTAACGGGCCGGTTTTCGGCGGCGTCGGGCGGATTGCTTCCGTCGAGGAGGCGGTGAATCGGGTCGGATTTGGGGAGATCTTGAAGCTGGTTGGAACTGCGAGCGCCGCCCGTTTTTCGCAGCGATCGCTGGAGAATTATGGCATCTCCGCCCGGAAGCTGCGTGACAACATGCTCTATGGAGCGCTGGCGGGTGAGGCGCTCGCGCGTGCCTCCGGAGCGGATTCGCGCTGTGCCTACACCGCGGGATTGCTGCGGCCCCTCGGAATGATGGTGCTCAACCAGGCGGCGCGCGAACTGGGTGGTCGTGCCCCGCACTATATTCCGACGCAATGGTCGGGCTATTCGGCATGGGAAGAGAGTGTCTTCGGCATCGACCATTGTGCCGTGTGCGCGTTGGTGCTCGATGAGTGGCGGTTTCCGCTGGAGATCGGAGAGGCAATCCGTGACCACCGAATGACCCGACGGGAAGACTTCGCCGATCCGCTCGCGGCGCTCCTCAATGTGGCCAACGGGCTGGCCCATCGCGTCAGTCGTTCATTTGCCGGCGAATCCCAATGGTGGGATTTGACGGACGAGAAACTTCGTGCTGCCGGGTTGACGGCGAACGATTTTGAGCCCGCCATTGTCTGGACCGAAAGCGCCTTTGAGTCCGCGGTGGCGGCGATGGTAGTCTAGGCCCGGATGCTTTGCGCCTAAACTCTGGGGCGGTCCGTGCCGATAGGCGCAGGATGACTGCAGACCTCGCAATTACGCGCGAACAAATCTTCGCGCACGCCCAAACCCTGCCGGCGGCGCCACAGGTGTTGGGTGGGCTGTGTGAGTTGCTGGAGGATGTGAACACGGGGCTCGATCAAATCGCCGAGGCCATCCGGATGGATCCGGCGCTGGCGGTCCGGGTCGTTCGGATCAGCAACAGTGTGGTTTTTGGCGGTGGTGGAAACGTATGTTCCATCGACGAAGCGGTGACTCGGATGGGATTTGCTGAAATCCTGCGGGTGGTGGGCGTCGCGACGGTGGCCGGATTGGTCGACCGCTCCCTGCAGGTGTATGGGGTCGAGGCGGAACGCCTGCGTGAATCCCTTCTCCTGCACGCACTCGCGAGCGAGGCACTGGCCCGGCGGGCGGCTCTCGACCCGCGCACGGCTTACACGGCCGGTTTGCTGCGTGGGGTGGGAATGATGGTCATCGACCGCGCCGCCCGGGGAAAACTCGAACCGACGGACAATTTCGATCCGGGGTCGTTTTCCACGTACGAGGCCTGGGAACTTCTGCGCTTCGGAATCACCGGGACCGAGGTTGCGGCCACGCTGCTCGATGGATGGCGTTTTCCGCCGGAGATGGTGACCGCAATCGAGCGCCACCACGCGCCGTCCGATGATCCGCTCGCCAATGTCCTCAACCTCGCGGGTTCCATCGTCGCGGAACGTTCACTGGCCTTGGCTGGTGAGGAGGTGTGTTGGGCCTTTTCCACCGATCGTTTGGGTGCGGTCGGCCTCGATTCGGCCGGCTGGCAGGGGGTGTGTGGACAGGTGTTCCACACGTTTGAGCAACAGAGGGCGGGGCTTTACTGATTTCGAGAGCGCGCTGATGCGCCCGTGCTTCTCGGTGCCGGTGGCGCCGAGTTGGGTCCGAGTGGTGCGCCGTTTGCGAGGTGGGAGAATTCGGGGCAAGCTTGCGCCGTGCGCCGCATTGGTGAACATTGGGTGCTGAACGTATTCACATCAGCATGTTTCTTTTTCGCCTGGGTATCATCCTTTTCTTGATTGGGCTTCCTCGTGTCCATGCGGCCGGAGGCGCCGCGGCGGGTGGCTCGGGCCGTCAGGCGAGTGCTGATGAACTTGAGATGGTGGGCACGGCGCTGGAGCGGACGGCGCAGGATCTGCGCCGATGGGCCTTCACCGAGTCGCGGGTAATCCGCGACGAAAAGGGCAAGGTGAAGACGGATGTGGTCGTGCGTTACGACCCGTCAAAGCCCTATCCCGAGCAGTGGGTGCCGCTTTCGGTCAATGGCAGGCCTCCGACGGAGAGCGACCGGAACAAGTACCGTCGGCAGGGGGAAAAGGCGCAGAAACGCGACGAAAGCGGGGAAAATCCCAACCGAAAGTCCCTCGGCGAATCGATCGATCTGCGCACGGCGTTCGTCGCCGTGGAAACGGCGGAAGCGCTGGTTTTCGAGGTCCCATTGAAAAAAGACGGGAACGAACGCTTTCCTCCCGAGAAATTCCAAGTGCTGGTGCGAATCGGACGGGAATCCCGGCAGCTCGAAAACATCGCGGTCAAGCTGCGCAGCTCGTTCCGTTCCAAATTGATTGTAAAGGTCAAGTCCGGCGAGGGCACCCTCGAATTTGCCACGGTGAACCCCAAATATCCCCCGACGCTGATCTCGATCAACGGCGACGCGTCGGCCTCGATTTTCTTCGTCAGTGTCGGTGGAGTACTTGAGTTGAAGCGCACGGATTTCAAGCATGTGAAACCGTTCGACGAGCGGTTTGATGTTCAAATCGGAACCTTGAAGGCCATCGACTTCTGACCGGACGGGGCTGGCGGGGAGAGATTCCGCTTAGTTTGTGGCCCGGTTGTGCCGACATTGTGGGTGCAACCCGACCGTTCCCCATGTCCATCACCCAAGAGAACATCATCGCACTCGGTAACAAACTGGCGCCTGCGGCTGTGACCTTCAGTCGGTTGCGGACGCTGCTGCTCGATCCCCAGACCGAGATGGAGGAGATTATCCAGCTGATCAGGCTCGACCCGGCGCTGACGTTTCACGTGGTGCGGATGAGCAACAGCGTCCTGTTCGGCCTGCGTGACCGGACCGATTCGCTCGATGTTGCGGTGGGGCGGGTCGGCCTCGGGGAAATTTTTCGCCTCGTAGGCCTCGCGGCCACGCAGCAGGTGTGCCAGCGGGACCTGTACACCTACCGCCTGCCGGCCAGCCGGCTGTGGGAAAACGCCGTCGCCACCGCGGCGGCGGCGGAGTTGCTGGGCCAACGGGCGGGGCGCGATGGCGGACTCGCCTACACGGCCGGGCTCGTGCGGACGATTGGGCGTGTCATCCTCGATGGTACTTCCCAAGGCCGGGTCTATCCCGGAGAGGCGGAATGGCCCTCGGTCGCGGAGTGGGAAAAGAAGATGTTTGGCGTCACCTCGTCAGAGGTGACCACGATTCTGCTCAAGCACTGGCGGTTTCCCTCCGAGCTGATCGAGTCCGTGCAGGATCACTTTGAGCCCTTGGCCTGTTCGAATGGCACCAACCTCGGGGCGTGTGTGCTGAACCTCGCCTGCGGCGTGGCCGCGCGGTTCGGTTTGGATTTGCCCGGCGAAGGCGGTGATTGGATTTGCACCCCGGCCAAGCTGACGCTGGCTGGAGTGAGCGAGGCGGATCTGGAAGAATGCGCCAATCGCGCCCGCGCCCACTACGTCTTGTTGTGCGCGAGCGTGGTGTGAGTGGCGAAAAAAGCCTTTACCGCCAGTCAAGCAACTCGACCTCAAAGATGAGGGTGGCCTTGGGGGGAATGCTGCCCGGCCGGCCCTTTTCTCCATAGGCCAGCCAGTAGGGGATGATCAACGTGCGTTTCTCACCCTTTTTCATCGACTGAAAGGCCTCGTCCCAGCCGCGAATGACGGCGCCCATTCCGACGCGAAAGACAAAGGGCACGCCCTTGCGGTACGAACTGTCGAACGTGGTGCCGTCGAGCAGCCGGCCCTCGTAGTGGGCGATGACCTCGTTTCCCATCTGTGGGGTGGCGTCACCCGTGCCGGGCGCGCGTACCACGTAGCGCAGGCCGGAAGGCAGCTTGTGCGCGGTGCTGAACACCTTGTTGATCTCCATCTCGTCGTTCGTGCTGAGCTGGGGATTCTGTTTGTCGAGCGCTTCGCGCATCGCGCTGTTGATCGGCCGGCCGGGATTGTTCCGGGAGAAGATTCCGGACCGCGTGACGAGGGCCGCGGTGCCGAGGATGACGCCAAGGAGGATGAGAATGAAGATGCTGCGCATGGAAATGTGCCCGAGCGATTAGGGGCTCCGAGCGTCGTTGGCAAACCCGGAGGAGACCTGTCCGTTCGGCGCGCGGACGTCAGCGTGCGCGACGGGACTTTTGAATCGCCTCGCCGATCGTTGCCACGAGGGTCGCTGGTCGGAAGGGCTTGGGCAGGAACGCCGCGAGCCCGCTGTCCAGAAAACGCTGGTGCACCAACTCCTCATCGAAACCGCTGGTGAGCACAACCGGCAGATCAGGCGCGATCTGACGGAGAACGAAAAACGTGTTTTCCCCGTCGAGGCGGGGCATTTTCAAGTCCAACAGCACGGCGGAAAAACGGTACGGATTGATCCGAAACAAGCTGACCGCCATCTCGCCGTCCTCCGCCAGCACCACTTGATAGCCTGCTCCGATCAGGGATTCGCTCGCCAGATTTCGCACGCAGTCCTCGTCGTCGACCACGAGTACGGTTCCGCGGCTGCCGATGGCTGGGGTCGCGGCGCGGGGGGGCAGGGGAGAGGCCGAATCGTCAAGGGCGGGAATCAGCAGCTCGAATTCGGATCCGGAGCCGGGATTTGATCGTGCGAGGATGCCGCCCTTGTGGCTCCGGATGATGCCGAGGACGGCGGCGAGCCCGAGCCCGCGACCGATGAACTTGGTGGTGAAAAACGGTTCGAAGGCGCGTTTCAACGTGTCGGAAGTCATTCCACAGCCGGTGTCGATCACGGAAAGGCTGACACACGACAGGGCGGTGAGTTCATGGGGCGCCACCAGTCGCCCCCGCTCGTCATCGCCGATGCTCACGAGGCGGGTCCGAATCGTGATCTCGCCCGGCTGTGCGCCGATGGCCTCGGAGGCGTTGATCACCAGGTTGGTGAGCGCCTGGTGCAGTTGCTTCGCGTCGCCGCGCACCAGCCGCAACGGCTCCGCCAGATCAAACGACAGTTTCACCATTTTGCCGACTGCGACCTTGAGCAGTGGGATCTGTTGCTCGATCATCCGGTTGGGATTGAAGGGCCGGACCACGAAATGCCCCTTGCCCGAGTAATCGAGCATCTGCCGGCAGAGGGCGGCGGCGCGTTGGGCGTACCGCTCGATCTCATCGATGTGCATGAGGCTTTTGTCGGCATTCTCGCCCGCGTGCAGGCGCAGCAACGAGGCGTTGCCCAGAACGCCGGTGAGGAGGTTGTTGAAATCGTGGGCAATGCCGCCCGCGAGCACGCCGATGCTCTCCAGTTTTTGTGACTCCAGGAGGCGGCGCTCGAACTCCAGCCGATCCGCCTCGGCCCTCTTCCGCTGGGTGACATCGATGATCGCGGCGAGCGCAATCATGCCGTTGGGTGTCTTGATCGGATTAAGTCCGACCTCGATCGGAACTTCGGAACCATCCTTGCGCCGGCCGTACAGTTCGCGTCCCGCTCCCATGGCCCGTGCGCTTGGGTGGTGGAAGAAATTTCCCAGATGGGTCTGATGCCCGGAGCGGTATCGTTCGGGGACGAGAATTTCGACGGCCTGTCCGAGCATTTCTTCCCGGGTGTAGCCGAAGAGTGCGATCGCCTGGGCGTTGACCAGGGTGATGAGGCCGGACGACTCGACTTTCAGGATCGCGTTCGGGGCGGCGTCAACCACGAGCCGGAGTTCGTCCTGCGCCGCCTTGAGTGCGGTTATGTCCTGAAAGGTGGCAACGGCTCCCACGGCCTCTCCCTGTTCATTGCGCAGCGGGAGCGCGCTCACGACCAGATCGATGCGCGTGCCGTCCTCGTGCACGATCGACTCCTCGAAATTGTGCAGCGCGACGTTCTCCCGAACCGCGCGCTGCATGGGCAAATTATCCGGCGAAAGCACCCGGCCCGCCTGCTCCACCGTGAAGTTTGTCGGCGCCTGTCCGGCTGGCGCCGAGAGGGAGGCGTTCGAGTCGGGCTTGATGCCCAGCATCGTGGCGAATGCCCGGTTCGTGCGAATATCGCGGCAGGTGGCGTCACGAGAAATGCCGACTCCGATCGGAAGGACATCGAAGAGCGCCTGCAACTCGGCGACCCGGTGCTCAAGGGTAAGGTTGAGCCGTCGAATCTCGGCCTCGGCTTGCTCCCGCTGTCCGACCTCGCGCCGGAGTTGGTCATTGCTGGCCTTGAGGTCGGCCGTGCGGGCGGCCACGCGTTCCTCAAGTGAGACGTTGAGTTGCTTCAACTCGGCCGAGCTCGGGAGCGTGATGGCCCGTGGGACCACCCGCGCCAGGGCAACCGCAGTGGCGACTGAGATCACGGCCGTGGTCATTTTCACCGACCCACTCAACCAGTGAACCGGCTGCCAGATTGTCACGATTTCCATGACGTGCGTCAGTCCACACGCGATGATGAACGCCCCGAACATGATGAAGATGCCCGGGAACGGCAGATCGCGACGTCGACGAGAGACGTGCAGGAGGGTGAGTGGAATGGAGAGGTAGGCGAGGGCGATCAAGCCGTCGGCGACCGCGTGGAACCAAATCAGGTTGGGCTGCCAGAGGTAGCATTCACCGAGCGGCGCGAACTCCGCGAGCCACGGCGACGGGAACGGGTTGATCATTTCGGGTGTGGGACTCGACGAACCATGGAGACGGGCAGCTGAATGAGCAAACGGTCCGGTTGTAATTAGACTGTCAATTTCCCGCCGGACAAAGTCGCGCCGCCACTGGTCGGTGGGTATGGGGACCTTGTCGAGCGATGCCGTCCTCGGCGTCGTGGACGGAACTATCGTTTTCCGAGCAATTCGAGGGACGCGGCGGTGAGGGCGGTGACGCCCGTCTTGATCGTCGGTTCTGGTACAGGAGCGAACTTGCTCGAATGCAGAGAGGGCAGGGCGGCGCCGGTCCGCTCGCTTTCGACGATCTTTTCCGGTGCGACCGCTCCGATCTGGAGCAGACAGATCGGCACCTTTTCGGACGTGCGGCCGAATCGGCTGAAGTCCTCGCCGGCCATTTCGGCTTCGACCGACTTTAGACTATTGGCACCCAGCCAGCGGATCAACCCGTCGCGCAGCCGGCGGGTCAGCGCGGGATCGTTGTAGGCGGCGGGGGTCCCTTCGCCGACGATTGAGATCACGGGCATCCGATCTTCGGGAATCCCCGCGGAAATGGCTTCGCCGCGGCAAATGCGGCGGAGGGCGTCGAGGGTGTGGGCGCGCACTCCGTCGGAGTAGGAACGCAGCGTGAGCTGCAGCTTCACCTCATCCGGGATGATGTTGTGTTTCGTTCCGCCGTGGATGGAACCCACCGTGACGACCGCGGGGTCGACCGGGCGCGTCTCGCGGCTCACGATGGTCTGCAGCGCGACAACGATGTGCGAGGCGAGCACCACGGGATCCTTGGTCGTATGCGGATAGGCCCCATGACCGCCCACCCCGCGGATCAGGACGTCGACCATGTCGACGTTGGCCATGGCATACCCCTCGATCATGCCCACGGAACCGGCGGCGAGCGTGGCGCTGTCGTGGAGTGCGAGGGCGAAATCGGGCCGGGGAAACTGGCGGTATAAACCTGCGCTGAGCATGCCCCTCGCCCCGACGCCGGTTTCCTCGGCCGGCTGGCCGACGAAGATCAGCGTGCCCGACCAGCGGGTCTTCAGCGTGGCGAGGATCCGCGCGGTGCCGATGAAACACGTCATGTGAATGTCGTGCCCGCAGGCATGCATCGTCGCGACTTCGCGCCCGGCGAGGTCCTTGACCCGTGTCTTGCTCGCATAGGGCACACCGGTTTCCTCCTCGACCGGCAGACCGTCAAGATCGGTGCGAACAAGGAGCGTGGGCCCGGTGCCGTTTTTCAGCACACCGACGAGGCCGTATCCGCCGCCGAATTTCTCCGTGACGTCGAAGCCTGCGTCGCGCAACTCGGCCGCGATTCGCGCCGCGGTTTTCTCCTCCATCAACGACAATTCTGGGTGCGCGTGAAGATCGCGATAAAGTGTCTCTAACGACGGGTAGTCGGCGTTGAGTTTGCTCGCGACACTCTCACCCAGGCCGGCGACGGGAGCGGACTCCAGCGGGCTGAAGCCCAGGGTCAGCAGGAGCGAAAATCGTCCGATTTGGAAAATATTCATCGCGGTTGCAGTCGTGGGTTGCGCGAAGCGGGCCAACGCCTGCGATCACCGCTCCAGTTTTTCAATCAACGCGTCCAGAATCGCGTCCGTATGCAGCTTGATGCGCTGGGAGGGAGGAGGAGGCTGCTGGGCGGCGGCGAGGGCTGCCTGCTGTTTCGCATAGGCGGCATCGCCGGCGGCTTGGGCGGACTTGAGGAACGCTTCCTTCACGTCATGGAACGCCCCGCCGTCCTTGAGATCGGCGGGCGAGGGCGGACGACCAAAAAACGGCGTGATGGCATCGCCGATCAGCCAAACGCGCCAGTCGTTGTCATCGGCGAAGTAGGCGGCGACGGCTCCCCGCGGGCCGACGCCGAGTTTGGCTGCGAGGGCCTTCATGAATTTGCCGGGCTCACTGTCCTCCTCGGCGGTGGGGGACTTCGCAAAGACGCGGGCGGCGATCCGCAGCCCGTTGACGCGTTCGAAGTTCGCGAGCTTGAAGTTGAAATTTTTCGCCCGGGGCGGCTCCGTTGGGAGGACCTTGTCCGGGTCATCAAAATGAGTGAGTGGTCCCGGCTCGCGCGCGGCGGAGTATCTCCGGGCGGTGGCCGCCCGCGTGCGGAAGGTTTTCTCGTCCGCTTTGAACCCCTGGGCTGCCGGGCCCACGCGGAGAACCTTGATCGCGAGCGCGTCGTCCTGCCGGATTTGCCCCAAAACTTCGATCCCGCGGACAACACGGCCGAAGACGCTGTGCAGGTAGTTAAGGCGCTGGGTGGGCGCGAGGGTGAGGAAAAACTCGCAGCTGTTGGTATCGGGCCCGGCGTTCGCCATCGAGAGGATCCCGGCGGCGTCGTGACGCAGCCCGGGCACAAATTCGTCGGGGAAATGGTGCGGGATCGGATTTTTTTCGTCGTCGGTATCCTTGAGGCCCGGGTTTCCGCTTTGAATGACGAAGCCGGGAACGACCCGGTACCAAGTGAGCCCGGTGTAAAAGGGCCGGCCGTCCTTGGGTGCAATGGATCCCTCGGCAAGCCCGACGAAATTCGCGCACGTCAACGGGGCCTTGGTGTAGAGGAGTTCGGCGACGACCACCCCGCGCGGCGTGGTGAACTCCGCGTATAGTCCGTCGGTCAGCGGCTGGTTGCGCTCCCGGACGGCGTCGTCGGCTGCGGGGCAGGACGCGCCCGCCAGAGCAAGGAGGAGCAGGATGAGCAGGCGATTCATCTGCCCGAAGGCTGGGCGTTCCGCGCCGGCACGACAACGAAACTCTCTCGGCCGTGCGGGTGCTGGCTGGCTTACGGCAGGAACGAGCAGATATACTCGCAGAGGCCGGAACTCACGGCGATGGTGAAGCCGCTGTTCGCCGGGACGTCAAAATGGGTGCCGGCTCCGTAGAGAGTGGTTTCGGTGCTGTTGTCGAGTGTCACGGCGCAACCGCCGGCGACGATCTCCATGCGCTCGGCGGCGCCCGTGCCGAAATGATAGGAGCCGGGCCGGATGAGCCCGAGGGTCTTCTTCGACTGGTCGGCGAAGAGCACCGTGTGACTTACGACGTTGCCGTCGAAATAGACGTTTGCCTTGGTGTGAACCGTGACCCCGGCGAATTGAGTAGGCAGCGTGGACATGGGTTTTGCTGATGCCGTCTGGCCGGCTGGGAGGCAAGCGCCGGTTTTTCAAATTCGATTTTTTCAATTTGCGGCGCATTTGAAAGGGCTGCGCAAGGCAGCGCGACTTCGAGCCGGACTCCCCATCGGCCCGTCACCACGGGCAGGGTGAATGAGAAATGGCGCCGGCGGCCCCGACCCAACGCCGGCTTGCGGGTCGCCCGCCAGCTGATAGTGAAAAAGGTATTCCGCGGGCAAACATGCCGTTTCTATCACGAATCCTTCTGGCTCTCGTCTTCGGCGTGCCCGCCGGGTTGTGGGCTCAGGTCACCATTGCGTACAGCGTGCCTGTCGGTGCGACGTCGAACCAATTCATCTCCAATCCGCTCGGGTTGGATTTTGACGTCAATCGGCCGGTCTACGTTGTCTCGGTCGGAGTTTTCGACTCGGGGCAGGACGGACTCGCGTTCAGCCATGTCGTTCGCATCTACGACCGCAACACCCAGGCGAGCGTGGTGATGGAGACCATTCCGGCCGGCACGGCGGCGGCGCTCACCGACGGCAGCCGCTTTGTGGCGCTGGCCGTGCCATTTCTTTTACCCGCGGGTTTTCAGGGCAGCATCGTCGCGGAGATCAATGTCACCGACGGCAACGGCAACACGCATGGCGGCGCCGGAGTTTCGCTGCAGAATGACGGTGGGGGTGCGCTGACGTTTGTGGGCGGCGGCCGTGTGAGTGACAACGGGCCGGGGGTGTATCCGCTGCGGCTCGACGGAGGGCCGGCCAACCGCTATCTGGCGGGCACGTTTGCCTTCACCGCCGTACCCGAGCCGTCTGCGGTGGCGCTGTTAGGCTTCGGCTTGGCGATTGCGGGAGTTGGCGCCGGCTGCCGGCGGCGGAAGCTTGCGGCGCCGCAGAATCAGGCAGCGCGATAACGTCTTGTTGGGAGTCGCGGCGTTCGGTCTGGTCGCGTTGGTCAGCCGGCTCCGGCCCAGTCCGCGGGTTCGGGCTTGGAAAGGCCGATCGTGCGGGCATGCTGCCGGCCGATGAACGCTCGGGTGATCGTCGCGGTCCTTTCTTCCCTTTTCTCCGGCACCCTGTTTGCGGGTTTGCCCGTCGAAATCACGGTGATCGCGCCGGCGCGCTTGGAACTGTTCACCAGTGGCAGGTCCTCGGGTTCCGTCGGGCTGCGGGTCGGCGAGAAACTCTCGGTGGTGGATGTGAACGACGGATACGTGGCGGTGCGGTACCGGAATCTCACCGGACGCGTGCTGGCCGTCCATACCGATTTGCCCCGCGCCGACCTGCCGGCGGATGGTTCGCTGCCCGCGGTGGCCACGGCGCCCGCGGTCGGGGAGGCGACGCCCCTCGCGGTTCCGACCACGCCGGCGCCCGTGGCAAAATGGGTTCCGACGAGTGCGTTTGAACGAGCGCTGGCCGACAAACTGGTCGTTGTCGAACAGGGCACCGTCCAGGGCTGTCCGCCGGCGCGGCTCTCCGGAGTGAAATTCTACGGGATCTATTTTTCCGCCAGCTGGTGCGGTCCGTGCCGGCAATTCACGCCTGCGCTGGTTGAAACTTACGCAAAGCTTCGGTCGCTCTATCCTGAATTCGAGGTCGTGCTGGTGAACAGCGATCGCTCGGCGACCGAGATGGCGGCCTACATGCGCGACGATCGGATGCCGTGGCCGGCGTTGGCCTGGGACCGGATCGAGGCCGCGCGCGAAGTCACGCGCCTGTCTGGTTCTGGCATTCCTTGCCTCGTGCTCGTCGATGCGAACGGCAAGGTGCTTTCGCACAGCTTCCGCTGGGGGCAATATGTCGGACCGGATGCCGTTCTCGACGACACCTGGAAAGTACTACGCAGCTATCGCCAGAAAAACCCACGGCCGAAGGCCTGACGAGGACCACGGCCGATCTCGCGGTCGTGAACCGCAGATCAGTTTTCCGGGATCAGCAACTCCATGCCGACCCGGAGGGACTGACCATTCTTGAGCAGGGGTAGGTTTGCGTCGTAGAGCGCGCGCCAACGATCGGATGTTCCATAATACTGCTGCGCGATCTTTTCGAGCGTGTCGCCGGCCAGCACCACGTGGGTCCGACGCGCTTTTACCGAGGTGCCGGGTTCTGCGGGCCTTCGGACTTGCTCTGTATCCAGTCGCAGTTCCGCGGTGGGGGAGGCGCCGGCGGGAGGAGCCTTGGCGATCTGCAGGGCCGAGGGCTCGCGGCTGCCCGCCGCGACTACGGCGGAACCGTGGGCGAGGACGGTTCCGAGCTGGGCGCGCACGGACTCGGCCGCTTGTTCGGCGCGGGCCCGCGCTTCTTTTTGCGCGATCAAATCCGTATTGAGTTGTGCGAGGGTTGCCTGGGTGCGCTCGGCCTGAATGGCCGCCGCTTTCAGTTTCTCGGTGAGGGACTCATTGTCCGCGCGCGTGCGCGTGACTTCGGTGCGAAGCCGGGCATTTTCTTCCTGCAATTCCGTAAAGTTGCGCAACGAGACAGCCAGCTTCTCCTCCAACTCGCTCTTGGCTGCGGCGACGGCGGCGGGACTCCCATCGGCCACCGCTCCGGTGCGTTCACCCTGCAGCTTGGCATAACTGGCGCGGAGGGCGGCGAGCTCCCGGGTGGTGTCGCTGAGCCGCGCGCTTACTTCGGCGGCAGAGACCCCGGCGGAGCCGCTCCCGGAGCGATCGAGAGCCGAGCGCAGGGCGTCCCCCTCTTTCCGGGCGAGCGCGAGTTCCTGTTTGAGGATCTTGTGTTCGGTCGCGAGGTTCGTGTAAGCGGCGGCCATGGCCGCGTCCCCCTGGCCTGCCATCGGAGTCGGCATCCGGCCGAAGTGCACGTAACCGCAGCCCGTCAGGGCAAGCGGAACGAGGATGGCTAAAAGGGTGCGGGCTAATCGCATCCCTTGATCAAGGAGTCTCCTTCGCGGCGCGCAATCTCCGACCTTACGAAATGAAAAATTCACCCGGGCACCGTTGCCTGCGGCCGGTCGCCGCCATTCGCGGAGTTGCTGGTGCCCAGTCGAGAAGGATCCAGGCTCTCTCAGAAACTTCGGGTCAGGCTGACGGCCCAGCGGCGCGGCTGCTGGAACAACACGCGGTAGGTGCCGGTGTTGTCCTTGTCGGTGATGATGAAGTCGTCGAAATCGAAAATATTGTCGACGTTCAGCTGGGCGCGCAGCGTGCCGCGGCGCAGTCGCCAGGTTTTCTGGAGCATGGCGTTGGCAATGAAACTCTCGCCGCCAAATACGTGGTCGCCGGTGACAGTATCATAACCCGCAACGGGCTTGGACCGATAATTGCCGCCGCCACCGAGGGTGATTTGATCGTACCACGCGCCCGACTGCCGGAGCGTATAGGTGGAAAAGAAGTTGGCCGATCCACGCCGGTGCTGACGCGGCATGTGCCCCTCGGCGGACGTGATGTTGGTCAGCGCCCGGTCGAGGCTCGCCACGGCATCGGCCACGGTGGGGGTGTTGCCGCCACTCGTGATGCCAGTGAACGGTGAAATGAGCGGCACGTTGCCGGTGCGCAACCAGGCGGCACGGTTCTCCGCGATGTAACTGAACCAGCGCGGCAGCGAGTGGCTCTGTTTGATGTCGGCTCGGTTGGCATTGAACGAGACCCGCCATTGGGGCGTGGGGTTGGCCGTGAGTTCGAGCTCCCACCCGCTGCCGACGTTGTCCACTGAGTCACGGTTGGACGGCACGACCTTGTCGGGTTGGTTGAGGGCTTCCCAGATTTCGTTGGCCGCTGGCGTCAGCGAAACGGTCACCGCCGCGTTGTCAGCCGCGCGATTCTGTTCTTCGAGGTGATAGCGGGAAAGGGTCAGGTTTACTCGGTTCTCAAGCAGCGTGAGCTTCACTCCGATATCCTGCCCTTTGCCTTGGCGCGCGCCGATGGGGAGTCCGCGCACGTCGGTGGGCGTCTGTGGCACGAAATTGTCGGCCGCGTTGAACACGAGACCGAGCCAGGGAAGCGGTCGGGCGACGAGGCCGACGGTCTTGGTGTTGCCGGCGAACTCCGAGGTGGTGACCCGCGCGACCTTGAAGCTGAATTCCCGCGTGACGGGGTCGCGGGTCGCGTTGCCGCTCGTGTCGACCTGCTGATTGTCCCGCCGCAGGCCCCAGGTGGCGAAGAGGCGGTCGCCGATCAGCTGGCTTTGACCGGCGATCATCCGCGCTTCGGTTTCGGTGATGGTGATGCCGCTCTGATCGGCGGTCCGCCGGAATCCGGTGGTGATGCCGTTCAGGTTCTGAATCGGATAGCCGCGGGGATCGAGCGCGCCGTGGCGGTGGGGATCGCTGCTGCTGAAATCGAGATACGTCCGGCGCAGGATGCCGTTGTTTGCATTGGTGATGTCGAGCGGATAGTTGGCCGTGCCGGGAGGATTCGTGATTACCTCGCGCAGCACGTCGTTGATGCCATAGGTCGTCTCGCGCGAGGCCAGGGCGGCGAAGCGATGGATGCCGAGTTTGCGCTTGGAAAGGTTGAGTTCATAAGCGCCCGTGACGCGCCAGTTGTGGGTGTCGTTATGTTGGTAGACCTTCACGGCCTGACCGTTCACGTAAAGTCGACCTGCATTCGGGTTGGGCCGGCCGGCGTTGGCCGGGAGCGTCCCGTTGGGGAGAGGATTGCTGGGGAACAGCGCATTGGGATCGCCGAAGGCGCCCATCTGGTTCCAGTCGATCGCCTTTTCCAACAAGTGCGAATTGATTGTCCGGTTGTAGGCGAGCTCGAGATTTAGTCCGGCGATTTCCTGATTCAGGAAGGCCGAATAGGTGCCGTACCAGTTGTCGGAGTTGTTGCCGGGGCCGCCGAGATTGCTGCGCTTCGGTAGTAGCGAGAAATCGCGGAAAACAATCGACTGGGCGAGGCTAGGGGAATTCGGGCCCTTCGTGGTTTGTTGGGTGCCGTTCCAGGCCATGAGCCCGGCGCCGCCGAGGGGGTCGTAGACGAGCACGCGGCTGCCGTTGGCGACGGTGCCGGTGACCGCGGCCGTGCCCGGGGTGATCGGTCTGCCCGCGGCCAGCCAGGCGGAGCTGAAGTCGGAGGATGGATACGGGTACGGCACGACCTGATGCCGGTCGCCGTACTCGCCCTCGACCCGGATTTCGGTGTGGGCGAAAGGCCGGAAGGTCGAGGCGAGCGCGCCCGCCTTCAAACGAAAGCACTCGAAATCACGCCAGCCGTCGCGCTCCTGCCAGGCGGCGTTGGCGCGCACCGCGAGGGTCCTGCCCAGGCTGCGGTTGGCATCGACGGTCACCCGCTTGTCGTCCCAGCTGCCGAACCGGGCCTGTACCTGCTCGGTATTTTTGCTGCCGATCAAGGCGCGTTTGGTCGAGGTGTTGATGATGCCACCGGGGCCACCGATCCCGTAGAGAATCGAGTTAGGCCCGCGCGCGAAATCCATGCGCTCGGTGTTAAACGCGTCGAGTGAGACGCGCGACACGAAGTAGTTCCGGCCCAGTGAGGCGCCGACAAATCCGCGCGATTGCACTGCCCCGTCGCTCTGCTGGGTGGCGGCCAGGCCAGTATAGTCGGTGAACTCGCGCCCGGCGTTGAGCGAGTAGGCCAGCGCTTCCATCGTGTTCAGCGCCCCGATGTCATCGAGAAACTCCTTTGTGAACACCGTGATGGCGGCCGGGGTGTTCTTGAGTTCGGTGTTGAGCCGGCTGCCCGCCAGCGTGTTGCTCGCGGTGTACCCTTGGTCCGAGTCGGAACGGACTTCGAAGGGGGACAATGTCACGGTCTCTCGCGCCTCCCCTCGGTCCCCTGGGGCAGTTTGGGCGGAAGCGACTAGAGCCAGAGGTACTGAGGCCAGGGCGACACGGACTCGGGTAAGGGGAAATGAGATCATAGTGGGGTAGGGTGTGGCCGGCAGGAAAACGATCCGTCGATGGACCGAAACGGGTACGGAACGTTAACATTACCGGTGAACCCGTACCATGGACATTTGAGTATTCTTTTGTGTTTTTGCGGTCAAAGTTTCGTGGTCTTTCGTCGATGTCGAGAGGTTGCGCGAGACGTTGTCGTCGTGATGTGCGACTGCCCTCACGGGTGGCTTTTCCTGCCGCGACGGTTCCGCCCCGGGGCCAATGCAATATGCCGCAGGACGGGAATCCGATGTCCGGATTTCGAGTGCCGTCTGCCACCTGTCGGTGGTGAGGGTGGCGAGCCCCTACCCGTATAGCTGACGGTCGGCTAGGGAATCCGCAGGGTGCGGCCGACCACGAGATTGTTGCTCTCGCCCAAAATGTCCCGGTTCGCCGCGAGAATATCGCCCCACCGCCCCGGTGTGCCGTAGTATTGGGTGGAAATCTTGGCGAGCGTGTCGCCACCGGTTACCACATGGAAACGGGTGCTGGTGCCAGTCGGGCTTGGTGTGGCGGGCGCTGGTGTTGCGACCCGCTGGGCGCCGTTGACATTGGTCACCAAGGTCGCGCTGACCCCACTCGGCCGCGGGGTGAGCGTGACCGAGCCGGTCGTAATGGAGGTGGGAGGGGGTGAAACTTGAGTTGACGGAGGAGCTACCGTGACAACGCCCGTACCGGAGATTCGAGCTTTAAGCCGGGCATTTTCCTCGGAGAGCGCGGTGGCTTGGGCCTGGGTGTCGCGCAACTGATCCTGAAGTGTTTGCGCGCCGGCGGCGCCCGCCGCCCCGTTCTTCAGTTGTGCCAGCTGGCCCTTGAGCTGTTCGTTTTCGTCGCGAAGCTTGTTCGCGCTGAGCAGGGCGGTGGAGAGTTTCGCCTCGATGTTGGCCAGATCGGCGGGCGCCGGACGAGGAGTGTCGCCGAGTTGTTGTTTGAGTTCGGCCCTTTCTGCGCTCAGGGCGTCGACCTTGGTTCTGAGTTCCGTGAGCTGTTGCTTGAGCGTGGCGGTCTCGGCTGCGTGTTCGGCCACCAGGGAACGCGCGTCGGCGGCCGCACCGGTGCGTTGTTGCGCAAGGGCGGAAGAGTTGGGTGCGGCGGCCTTGAGTTCGGTGCGCAGCGTCTCCGCATCTTGTTCGGCGCGGAGTCTCGCGTCCTTTTGTGCCAGCAAATCGGTGTTCAGCTGAGCCAGCGCGGCCTGCGCCTGCTCGTTCTGCGCCGTGATGGTCTTCACTTGTTCTCCCAGTGCCGTGTTTTCGGCGCGGGTGCGGTCTACATCCGTCCGGAGTCGGTTGACTTCAACCTGCAACTCGGTGTAAGTGCGAAGGGATGCGGCGAGTTTTTCCTCGGTGGCCCCGAGACTGGCCCGGAGCGTCGCCGCCTCGGCCGCACTCGCCACGGCCTTGTTCCGCTCGGCCTGGAGCTGCGCGTAGCCGGCTCGCAACGAGTTGAGCTCACGGGTCGTTTCGTTGAGTTTGTCGACGAGGCGCTTCGACGTGTCGCCGTCTGCCGCCCGATTTTCCAGTGCGGAGCGCAGTGCGTCGCCCTGCGCGCGGGTCAAGGCAAGCTCCTGTTGCAGCATCTTCTTCTCAATCCGGAGATCGGTATTCTCCTTCATGAGCTTTTCGTCTCCGACCACGGTCGTAGTCGGTTCGGGCATCCGCCCCACGTGAACGTATCCACAGCCGCTGAGCAGGAGCAGAAGTGGAACGGCGAAGGGGAAAATGGTCCGACGCAGAGGCATTAAGGGCGCAAATTGGAGGGAAAAGTAGGTTGGAAGTACCACGTTAACGGCACGCGGCGAACATGAATTATGGAATTCTTAGCGTACGTCCAGCAATCAGACTGCGTTCATCCCGCAAAACATCCCGGTTCGCGGCCAAAATATCGGGCCAGCGGTTTGGCGTGCCATAGTATTGGCGGGAAATGGCGGAAAGGGTCTCGCCGTTCGCAATGGTATGCATCCTCGGCACGGGTGGGGCTGGTGTCGGGGCTGGGAGCGGAGCCGCTGCCACCGCTGGTTTGGGGGCCGGCTCACGTGGTGCGGGAGCCGGGCGTGTTTCCGATGGCGTGCTCCGGACGGTGGCAAGCATCTGGTTGGTGCGGGCGAGCTCTTCGCGGGCAAGTTCGGTCGATCGCTCGGCCGCCGATGCGCGAGCCCTGAGGGCGTCCAGTTCGGAAGCGCGTCCGGTCGCGGCCGCCCGTGCTTGGGCTTCGGTCCTCGCCAACGCATCGTTTGCCGCCGTTACCTTGGCGTTGAGTTCCTCTAGCAGCCTGTCGGACTTAGGAAGTCCGATCTGGGGCAAACGAATGTTGGCCGAACGGAACCGACAGGCTGCTAAATGAAAATGCCTGGGGCATTTTCGCGGATCGTGTGCCGGTCTGTTCGAAATATATTTGTAATAAGATGACAT
>CANJIU010000056.1 GCA_947474365.1 Opitutia bacterium | reverse complement strand
GAGGTTGTCATCTGGAGGGGAAAAATGTTTCGAATTTCTTGGGAAAAGTCAGGATCGCCCTCGCGTTCGTCCACGCCGCCCGAGGGTGCCCGGGTCAAAACCAACTCGGTTGAGGGGCCTGCCGAAAGGGTCAATCCGTGAATTGCTAGTCCCTGCCCACAATGATCCCCGATCGCGGCTGAAGCGGGCTAACAATTCACGGACTGACCCAGTCGGGCCGGTCCGCTGTACTCCGGTGGTTCAGGGTCGGTTGGGGCTCCGCCATGCCTTTCCGCAGTGGGTGCGACTCGCCAGTAACCGAGCATAAAGCCAGTTCCGAGAGATCACCGGGATATGACCGGGAGATGACCGGGAGATGACCGGGAGATGACCGAGAGATGAAAACGTGCAATGGAGGGCCCGCTCGGCGTGGCGTCGCCGGTTCCTGGCCAGGGCTGTCGCGCAGGAGGTTGTCATCTGGAGGGGAAAAATGTTTCGAATTTCTTGGGAAAAGTCAGGATCGCCCTCGCGTTCGTCCACGCCGCCCGAGGGTGCCCGGGTCAAAACCAACTCGGTTGAGGGGCCTGCCAGAAGGGTCAATCCGTGAATTGCTAGTCCGTGCCCAGAGAAAACTCGGGCTCAACTCAATTTCTGAAAACTGGGGACGCGACGCCCTCATCGCGTGGTTCGAAACCGCGACGAGGGCGTCGCGGCTCCAGCAGCTGCGCGATGGTGATCAGTGCATGTTCCGCCTGACCAGAAGGGGGGGGCGCCCGTCGCTCTCCGAATCCTGCACCGTGTCGGTCGTCGGACGGAATGTACGTGGCCCACCTCAGCCAGCTCCCGGCCGAAACTTTGGGGCTGAGCGTCATTGCATAGCCCGCGACCCAAGCGCGGACGAACCGCAATGAAACCAGATAGAAAGGAGATAGTAACCTCACCATGAGGCTGCTATGAGGCTGCTATGAGCCTGCTATAAGGCTGCTATGAGGATGACACCCTGTGGTGTCGCCCTCCGCGAAGGCCGGTAGCCGGTCTTCGACGGCGTCGTTCCGAGACCGTACGCGGGACTCACTCGTAGTACGCCGCTCGTCCACCACGGGTTTCGGAAAAACGCTTCGGCACGCGCAACTCGTTGTTGGCTTCGATGCGTAGCGCGAAAGATTTTTCCGCAGATGGTATCAGGGAAAGGTGCGCAGTCGTATGTCGTGCGTTTCCCGGCCGGAGCGGGTTGCTGAAACCCTACCGGCTGAGCGCCAGGGCGACCGAGATGCGTTCGATCAGCGCGCTCAACTCAAACGGCTTTGGCATGAATTGCACCTCGCCTAAACCGGCGAGATCGGTCTTTGAAACATATCGGGCGTTGCCGGAGAGGATGATGATTGGCGTCTGAATTTGTTTTGCGCGCAATTGCCGAATCAAATCGAGGCCAGTGATGTCGGGCATGGTTTGGTCCGTGATGATGAGATCGAAAGGCGCTCCTCCTCCGTCGAGATGTTCGAGCAGCGGGCGCGGGTTTTCGAAAATCACCGGTTGGTAGCCGCGGAGGGCAAGTCCGTTCTTCGCCACCAGCGTAATTGCGGGCTCGTCGTCGACGAAGGCGATGCCTTCACCTTTGCCGGCGACGGTGACAGGTTCGGCCCGGTCGTCATCGGGGACATCCGGCGCCGCGGCCGGGATATAGATGTCGATCGATGAGCCTTGGCCGACTTCCGATTTCACGTCGATTGCGCCCCCGTGGGCGAGGACGATGCCGAGCACGATGGACATGCCCAGACCGGTGCCTTCACCGGACGGTTTGGTCGTGAAGAACGGTTCAAACATGCGGGCCATCACCGGTGGCGAGATGCCTTCGCCGGTGTCGCTCACGCGGAGGCGCCGGTAGTCGCCGACCCCGACGGTCCCGGCGGTGACCTTCGGCGGCCGGTCGATGTGGCAGGATTCGACGGCGACGCGAAGGAATCCGCCCTGGTCCCGCATGGCGTGCGCGGCGTTGCCCCCAAGGTTGAGCACAATCTGCTGGATGTCCGTGGGGCTGGCGAGCACGGTCAGATCGTTGCTCGCGATGGAGAGGTCGACCTTGATGGTGGACGGAATGCTGGAGCGCACGAGTGGAATTACTTCGGCGACCAGATTGCCGAGGTTGATCTTCTCGCGGTGCGTCGGCTCGCGGTGGCTGAATGACAGGATGCGCTGGACGAGATCGGAGGCACGGCGGCTGGCTTGGCGGACCTGCTGGATGCAATCGGCGGCGGGGTGGGGTGGTGGTGCAAGTTCGCTGGCGAGTTCGGTGTGCCCGATGATGGCGGTGAGGATGTTGTTGAAATCGTGGGCGACGCCGCCGGCAAGAGCGCCGAGGGTTTCCATCTTCTGGACCTGGGAGAGCTGCTCTTCCATCCGGCGCTTGTCGTCGTCCGGAGTTTTCTGGTCTGAGATTTCCTCCTTGAGGGCAACGAAGTGGGTGACACGACCGTTGGCGTCCCGCAACGAGCCGATGGTGTTGCGCTCCCGGTAGGCCCGGCCGTCCCGGCGCCGGTTGTGGAGTTCGCCGTGCCAGGTCTCACCCCGGTTCAGGGCCGACCACATTTCGCGGAAGGTGGATTCGGGTTCCTCAGACGAGCGCAGGATGCGCGGATTCCGGCCGACCACCTCTTCGGCCGGATAGCCGGTGACGTCAGAGAAGTGTTGGTTAACGTATTCGATGTTTCCGTTGAGGTCAGTGATCATCACCATCACCGGGCTGCGTTCGAGGGCGTGGTTGAGCTTTTTGATTTCCTGCTCGGCGAGGAACCGGTCGTGGATGTCCTGGGTGGTTCCGAGCATGCGCGTCGGCCGGCCGGACGCGTCGCGGGCGGCGACCTTGCCCTTGTTGACGACCCAGCGCCACTGGCCGTCGCGGGTGAGAAACCGGTGCTGGCATTCCCAGCGGGGAACATCGCCGCGCAGGCAGCCATCAAGACTTTGTTTTACGCGTTCAAGATCATCGCGGTGGATGAGGTTGTGCCACTCCGGCGCGGTCGTGGTGACGACGTCCCCCGCGTAGCCGAAGATCGACTGGCCGCCGGTGTGGGTGTTGAGCACCTGTTCATCGAGATCCCATTCCCACCACACCAGGCGCGAGAATTCCATCGCGAGGTTGAGTTTGTCCTGGATCGACTTGATCGGGGAGATGTCGGTGAAGGTGATCACGACGCCGTCGATCTTGTCCTCGGTGGTGCGGAACGGCAGCACGCGCTGGAAGAGCCAGTCGCCGTTGCGCGTGCGCACCTCGCGCTGAGTGGGCGTGCCGCTCGCCAGCACGTCGCGCAGGTTTTTCATGAGGTCGAGTTCGCCCTCGAGGTGAAACGAGAGGTGTTCGATGGGGCGGCTGATGTCCTGAGGCAGGAGGTGAAAGATTCGCCCGACCGCGGGCGTGAAGCGACGGATCCGCAGATGGCGGTCGAGGAACACCGTGCCGATGTCCGTGCTCGCGAGCAGATTGTTCAGGTCCTCGCCGATGGTTTTCAGTTCGTGGTTCTTGCGCTCGAACTCGGCGTTGACGGTGTAGAGTTCCTCGTTGACGGAGTGGAGTTCCTCGTTGGTGCTCTGCAGTTCCTCATTGGCGGCGAGCAATTCCTCGTTCGTGGCCTGCAGTTCCTCGTTGCTGGTCTGCAATTCCTCGACGGTCGATTGGAGATTTTCCTTTGTGGTGTGCAGCTCGAGTTCGAGGTCCTTCACGCGGTTCGCCAGCGCGTCACTTGAGGTGAACGCGTCGCCGCGCGCGCCGGAGGTGTTCGGGATCACCAGCAGCGGTGCCTCCCGGGGATTGTTTAGGATGACGTGCACCAGGCTGATGCCGCTGCGTTCGTCCGGGATCGGGCGGACTTCGACATCGATGAGGCGCTCTTCCCCTTCGCCGTGATGGCGGATGCCGCGGGCCAGGGCCGGTTCACCGGACTTGATCGCCTTGGGGATGATGGTCGAGAGGGCGAGGCGCAGGTCGCCCTCGGTCCGGTTGAAAAGATTGTCGTGGGACCTCCCCTCGGGCGGCAGCAGGAAACGGCTCGACTGCCCGAAATACTGCACGATTTCCCCGTTTTCGGCGGCGATGAAACTGGGCGGCATCGTTGCCCTCAGGAGGTGGTCGTACGCCTGAAGCAGGGAGCGGCTGACGGTGACGGTGCTCGGCAACGCGCCCGCCAGTGACGTGGCCACGGTGCGCAGCGTCCGGGCCGAGGGTACCGCGCGGATTTCCGGCGGGGCGATCAGGCTGTCGACGGTCTTGCGGTAGATTTTGTGACGGACGGAGACGGTCGTGAACCCGGCCTCGACGCCGCCCAGGCCCTCGCTCGAGCCAAGAAAGAGGCAGCCGCCGCGGCGCAGGGCGAAATGAAACAGCGCCAGCACGCGTTCCTGCGTCGCCTGCTGAAAATAGATCAGCATGTTCCGGCACGTCACGAGATCGATCTTCGTGAACGGCGGATCGCTGACGACATTGTGAGCGGAGAAGATGATGCGCTGCCGCAGTTCCGGGCTGACGCGTAGCAGTCCGTTGGCCTCCTCGCGAAAGTAGCGCGAGATCCGCTCGGGGCCGAGGTTCTCGAGACGCACGCGTTCGAACACGCCCGCGCCAGCATACGCGAGCGATTCACGGTGCATGTCCGTCGCGAAGATCGAAACCCGGCCGGCAAAGCCGGCCGCCCGCACCTGCTCGTCGACGAGGATGGCGACGGAATAGGCTTCCTCTCCCGTCGCGCAACCCGCCACCCACACCCGGAGTTCCTCGCGGCCCTTTTCGCCGATGAGCCCCGGTAGGACGTCGCGTCCAATCGTTTCAAACGCCTCCGGATCCCGGAAAAATTCGGTGACGCCGATCAGCAGATCTTTGTAGAGCTCGTCGAGCTCGGTCGCCTGTTCCGTCAGCAACTGCGAGTAGGCGTGGATGTCCGTCAGGTGAAGAAAGCTCATCCGGCGATGAATCCGGCGCTGCACCGTGGGAATCTTGTAGGCCCCAAAGTCGATGCCGTACTTGTTGTGCAGTTGCTCCAGCACCGGGCCGAAGCTGCTCGCCGCCTCGTGCACCGACATCGGGCGGGCGTTCAGCCGCATGCGCAATTGGGGATACTTCGCGTAGGTGATGACGGCCTCGGGCATCCGCTCGGGCGGGAGCACATAATCGCCGAGTTCGGTGTTGATCGCGCTGCGCGGCATGCCGTTGAAATCGGCGGAGTCGAGCGACTGGATGATGACAAGCCCTCCGGCTTCGTGCACGGACCGGACGCCCTGCGTGCCGTCGGTGCCGGTGCCCGACAGCACGATCGCGATCGCCTGGGGGCCGAAGTCGACCGCGAGGGAATCGAGGAAAACGTTGATTGGAAACTCAAGTTGCCGCGCGGCTTCTCGGTCGGTGAGCGACAGATTGCCGCCTTTCACCGTCATCAACTTCCGTGGTGGAATCAGGTAGATGCTGTCACGCTGGAGCGCCATGCCCTCTTCCACGCGGTAGATGCGCATGCGCGTGTGCCGGGCGAGCAGATCATCCATGAGGCTCTTGAAATCAGGCGACAGGTGCTGGACGACGACGAAGGCGCAGCCACTGTCAGGGGGCATCGCCTGAAAAAACGTTTCGAGCGCCCGCAGCCCGCCGGCCGAGGCGCCAATACCCACGACAAGTTCAGGCACGTTCGATGGTGTGTTCATGGGAGTGGGGTTAGGATTTGACGGACTGGGTTTGGTTTTGGACACATCCGCGCAACTGGCAGTCGATGTTCAAAATGTGATCCGCGATCCAGGAGGTGGATTCCCGGTGGACGTCGGAGAGTACGGAGACCGGCGCTCCGCTCATGGTCAGAAGCTCCAGCCAACGTTCCAGCTTGGCCTCGAGTTCCCGGTGCGCCGTGCAATTTGCCTTCTGCGCGGGGCAATTGACGCGCAGCATATAAGCCTCTTCCCGGGCGAAATGCCTCAGTGCGTATTTCTGCAAAACGACGATCAATTGGACGATCTGCTCCCGTCCTGCTCCTTCTGCGATTGCCTGCTTGATGCCGTCCAGTTGGCTGCAGAAGGAGCGATGCTCGTCATCGATTTGCTGATGTCCGGTTGCGAAACGTTCATCCCAAAGCTTCATGGCGGGTGTGGGTGGGAGGGAAAGTGGGCGAGTGGGCTTCCCTCGGTACGGGCACGTCGCAATTAACCTACTTTAGCGGAAACGCCGGTGTCGGCTGCGCAGAATTTGCCAATTTACCGCCTCCCACTACACAAAATTGCGGAGTGTCACGCCAAGATCTACGCAATCGCGGGGTGGATCACGCCTGTCATGAACCCAGACGAGCTGGGGGCCCAAACGACGGAACGCCCGTGGCTAGACGAGCAGCAGCGCGGGCGATTCGAGCAATTGGCGCAGGGCGTTCAAGTACTGCGCGCTGACGGCACCGTCGACCACGCGATGATCGCACGAAAGCGTCAGTGTCATCACCTGGCCGACCACGATCTGATCATTCTTCACCACCGGCTTTTTCACCGTCGTCCCGACGGCGAGGATGGCGGCGTTGGGTGGGTTGATGATCGCGCTGAACTTCGGGATGCCCATCATGCCGAGATTCGACACGCAGAAGGTGCCGCCGGTGAACTCCGCCGGTGCCAGCTTCTTTTCCTTCGCCCGTTTGCCGAGCGCCTTCGCCTCGGTGCTGATTTGGAAGACGCTCTTGAGGTGGGCATCGCGAATCACCGGGGTGATCAGGCCGTCGTCAATGGCGACGGCAAACGAGATGTGGGCCGCACCAAAATAGCGAATCTGGGTGCCTTCCCAGGAGCCGTTGACCTGGGGTACGCGCCGCAGCGCCTCGGCGCAGGCTTTGAGGATGAAGTCGTTGACGGAGAGTTTGACGCCCTCTTTCTCGAGTCCGGTGTTGAGCTGCTCGCGAATGGCCAGGAGCGGGGCGGCGTCGATTTCGATTTCGACGTAGAAATGCGGCAACTGGGTCTTTGACTCCACCAACCGGCGGGCAATCGCGGCGCGCATGTTGGAGACCGGGACGGCACGCTCCTCCTGGATGGGGCCCTTGGCGGCGGCACCTGCGGCGCCGATCTGAGATTTGAGATTTGAAATTTGAGATGGCGACGCTTTCAGCGCCGCCTCCGCCGCCTCGACGTCGGCCTGGACGATGCGTCCTCCCGGGCCAGTGCCGGTGAGTCGGGAAGGATCGATTTTCTTTTCAGCGGCCAGTTTCTTGGCGAGCGGGGAAATCTTCACCCGGCCGGCTGCAGGCGACGGGGCCGGGGCGGGCGCCGGACTCACGGCTGCCGGAGCGGGGGAGGTGACGGCGGCGGTCACGACGAGTGCGGGAGTGGCCGCGGGAGCGGCGGCGGCAGGGATTGGAGCGGCGGCCGCGGTGGGTTTTCCTGCCGGGGCGGCGACCTTTTCACCGGGCTGGCCGATTGCGCACAACGGGGCGCCCAAGGCGACTTGCGAGCCGGCGGGCGAAAAGATCTTCACCAGCGTGCCATCGAAAAAGCACTCGAGCTCCATCGTGGCCTTGTCGGTCTCGACTTCGGCGAGCATGTCGCCGGATTTCACGGCGTCGCCTTCCTGCTTCAACCACTTCACCAGCGTGCCCACCGTCATGGTGTCGCTGAGTTTCGGCATTTCGATGATGTTGGCCATGAGGGAAGCGGAGAGCTGCGAATGAAGGGCGTGGAGACGGGATCAGGCGAGGGCGGCGAGCGCGGCCTTGAGCACGCGTTGCGGATTGGGAAGCTGCTCGATTTCGACGGGCGGGCTGTAAATCGCCGGAGCGTCGACTGTCGCGAGGCGGTGGATCGGGCCGTCGAGTTCGTCGAACGCCTCGCGTTGAATCATGTAGGCCAGCTGCGAACCGACGCTGGCAAACGGCTTCTGCTCCTCGACGATCAGGACGCGGTGGGTCTTGGCGACGGATTTCAGCACGGTGTCGATGTCGAGCGGGCGGATGGTGCGGAGGTCGACGACCTCGACCGACACGTCGTGCTCTTTCTCGAGAATTGCCGCGGCGGCAAGCGAGTGCAGGACGCAGCGACCGTAGGTGACGATGGTGAGGTCGGTGCCCGTGCGTTTCACGTCGGCGAGGCCGAGCGGGATGAGGTATTCCTCGGTGGGCACTTCGCCCTTTTCACCGTACAGGATCGTGTTTTCGAGGAAGAACACGGGGTCGTTGTCGCGGATGGCGGACTTGAGGAGCCCCTTGGCGTCGTAGGCGGTGGCGGGTACGACGACCTTCACGCCCGGGTGATTGGCGAGAACGTTTTCCGGGGTGTGTGAGTGCGTGGCGCCGACGTTGGTGCCGCCATTGGCCGGGCCGCGGATGACAATCGGGCAGTTGATTTGACCGCCGCTCATGTAGCGGACGTTGGCGGCGTTATTGAGAATCTGGTCAAACGCGACCGAGTAGAACGACCAGAACATCAATTCCATCACGGGGCGCACGCCGAGCATGGAGGCGCCGATGCCCATGCCGATGAAGCCGGCCTCGCTGATGGGCGTGTCGACGATGCGGTCGGGACCGAATTTGGCGAGGAGGCCCTCGGTGACCTTGTAGGCGCCGTTGAATTGGGCAACTTCCTCGCCCATGACGACGACGTTCCGGTCGCGTTCGAGTTCTTCGGCGAGGGCGTGACGGACGGCTTCGCGGTAGGTGATCTGTGGCACGTTGATCTGAGATTTGAGATTTGAAATTTGAGATTCGCGGGCAAGCGGCCCGCGCGAACCAACCGCGTCAGTCGAAGAAGAGGCGGCCTTGGGACTTGCGCTCGGAGGGATGGTCGGACTCCCAATAAACGTCCTTTTGGATGTCTTCGGAGGTCGGGAACGGGCTGGCCTCGGCGAAATCGGCGGCGTTGTCGGCCTCGGCGCGGGCCTCGGCGTCGATTTTCTCCATCGTGGCGACGTCGAGCACGCCCTCGTTGATCAGTTTCTGCTGGAAGACTTGAATCGGGTCCTTGGTTTTCCGGTATTCCTCGACCTCCTGCTTGCTGCGATAGGTGTTGTCGGGATCGGCAACCGAGTGTCCGCGGTAGCGATAGGTGTCGATTTCGACCGTGCTCGGCTGGTTGGTTTCGCGGGCGAGGGTGAGAAACTTGTCCATGCAGGCCCGCACTTCGTAGACGTCGTGGCCATTGCACTGGCCCCATGGCATGTCGTACCCCTCGGCGCGCTTGGCGAGTTCCCCGGCGGAGGAGCGAGCCTGGCTGGTTCCCATCGAGTAGCCGTTGTTCTCGATCACGAAGACGACCGGCAGCTTCCAGAGTGCGGCGAGATTGTACGCCTCGTGCACGGCGCCTTGGTTTACGGCGCCGTCGCCCATGAATGCCATCGCGGCGCCCTTGTTCCCCTGGTATTTCACGCCGTAGGCGAGGCCGACCCCGAGGGGAATCTGTCCGCCGACGATGCCGTGGCCGCCCCAGAAATTCCGCGACGGATCAAAGTAATGCATCGAGCCGCCCTTGCCCTTGGAGCAGCCCGTGGCTTTTCCATAAAGTTCCGCCATGAGCGGCTTGGTGTCCATGCCGACGGCCATGGCATGTCCGTGGTCGCGATAGGCGGTAATGACGTGGTCATGCTTTCCCATCAGCGAGCAGCAGCCCACGGCAACGGCTTCCTGGCCGATATAAAGATGAAGAAAACCGCCAATCTTTTTGCCTTGGTAGGCGCGGAGACTGCGTTCCTCGAAGCGGCGGATGCGCACCATCTTGCGATGCAGCTCGATCTTTTCCTCGCGGGAGAGACGGGCATTGACGGGCGCCTGCGCGTGATCGATTTCCGCGATGGTGGGCTCGGGCTTTCTCTCGGTGGTGGCAGTCGGTTTCTTGCTCACAGAAGGTCTTTGGATTGATGGAAACGGATGAGTGTTCGGCGCACGCCGGGGAAATCAAGCGTGGATTGAATTTCGAGAGCAGGATGCGCGCCGGGGCGACGTTTACAGGCGTGATGGAAACGGGACGGTGAGAAGTGCAAGCCGACCGCTTCGCTCGTTTCATTCCCGTCTGGCCCCGATCCTTTCATCGCCCCCTCAAACGGACGGAGTAATTTCCTCGATTTCCACCACCACGGGCTTGCCGGGGAGGCAGTCCGCTTTGAGGGCGACGAAGCGGTCGCGGTAGTGGTCGTAGATGGGCCAAAGCGCGTTTCGATCCGTTTCCGGGATGGGCAGCGCGTCGATGGCGGCGCGGGAAAAGAAGGCGAACTTGCCCTCGGAGATCGCGGGCGGAAGGGCTTGGAGCGGCACTTTACAGCGGAAAAGGAACATCAGCCAATGGGACTGACCCTCGTAGGCTTTTTCGGCGATCATCGCAAAGAGATGCAGGTCCGCGGCGGTGATCGTGTGACCCGTTTCCTCGTGGGTCTCGCGCACCGCGCACTCGAACGGAGATTCGCCGATCGCGGTTTCCAGTTTGCCGCCGATGGGGCTCCAAATGCCAAGGTTGGGCGGCTTGGCGCGGAGCAGGAGCAGGTGGTCTCCGGCCGTGTTTTCGAGGAACACGAGGACGGCGATTTTGTAGGAAAGGGACATTGACGGTGAAGCAGGGACGGATTGGCCGGCGCGGGACGGTCGAGGAAACGGGAAGTGGCCGGTGGCCCGCAAGTCATCTCGTGTTTTCCGGTGCATCCGACCTGCCGTTTTGGCGGATTTTCAGATCGCGCTCGTTTTAGCGTGACGCGGAGAACCTGTCCTCCAACGATTTTTCTTTGTGCGTCCATTTCCCCAACTGGTTACTTGGTGGTTGGCCCCGTTCCTCACCTTGGGTGCGTTGTGCGTCCCATCGCTCGCCGCGGAGGAGGTGGAGGTGACGTCGGTGAAATTCAGCAATTTGCGAGCGCCCAGCGGCGCTCCTGGAAATTGGTTTGAAGCGGACGTGGCGCTCCTCGCCAAGCCCGCCCCGGGATCGAGCGGCCAGATGGTGTCACGGGTAAGGGTGGTGCTGCTGGCGGGTTTCGAGTTTCCGGCCGTAGCCGGCGGCGATCGACGGATTGAGCATTTTCGGGCCGAAGTGGACTGTGTGGCCCTAGAATCGGGGAGGGCGGATGTTCGGTTTTATCTCCCTCCCGAATTGGTGAAGCGCCATCAACTGCATGGTGAGCCCAAATATTGGGGGGTGGAGCTGCTGGCAGGTGGGAAGCCGGTGGCGGCTGCAAAGGCGGCGTACTCGGCAAGCCTGCCAGGGGCGGACCTGCGCAAGAATTTTCAAACGAAGGCGACTCCGCTGGCGGCGGCCAACGACGGAATCCTTGTTCCCCAATATCTGACGCCGTTCATCAATGAATATCCCCGCGGGACCCCGACTTTCGTACGTCGGGAGGTCCGGTAGAAGAGACATTACGGTTGCCCGTAACCATAATCTACTTGCCGCGTCTCGCCCCATCTGAAATCGCCACTACTTATTATTATCTATGCGTTCACCCCGCGTTCTAGCCGTTGACATTGGAGCAGGCCATGTCGCGTGCGGTGTGTTTACCGTAGGAGCGTCGGGTCGTTTGGTGCTGCAGCAATTCGCACTCGAACCGCACAGCTCCGACCCTTCCCACGAGGCCCGCTGGTCCGTTGAAATCGCCCAGTCTCTCGGAGCGGTGGTGGCCCGCAACCGCCTCTCCGGTTCCGCCGCGATCACGGTGCCCGGTCACCTCGCCTTGATGAAGTTCATCAAGACTCCGTCCGTGGCGAAGGAAAAGCGGAGCAAGATCGTGGCCTTTGAAGCGGTGGAGAACATTCCGTACCCGTTGGAAGAGGTGGTGTGGGATCACGTGGTGGTGGCGGACGACGGTTTCGACATCGAGGTGATGCTGACCGCCGTTAAGTTTGACGCGATGCAGGGCCTGTGCAGCGCGGCGGATGCGGCGGGATTTCCGGTCGAGCGCGCAACCCCGGCAGGATTGGCGCTGCGCCACGCGTTTCGCTACAATTACCCCAACGTTCAGGAGCCGGTCATCGTGGTCAATGTCGGGGCCCGGACGACCAATCTGCTTTTCTTGGAAGGGGAGCGGTTCTACATTCGGACGCTGGCCTTGGCGGGAAACGCCGTGACGCAGGCGGTGTCGGAGGAACTGCGCATCGATTTTGCGTCGGCGGAAACCCTCAAGATCCAGGTGCTGTCGGGCCGCAGTGATTTGCCGCCGTCCTCGCCTTCGCGGGCAGCGGTCCAGAAGGCGGCGACGAGTTTCACGCAGAAGCTGCAGCTGGAGATCATGCGTTCGGAAGTGAATCACCGGCGTTATTCTGGTGGGGCTGCTCCCGCGGCGGTCTACCTGACCGGTGGCGGGTCGTTGATTGATGAATTACCCAAGGCTCTCTCGGACCGGATGCGTTTGCCGGTGGAGCGTTATGAGGCGCTTAAGAATGTGGATATTTCCGCCCACGCCCGGGCCGCGGGCGCCGAGAGTTCGGCGGCGGTGCTGGCGGACATCGTCGGGTTGGCGACGCGGCTGGTCGTGAAGACCGAAAACGAAGCCAGCCTGCTCCCGCCGGAATTGACGGCGGCTCTGGAGTTCCGGAAACGACAGCCGAAGTATCTCTTTGCCGCGGCCCTCGCCGTGGCGGCCCTTTTTCCGCCGATTGTCTATTTCCATCAGGTGACGGCCGCCACTCTGACGCAGATGGGAAAGGTCGATGGTGAACTCATGCCGCTGCGTGCCATCGCCCATCGCAACGAAGAAAACATCCGGCAGATTCAGGAGGCGACCAAGCAGATCACCGCGTTGCACGGAGCCTACGAGACCAAGGCGAACTGGATTAATTTCTTCGCGGATTTGCAGGAACGCCTCGTGAAGGTGGAAGACGTCTGGCTCGACCGCGTGCAGGTGGTCCGTCCGCCGTTGCCCGAACCCGGAACGGCCGTCGAAGTTCCTCCGGCTCCCGCGGATGGCGCTGCGGCGCCCGCCGCCGATCCCGCGGCGCCGGTGGTGCCAAAGGGTCCGCCGCTTCGTCTCACGTTGAGCGGGCGCCTCCTCGATATCTCGAATCCGCAGTCGAAGGTCAGCCCCCAGTCCTTGCAGCGCGTGAAACAGCTGCTCGCCAGTTTTACCGGCTCCCAATTCATCACCGCCGTGGAAAACGAGAAATTCGATCCTAGCCAGAACGGCCTGCTGCGTTTCGACTTCACGCTGGTGATTAACCCGAAGAAAACCCTGTGAGCTGGTATCGTAAAAATCCACTCTTTGCGACCGGCATGGCGGTTTGCACGCTGGTCGCCCTCGGCGAGGTTGGCCTGACCTACGAGCGTTGGTCCGCCTCCCGTGCCACGGCCAAGAAGCTGCAGGAACGGAAGGTGGAATTGCAGAGCATGGCTGAACTGACGCCTCCTCCCACGCGACCGGTCGCGACGGCGGTCGAGGCGGACTTGGCGAAGGCTCAGGCTGCGTTGGCCTCGATGCAGAGCGAGTTGAAGGGGCGGGGCCCGGCTGCGGAAAGGATCCGCTCGGCTAAAGTACCGGCGGCGCGGACGGATTCCTACTTCGACCTTGCGACCTACGTGGAGAAATGCCGCGAGATCGCGAAAAAACAGGATGTCGACATTCGTGCTGAAGCGGCCCGCTTTGGCTTCTCCGCCTACGCCAATGAGGGGCCGGTTCAGGACCACATCGAGCCGGTATTTCGCCAACGTCTGATCGCTCAATATCTCGTCGAGTCTTTGCTTGAGGCTCGTCCCCGGGCGTTATTTTCCATCAAACGCGAACGCACCCTGACAAAGGCTGAGCGTGACGCCCGGGCCGCGGCGGCGGCGAACGGGGAAGTCCCGGCCGACGTTCCCGTCGATACGGGCGACTCCGGTCCGGATTATTTCCTGATCGATTCCCGGGTCAGCGCTCGGGTCCCTGGCTATATCGACACGATGCCGTTTCGTTTTGTCTTCACCGGTCAGACTGCGGCCCTGCGGGTGTTTTTGAACAAGTTGGCGGCGTTTGAGCTCCCGATTCTGGTCCGCGAAGTCGAGGTCGAGGTCGCCACCCCGGAAGATGCCGCGATTCAGGCGCCGACTGAAGAGGCGTCGTCTTCGGACTCTGCGGCCACATCCTTGGTGCTTTCGGTCGACGGGGCCGCCGCGCGTGCGCCCAAAGCGGCGCCCGCCAAACCCGTGGCACTGCCTCGCGCTTCCACCGCCGCCCCCATCGTGTCCAAGCCGCTCTCCAAGTATACCGTCACGGTCGAATTCGTTGAACTCGTGCCGCCCGCCGCTCCTCCGGCGGCGGAGACCGCTCCGGCCACCGCCCCGAACAGCTGACCCATGGCCGCCCTTTCCAACGACAAAGCCCTCATCGTGGCCGCTGCGGCGCTCCTGCTCGCCTCAGCCGGAACCTTTGGCACGCTCACGGTGCGCCATCCCGGTTTTTCGAGCGAGCCGCAACCGCACGTCGAACTCGCGAGCACCCCTTACGCCCCGACCGCTCCCGATGCGCCGCCGATTAAGACAGAGAACTGGGCCGCACCCGTCGCGCAGACCCGCGGTCGTGACTGGATCTACGACACCTTCACTCCGCCGGAGATTTTCTACAACGCACGTTCCAAGCAGTTCACGGTCAAGCCTCCGTCCAGCTTGGTGGATGACGAACAACAGGAGGCGTTCGGCCTGGAGCTCATTGCGGTGCGCCCAGAGCCGTTCCGCCTGCAGTTGATCGGTTACGCCGGGGGCGATGACCTCGGGCGCGGCATTTTCCAAAACGTGCTTTCTGGCCAGGTGCATCTCGCCTCCGCTGGCCGCCGTTTTCCCGAACTCGGCCTGTCGATCAAGAGCTTCGATGTCATCCAGCAGACAATTCGCTCGGGCGAGAGCATGGCGTCCAAGCAGCGCGTCGCGACCGCGGTCATTCGGGATGAAAAGGCCAGCCGCGACGTTACGCTCACGCACCGCGACCGGGTCTTTACCGGCACCGTGTTTGCATTCGTGGCCGCCGCTGGCGACTCGGCGGCCCGTGAAGTACGGACCGGCGACACGTTCAAGCTCGGGGAGGCGACCTACAAAATTGAAAAAATTCTGACGTCTCCGCCCTCGGTGGAGGTGGTCAAGGACGCTCCGACTCTTGGTCAGCCCGACCGGCGTGTGCTCACTCCACGCGAAACCGACGAGAATGAAAAGCCCGAGTCCCCCTCCGGCACCTGAACGAACCGACGGAATCTGTCTCCTCCCATTTTTTCGCCCTAACTTTCCAGCAATGAATACTCGCCCCCTTCCTACGTCACTGCTCGTCGTGCTCGCCGCCGCCCTCCTGGCTGCGGCCGTACCCCTGCGGCAGGCGTTTGCGCAAAACCCGACCGACACCAAGATTCGGCTCATGTCGGAAGCCCTGCGCGCCCGTGATGCGGGAGATCTCGCGGGAGCCCAGAATGCACTGGCGCAGCTGACCAAAATTTCGCCCGACGACAAAGCCGTGGAGCGCCTTCGCGCAGAAGTTGAGGCCCAGGCGGCTGCCCAACAGGCCCTCGCCGCGCAGCGTTCAACGGTCGCGGTAGAGCCCGCGAGCGTGCCGCCCCAGGCGCAAGAGCGCCTGCCGATGGTCGACGTAAAGATTCCTGAGCCGGGTCGCGCCGCCCCTGCCGGCCCCTCCGCCGCCGAACTCGAAGCCGAACAAATGGCACGCGCCGAGGCGGGCCGGCTCAACGAAGCGATCGCCAACGCGCAGACCCAGCTTTCCACCGCGAGGACGCAGATTCGCAATGGACATCCTGAAGAGGCCGTAGCGACGATTGATGCCGCGCTGGCCGGACTGCCCTCAAACCCTCTGACGGCCAAGTTGGTGGCTGATTTGAAGAAGGAAAAAGCCTCGGCCCTGCTCGACCGCGCCCAGGCGGCGCTCAAACGCAACGACGTCGATGGTGCCCGCGCGGCGATGGCGGCTCACGCTCAGCTCGCTCCGGCCAGCAGCAACCGGGCTTCCGGCATCGAACGGCAGATCGCCCGGGTCGACGCGAAGCCGGTGGCGGCGGCGGTCGATCCCTCTTTTTTGGCCGACCGTGCCGCCACCGCCCAGTTGGTGGCCAAGGGACGCGCCCAGTATGTCGCCGGAGATCTCGATGGTGCGCAGGAGACTTTCCGCGGCATTGAGGCCCAGGACCCGGAAAACACGGTGGCGAAAGGCTTCCTGTTGCGCATTGCCCAGGAAAAAGCTGAAACCGGCGTGATTAATCGCGAAAAGACGCGCGCCCAGTTGCTCGAGGAAGTCGCCAAGAGCTGGCAGCGCCCCGGCATCTATCAGGAGCGCGCCCGCGACGCCGACCCGACCGCCGCGGTTGCTCCGCTCGCCAAGAAGCTGACTGAGATCACGATCCCGGCCGTTAGCTGGACCCGTGCGCCGATCGCGGAAGTCGTCGCCTCACTGAGTGCGATCTCCGAGGAATTCGACACGACCAAGAGCGGCGCCACCAAGGGGGTAAACGTCGTGTTGCTCGATCCGACGAACAAGAACCCGGCGGTTTCACTGACTCTGCGCAACGCCACGTTGAAGCGAGTGCTTGATTTTGTGACTGAGGCTGTCGGCTACCAGTATGAGGTCCAGGCTGACGCCGTTGTCGTGCGCCCGGGCGGCGAGACGTCGACGCTTGAGACCGTGTTCTTCCCGGTGACCCGCGCCACGGTTCTGCGCATGACCGGCATCACCAGTTCGGCTGGCGGTACGGCCAAGGCGGATCCGTACACGGCCGCCGCCGGCAGTACCGCGGAGTCGGCGCCGAGCAGCGGAGAGGCCGGTTCGATGCGGTCTTTCCTCCAGCAGGCGGGTGTGAGCTTCACCATCGATGGTAGCTCGCTCGCCTATGACGGCTCCGCGATCATCGTCACGCAAACGGCGCGCAACAACGAGCGGATCCGCAACATTCTCGCCCGTTACAACGACGTCCGGCAGGTCGAGATCGAGTCCAAGTTCATGGAAGTCCAGGAAGGTGCTCTCGAGGAACTCGGCGTGACGTGGAATCTTTCCCGCCGCGGCATCCCGCGCGTGAATCCGAACACCGGTGCTCCGGTCCTCGATGTAAATGGACGGCAGATTTACGATGCCCAGGAGACCTACACCAGCGGCGGCGTCACCCGTCCGCTCGTTGGTGCGTTCCCCAGTACGTCGAACGCGAATGCCTTGGTGATCAAGGACCCGGCGATTTCTCTTTCGGACACCGATCCCAATCAAACGCAGGGCCAGCTCCGGGTGCCGGTCGCCCCGACAACGATTCCTGGCGGAGTCCAACTCGCGGCGACAGCCAATGCCCTCGCCAACATCGTCGGCTTTGTCGGCGAATTCGACGTCAGCGCCGCGGTTCGTGCGCTCTCGCAGCGCCAGGGGACCGATCTTCTCAGCTCGCCGAAACTCACGGTGCTCTCCGGCAATCCGGCAACCATCACGGTCGCTCAAGAACTGCGCTATCCGCAGAGCTACGGTGAAATCCAGAGCCAGGTCGGCACCGGTGCGGTCGCCGGTGGCGCCGCCGGTGTCACGATCACCGCGGGAACCCCTCAGGAGTTTACGTCGCGCAATGTCGGCGTGGAACTGAAGGTCACCCCGACGGTGGAGGAAGATGACTACAGCATCAGCCTCGATTTGAATCCTCGCGTGACCGAATTCGAAGGGTTCGTCGAATACGGCGGTCCGAGTGTCGCGATCTCCGGCACGACGACCGTTACGGTGCCACCCGGCTTCTACCAGCCGATTTTCTCGGTTCGCGACATCTCCACCAAGGTGACCATTTGGGACGGCGCCACGCTCGTGATGGGCGGTCTGACGCGCGAAGAGGTCAAGAAGGTGAATGACAAGGTTCCCTTCTTCGGTGACCTGCCGCTGGTCGGCCGTCTTTTCCGTTCGAAAGGTGAAAGTTCGCAGAAACGAAACCTGCTGATCTTTGTCACTGCCAATCTGGTGAGCCCCGGCGGCTCGCCGAAGAAGCAGTCGCTCAAATCCACCCCGGCCAACTCGCTGTTCCAGAATCCCACCATCGTGACTCCCGCCAGCTCTGAACCGCGCACGCGGAGTGGCACGAAGTAACAGTCTCACGCCGCCCGTCATGAAAACATTTTTTCGACGACTCGCGTCGGCCGTTCCGCTTTTTGCGGCGGTTCTCGCTGTCCCTGTCGCCCTCGCGACACCGACGATTTCGATCACATCGCCGACTAACGGCTCGACGATCGCGACCGCTAGCACCCCCGCGGGCGTTACGATCTCGGTAAATACCGCCATCGGTACGAGTACCGCCGGTTCCTTGGTGTCCTCGGTCAATTTCCTCGTCAACGGAACCTCGATTGGCGTGGTAGGTGGCGGTTCGTTTGGGGCCTATTCGACCACGTGGACTCCAACCGCTCCAGGAACCTATTCCTTGACTGCGACCGTGACGGACACGTCGGTGCCGACTTCGGGAACAACCCCCAATCTTAATGCGGCCACGTCTCCCGTGGTCACGGTCAATGTTTCCGCCACCCGGGTCGTCACGCTGCTGTCACCGGCGAGCAATTCGGTTTATGCCCAGGGTTCGGAAATATTCTTCCGCGCCACCGCTGCGATGTCCGATGCCGTCGTGAGCCAGGTTGAGTTTTTCGTGGATGGAAATCCGTTCCCGACCCGAGCGGTCAAGACGCAGGTCCCCTACAATCTCGCGCTGGCGCTGACGGCGGCGAACGGTTTCACCCCCGGTTCGCACGTGATCCGCGCTGATGCACTGAGCAGCGACAACGTGACTGTCAGTTCGACCAACACAACCATCAGCATCGGTACGGCTATCAGCGGCAATACGGCTCCCGTCGTCACCCTGACGGCTCCATCGGCCAGTTCCTTTGTTCCGGTGAACCAAAACGTGACAGTGACCGCGACCGCCACCGATGACGGCTTTATCCCGAGCAGCGCTGGCTCCGGTGTCACGTTTTTCGTCGATGGCGACCCGATTGCGCCGAGCGGTACGGGCGAAACCAATCCGGACCTACTTGCTCCTTATTCAGTCACATGGCGTCCCACCGTCGCCAAGGTCTATTCGCTACGGGCTCTCGCGGTCGACGACAAGGGCGTCTATGCACTTTCCTCTGCGATCTCCGTTACCGCCGTTGCGACGCTTCCGACTGTTACCTTGACTGCCGGAACGACCGCCACGGTCGGGACCGCCACCACTCTGAGCGCGTCGGCGACGGCCAGCCCCGGTTCCACCGTGACGAAAGTCGATTTCTTGGAGAACGGTACTATCATTGGCACCGATACCACAGCGCCCTATACATTTTCTTGGACGCCGACGACGGTCGGAACCTCGGTCATCACTGCCCGTGTGACCGATTCCGCAAATGTGGTGGTCAACTCCACGGCCGTTAACGTCACTGTCTCGGTCGCGCTTCCGACCATTTCGATCAGCGCGAGTTCGTCTGTGTCGGTCAATACGGCCACCACACTGACGGCGACCGCGACTGCTCCGACCGGTGCAACCGTTACGCAAGTTCAGTTTCTTTCGGGTGCGACGGTGCTGGGCAACGGAACGTTGTCGAGCGGCCAGTACACACTGTCTTGGACGCCGACCACAACCGGTTCGTTTTCGCTGACCGCGCGTGTCACCGATTCGAACGGCAACTCCGTCACTTCCTCCGCCGCGACCGTCACCGTAGCAGCCGCGGTTCCGACCGTCTCGATCACGAGCCCGACCAACGGCACCGCCGTACCGCTCGGCACATCGGTGAATCTCGTCGCATCCGCCACGGGCAATGGCGGGGCCACGGTCAATCGGATCGATTTCCTCGCGGGCACCACCGTGGTCGGCACGGCGCTGCCGCCGGCCAATTCGTTTAGCTGGACACCCACGTCGACTGGAATTTTTGCGTTGTCCGCTCGGGCGACCGATACGAACGGCGCCACGTCGACATCGACGATTGTAAATGTGAACGTAACGGGCCCGAGTGTGGCGCTCGCTGCTCCCACGGCTGGTACCACCGTGACCTCCGGTGCGGCGGTCACGCTTACCGCCAGCACGACGGTTGTCGCGCCCGCGACGGTGACGAAGGTGGAATTCTTCGCCGGATCGTCGTTGGTAGGAACTGCGACGACCACCCCCTATTCCGTCGATTGGACCCCCAGCACCGCGGGTTCGACCTCGCTGACCGCGCGGATCACCGATTCGAATGGAGCGACGTCAACGTCTTCCGCTGTGGTCGTCACCGTTGGGGCACCCGCGGCGCCGACCGTTTCAGTCTCCGCTCCGTCTGCTGGTGCGGTCGTGACGGTCGGCTCGAGTGTTTCCCTGACCGCCAACGCGACAGCCGGTGCTGGCGCGACGATTGCTCAAGTGCAATTCCTCGTCGGCACGACGATTGTTGGCACCGACACCACGGTTCCGTATTCGGTCACTTGGGTGCCAACCTCCGCAGGTAATTTCAGCATTACGGCAAAGGTGATCGACTCCAACAATGCGACCGTCACCTCCAGTGCGGTTTCGGTCACCGCCAACGCCGCCACTTCGATTTCTCTCACCGCTCCGGCGAACAATTCGGCCGCCACGGTGGGCACGGCGATCGCCGTGACGGCGTCGCCCGCGCCGAGTTTGGGCAACACAGTCACGTCGGTCACTTTCTTCGCTGGCGCGACGCAGATTGGCGCGGCGGTGACGAGTGCTCCTTATTCGATTGCATGGACACCGGCGACGGCGGGAACGACGTCCCTGACGGCTCAGGTACTCGACTCTGCCGGAGTCACGGCCACTTCCTCCGCCATCAGTGTCAGCGTCGCGAATTCCGCCCCGACTGTGGCCATCACGGCACCGCTTGCGGGAGCGCTCGTAACCGCGGGTTCGAATGTGACGGTGACTGCCACGGCGAACGGCGGCTCCGGTGGGGCGACCGTCAGTCAGGTTCAATTTCTGGCCGGAAGCACGGTGATTGCCACTTTGGCGGGAACCACGGGCAGTTCGACCTATTCCACGACCTGGGTCCCGACGTCAGCAGGCAATTTTTCGCTGACCGCGCGGGTCACCGATAGCAACGGAAACACGACGACGTCGACGGCGGTGTCCGTCACCGCCACGGCGGCAGCGGCGCCAACGGTGTCAATTTCCGCGCCTTTGGCTGGCTCAGTCGTGACTGCTGGATCTACGGTTGCGGTTTCCGCCAGCGCCACGCCGGGTGCTGGCGCCACGGTGGCGCAGGTTCAGTTCTTCGTGGGAGGTACGACACTCATCGGCTCATCCACGACTGCTGTCGGCGGGCTTTATTCAATCTCGTGGGTGCCGAGCGCCGCGGGAACCTTCAGTCTCACGGCCCGAGTGGTTGATTCTGCGAGCAACTCGGTGACGTCGAATGCGGTTACGGTGACCGCCGTCGCCGCCACCTCGGTGTCGTTGACCGGTCCCGCGAACAATTCGACTGCGACGGTGAACACTCCAGTCACGATCACGGCGTCGGCCGCTCCCATCGCCGGCGCAACGATTTCCCGGGTGAATTTCCTCGTCAACGGTACCGCCATCGCGGGATCTCCGGTGACGACCGCGCCGTATTCGCTGGCGTGGACTCCGACGACGGCAGGGACCGCGACGTTGACGGTGCAGGCGGTCGACTCCCTTGGTACGACGGTTACGTCGTCCGCAATCACGGTGACGGTGAGCAATTCTGCCCCCACAATTTCCCTGACGGCACCAGTCGCTGGGGCGGTCGTGACGGCGGGCAGCGCCACGCCCCTGACGGCGACGGCGGTCGCCGGATCCGGCGGGGCCACCGTAAGTCAGGTTCAATTTTTAGCCGGCACGACCGTCGTGGCGACGTTGTCGGGGACGCCCGGTAGTTCGACCTACACGACCAATTGGACGCCGGCGTCAGCGGGTAATTTTTCACTGACGGCCCGTGTGACCGACAGCAACGGCAACTCGACCACGTCGACGGCGATCAGTGTTACCGCGTTGGCGGCGGCCTCACCCTCGGCGATCGTCACCGCTCCCTCGACAGGTTCGATTGTCACGGTAGGCTCCGTAGTCACGATTAGCGCGACCGCCTCCCCGGGAGCTGGGGCAACAGTGGCGCAGGTGCAATTTCTCGCGGGTGGAACGACGATCCTTGGCACGACCACGACCGCGGTCGGTGGCGTCTATTCGATCGCATGGACGCCGACGACGGCGACCAATTTCTCGATCACCGCGCGCGTCCTCGATTCAGCGGGAAATTCCGGCACATCGACGGCGGTGACGGTGACCTCGGTCGCGGCGACTTCTGTTTCACTCACGGCGCCGGCCAACAACTCGACCGCGACCGTTGGCACGGCGACGGCGGTAAGCGCTTCCGCTGCTCCCATTGCCGGGGCGACGATTACCCAGGTTAATTTCTTTGCTGCCGGCGTCGCGATTGGCACGGCAACGACCGCGCCCTACTCCATTACGTGGACTCCGGCCGCGGCTGGCGTGACCGCGCTCACTGCGCAGGTGATCGACTCGACCGGGGCATTGCCCGCCGCAACTTCCGCGGCGGTCTCAGTGACAGTGAACAATTCGGCGCCGACAGCCACCCTCACGGCACCGCTGGCGGGTTCTGTATCGACGGCTGGAAGCGCGGTGACGTTGACTGCGAACGCGACTCCGGGATCGGGCGGCGCTACGGTTACCCAAGTCCAATTTCTCGCCGGCACGACGACCGTCGCGACCTTGGCGGGAACCCCGGGCACGGCCGTTTATTCCGCGGCCTGGACTCCGGCTGCTGCCGGCAATTTTCCGCTGACGGTGCGGGTCACCGACAGCAATGGCAATTCTACGACCTCCACCGCGGTCACGGTCACTGTCACCTCGGCGGCCACTCCGACCATTGCGATCACGTCGCCGGCTCCGGGTTCGCTGGCGTCGGTGGGCGGTGCGGTGAGTGTGACTGCTACGGCGACCCCGAGTGCGGGGGCGACAATTTCGCAGGTTCAGTTCAGCGTCGGCAACACGATCATTTCGACGTTGGCGGGCAATGCGGGTACAACCTACTCGACCACGTGGACTCCGACGACGGCGGGAAATTTCAATCTTACCGCCCGGGTGATTGACTCCACCAACGCCGCGGTGACGTCGACCGCAATTCCAGTCACGGTGTCGGCGGCAGCGGTTTCCACGGTCGCGGTCACGAGCCCGACGGCCGGTGCGACGCTCCCCTTGGCCACGGCCACGACTCTTTCGGTGAATTTCACGACCGCCACGGGAGTCACGGTGAACCGGGTTGACTACTTGGTAAATGGTCTGGTGGTAGCCAGTGGTATTGCCGCTCCGTTTGACGGGCAGTGGACGCCGTCTTCTTCGGGGGTGATTACGGTAACCGCTCGCTTGACCGACTCGTCCGGCAGCGTCGTCACGTCGGCCCCGGTGACTGCGAGCGTTTCCACCACGACTGGATCCTCGGTCTCACTGTCCGTTGCGCCCGCTGGCGCCGGCATCCCGGCTAACTCGGCCCGCACCCTCACGGCTATTCCGGTTTCGGCCGTGGGCATCGCGCGTGTTGAATTCCTCTACGACGGCGTTGCCTTTGCCTCCGACACGACGGCGCCATACAGCGCCGTGTTTTCCGCTCCGGTGGAACTCGGCTTGCACCGCCTGCAGGCCCGCGCCGTCGAGATCACCGGCACCGAGGTCCTTTCGACGGTGTCCTCCATCAATATCACTGCGCCCGTGGGCGTGTCGCCCTTGGTTTCGATTCTCTCGCCGACCAACGGGGCGTTTGTCGCCGCTGGTAGTTCGGTGACGGTCACCGGCACGGCTTCCGACGCCGATGGTGCGGTCACGAGCGTGCAGATCTACGTCAATGGTGCGACGACGGGGCTCGCCAATGGCGGCCTCGCCACCTTGAACGGCTCCTCCTGGACGATTATCTGGACGCCGACGGCTTCCGGCACTGCCTCGGTCACCGCGATCGCGGCCGACAACAACGGCAATACGGTTGCTGCTCCGGCCGTGGGGGTAAACGTTACGGACAATACCTCGCCGACAATTACGCTCTCGCTTTCTCCTCGGACGGCCGCGTCGGCAGCGAGTGCCACGCTACCCAGTGGCGCAGTGCGCAATTTCGTGGCTGACGTGACTCCGAGTTCAGGCCGCGCGGTGGTGCGGGTGGAGTTCTTTGTCGACGGCACAAAAGTGGGGGAGGACACCACGGTGCCCTACACATTCCGCTACATCGCCCCGGCGCTGCTTTCCAACGAGCCGTCGCGCACCGTGGTGCTTTCGGCGCGTGCCATGGACAACGCGGGCGCCGCGCGCGATGTGCAACTTCCGCTCCTTGTCGTCGCACCTCTGGGCCAGCCGCCGGTCGTGAATCTGCTCACGCCAACCAACGGTACTTCCGTATTCCCCAACACCTCGGTTAGCTTGGCTGCGACGGCCGTCGCCAATGGTGGCACCATCGCCTCGGTCCAGTTTTACGTCAATGGCAACCCGGCCGCGGTCAACGGTGGCAATGCTCTCACTTCTGCGCCGTTTACGGCCACGTTTGTTCCGCCGATTCCGGGTAACTATACGATCGATGTCATCGCGACGGATGATCGGGGCAATACGACGGTGTCGAATTCCGCCACGTTCACCGCGGCTTTTGCCACCCCGACCGTCGTGTTCACTTCACCCAACCCGAACGCGACCGCCCGCGCCACTCCGGGTGTGCCGTTTACGCTCGCCGCCACCGCGACAGTGCAGAGCGGCACGGGCGCCGCGATTCTGCTCGTCGAATTCCTCCTCGACGGCGTGCAAATCGGCGCCGACACCACTCCGCCTTATTCGTTCTCCTGGATGCCGACCACGGCCCAGCTCGGCCAGCACTTCCTGACCGCCCGGGTGACCGACACTAACTCGCAGACGGCGGTGTCCAATCCCGTCGCGATCAACGTGGCCAACGTCATTGGCTCGCCACCCACGGTCAGTGTGACGGCGTCACCCATCCCCGCGCCGTTCGGAATTCAGACGGCATCGACGGTCAACTTTGTCGCCACGGCCGTCGCGACCGGCACGAACGCGAACCTGAACAACGTCGAAATCTACCTGAACGACATCAGCATCGGCCTCGGTGCCCGGGAGCAGAACACGAACTTCTACCGCGTGGCCTACGATCTGACCCGCTTCGATTTCTCGTCGGTGACGCCCATCATCAACGACTTTACCGGCGCGGTGACGTATCCGGTCCGGCTGTATGCGATCGCGCGCGACACCAACAATAATCAGACGGTGTCCGCGACGACCAACCTCACGATCAACCCGGCCACGAGTTCGCCGCCGTCGATCCAGCTCTTTGCCGCCACCCCCACCAATGTGACGGCCGGCACGCAGTTTTTCATGTTCTCGAATTTCAGCGACCTCGACGGCGTGGTGACGTTGATCCAGCTCTATGCCAACGGCACCCTGGTCGCGAATTTCGGCAATCCCCAGCAAGGGCAGTTCCTGACCTACAACGCGGCGAACGCGGGTCGCTTCAACCTCTATGCGGTGGCCACCGACGACACCGGCAACACCGCGGTCTCGTCGCCCTCGATCGTCGTCAACGTTACGGCCGTCAACGCGCCGAACACCACGCTGACGCGTCCGTTTGACGACAACTCGACCGCGACGGTCGGCTCGCCGGTCTTCCTCGAAGGCACCGCCGTGAACACGTCCACGACCCAGGTGCCCTTTGTGCAGTTCATCGCCACCGCTGCCGGTGGCAGCCGCCAGGTCATCAATGGTATCCGGGTGGGTAACACTTCGGTCTTCCGGGCGATCTGGACGCCGACCAATCCGGACACTTACACGGTCTCGACCCAGGCTTCAGTCGGTCAGGTGCAGGGCACGAGCCCCACCTCCCGCCGCGTGGTCGTCACGGAAGTACTTGGGCTGGCGCCCAGCATCAGCCTGACCCGATCGCCGGGTGTATCAGGATTTCCCAATTTCGCCACGACGGCCTCGTCGGCTGACTTGGCGGCGACCGCCACTGATCCGGACGGCTCGATCGTGGATGTGGAATTCTTCCTCAATCGCAATAGCGTCGGCAAGGCCCGGAAGGATCCGCAGGGAAATACCTGGCGCATCACCGCCTCATTTGCCGGCCTGCAGCCGGGCGGTACCGAGGTGGTCGCTCTTGCCCGTGACAACTCGGGCAACATTGTGGCGTCCACGACCAACAACATCAACGTAGTGGCGGCCTCGAGCATCGCACCATCGATCACGGTGACGCCCTCGACCACCAACCCGGCGTTTAACCGCGCGGTCACACTTCGCGTCAATGCGCGCGATAGCGATGGCACGGTCAACCAAGTGCAGTATTTTGCCAACGCCACCTCGATCGCGACGTCGAATAACTCCGGCTCGCTCTTTCTCAGCACGTGGACGCCGACCCTGGCGGGAACATATTTCATCTGGGCGGTGGCGACGGACAATTCCGGCAACTCGACCGTTTCTCCGACCGTGGGGATGGTCGTCCGACGCAACAATCCCGTGCTCGAGAACTCCGCCTTCATCCTGCAATCGTATCAGGACATTGCGAACACGACGAACATCAACCCGCTCGTGTTTGATCAACTGGATGAGCAACTCGCCAATGGCTCACTGACCCGGGCCGACATCCTCGTGAGTCCGCTCACGGCCAACGGAGGACTGCCCTTGACAGACCTTCCCGGTTTCCAGGCGCCGATCAACCTGCTGGCCACCTACTACGTCCTGATGGGGCAGTGGCCGACACCGCAGAACTACGCGACGTTTCTCGCGACGGCGCGTTTCAGTCTGGCCCAGACGGTCACGCAGATTCTCAATGCCAACGAGTATTTCGCCAAGTATGGATTCGTGCCGACGAATCAGTTGCTGGACAATCCGAACAGCGCGGTCACGGCCGAGGCGTTTTTGAACCGTTTGCACGAAAGCGCGGGCATCCGGCCGCCTGAGCCGCTCGATCGGGTGACTTTCCGCAGCAACAACGTGCTGTCGGCGACTCGCGGGCGGGGTTATATTGCCGTCGGGCTGCAGCAGGCGATTGCCGAGTTCGTCACCAACACCAATTCAACCAACACGGCGCTCTTCGCGAAGGCCCGGGCCGCGGCTCTGTACTACCAATTGGCGCGCCCTCCAGTCACAGTGACAGTCGACGATATTACCGCACGGATCGACGCCTACTCCAAGCTTCCCACCCAGACCGCCCTCGCCGAGGCCGTGCTGAAGGACATCTATTATGGCTATCGCTTTGTCACGATTACGAAGCAGCCGCAGTCTCTGGTCGTGGCCCCGCGTTCCGGAGTCATTCTGAGTGTCGAGGCGCAGGGTGCGCCGCCGTTGGTTTATCAATGGCTCCTGAATGGTGCGCCGATCGCCGGTGCGACCAATTCATTCCTCAGCTTTACCAACGCCGACACGAGCCGGGTCGGCAACTACACCGTCGCAATTACCAGCGCCGCGGCCACCGATACCAGCGACGTTGCGACCCTGACGCTTTCCAGCGAACCGACGCGCCTGGCGAACATCTCGACCCGCGGTGTCACCACCGGCGGCTCGAACGTCCTGATCGGCGGCTTCGTCGTGACGGGCGCCAACCAGCAGCAGACCCGACAGATGCTGATCCGCGTCGTGGGACCGACGCTGACCGGTGCTCCGTTTAATGTGGCCGGTGCGCTCGCCAACCCGCGCCTTGAAGTCTACGCGGGAGGTAGCGCGACACCGGTGTTGACGAATGACGACTGGGGCACGCAGGCCGGAGGCGCCGCCCAAGTGACCGCCATCCAGCAGGCGATGACCCGCGCTGGCGCGTTTTCCTTCTCCAATGCGAACTCGGCCGACGCAGCGGTCCTCGCGACCTTGCCGCCCGGGCCCTACACCATCCAGGCCAAGGGGCCGGCCAACAATGACACGGCGTCCGGCGTCGTTCTGATTGAAGTCTACGACGTGACCGTTGGCGGCGTGGTCGGGCCGAAGGCCGTCAATGTTTCCACGCGTGGCAACGTCGGCACCGGCACAAATATTCTCATCGCGGGTTTCGTGGTGAATGGAACCGTTTCCCGTCGCGTGTTGATTCGCGGGGCCGGTCCGTCGCTTACCCGCCTCGGCGTTCCAGGGGTTTTGACGGACCCACAGCTGACGCTGATCGAGCAGTCGTCGGGGCGCACCATCAAGACGAATGACGACTGGGCGACGGGTGACGACGCCTCCGTGATTGCGGATGCGGCTGCGTCGTCGGGAGCGTTCCCCTTTGCCAGCGGCAGCAAGGATTCGGCGATGATTGTGATGCTTCCGCCTGGTGCCTACACCGCCCAGCTCAAAGGCGCCAACAATGGCACCGGTGTGGGCATCGTTGAAGTCTACGACGTCGATCCGTAAGGTGGTGAGCCGAGCGCCACCAGCACGAAGCTGAGTGGCGTCCCCGCCGGGTGAATTTTGCTATCTCGTGTGCTGCCTCCCAAGTGTGGGCACAGTCGCCTCCGGTGTGCTGCGAGTTGCCTTGAGTCCGCCCGGTCCCGGCACTCAGCTATTCGCCTCACCACCTTCCCACCGATGTCGAAATGGCTCCTTGTTGATGGATTCAACCTTGCGTATCGCTGCTTCCACGGGATGCCGGAATTGACGCGTTCGGACGGGTTTCCGACGGGCGCCCTGCACGGATGGGTGAAATCACTCTGGAAGCTCATCGATCTGGAGAAGCCGGATTCCACCCTCGTGTTTTTTGACCTGGGCGAGTCGGCCGATCGGGTCGCTTTGCACGCCGAGTACAAGGCGCAGCGCAAACCCATGCCCGACCCGCTGCGGCAGCAAATTGAGCCGATCAAGGTCCTGACGCGGGCGATGGGGCTCGCGGGAATTGAAGTGCAGGGGGTTGAAAGCGACGATCTGCTGGCGGCGGAGGCGGTGCGACTGGGGCGGGACGGTCACGACGTTGTCATCGTGAGCAGCGACAAGGACTTTGCCCAGATTGTCGATGACCGGATTAAGATCATGCTGCCACCGCCCTCCGCGAACCCGAAGCTGGGTTGGCGGTTGCTCGACGCCGCGGGCGTGCAGGAAAAGTTCGGCGTGCCTCCTTCGCAGATTGCGCACTACCTCGCGCTGGTGGGAGACACCTCGGACAATATTCCCGGAGTCGACGGCGTCGGACCCAAGACGGCCTCGAAGTGGCTCGCCGAACACGGAGGCAGCGTGGAGCACGTGCTTTCCCGCGCCACCGAGTTGAAGCCGGAGCGGTTTCGCGAAGCGGTTGCGGCCAGTGCGGAACGAATTCGCCTGAATTTGCGGCTGACGACGCTCAATCTGGCATTGCCGCCCGTGAAACTGGAGTGGCGCACGCCGCAACCGGAAGAACTGGTGCGATTGCTCGACAGTTTCGAAATGCGCTCCACCGCTGCGGACGCCCGGCGCCGGTATGGCGTGGGCGTGCAGTCGGATGCGGTGCCGGCGGTTTCACCGGCGAAGCCGGCCAGCGAACCAAAGCAACCCGTCGAGCGGCAAACGGAGTTGTTTTGAGCGGGGCGATTCCCTGTGCCCCGGCCGGGCGAGGAGGTGCTCGCCGTCGACTCCTACTTGGCCTTCAGCATCGCCGCGAGCGGCTCCTTGATCGCGGCGGCCCAGATTTCGTAGCCCTTCTCCCCGGGATGCAGGAAGTCCGGCATGATTTCGCCGGGAAGCGTGCCGTCGGGTGCGAGAAACTTCGGGCCGATGTCGAGGAAACGCACGAATTTCTTGTCGGCGAGCGGCGCGATTAGCCGGTTGATTTCCGCGACTTGGACGCGGCCGGGGTGATCCGGCTTCTCGCCGCGCGGGAAAACCGCGAGGAGCAGAATCTTGGTTTGTGGCAACTTGGTCCGGAGCTTCGTGATGATCAACTTCACGCCCTCGGCGGCTTCGGCGGGAGTGTTGCGCGGGGTCTTTCCGTCGCGTTCCAGACCGGTGTTGTTCGTCCCGATCATGAGCACGATGGCCTTGGGCTTGATGCCGTCCAACTCACCGTTCTCCAGCCGCCACAGCACGTGCTGGGTGCGGTCTCCGCTGATGCCAAAATTGGCGGCGTGCAATGGGGCGAAGTTTGCGTCCCAGACTTTCTTGCCGCCGGACTTCGGATCTTCCTTGCGCCAGCCATCCGTGATCGAGTCGCCGAGGAAAAGCACTTCAACACCGCCCTGGCGGGCAATCGCGACGAAGCCCTCGTGGCGCTTTACCCAGTTGGCATCACGCGGCGCCGGTTCGACGGCGGTATTGGCGACCGCGGTCGCGGCGAGGAAGGCGAGCAGTACCGGCAGGAACAGGCGGCGGGGAAATACGAATTGAGCCGAAATCATGGTTGGTCCGAATCAGAAGTTGAACTGATCGATGTTGGCCTTGTTGAAGATGAACGGTTTTCCGAGGAGGATGTTGTCCCCTTGGATTTGGAAGGTTCCGAGCGACCCCGCCTTGAATTCCTTCGCGCCCTTCTTGAGTTGATCCTTCGCCAGCGCGACACCGGCCTGAATCGTGAGGTAGCCCAGGTCACTCGTGTTCCAAAGAATCACGCTGTCGGTCACGCCCTCGTGCACATAGCGCCGGTTTTCATTCGGGAGGCCGAGGCCGATGACCTTCACCTTGCCGGTCTTGCCAGCCTGCTTCACGGCTTCCGCTGCACCGGGGACGCCGGGTGAGCAAATCGCCATGATGAGCTTCAAATTGGGATTGGCGCTCATCAAGGCGGTCGCCTCGGACTGCGCCTTGTCCTTCAGATCGTCGCAGGGCCGGACGGCCACGAGTTTCATCTTCGGGTATTTTTCCTTGAGGCGCGCCTCGATGTGTTTTTGCCATTCGCGCTGGTTGGCCGCGGTGAGCGACGCGGTGATCATCGCGAATTCGCCCTCGCCCTTGAGCAGGCGGGCGGCGTCGTCCATGAGCGCATGTCCGATGCCCTCGGGCGTTGCCTGATTGACGAAAAACGACCGGGAGTCGGGCATCGAATCGGCGTCGTACGTCACCACCTTGATCCCCTGTTTCTGCGCCTTGCGGAGGGCGGTGGAAATGCCCTCCCTGTTCTCCGCCGCGACCGCAATGACGTCGACGCCAAGGGTGATCCAGTTTTCGACAATTTCGTTTTGCTTCGCCGCGTTGGAATCCGTTGGGCCGTCGAAGAGGAGTTCGACGCCGAGTTCTTTCGCGGCCTTTTCCGCGCCGCCCTTGCAGGAGATGAAATACGCGTTGCCCTTGGATTTGGGCAAAAACGCGACGACGAGCTTCGAGGCCGCGGCGGCATGCGCGCCGAGGGCACTGCCGAGCAGCAGAACGGTGATGAGACCGAGGCGGAGGAGGGATTTCATGGAAGAGTAAAAAAAGGGATTAGCTGACGGCTGGAGTCGGTCGGCGCGAGCGAACGGCCGCCCATAGCTTTGGCAAGACGCTGCCGGTGAGGGCGAGCAAAAGCAGCGCTCCGGTCAGGAGTCCGGACATCTCCTCGGCGGCGTTCATCCGCATCACGACTGGGAGGCAGGCCAGGCCGTTTTTCAACACGGCAATCGCCGCCACGCCTAGCAGGGTGCCGTAGACGCTGCCGGTGCCGCCAAAGATGCTTGTGCCACCGAGCACGACGGCCGTGATGGCGAAGAGTTCGTAGCCGGTCCCGGCGTCGGCCTTGGCCTGTCCCAGCCGGGCCGTGTAGATGATTGCCGCGAGTGCGGCGATGACCCCCGCGACGGTGTAGGCGAGCGCGAGCCGGCGCCCCACGGGCAGACCGGCGTAACGCGCGCCTTCCGGGGAAAAGCCAATCGCGCGAAACGACCGGCCGAAGGTCGTCCGGTGCACCAGCAGCCCGATGGCAAGTGCGACGAGAAAAAACAACCACGCCTGGGTTGGGAGCCCCAACCAGCGCTCCTGTCCGACGAAGAGGAATTCCGCCGGAAAATCGGTGTAGGTGATTGCACCGCGGGTGATCGCCTCCGCCAGGCCGCGGAAGAGGGAATAGGTGCCGAGCGTGACGATCAGCGGCGGGAGTCGCAGTGTTGTGATGAGCGACGCGTTGAGGCCGCCGCCGAGGCCACCGATCGTGAGGGTGAGGGCGGCGGCGACTGGAATGGAGAGCCCTCCGTCATGCCACAGTTTGCCAAACAGGATGGCGCAGAGACCCAGCAGGGAGCCGACGGAAAGATCGATTCCTGCGGTCAGGATGATCGGAGTGAGGGCGAGGGCGAGCAGGCCGATTTCACAGGAATGCCGCAGAATGTCGAATTGCCGGTCAACGGTGCCGAAGCCCACGAGCACGCCGCGGCGATTGGTGGTCGTTCCGGCAAAATAGAAAAACAGCCACTCGGCGATCAGCACGTAGAGGAGCAGCATCTCATGAGAGAGAAGCCGGGCCGACCGCGGACCTGAGTATGATCGAGAGGACATTTTGGGGAACGCTAATCTTCGCTAATCCGCGCTAATCAAGGCGCGGTTGAAATGAATTCGGAGATGATGAAACGTTTCCATTCGAGTGTGTCTTGATGGCCGAAGTTGATGAGGTAACCGACGGGTTGGCGGGCGATTCTCATGTAATTATAGAGTTGTGCTTCGTGCTCCGAGCTGAGTTCCGTCACCGCTTTGAGTTCCACTACCAGGCATCCGAAGACAAACAGGTCGGGGACGTAGCGCTTCTCCAGTTCCCTCTCTTTGTAGAAGCACCGCAAATCACGTTTCGCGTCGAATCGGATGCCGCGAATCTCCAACTCGATTTCCATGCACTCCTGATAAATCTCCTCGGCCATGCCGAAGCCACGGTCGTTGTAGACCTCAAACGCCGCTCCCATCAGTTTGTAGCCTTCGTCTTTGTACGTCTCTGATTTCACGATTTCCGGTTTTCTGGGATTAGCGTTAATTAGTGGTGATTAGCGTTCCCCTACCTGCCGAATTGCTTCCGGCTTCGCACCCCGTCCGCCACCACCGCCAGCAGGATGATTGCACCCTGAATCGCTTTTTCCCAGTACGCCTCGACATGCAGATGGGTGAGGGCAGGGGCGACGCACGCGAGGAGCAGCAGTCCCGCAAACGCGCCCCAAAGGTTGCCGCGACCACCTGAAATTGCCACGCCGCCCACGACCACGGCGGCGATGACCTTCAATTCCAGTCCGCTGCCGGAAAGCGGTTGCACCTGTGGTGACTGTACCAGGTTCATCATCGCGGCGAGCCCCGTCAGCGCTCCGAGGAAAACGAAGACGCCAAAGGTCACGCCTTGCGGATGGATGCCCGCGAGCCGGGACGCCTCGGCGTCCGTGCCGACTGCATACACGAACCGGCCCGCCGCCACGTGCCGGAGCGCCACGCCCAGCACGCCGAGGAAAATCAACGCCAGCACGACCAGTGTCCACTGTCCCGCACTCTGGCTCAGACCGAACCATTGCACCGCGTCGGGCAGGTTCACGAATTCGCCCTGCCGGACCAGATTCAGTCCCTGCCTCAGGGTTACCATGGTTGCGAGAGTAACCACGATCGAGGGCAGGCGAAGCCCCGCGACGAGACCGCCATTGATGGCGCCGAGGAGGGCTCCGAGGGTCGTGGACGCGAGCAGGACCAGCGGGAGAGGCCAACCGCGCGCGGCCAAGAGTCCGGCACAGACGCCGCAGACGGAAAATTGGGAGCCGACGGAGATGTCGATCTGGCGACAGATGATCACCAGCGCCATGCCGCAGGCCACGACGAGCGTCGGCGCTTCTCGGGTGGCAAGGGAGAGCAAGGGCTGGGGTTGGAAAAAACCGGGCGCAAATCCGGCGAGGGCCAAGAGCACCAGCAGCAGCGCGCCCGCGACCGACCACTCGCGAAAGTAGCGGTTCATGTGCTGCCTTTCTCGGCTTGCCCGAGCGCTGCCGCCATTACCGTCGGGGCGTCGGAGTTGCCAGGAAGGACAGCCGTGAGCGTGCCACCCCGCATCACGCCAATCCGGTCGCTCATCCCCAAGGCCTCCGGCAAATCGCTGGAGATGAGCACAACGGCGAGTCCGTCTTTCGCCAGGCGGCGCACGATCTTGTGAATCTCGCTCTTGGCGCCGACATCCACGCCCTGGGTGGGCTCGTCGAGGATCAGGAGCTTCGGCTTGGTCGCAAGCCAGCGGGCCAGGGAAACCTTTTGTTGGTTGCCACCCGAAAGGCTGCCGCCACGCGCCGCCGGCCCGGTGCATTTTACGGCGAGATCATGGATAAATCCCTGAGCCAGCAATCGCTCTGCACCGAACTGCAGCCATGTGCCCGGAAAGAGCCGGCGATGTACCGCCATGGTCATGTTCTCCTCGATTGGCATTTCCAGCACCACACCGTGGCGCCGGCGATCCTCCGGGACGTAACCGATCCCGCGGGCGACCGCGTCCTGCGGCGACGAAATCGCAACCGTTTCCCCGTTCAGTCTGATTTCCCCGGAATCCGCTGGCGTAATGCCAAACAGGATGCGCGCCAGTTCGGTGCGGCCCGCACCTACCAGTCCGGCCAGCCCAAAGACCTCTCCGGCCCGCACTTCGAAGCTCACGCCGCGCACGCCGGATGCGGTGCAGCCGACGTCCCTCAACGTTAGCACCACCTCACCCGGGGTGGCGTCGCTCGGCGGGTAGATTTGCGTCATTTCGCGGCCGACCATCATCCGGATCAGGCCCGCCTCGTTCATTTCAGAAACGGCGCTCGTACCGACACTCTCGCCATCGCGTAGCACAGTGACACGATCCGCGAGGGCGAAAATCTCCTCTAGCCGGTGGGAAATGTAAATCACGCCGACGCCGCTTTTCCTCAGATCGCGCACGACGGCGAAGAGCAGATGCTGCTCCTTTTGGGTCAGCGAAGCAGTGGGCTCGTCCATGATCACGATGCGGGCGCCGGCGCCGAGCGCGCAGGCGATTTCGACCAGTTGCTGTTCGGGCATCGAGAGGCTGCGCACTTCCGCCGCGGGCGAGATGGCCGCACCGATGCGACGAAGCAGGTCGTTTGCGCGCGACTGCCGTTCCGGCCAGGCCACGCGCCGGAGCGCCGATCCCGGTTCAAGGCGCAGCGCGATGTTTTCCGCCACCGTGAGGTCGGGGAAGAGCGCGGGTTGCTGATAAATACAGGCGATGCCGAGTTTGTGGGCGGACGACGGTGTCAGGCCGCTGACCTCGGATCCGCCGACTTTAATCGTGCCGCCGTCCGGCTGGTGCGCTCCGGTGACAATCTTGATCAGCGTACTCTTGCCGGCGCCGTTTTCACCCAGTAGCGCGTGGACTTCACCCGGCCGCAAATCGAAATCCACTCCCCGGAGCGCACGCGCGCCGCCGAATGATTTGGCGAGCTGGCGGAGTTCGAGGACAGGCGGGGCAGACATTTCAGACGAAGAGATGGGTTTCAGGAAACGGTTCCTGTCAAATCAGGAATTGGTCTGACGGTCTGCCGCTTCCTTGTCCCGGAGTGGGCCAAGATCGGGGTCCGTCGCTGCGAGCGCGCTGAATTTCGGATCCAGGGCGGTGGCGCAGGCGACGAACCGACGCGCGGCGCGCAGGTCTCCCCGCTGGCACGCGTAACAGCCCAGGTTAAACTGGATCGTGGGATCGGCGGGATGGCGCCTTTCGGCCTCAAGGAGAATCCGTTCGGCATTCTCAATCGATTCGGCGCGGCGGGTAGCATAGGCCCACATGATCCAGATGCCCGCGTCAGCGACTCCGCGACCGACCAATTCGGCGGCAAGATCGCGCACCAGGGGCCATTTTTGCTGCTCGTGCAGGACGGCCAGCCGCAACACCACGACCTCGGTGCGCTGGGCGTCGTCGGCGGAAATTTGCCCGAGCTCGTCCGCGGCCTCGGCAACCATCCCGAGTTCCAGATAGCCTTGAACGTGGGAGAGTCGGCGCTTGGTGGGGATCACGGGGAGTTCGCCTGCTACGACACACGACCCGCGGCCGGGTGCAAGCCACTGCTCAAACGGCCACGTCGCCTACGCCGGAGGAGGCCCGCCGTGATGGACGGCGTGAGCGGCGTAGGCTGCCGTGTCGGCGAGCATGGCGTCGATCGTGGCCACGAGCGGTTCGAGTCGGACGAGACCGGAGAACACCGCTTTGTCGCCAATCGCATCCGTAAGCACGAACGACGGGCGCTGGTTGATCTGGTGAGCCTGAAATTCCCGGGTGCTGGCGTCGACGCGGGCTCGCACCGCCTCTGATTCGGCGGCGGCGCGGAGTTTCCGGGCGTTGAGTTTCCTCGCGCCCGCCTCCACGGCGACGGCGACCGCCGTGCCGAGATCTCCGATTTTTTTTCCTTCGCGCACACCGGCGTGCGCGAGTGCGTGTCGGATCTCATCGCCCTGGAACCCAAAATCCTTTGCCGCTTCCGCCACCCAATTCGGGGCTTCGTAACGGCCCGCGCGGGAGGCCTCAAACCAACCCGAGTTGAGCATGAAGGGCGAGCGCATTACCGTGCCGCCGCTCCGACGGTAAAACCAATCGCATTGCTCGCGCGAAATTGGGAAATCGGCCGGATTCATCAGGGCGATTTTCCATTCGAACTCGGCGCGGCCCGCATAGCGCTGCTTGAGCTCGGCCCACGTGGGTTCCACCCAGGTGCACCAAGACGAGAGAACTTCGAGGTAGTAGGTGACTTTCATCGCCTCAGCGCAGCTAATCCCCAGACCTGCGTCAACGGATGACTGTACGGTCGACGGTACAGTGGCTCGCCTCGTTGGACAGTGCTCTGTTTTGATGAAGCCGGGCGCGCTGGAAGCCGGCGTTGGCCCGGTCCGAACACTCGCCTTCAGCTTCCGCTGCGGTCAGGCAACCTATTTCTTTCCGCCGAAGAGGCCCTTGATTGCGTCTCCCGCCTTTTTCACGCCCTCGGCAGCGCCGGCGCCGCCGGTCTTGCCAATGTCGAGCGTCGCCTTGGCCGTCGCGCTCACGATGCTGCTGGTGACGCTCTTCATGACGGCAAACACCAGCTGATCCGGCGTGATGCCACCCTCCTTGGTGCCGAGATCCGTGAGTTCGATTGAGGGCATCGGCAGTGACGCGCCCGCTCCGCCAATGCCAAGCCGCGCCTTGCCGTTGGTCAGCGTGAACTTCTTTACCTCGAACTTGATCGCCTTTCCGGTCTTGGAGGTCGGCTCCGACGCCGAACCTTTCCCGCCGCCCATCGCCGCCTCAATGTTCTTGAGGAGGTCGCCCACGTTGCTCGCAATAATCTTCGTCTCGTAGTTGAACTCGGGCGCGTCGATGGTGATTTCGTTGATGATGATGTGATCCCCGAGGATCGAGAATGGGGCGACATCGAGATGGATTTTTCCGAGCGAGCAGATGTTGTTTTCGCTCCAGCCCGTGGGGTTGCCGATCACGAGGCCGTTGAGGGTCCCGCTGCCGTTGAGCGGGGAAATGCGGGCGCTCGCGAGCGTCACCTTGGTCTGTGTGAGCTTCGGCGCAAAGCTGTTCACGCCCGCGGTGACAATATGGCCGAGAAAGAACGACAGGGCGATCACGGCGACGACGCCGAGGGCCACAATCACGCCGGCGATGATGAGCAGTTTTTTCATGGAAAGTCTGGCACGCTAGTCGCCACCGTGAACGTGGCAAGATCTTGGAATTTCGCTTGTCAGCCGCGCGTTCACCCTGACGCTACCGCCCAAGTCCAACGTTTCTCACAGTCCCTTCTTCTCCCGCATCCATGGCCCAAGCCTACACCGAAGCCAGCATCAAGACCCTCTCCTCGCTCGAGCACATCCGGCTCCGTCCGGGCATGTACATCGGTCGGCTCGGCAACGGTACCCACGCCGAGGACGGCATCTACGTCCTGCTCAAGGAGACGATCGACAATTGCATTGACGAATTCACGATGGGCTTCGGCCGAAAAATCGAGGTCGAACTCAACGATCGCACTCTCCGCGTGCGCGACTACGGCCGCGGCATTCCGCTCGGGAAGCTCATCGACTGCGTCTCGATCATCAACACCGGCGCGAAGTACGACAGCGAGACCTTCCAAAAATCCGTCGGCCTGAACGGCGTCGGCCAGAAGGCGGTCAATGCCCTCGCGCTCGACTACAAGGCGCAGGCGTTTCGTGAGGGCCAGTCGAAGCTGGTCGAATTCGAGAAGGGCAAGCTGCGCAAGGACCACAAGATTGTGAAGAGCGACGAGCGCAACGGCACGCTGGTTGAGTTCACGCCCGACGAGGCGCTCTTCGGCAAGGATTTCAAGTTCCGTCCCGAATTCATCGAGGACATGCTCTGGAACTACGCCTTCCTGAACCGCGGGCTCACACTCACGTTCAACGGCAAGTCCTTCAAGTCCGAGCACGGCCTGCGCGATCTGCTCCAGAAGAATCTCAGCGGCGAGCCGCTCTATCCGATCATCCATCTTGAGGGCGAGGACATCGAGGTCGCCTTCAGTCACGGCGCCCATTACGGCGAGGAGTACTTCTCCTTCGTCAACGGCCAGCACACCACCATGGGCGGCACGCACCTGACGGCGTTTCGCGAGGCGCTCGTCGACACCATCCGGAATTTCTTCAAACGCGACTACGATGCCGCGGACGTGCGCCAGTCCATCGACGCCGCCGTGGCTGTGCGCGTGATGGAGCCGGTGTTCGAGTCGCAGACGAAGACCAAGCTCGGCTCCGCCGCCGTCGGCCCGGGCGGTCCGAGCCTGAAGGATTTTGTCGGCAAGTTCATGCAGCAGTCCCTCGACGTCTACCTGCACAAGAACAAGGAGACGGCCGAGGCGCTGAAAAAGAAGATCGAGGAGAACGAACACGAGCGCAAGGAACTCGCCGGCATCCGCAACCTCGCCCGCGAGCGCGCGAAGAAGGCGTCGCTGCACAACAAGAAACTCCGCGATTGCCGCCTGCACCTCGGCGACAAGAACGAACGCGCCGAGGAGAGCACGCTCTTCATCGTCGAGGGCGATTCCGCCGCCGGCTCGCTCACCGCCACCCGCGATGTCCAGACGCAGGCCGTCTTTGCGCTCAAGGGCAAACCGCTCAACACCTATGGGCTCTCGAAAAAGGTGATTTACGAGAACGAGGAATTCCACCTCCTCCAGTCCGCCCTCAACATCGAGGACGGCTTCGACGGGCTGCGTTACAACAAGATCGTCATCGCCACCGATGCCGACGTCGACGGCATGCACATCCGCCTGCTGCTGATTTCATTTTTCCTCCAGTTCTTCCCCGACCTGATTCGCAACGGTCACCTCTTCATCCTCGAGACGCCGCTGTTCCGCGTGCGCAACAAGAAGAAAACGATCTACTGCTACTCCGAGCAGGAAAAGCAGACCGCGATCAACGAACTCGGCGCGAGCCACGAGATCACGCGCTTCAAAGGACTCGGCGAAATCTCCGCCGGTGAGTTCAAGGACTTCATCGGCGAGAACATTCGCCTGGAGCCGGTGACGCTCAACCACCTCCACAACAGCGACGAGCTCCTGAGTTTCTTCATGGGCAAGAACACCCCGGAGCGGCAGGACTTCATCATTGGAAATCTGAAGGTGGAGAAGGACTTGGTGGAGGTATAAATTGGTTGCTATGACTGTGCGAAATGGCGTGCTTTACTATATCTAAGTAGCGATTTGTGAGCAGTAAATGACTTGATTATTTGTGCAAATAACTGTGCGTTATTGCGGCCATGCCGCGACCACGCCAGCTCGATCCCGCCTCGCTGACCCTGCGTCTCCAGACGCAGGGCCCGTTGACCGCGCAGGCGATGGCCGCGGTGGTGGGTGTGGATCGGTCGCGGGTGTCGCGAGCGCTGACGGAATTGGGTGAATCCATCGTGCGGCTGGGAACCACGCGAGGAACACGTTATGCGTTGCGACGAGCGGTGCGCGGGCTGGGGCACACGTTTCCGGTGCGGCGCATTGATGCGGAGGGGCGGGCGCAGGAGTGGGTGGAACTGACGTCGCTCCATGGAGGCTGGCGTGTGACCTGGGCGGATACGGCGCGGGTGCCGGCGTGGGCGGAGTGGGTGATCGCGCTCGGCGGGTGGAGCGACGGATTTCCTTTTTTCCTGAGCGACCTGCGGCCCCAGGGGTATCTTGGCCGGCTGGTCGGCCGGGCGCTGCCTCCAGCGCTGGGACTTGCCCCGGACCCGCGCGACTGGAGCGACGACGATACGTTGGTCTTTCTCCAAAGTGAGGGTGACGACCTGCCGGGCGATCTGGTCGTCGGTGATCGTCCGCTCCAGCGCGTGCAGCGGCGTCACCTGGAGCCGGCTTCCGAAGCGATTGCCGAGTCGGGACGTGCCTCGCGCTATCCGGTGCTGGCCGAAAACGTGTCGGCGTCAGGTCATGGTGGCTCGTCAGTGGAGGGCGAACAGCCGAAGTTTCTGGCCGTGCTCGATACCGCGACGGGATGCACTCCCGTGTTGGTGAAGTTCACAGACCGGCTTTCCACCCCGACCGGCCGACGTTGGGCGGACCTGCTGGTGGCGGAGGCTCATGCGCTCGCGATCCTGCACGAGCACGGCGAGGCGCTGGCGGTGCCGCGCGTGCTCGACGCCGGTGGGCGGCGTTTTCTGGAAATGATGCGTTTCGATCGAGTCGGCCACCGTGGCCGGCGCGGAGTCGTGTCCTTGCGTGCGCTGCACGATACGTTTGCCGGCGCCGATACGGCGGAATGGAAGGTGCGTGCCCTGGCGTTCGAGCGGGAGGGCTTGATCACGGCGGAGACGCTGCGCTCGATCAGCCTTCGCCATACGTTTGGCCGATTGATTGGCAATATCGACATGCACTTCGGGAATCTGGCCTTCTGGTTGGACGACTCGTTGCCGTTTCGGCTCGCGCCCGCCTACGACATGTTGCCGATGCTTTGGGCGCCGGTGCCGGGCAACGCCACGCCGTCGCCTGACTTTGCCCCGCCGCCGCCGTTGCCGTCGGAACGCGGGCGGTGGAGCGAAGCCGCGGCTTGGGCGGCGGACTTCTGGTCACGCGTGATCGCGGACGAGCGCGTTTCGGCTGAGTTCGCCACCCGCGCCCGCGGTGCCGCGGCGGTGGTGACACGAATGCGCGCGCAGTTCGCGGAATAGGTCACGCTTGGCACGCACGATGCCGTCTCGCCCCTCCCTTCGCGACGCGGGCCGGTTTGTCATCCATAAGATGACAAGCGGCTTCTGCGGGCGCCGATTACTGTTTGGGCGACGGAACGGGCGTCGGGGTGGGGGCGGCGTTCGGGGGGCTCGCACCGCGGTTGCGGCGGGTGGCAGGGGCGGGAGCTGGTGCGGTGGTCCCGGATGATTTGGGCTGCCAGCGTTTCCATTCCGCGGCCTTTTCGGGCCGGCCAGTGGCTTCGTAGAGTTCGATCAGCGAGTCGATGCGTTGTTTCATGCCCCGGTACTGGCCGGGACTGAGTCCGGTCGGGGTGGCATCCTCCAGCTTCTTCATCGCCTCAAGCGCGGAGAGGAGCATCGGTTCGGCCTCGGCGTAGCGCTTTTGTCCGACCAAGGCGGTTGCTGCCGTGCCCCGGGCGCTGGCGATGCCGTAGTTCTCCGGCGTCATGAGTTTCTCCCGGATGGCGAGGGCGGAGCGCGCATGCGTTTCGGCTTCGGCGAACTTTCCGAGGGTATTCAGGGTTCCCGCCAGTCGGATGAGCACGCCGCTGTATTCCACCGAATCTCCCGCGCCCCGCTCCGCGAGCTCGGCCAGGATCTTTCGCTCCAGCGGTTCCATTTCGGCGAATTTGCCCGCTTCCAGGAGCTGGTCGTCGAGCTGCACCATACCCGGCACGGGGTCCGGGGCGCTCAGTTCATCGAAGATTTTTTTCGCGTCGGTGGGCGTCAGCGAGAAGCCGGGGGCGATGGGGCGGTCGGGACGATCCGATAGGAACCAACGGGCCCACACCGCATACGAATCGTCGGCGGGAAGTCCGGCAATCTCGCGACGAAGTCCGTCGAGCTGCGGGAATTCATCTTCCGCAGAGGTGAGTTTGCCCTCGTCGGTCAGGCGCCGCCCGGCGCAGAGGGTGGCGAGTTGCAGCAACCAGGGCGGCGTCGGCCTCCCCTCGCCGGACGGTGGCGCCGACCAAATCCGCTGTGTCCCAGCTCCGTTCGTCGCCGAACCTGCCATCACGAACCGGTCACCCGGACTGAAAATCCCCTGGGCTGTCGCGTCGGCGCCGAGACCCGCTCCACCGGTGAGCGGAAGACCGGATACGATGTCCCAGATTTGGCCCATTCCATTGGTTCCGACGATCGAGATGCGCCGATTGTCGGCGCTGAAGGAGGCGCGCTCAATCACTCCGTTGTGCGGAAGCGGGCCGCCGATCGGCTCGTCGGTCGCGCTGTCCCACACCTGCACACTGCCGTCCTTTGCCAGACTCGCGTAGAGTTGACCGTCGGCGGAAAATTCGAAGCCGATCACGTGAAAGCCGTGAGCTTGCCTGGATTTCAGCAATTTCCCGGTCGTGACGTCCCACACCTGCACGTTGCCCCAGCCGTTGCCGGTGAAGAGACGCGCGCTGTCGCGGCTGAAGCGCCCGGCGGTGAAGGGCGCTTTTGCGTCCCCGGGAATTTTCAGCCGGAACTTGGCTCCGTTGATTTCGAACACGCTGATCCCGGCAGGAGCGTCTTCCGTTCTCCTTTCCGGAACGGCGAGCAGCCGATCATCCAAACTTACTGTGGGCATCAAATTACCGTCGAACAGAGCTGCGAAGCGGTCGACGGCGGTGATTTTTGCCACAAGCTGTCCGTCGGGCAAATTCCAAGCGCCCAAGGCGACGGCGTCAGGAGTCGACGAAAGCGCCAGTACGAGTTTGCCGCTGGCGCTGATCGCGAATCCGCTTCCCGGAGTGATCGAATCGGCAAAGCCGGTTTCCTGTCTTACTCCTTGTTCGTTCACGTTCCAAATCCGGGGAGCCGCCTGGGATGGTCTTGCAATCAAGGGGGAACCCACGTGAACAGTGGAGGAGTAGGAGGCTCCAATCAGGGGCGCGAAGATGCCGTTGCCGGTGAAAGTACCGAGAGACTGGGGATATTTGAATCCCTTGCCAACCCACCGTCCGGTGGAAAGCTCAAGCACTTTGGCGCGCCCGGTCTCAAACCAGACGAGTCGGGCCGGCGGTTGGGCGGCGAATTTGACGAGGAAGGGGGACCTTGACCCTTGCGGGAGCGCAAGCGGTGCCGCCGGCCCTGACGTCAATTGGAGGCGATGCAGCCGCCCCGACTGGGTCGTTACCAGCAGCGTGCGACCATCAGGGGAGAGAGCGGCCGGGCTCGGGCGGTCCTGCTTGAACGTGGATTCCGCGGCGAGTGTTCCGGTTCGCAAGTCCCAGAGCCGGCAAATCCCGTCGACGCAGGCCGTCGCGAGGATTCGGCTGTCGTCGCTGATCCCGACGCAAACAGCCGGCCCGCCGTGCATCAGGCCCGGATACAGCGTCTTGCCGGTGGTCGCGTCGTACACGTTGGTCGTCCGGTCATTGGACGTGATGACAACCCGGGTGCCATCCGGCGTGAGCCAGACTTGATCGCTCCGATCGCTGGCGCGTGGGATGGGAGGCCCGACTGGGGAGTGGGTTTCGGTATCCAACACGACGGCGGCGTTCGTCTGACCGCTCGACGCCAAGCCGCGTGGTTGATAGCCCAAAGCGAGCAAGCGCTTCCCATCCGAACTGTACATAACACCCTGGCGGGAGCCCGTGAGTGCCTTGTTGTCTTCAAATTTCGCCACGAGCGCCCCGTCCGGCACCGAGCGTAGCTCCAAGGTCGCATTGCTGACCGAAACCGCACCGGTGACGCTGACCGATTGCACCACCGCGCTCGCAATGGCGATGCGGCTGCTGTCCGGGCTGAAGGACGTGTACACCGGATCATTGCCGTGCACCAGACTGTGGTAGGTGTCGCTGGAGGAGCGTTCCGCACCGGTGGTGGTGTCAAAAATCGTCCAAGACGTGTTGACGGTCCGCAGCCAGCGTCCGTCTGGACTGAGCGAAAAGGTCGGATCCCAGGGGCGCTTCAGCTCCTGCCGGCGCTGCGCGACCTGCTTCTGGCGGGCGGGCGGCACAATCGGCGGACACCGGAGTTTTCCGGTGGCGGTGTCAACCACCGCGATCGTGCCGTTGAGGAGCGCGACGGCGAACAGATCCGGGTTCTTGTCGGCGATGCGCAGTCCGGTGGGGTGCACCTTGGCTTCGAATTGATACTCCCGGGTGATCTTCCACTCCGCGACGTCGATCAGCCGCACGCGTCCGTCGTCTCCCTGGGCGAGGGCGGCGCGCCCGCCGGCGAGAAACCGGATGGCCTCCACCGGGCCCGGCAGGCTCAGGGGGGCGCCCACCGGCAGCGAGAAGGTGCGGGATGTCAGGGTCGTCAGGATACGTGCGGCGGAGACATCGGAATGACGGTCGCGCTTCGCCGCGCTCACCAGATACGCGAGACCGTCGCCCACCTTGCCCTCGTCGAGGAGGCGTGAGCCGGTCGCCAAGTCCACTCGGGCCGCCTGTTCCGTGGCTCGTCGCTGGGCGCGGAAAGCGAAGAGGGCTCCGATGCCGAGTGCCACGACGAGCGTGGCCAGTCCGGCAATCGCGAACCGTTGCCGTCGGGCCTGGCGGCTGGCGGTCGCGAGCGCGAGCCGATCCTTTTGCGCGGCAACCTCGACGGCGTGCCGCTGCTGCCGCGAATCGCGGCTTGCGCGCACGACGTCGGCCAGCACGTCGTGGGTAAGCTCGACGCGTTTGATTCCCGCGCGGTCCTCCAGGCGCAGGAGCCGGCGCGACACCAGCGTGTCGATGAGCGTTGGCGTGACGCCCGATTCCTCGAGCGCGGTTTCGAGCGCGAGGTTGTCGCGGAAGCCCGACTTGGTGAGCAGGCGATCCTCGACGAAGGTCCGCATGCCTTCCGGAAGATCGGCGACGCTGCGCTCGTAGAAATTGGTGAGAATCTCGCGGCGGTTGCCGGAGACGAGGTCTGCGGTGATCTGGGCCTGCCCGAGCGAGCGGCGGCGCTCGTTGAGCTCGCGGCAGATGACGCTCAGTAGCGGCGGTTCAACGTCCAGCTCGGCCAGGCGCTCGACGGACCCGCCGCGGGCGCCGGCGACGAATTCCACGATGGCGCGGGCGACGTCTTCGGTCACGAGACTGCCGCCGGGCTTGACGACGGCCTCCAGCGCCTGCGTGCCGGTCATGCGCGCGAGCCGCATCCGGTTTTCCATCAGCGCGGGCATGATGGTCTTCAATCCCTCGAGGTGCGGAAGATAGTCCTCGCGCAGCGAGATGACGACGCGGTAGTCGGTGCGCGAAAAATCGAACAACTCCATGTCGGCCGACGATTCCTCGAGACGGGCGACGAGCTGCTCCGACGGGCGGTTTTCCACCAGCTCGGCCAATTCGCTCATGAAAGCCACGGCGCGCGCTCGCTCCGCGCCGCCGCCCTCGCCGAGGGTGAAGAGTTCCTCGAATTGGTCGAAGACCAGCACGGGCACGATGGTCCGGCCGTTGGCGCCGACGAGCCGGTCGTCGCGGTGATGAAAATATTCCCAGAGCGTCTCGCCGGGCCGCGCACTGCCGGGTTTGGTCCAGGTGCCGGCGCGGACGGTGTCGGCCTGGACGACCGCCTTGATTTGCTCGGTGGGGGTCGGTGCTCCGGGCCCGTGGTCGAGCCGCACGTAGATTGGCCAGTAATGGTTCGCGCGGAGCCGCGGAAAGACACCGGCCTGGAGGAGCGACGATTTCCCCAGGCCCGACTGGCCAAACAGCACCGTGAGGGCGTTTCGTTCCGCGCGCCGGGTGAAGTCGCGGACCTCCGCATCGCGACCGTAGAACTGGCCGGCCTGATCTTCGGTGAACGTCGCCAGGCCCGGCCAGGGGCCGTCCGCATCAGCGCCGGAACGCTCAACATTCAACGCGGAACGCTCAGCGTTCACGAGACGCGAGTCGGAGCTGGATTCCGGTCTGTTCACGTGAGCGTTAAGCGTTGAACGTTGGGCGTTGAGCGTTCGCTCCGAGCATCGCCTGCAGCCGCGTGGCGACTTCCGGTGTCACTGTCCCGCCGGGCAGGCGCGTCCAATGCGTTTTCAGAAACTGCTCCGGCACGATTGCGGCCTTCTCGGGCGTGTCGTCGATGCACACGGGCAAGATGAAACGCGCGCCGGCCGCCATGCCCTCGGTGCGGTCGACGGCCCAATTCCATTCACGGCGGAACCAGCCTTCGACGCGCCGCTGCGTCGTCGCGGAAATCACCGGGATGAAATAGCTGCAGCGCGCGACATTGCCGCGAATCTTCCGGGCGAAATCGTCGCCGCTCTCCAGCCGATCCATGTCGAACCAAGCGGTGATGCCGGCGGCGTCGAGACCGGCCTTCAGTTGCTGCACGGCGGCGAGGTCCTCGCGCGCATAGCTGATGAAGACCGCGTGGTCCGCCATTTCGCTGGCGGGGGCGCGAAACCGTTCCGGACTCCCGCCTGTTGCCGCGCCCCCCGTGGTGCCGGCGGCTGGCTTGTGCCGCGCCATCCAACGGCGGTGGAGCTCATCGACGAAATTCTCCGCCCCGCCGGCAAAGAGCCGCGTGCGGCTGCTCACCTGCTGCAGGAAAAAGACGAGGTCGGGCTGGTGCGGCGCGCGCGAATCCGCCAGGGTCTCTCCGACATCGCGCGGTTCCGAGAGGCGTCGGCGTTTTGCCAATCGCAGGAACAGGCGCGTCAGCCAGTCGGAAAAACCGCCGCCGAGCAGCAGCAGATGGCTGTGCTCCAGTTCGCCAAACAGTTTTTCCGGCGCATAATGCCGGCTCTGCAGGGCACAGACAAACTCAAGCACGTCCTCATCCGAGATCACATAAGTCGGCGACGCGCTCAGGCGGCCGAGGAGGTGGTAGACAAAGGGGCGGGGGAGCAGCTCGCGGTCGACCGGTAGGTCGACGAGTTTGCTCGGGGTGTAGGCGGCGACATCGGTGCTGCGCGCGCCGGCAAAGCGCACGGCGTTGATCGCGTCCTCCAGCAGGGAGTCGAAGGTGGTGGAGACGTAGAGCGTGAAGTCGGTGATCTCCGCGAGCTTCAGCAATGCCGGCGGCGGCGCGAATGTGGCCTCGCGCATGATGGTGCGGATGCGGGTGTAGAGATCCTCGCGGCGCCCGTGGTTGGCGAGGTGGCGGGTGACGACGTCGTCGAGGGTTGGCCGGGCCGGGAGCGTCCCGGGCGCCAGAGCCAGTCGTGCCGCGAGCGAGCGCGCAATCCACGTGTAGAGGTTTTCCGGGCCGGCTTCGGTTTGGACGATCACCAACTCCGGGCCGATGATCGGGATGACCTGCTTTTCCTCGATGAAATTGAGCAGGTCCTCCCATGCGTCGTCGTCAAAGGTGGAGACGGCAGAAGCGGCGGCGGGAAAGTCGGCTGCGACAGAAGACATTGAGGGGGAGGGAAGTGAAACTGCTGGGAACGACGTCCCGATCAACGTTTAACGTTGCCAGCATCTTCGGCAAACGGGAGGGGGAGCTTCAGCTCGCGCATCTGCCGGACGGCGAGCGCGGCGACCTCGGTGGCTCCCAGCTCGACAAAGTGTGTGTCATCCTTCGCCCCCTCGGGTCGATTGGGGTACACTCCCGGCTCGATCCACATGAAGAACTTCTTCGACGCCTCGGGGCCGGCGTCGCGCAGCAATTTTGCCGTCGCATGCTGCAGCTCGAGCAGCGGGACTTTCTGTTCCTTTGCGACCACGCGAATCGCGCCGGGATACTCGCCGTGCGTATCGACGAGTTTGCCGGCGGCGTCGAACTTCCGACGCTCCACCGGTGTGGCCAGAATGGGAATGCCGCCACGGGCGCGGGCCTCGGAGACGAATTTGCGGAGAAAGTCGCGAAAGGTGGTCGCCGGGTCAGTGTGCCGTTCCGGATCGGATTTTTCGTCGTTGTGCGAAAATTGCACGATGACGAAGTCGCCCGGCCTCATTTCGTCGATGACCTTTTGCCAGCGGCCTTCGGCGACGAAACTCCGCGAGCTGCGACCGTTCTGCGCGTGATTTTGCACCAGTGACGGATCGACGAGGAATTTCCGCAGGGCCATGCCCCAGCCCCACTCGGGAATTGCGGTGCCCTTGTCGGCCATGGTCGAGTCGCCGACCATGAACACGCGGGGCAACGGGGCGGAGGGCTGAGCCGGCAGCGCCGCGGCGACCAGTGAGAACAAGGTGATTCGCCAAAAACAGGAGAGGGTCATGCGCCTCATTTCCTGCTCCGCAAGTGCCTCTGATGCCAGCCGTGAATTGCCCGTTGCGGCTCAGGGCGTGAACTGCAGCGCGTAGAGCCTGGCGCCGCGCATGCGCACCACGAGTTGCACCGTCCGGCCGGCGAGCGCGGAGACATCCTTGCCGTCCGCCTGCCACTCGACGGGGTAGCGCAGTTCGTTGCCGTTGACGTATACGCACTCGTCGACGCCAAAGCCCGGGATTGCGGTGCCGTCCGGGTGGCGCAGGCCGACCTGCACCCAGCCCGAGGCGTGGGTGTCGACGTTGAGCACGAGCTGTTTTCCGGAAAAAATCAGCGGCCGGCTCACGAGCGTCGCCTCGCGAGCATAGGGCGACTCGGCGGCGACGAAGCGGTCGATCCGCTGCACGGTGCGGTACAGCGCACGCCGCTCCTTCTTGGCCTTCCCGCCGGAGTGGTAGACGTCGGAGTTGTAGGAATACATCCAAATCTCGTCGTCGCGGCGGACCATGCCCTGCGCCATGTAGGTCTGGTGGATGTCCAACCCTCCCGGATACGCGCCCACCCCGAGCCAGACCGGGCGCGGAAAACGCGACCAGGTCTCGCCGTCGCGGCTCGCCATGAGCTGGGTCTCGATCGGGCCGGAGCCGCGGGCCCGGTCACGTTCGGAGAGGACGCCACGCGTCGCCGGTTTCGTGCCTTCGTAGTGGAAATAGATCGGCGGAAACGCGAGGTAGGTGTCGGGCGCCCAGGGATATTTCACCGCCTTCGGCACGTAGATGTCCGTCGCGTCGGGATCGAAGCCGTCGCGCGGACGAAAAATCGTCGGCCATTCCAGGCCGATGCCGCCGGGCGTGAGCGGGCCGTTGTCGAGGTACCACGGGCGCTCCTTGTGCAAGCGGAGCGTCTTGGCCGTGCGCTCGTAGTCCGCCTGGGTGAGTGGCGTGAACGGCCACGGTGGGCGCAGGCTCTCCATCGCGGTCATGACGAAGCGGCGCTCGGTCTTGCCGAATTGATTTTCTCCGATGTCGGTGCGGTGATACCCAAGATATTGCCCGCGCTGGTCGTCGTAGAACAGGTTCGATTGCGAGGCCGACCGGGCCGAGATGGCGGCCGTCGGCAGGCGCTTCCAGGCGTAGCCGTCTGGCGACGTGGATACATAGATTCCGCGATCATCCCAGCCGCTCACCAGCTTCCAGCGCTCGGCGGCCGGTGCGAGCGGATCGAGAAACACCGACGGCGTGCCAGACTCCTCCGTCGTGAGGACGCGTCCCTCGTCAAAGTGCAGGCCGTCGCGCGACGTGAAGACGCCAAGCCGATCGTTTTCGAGCGGAGCGTAGAGGCGGACGAGGCCCTCGCCGTCGTCGACGACGACAGTGTGTTTGCGCATCGGGCCGGTGATCTCGAAGGCGAGTTCGATCTTCGTCGGCGGCGTGGGGACGAAGGTGACATTCGAATGCTCCGGGAAGAGCGCATCGTCGATCAACAGGTGCTTGGCGCCACCGAGCGCGATCGCCGCCGCGGTCGGTTTTCCCGCGAAACGGAGCGGCTCCGTCACCACCGGAGAACGTGCGGGTGCGCCGGCCGCGGCGTTGGCGACGAGCGTCCCTGGTGGCGTGAACGCCGTCCCGTAAACCACGCCGTGCGAAAAGCGCAGTTCGTCGAGGGCGCCAGGCAGGGGGCGCTCCCAGCGCGCGTCGCGCCCGAGGGAAAAGTACGCTTCAGCTCCGGCCGGCACCGCGGTGAATTTGGCCGCAACCGGCGCGGCGGTCGGTTTCCCATCAACGTAGTGGGAGAGGACGCCGCGGGCCGCGTCGTAAACAAACGCCAGATGTGTCCAGCGGGTCGCGTTCGTGAGCGCCGCGCGGTCGGACGCAAGTGGCACGCGGGCACCGCCGGGTTGGTTGACGAACACGAAGCCCGCGCGGTCGGCGGCGAGCAGGAGCGCGGTCACGTGATCGTTTTCGCCGCGGGGCCCCTCGCCGAGTTCGAAGACGACAGCGTCGGTGGTGCCTGCTGATGCGGCCTCGCCGCGATACCAGAATTCCACGGTCCAGTCGAAGGCGCCGAGGTTGAGTCCGGTGGAGGTGGGGTTGGGCGCCCACACTTCCTTGCGGAGATGTTTTTCACCGGCGGTGAGCAGCGCGCCGAAGCGGGCGTTTTTCCAGTGAAGCGGTTCGATCGTGCGGCCGGACGGTGTCGGCAACGGCGTTAGGCCGAAGAGCACGCTGCCCGCGGGGTAATTCACCGACGGCTGCGCGGCGGTCGAGAAAGCGTTGCCGAATTTCCCTGGCACGATGCTGCCGCCGGGGCCGATGATGAGCGGCAGGTTGGCGGCACTGTGATCGGAAATTACACTGCTCGGGTAGAGCCCGACGGGTTCGTCGAAGGGAAAGAACGCGACTGTCTCGGCGGCGGGGACGGAAATGGCCGCGAGGAAAAGGGAGAAAGAGAGGAGGAGTTTCATTTTTCAAGCGGACGACCCGCCGAACTGGAGGAAAACCAGCGCGCGGAGTTCATCCAAACAATCAAGAGGGGCTGAACTGCAGATCACGTTCGGCTCCAAGTCCAAAAGCTGACACCGCGACTGGCGAGTGCAATGTTTCGGGCCCCGTTTCGACGGTAGGGGACACTCGCTGGTTGACCGTGGCTCGGCGTTGATTTGCGATGCCACGAGGAGTGGAAGTCGCGTCCGTTTCCCTCCGCCCGCCCTCCACCGCTCCACCGCGACTCCTTCCCCATCACACGGAAAATCTTTGCCCATGAAGCCGAAACTAATTTTCGACGTCCACCTCGACCTCTCCTGGAACGCGATTGAGTTCAACCGCGACCAACGTTGGACGCAGGAGCGCATTCGCCGGCGTGAAATCGGGATGACCGACAACCCCGGTCGGACGCGCAACACGGTTTGCTTTCCGGAAATGCGGCGCGGCAACGTCGGTCTTTGCGTCGCGACGCAACTCGCGCGCTATGTGCCGTATTTCGGCCGGCTGCCCGGTTTCGCGAGTCCGGAGCAGGCCTGGGCGGAGACGCAGGGGCAGCTCGCTTGGTATCGCGAGATGGAGGCGGCGGGCGAGCTCGTGCAGATTCGAAATCGCGCGCAACTTGACGCGCACCTGCAGGGGTGGCTCGGCGAGACGCCAACGCCTGCCCCCGCGGCGCCACGGCCGATCGGTTACATCCTCAGCCTCGAGGGCGCGGACTCGATTGTGACGATGAAGCACCTTGAGCGTTCCTATGCGGACGGCCTGCGCGCACTCGGCCCGGTGCATTACGGGCCGGGCGTGTATGGTCACGGCACGGACGATGAGGGGCCGCTCACCCCGCGTGGGCACGAGCTGCTCCGCGAGATGGAACGGCTGGGGATCATCCTCGATGCGACGCATCTCTGCGACGAGAGTTTCTGGGATGCGATCAACCGCTTCCACGGGCGGATCTGGGCGAGCCATTCGAACTGCCGGGCACTGGCGAATTGGAACCGGCAATTCACCGACGAACAATTGAAGGAACTGATCGCCCGCGGCGCCGTCATCGGGATGGCGCTCGACGCGATCATGATGGTGCACGGCTGGGCCCATCATCGATCCAAGCCGCAGGATTTCGGGTTGAAGCTCGAAAAAATCTGCGAGCACATCGACCACATCTGCCAGCTCGCGGGCAACGCCCGGCACGTCGGCATCGGGACGGATCTCGACGGCGGATACGGCACCGAGCAGACGCCGCAGGATGTCGACAGCATCGCCGACGTGGCGAAATTGGGCGATCTGCTGGTCGCGCGCGGCTGGACGACCGCGGACATCGAGGGCGTCTTCCACGGAAATTTTGTGCGCTTCCTGCGGGACACCTGGTCGTGAGCACGGCCACTCCGGAAGCCGCGTCCCGCGTGCGCGGCCGGATTATCGCCGTCAGCATGGCGATGGCGTTCATCCTTTACTTGGACCGGATCTGTCTGGCGGAGATCGTGAAGGCCGCCTCGTTTCACGAGGACGTGGCCCTGACCAAGGAACAGATCGGCCGCGTGCTCGGTGTTTTCTTTTTTTCGTACGCGCTGTTTCAGGTGCCCGCCGGCTGGGTCAGCGATCGCTTCGGCGCGCGGCCGATGTTGACGACCTACATCGTTCTCTGGTCGGTCTGCACCGCGCTGACCGGACTGGTGAGCACGTTTCCCGCGCTGATGGGGATGCGCCTGTTGTGCGGGGCGGCCGAGGCCGGGGCGTATCCGACCAGTGGAGCCTTGATCCGGCAATGGGCGCCGCTGGCGGAACGTGCGCGCACGAGCGCGTGGGTGACGCTTGGCGGGCGAATTGGGGGGACGCTCGCCCCGTTTCTCACCGCTTGGATGGTCGTGAGTCTCGGACACTGGCGACCTGTGCTCTGGATTGACGGCGGGATCGGGCTGATCGTGGCGGCGCTTTATTGGCGGGTGGTGCGCAACCGTCCGTCCGAGCACCCCGACTGCAACGCCGCCGAGCGCGCGCTGATTGGCAGTCCGAAGACGGAGCCGCCGTTGCCAACGCGCGAACTCGGCCGGGTGCTCGCGGCCTTTTGCCGCAGCCGGAGCCTGTGGCTGAACGCGGCGATGCAGTTCCTGGCCAACATCGGCTGGGCGTTTTTGATCACGTGGCTGCCCACGTATCTGAAGGAGGCGAAACACGTCGAGCCGATCGCCGGCGGCCGGATGGTTACGCTGGTGCTCGCGTGCGGAATGGCCGGGCAAATTGTGGGCGGACTGCTGAGCGATTGGTGCGTGCGCCGGTTTGGCGTCACCAACGGGCGGCGGCTGCCGCTGTGCGGGGCGAAGATTCTGGCTGGCGCCGCCTACATCGGCTGTCTCTTCATCGATTCCACGTGGGGCATTGTTGCCTGCTGCGGCGTGGTGTCGTTCGCCGTCGACATGGGTGCGCCGGCTACGTGGGCATTCTTGCAGGACATCGGTGGCCGCGTGACGGCGGCAGCGTCGGGCTGGGCCAACATGTGGGGAAATTTCGGGGCGTCGCTCACCTCGGTCATGGTGCCGTGGCTGCTAGCGGTTGGCGCCAACGGCGAGGTCGGCCAACGCTACGTTTTTCTCGCGTGCGCCGGTGCGTTGTTTTTGGCGGGAGTGGCGGCACTGGGGCTCGACGCGTCGAAGCCGCTGTGGAATCCGCCGGTCGCGCAGCGTGAGCCAGGACTTTCCCGTTGAGACGAATTGCGAAGTTTGGGATCGGGCCCAACGCAGGGGCGCAGACTTGCTGCGCCCCTGCGCGATTCGGCTGAACTTGGGTGTGACGAGGAATGGCCAAGCCATCCCGGCCCCGACCGATATTCAGTTTACCAACGTCTTTTACTTTACGGTCACGAAGACCACCGGAGTAAACGTGGACGCGTTCAGGTTATCATAGGCCCTGGCGACGACTTGATAGCGACCCGCCGTGGCGGTGCTCCAGTTGATCGTGTAAGGGGCGGCGAACGCCGTCCCGATGAGTTTCGCTCCGACGTAGAACTCCACTTTCTTGATCCCGTTGTCGTCGCTGGCGTTGGCGGTGAGCGCGATCGGCGTGGATTTGGCGACGACCGTGTTGGCCAGGGGAGAGGCGAGGGTGACGGTTGGCGGCGGATTGCCGGTGGCATTGAAGCTGATGAAGGTGTAGCCGGGCGCCGCCGTGATCTGACCGTCGTTCGCGTTGTACCCGATGATCAGGGAACCGTTGCCGGCGGGTGGGGTGAAGACGAAGTTCGGCGCCGCGCCGGTGAGCGTGCCGATGCCGGATTGTGCCGAATACGCGTAGGTGAGCGGGTCGCCGTCGGGGTCGTAGGCGGCGAGCGTGATCGCGACCGGTGACGTGCCGGTGAGATTGATCGCGGAGGGCAGGGTGACGGGCGCGTGATTCACGGGCGGTTGCGCGTAGATCGCACTGGTCTCGAACGCGCCCAGATCGGCGTTGGCGCCGAGCACGACGCGGGGCGCGACCGACTGGGGTGCGAGGTATTCGTGATCGGGGAGATAACCTTTTGCAATGACGGCTGGGGCGAGTGGTCCGGCCGCGTCGATCGAGTCGGACGAACTTGTGAGGTGGTAGTTGAGCGCTGCCATCGCGGCGAAGCCGGGATCGTTTTTTCCGGCGTAGTCGCCGACGATGAGATTGCTCCAGCCGTTGACAATCGCGCCGGACGGATGGCCCGTCCAGTACATGAGCGTGCCGGGACTGACCCAGTTCATCCCAAGATCGACGATCGGGCTGGCCGGGGTGATGATGAGGTGGAACGCCTGGTAGATGTTCGCGTTAATGGCGGTGTCGGTGAAGAAGAGGTTGTTGCGCGCATCGACCTTTTCGAAAATCGCGTTCGTGCCGGAGTAGGTCGGATCGGTGAGGGAAAATGCGGCGACGCCGCTCTGGTGATTGACGACCGTGTTGTGATAAAAGTGCAACGTGCCGCGGTGGAGCGTCGGGTAGGATGTCGTCCCGTTGTACGCGCCGAACCAGACGACGTTGATGCCGTAGTGCGTCGCGGTGTTCTGCAGGGTGATCGTGTTGCCATAGACGAAGGCGTCCTGGTAGTCGGGCTGCGTCTCGATGTACCCGGCGCCGCCCTGCGGATCGAGAATCGCAAATATGTCGGACGCATCGGTGCTCACGACTTCATTGAAGCGAATGACGGTGCCTGAGGAACGGTCCTTGATCATGCAGCCGTAACAATTTGGCCGGAGCGGGCCGAAGCGGTTATATTGGTATACCGCGCCGACGGCTTCGACATAGATATTGTGATGGGCGTAGCCATTGCTGATTCCGGCGATGACAGGCTGGCCGTTGTCATGGATGTAATTTTTCTCGATCAGCAGATCGCTCGTGGCCTGGTTGGCGCCATTCTTCGAGTTCGCGAAAACACCATTCCCGTTGTTGCTGATTTCGCAGCCGCGGATGGTGAGATGCCGGGCGAACTCGACGTAGATGCCGCAGGCGAACCCGTCGTAGAGCCGGGTGGCGCCGTGCTGATCGGTGAAATGGATCGTGCCGTCCGAAGTGTACAGCGCATTGCGGATCGCGAGCGACTCGATCGTGATCCATGAGGGAAAGGTCTGTCCATAAACGTAACCCGAATTGCGGGGCGTCACGAGGATGACGCCCAGGGTCTCGAAGATCGAATTGCGGAAGTCGACGTGGGGATCCATCACGGCGCCGTTGCCATCAATCACGGGCAGCGCGCCAGAGGCGTCGGGGATGCCGCGGATCAGGATCGGTTGCGCGGCGGTGCCAGCCGCGGAGATCTGGATGATTTCGTGGTAACCACCGGGTTTGACGTAAATGTTGACGACGTCGCCCGGTTGGAGACCGCCCCAGGGAACGCCGGCGAGTTGGGGAATCTGACCGGGAGCGGGCCCGACGTCATAGGTCGTGGCCCGGGAGCAAACGGTCGCAACGAGCGACAGCAGCAGCCCGCGGAGGGCGGTGAGGAGGATTCGATTCATCTGATTACGGAGGTATGATTTATGATAAACGCCGGGCGGATGCCCGGGGCGGGGCAAAATAGTTCCCGCCACTCTCTCCTCCGTGAAACGGCCGGCCGATATTACAGCGCCGCGAAACTATTTTGGCGTTGCGCCCACGGTCGGAACGACGGCTGCCCTGGCCTGCCACTCGGCGGCTTCCCCGGAGCGGCCGAGGGTGGTGCAAAGACGGGCGAGCTGCTCGGCGAACGTGTTCGGAATCTGGCGCCGGCTGGCGGGGAGCGAGGAGGGATGCGCCATCAGTGCGGCGTAACTTTCGCGCAGGAGCGGTTCAGCTTCCTCCAACTTTCCGTCGCCGGCGAGGACGTTGCCCAATTGCCCGAGGATAAGGTGCGTGCGCCAGTGCCCAGGCTGACTGCGTTTCAACGATTCGGAAGCCTGACGCAAGATCGGCACTGCTTCGGCGTCGCGTCGCACGAAATGGAGTGCGTTGGCCAGAACTTCCGCGTCCGCCAGAGTGCTGACCTCGTCTGGGCCAAATTCGCGGAGCGACGTGTGATAGGCGGTCTCAGCCGGGGCCACGGCCTCTTCGTAGCGGCGGGCGCTGATGAGCATCGAGCTGAGATTGCGATGATAATTCAGCGTCGTCGGGTGTTCCGGTCCGAGCGTGCGCGTGCCGGTTTCGATCAGCTCGCGCATGAGTTCGATGGCCTCGTCGAGATGTCCATTGCGGCCGCGCGCGAGGGCGAGCTGTTTCATGACCAGCAACGTGGATGGATGCTCGGGGCCCTGGGTGCGGAGCCGCGCCGCGACGAGGTCCGCATAGGTCGCCTCGGCTTCCTGGTGTCGTTCGAGCCGGATGAGGACGCTGCCGAGATTGCTGAGTGTGCGCAGGGATTCGGGATGATCCGGCCCGAGTTGTCGCGCCATCTGGCGGTACAGTTCTCGCAACGCCGTTTCCGCCTCCTTGATCCGCCCCTGCTCGGCGCCGAGGGTGACGAGATCGACGCGAACGCTGAGCGTGTGCGGATGACGAGGCCCAAGGGCTTGCTCGGCCGAGGCGACGGCCTCGCGGGTCAAGGCAATCGCTTCCTCGGTCTTGCCCTGCAGCGAGGCGAGGCTGGAGAGCTGGATCAAGGCGCTGCGGGTGAGTTCGTGTTCGGGGCCGAGGGCGCGTCGGGAGATTTCGAGGACGTGGCGGGCGAGCGACTCAGCCTTTGTCACTTGGCCCAGCTTCCATTCCACCAGAGATTCCGTTTCCATCGCGCTGATTGAATGGGAGTGCTCCGGGCCGAGGGTCTGCACCAAAGTGACGACGGTGGGGCGAATCAAGCGGGCTGCCTCCTGGTTGCGGCCAAGGCTGTTGAGGACCGTCGCGAGTTCGGTGACAGCCTGGAGGCTATCGGGATGTCCTGCTCCAAGGTGAAGTTTGCGGAGTGCCGCTGTCCGTCGCAATTGACGCTCCGCTTCGGCGTACTCCCCAAGCGAGGAATAGATGTTGGCGAGGATGAGACGGACCGAGGCCTCGGCAATGGGTGCAGCCACAAAGCGTCGCGGAATATTTTCCCTCGCCCGATCGAGGGCCGTGCGAAGTTTGAGATCGCGATCTGGCTCGCCCGAAGGAGTGGCCTGCCCAAGGACGTCTTTGCCGAGAAATTCGACCAGCGCCAAATTTGACGCTGCTTCCGCGTCGGTGCGGACACGTTCGCGGTTGATCAGCACGGCGGCGGTCAGCGAGGCGATTGCGAGCGAAAATGACAGGACCCAGGTGGCGGCCAGCGCGGGACGTCGGCGGGCCCAGCGAATCAGCTGGCTGGCGGCGGAAACCGGGCGCGCCTTGATCGGCTCGCCGGCATTGAAGCGGCGCAGATCGTCGGCCAGCGCGGCGGCCGTCGGATAACGTCCGGCGGCTTCGAATTCGAGGCACTTGGCGCAAATCGTCGCCAGATCGTGCGGCACTTGCGGCGCGAGGAGCCGAAGATCCGGAGCGTCGGCCCGCGCCAGCAGTCCGGGAAGCTCGGCCGGAGAGGCGCCGGCAAACGGCGTGCGCCCGGTCAGCATCTCATGCAGGATCACGCCGAGCGAGTAGACGTCCGATGCCACGCCTTGCGCGCCGCTTCCCCGGCTCAACGCTTCGGGCGCGAGATAGTGCGGTGTGCCCAGCACCGCCGTGCGCGCAGTCAGGCCGATCGCGCTGTCGAGCTCGGTCGCGAGTCCGAAGTCGGCGACGCGCGGTGCACCGCCGTCGAGCAGCACGTTCGACGGCTTGAGATCACGATGTAACACGCCGGCCGCGTGGCTGTACGCGATCGCTTCCGCCACGCTTTGCATGAGATTCGCCGCCTCGCGTGGGCTGTACGGCTGGGCGCGGAGGCGCCGGGCGAGATCGCCATCCTCGAAATAGTCCATCGCGAAATACGCATGGCCGTCGGCATGGCCGGCATCATGTACAGCGATGATGTTGGGGTGGCTGAGCCGCGCGACGGTTCGGGCCTCGCGCAGAAACCGCATCTCCAACCCGGGGGGCGCGCCTCCGCGGGAAGGGATGACCTTGAGCGCGACAATGCGACCGAGCCCAGTGTGCTGCGCCAGGTAAACCGATCCCATGCCGCCCCGACCCAATTCGCCGATAATCGCGTAGGGCCCGATCCGGTCCGGCCCCACTTTGGCTTCGGTGGTCGGCTCGGAGGACGGGAGCATGGACTTGTCATTGACCGTGAGCGAAAAAATCCGGGCGCCGGCGCAATGGAGGCAGATGCCCGTCTCATCCATGCGGCCGTTCTCCGCGCGACCGCATTGCGGACACGGTGATTGGTTGACTGAGGCAGATGATGGCATGGATTTCGCCGTCAACGGCGAAACACGGCGAGCAAATGGCGCAATTCCTGGTCCGCGTCGTCTGGGTTTTCCAAAGTGGCGGCTACCTCCAGCTTCACCAACTCGGCAAGTCTGGCCGTGAGCCGGTGGAGCCAGACCGCCACGGTTGCGCGTGAGGTATTGAGCGTCTTTGCGGCCTGTTCGTAGTCACCGGCGGACGCGGAACGGTGCAGAAACGGTTTGAGGGTGGAAAAAACGACCTCTCGTCCGGCGGCCTGCTGCTCGTTGCCCAATTTTTGAAGCGCTTCGCCGAGCACCGTGACGGCCCACGACAATTCGTACGCCTCACTCGGATCCAGATCAGGATGGGCGACGGCGGCAAATTCTCTCTCGCCGTCATGCGTTCCAAGCGCGACAAACTTTACCCGGCCACCCCGTTTCACCGCCGTCGCATGTTCGCGTTGGTGGCCGACAAAATTCCGGAGCGCACCGATGAGATAGCTGCGAAACCGACCGCGGGCCGGGTCCGGTCGGTCAAAAAAATCACCCGATACGAGATGAAAGAAAAATTCCTGCGTCGTGTCCTCGGCGTCCGTCGGTGAATGACCGTGCCGGCGGAGGAAGCTGTAGACGGGCCGCCAATAAATGTGACAAAGCTTCTCAAGCGCCGGCCTTTTACGCGAATCGTCGCCGCGTGCGTCCAGCACCACGCTCCACCGGGTGGGGGCGAAGTCACCGCGGGGTGGCGGGTGGAGGTCCGTCGGAGGATCGATTTCGATCACGCCCGCTGTTATGAAATCGGGCAGTGGCCACCGGCAACGGGAAACGCGTACGCGATAGGTAGTATGGTCACCCGAAAATGGCCCTAGTCTGGTAGGGCCGTTTGGGACCGGCTCCCGTGAATCGAACGATCTAATCTGGCGGAGATCCCTCGTCGTTCTTGGGGAATTGTTCTGCTCGTTTTTTGTTGGGACGTGCGAGCCACTACTTCCCCAGAATCGTGGGAAATGCGTTCGACTCACTTGATGGTTGAGTCAATCTCGTCGTGACCTGCCACGAATGAGATTTGTCGCTCCACTCTACGTCCGAATTGTCCGTCACGTCGGTCTGACAATCGGACTCGCCGCGGCGCTTGGTCGGTTATCGGCACAGGTCACGGTGGTTTGGGGCGGTTCAAACGGCAGTTGGAACACGCCGGCTAACTGGAACGGTGGCTCACTTCCAGGCCCTGCCGATTTGGCGCAGGTTTCCACGGGATCGGTCTCGGTTGACAGCGGTGTTTCCGTTGCACGGTTGCAGTTGTCGGGAGGAAACGTCGGCGGCGTTGCCGTGTTGACCCTCACTGGCGCGGGCTCGACCTGGAGCGGCGGCAACATGAACGGGGCGGGCACGCTGTCGATCCAGAGCGGCGCGACGCTGGCGATCACGACAGCGACGCACGACTTCGTCCAGCGGGCGATCGTGAACCATGGCACGATCACGTGGACGGGCGGACAGATGCGGACGGGGAGCGGCGGCTCGATTACGAACAACGGTACGTTCACCGACACGGCGTCCGATTCCCTGAGCAACGCGTTCGGCGGCACGGCCGGCACGTTTTCCAACGCGGGCACGTACAACAAGAACGCCGCTGGCACGACGACGATCGGGCTGCCGTTTGCCAACACCGGCACGGTCAACGTCAACGCTGGCACACTTTCCCTCGGAGGCGGCGGCTCGAACGCGAGCGGAGCAAAGATTAATATCGCCAGCGGCAGCGGGCTCGCCTTCAGCGGCGGAAGTTTTGTTTTCGCTTCGGGTGCCG
>CANJIU010000055.1 GCA_947474365.1 Opitutia bacterium | reverse complement strand
CGGTTTTTGCCCTCATGCCGACGTTTTGACCCCGCATATCACCTTCGCCGCGCGTCGGTTTTCCTCCTTTCTCCTATGAAGAATCGGTCGACTGTCGCTGAGGGACAGGCTCTAGCTAAAGGAGGCGGCGAAGCGAAGCGAGTTCCTCCGTTCGCCGGGGATCAGTCGTCAGATTCGCCTCTTCTCCCGGATCTTTTTCCAAATCGAAAAAAAGCCACGGCGTTCCATCGGCATTGAGGATTAGTTTCCGCTGAGGGGTGCGCATGCCATACCAGGTCCGGTTGCATTGATGCGGCAGGTTCACCACACAGGGCATGGAGATGCGCGAAAAAGGCGCCCCCGCAAACGTTGCCAATCGATCGCTCCACCGCTCGGTCAATGCCGGCAAGTCTTGCAAGGAAATCGCGGCGTAATCCATGCAGCCCTTCCGGTCAGGGAAACGTACGAGGAGGGGAACACGCACGCTTTCCTCGTAAGGCCAGCCTTTCCGAAATAAACCATGTGAGCCGTGCATGTCGCCGTGCACGGATGTGAAAACGACGATCGTGTTGGGGTCGGCGATTCCATCAACCAACCGCCCCACCGCCCGATCTGTCGCTTCAAGATGGGCGTAATAGCCGGCAAGTTCGCGACGCGACCTTGCCTCTACTTCCGTTCCACGCGGCACGTTGGGCCGGAGAGTAAGCGCACTTGGATCCGGCCCGCAAACCCCGGCAGCCCCCGCGTCATACGGAGGGTGCGGTGATTCGAGGCTCACCACGCAAAACCACGGACGGGATCGCTTAATCCACCCGGCCGCCTGCTCGCACAGAACATCGCTCTGGTAGCCCGGAAAAACGACCGGCTGCGGCAGCCGCGACCCGTGGAGAATTGGATCGTTCAGCAGAAAACCGCTCTCAAAGCCCTCCCACGTTTCAAAACCACCGCGTGATTCGGGCGGCACTACGATTCGCGCATGGGTCTCGCCGACCAAGGCCGCATCAGGATCGCGTTTCCCCAGATGCCATTTCCCGAAAAATCCCGTGTCATATCCACGTTCCCCCATCGTATGCGCGATCGTCCGTGTCCCGGCGGGCAATGGATCAAAATATTCACGCACTCCGTTTTCCGGCGAACGAACTCCCGTCAGGAGCGCGGCCCGGGCAAACGGCCCGAAGGGATGCGGGGTCACTGCCTGGGTGAATCGGACCGCGCTCGCCGCCATCGCATCCAGAAACGGCGTCCTCGCATTGGAATCGCCGGCATAGCCGGTTGCCTGAGCGCGCCACTGCGTGGTGACGATCCAGAGGATATTCGGACGCATTGAGGGCACCCTACGAGTCCAGCTCGCACCTCGTCCGGCTCAACGTAAATCCATCACGGACTCTTGCCACCGCCGTTTCGTCCGGTTGGATGCACGTGACACCTCCATTCCCGCGTGGGAATTTCCCTCCCGTCCGGCCCAAACCTCCCCATGAGAATCCGAAATCTTGCCCTGCTCCTTTCTCCTTTCCTGCTCCTCGCCTCCAACGGACACGGCGCGGCTTCGACCGGCGCCCCGTTTTCCGGTGACGCTCCGGACGCGCACCATCCGTGGGCCATTCACGATCGTAATCGCCCTCAACCCAAGAGGGTCGAACCCGGAACGTTCAGTTCCCCGTCCACTCCCGGTAAACCTCCGTCAGATGCCGTGATGCTTTTCGACGGCACCTCCGCGTCACTCGAAAAATGGACATCCGACGCAAAGGAGGGCGGTCCGACCAAGTGGATTGTTCGCGACGGCGCCATGGAGTGCGTTCCCAAATCCGGCTACATCCGCACGAAGGAGGAGTTCGGCGACTGCCAGTTGCACGTGGAGTGGGCTGCGCCGAAAAACGTTCAAGGTGACAGCCAGGGCCGCGGCAACAGCGGAATTTTTCTCATGGGCCTCCTCGAGGTGCAGGTGCTGGACAACTACAACAACCCCACCTACGCCGACGGATTCGCCGCCGCGATTTATGGCACCAATCCACCGCTGGCCAACGCCCTGAATCCCCCCGGGGAATACCAAGTGTTCGACATTGTCTTCCGCCGGCCGGTCTACGACGGCTCCCGAGTGCTGGATCCAGGTTATGTCACGGTCTTCTGCAACGGCGTGTTGGTGCAGGATCACACCCCGCTGGAGGGTCCCGGGGGAAACATGAAGCGTTCATACGCCGGCCCGTTCCCCGCCAAGGGACCACTCAAGCTTCAGGACCACGGAAATCCCGTCCGCTTCCGTAATATCTGGTACCGCAATCTTCCGCTGCGCTCCGTCGAAGGGGGCACAGATGGCTATCTTTCGGTCGAGGCGACCAGCGCGAAACGAACGGAACTCGCGGCCACCTTGCGCAATGCCGCGTCCAAACTCGGCGGCACATCCCCCGCGGAAATGCTGCAACTCGCCGAGTCGCTCGTGTATGAGAAAGACCCAACCACGCTTCAAGCGGTCGAGAAAATGGCCGTGGACTACGCCGCCCGCGCGCAGTCCCTAACTTCCGCCGACCGAGAGAAGAAGAAGGGCGAGATCACCTCAGTCACCCGGGCGCTCAACTACCTCGCCAAATGGGACGTGCTCGCCAAAACGTTCCCGCCGATCGCCACCCTGAATCGAATCACCGCCGAGCAGAACTGGGATCAGAAAAAGAAATAGCGCGACCGGTCTCGGTCAGGCTGGCGGAACATCGACCCATGACTGTCCGACGAAGGATCCGGCCGGCACCGGTTCCGCCAGACGTCATGCTCCGCTGCGGGCGGGAGTGAATGGTTCGCCGAATTCACGATACGGACACGTGTCCTTTTACGTTTGACGAAGGCGCGGCGGTTTGAAACACGGAAGGGAGCGAAGAACCGCTCGCCCCGATCGGCCTTCGGCAACCCAAACCCGCCATGTCCGCACCCGCCCATCCTTGTCATGTCTCCACGCTCCGCCCCTTTGCTGGCGCACTCAGCGCCCTATTCGCCCTGGCGCTGCTCCTGACCTCGGGCAGTTTCAATGCCCGTGCGCAAGGCATCGGCGGAACCATCACCGGCACGGTGATTGACGCCACCACCGGCAAGTTCCTCGAAGGCGCCGACGTCAACGTCGAAGGAACGAGCCTTCACGTGGCCACCGAACGCGAAGGTCGCTTCACGCTCCGCGATGTTCCCACCGGCTCACGCAACATCGTTGTCTCCTATCCCGGACTTGAGGGCGCTTCTGAATCGGTGGTTGTGAACGCCGGTCAAGCCGCTATGGCCAACATTCGTCTGGGTTCAAGCGGCATCGTACAGCTTTCGGCATTCAAAGTGGCCGGAACCAAGGAAGGCATGTCCCAGGCGATCGCGCTGCAGAAGAGCTCCGACAACTTGAAATTGGTCGCCGCAGGCGATCAATACGGCGATGTCGCCGAGGGCAACGCGGCGGAATACATCAAGTTCCTCCCCGGGGTCGGGATCGACTACAATGCCAACGACGCCCGCGCCGCCACCCTGCGCGGCATGTCGACCGCTTTCACCAACGTGACGCTGAACGGCAACCCCATGGCCAGCGCCACATCCGGGGCGACTCAACGCCGCTTCGAATTCGAACAGGTTTCGATCAACAACATCGAGACGGTCGAGGTATTCAAAACGCTCACGCCCGAAATGCCAGCGACGAGTACTGGCGGCTCGATCAACATGGTGACCAAGAGCGCCTTCGACCGCCAGGGCAGTCTCCTCACCTACCGCACCTACTTTCAGGCCACGAGTTCCGATCTGTATCTCAAGGCGACGGAAGGCTGGGGCCAGCAGTTGAGTCGAAAAATCCTGCCCGGCTTCGACCTCAATTACGCCGCCCGCCTTCGCGACGATCTTGGCATCAACCTGAGCTACAAAAATTCGCAACTCTTCAACAACTACCCGCGCTCGACCTACACGTGGGAATACAACCCCGCGAACGGCGCCGTCCCGGGCACTCCGGCCCTCAGTTCCTGGAATCTGCAGAACGAGCAGAAAAACACCCGCCGCCAGGCTGTTTCCGGGCAGGTCGACTACAAGCTCGCGGAAAACACGAAACTCTCGGTCAGCGGCCAGTGGAATTTCTACGATCTGCTCTTCACCGACCGGGCCGTCACCATCGCGACGGGCGGCCTGCCCTTCCTGCCGGGCACCACCTCGGCGGCGCTGAGTTCAACCTCCACGCCGGTCTACAGCTACGGCACGGTGGTCGGCCGCGCCAGTGCGGGCAGCGCCGCCCTCCAGTCAATCAACCGCTGGAAGTCCGGCGTGACCCTCAATGGCACCGCCAACCTCACTCACAACTTTGCCAATGCGGCGAAACTTGAAGCCAGCACGTATTGGAGCCAGGCCTACAGCAAATATCGCGACACCACGGGTTCCTGGTATTCGGACGCGACGATGACGCGCAGCGGGCTCAACGTGACGTTTTCCAACATCGGCGCCATCGTTCCCACCTACACCATCACCGACGCTGCAGGTGCGGTCGATCTGCGCGACATGAGCAAATACAGCATGACCCAGATACGCAGCCGGCCGCAAACCGGGGTCGACACCCGGGACGGCGGCTCGCTCGACTACAAGCTGCCTCTCACTACGACCATTCCAATCACGGTGAAGGTCGGCGGGCGCCTCGATCTCACGACTCGCAACATCGACAACCGGATCTTCAACCGCACGGGCACGACCGCCGCCACCGGATTCGGTGGCGCTTCCGCCGTCACGGGCTCGCAACTCGCCGGACTGGTCGACGACAATTTTTCGAACCACGGCATCGGCTACGGACTGCCGGCCTTCAACTTTGTCAGCGTCTACAAGGCCTATTCCCAGCTGGGCGGCAACGCCTACCTGCCGTACACGCCGGCCAGCGACGTCCTCGCCCGGTTCGACGACACCACCAAGGCCGGTTATGCGCGCTTCGACGTGAAGCCGCTGCCGGAGTTTCTCGTCGTGGCCGGCGTGCGTTACGAGGATCGCAGCACCGACGCGGAAAACCGCCTCTCAACACTGCCCAAGATCGTCAAGGCAAATTTCAGCCACCAGGACTGGTTTCCGTCACTGAATCTCAAATACACCCCGACCAAGAACCTGGTGGTGCGTTTCGGCGCCGCCACCTCGATCGGGCTGCCCGACTACGGTGACCTCCTGCCCGGCCTCCCCACGGTCACCGACCCCACCTCGGCCAACAGCCGCGGCTCGATCTCCATCTACAACCCGAAACTCGAGCCCTACAATGTCGTGAACTACGACGCCGGCATCGAATACTACTTCAGCCGTTCCGGCTACGTCTCCGCCTCGATTTTCCGGAAATCCCTGAAGAATTTCATCTTCGCGTCCAAACAGGGACTCACGGCTGCCACGGCCACGGAACTGGGCATTTCCCAGGGAGCGCTCGGCAGTCCCTTCGACCAATACGACGTGACCTACAACTACAACGTGCCCGAAGCCGGCCACTACAACGGCATCGAACTCGGTTACGCGCAGAATCTGGCGTTCATTCCCAAGGCATTCGGCACTGTCGGACTTCAGGCCAACGCCACCCTGCTGCAAACCGACCCGATCAAAACCAAGGCCGTCTTCAACAACACCGCGACCGACCCCAACCTCAACGCCTCCATCCTCGACCAGGTCAACAACACCCTCGAACTCGCCGCCGTAAAACGCGCGTTCAACGTGACCGTCAACTACAGCCTCGGGAAATTCGGGTTCACCGTTACGTCCAACTACACCGGCAAGGTCCTCAAGGGCATCTCGCGCAAGACGGTGCGCTACTCCAACGCCAGCCCGGCCGTAAATTCGTATTTCAACGAGCTCTCCTATCAGGCGCCTCGCGAGCTCGTGGATATCCGGATGGACTACAAGTGGAGCCGCCGGTTCACGCCCTATTTCCAGGCGCGAAATATTTTCGGCCGCCCCATCATCATGTCGTCGCCGAACGTACCGATCAACCACGCGGAGTACGGCGACCCGATCTTCGAGCTCGGCGTCCGCGGCGTCTGGTAAGCCCCCTTTAGAACCGTTTTCTCCGTGGCACGTGACGCTCGCGTCCGTGCCACGTTTTGTTAGGGCTTTTCCGCCGCATGATTCGTTTTCTATTCCTGCTCATCCTGGCCATCGTGGCGCGTGCCGCCGCGCCGACAGTTGTCGAACGCTGGGGTATTTTCGAAACCGAGTTACGGGGTCCCGCCGACGGCAATCCATTTGTCGACGTGAATTTGACCGCGGTTTTCACTCCGACCGGAGGCGCGCCCTCACGCGAGGTCGCTGGATTCTACGACGGCAACGGCGTCTACCGGCTGCGTTTCATGCCCGAGACCGTCGGTTCCTGGAGTTTCGTCACTCACAGCAATCTCCCCTCCCTCGATGCGCAGACGGGTAAGTTCGTCGTTACGGCTGCCGCGACGAACAACCACGGTCCGGTGCGGGTGCGCGACACATTTCACTTCGCGTACGCCGACGGCACACCTTTCCGGCAAATCGGCACCACCTGCTATGCCTGGACGCATCAGGGTGATGCGCTTGAAGAGCAAACGCTTCGCACCCTCGCGGCATCCCCGTTCAACAAACTCCGGATGTGCGTCTTTCCGAAAAACTACGATTGGAACAAAAACGATCCGCCGCTCTACCCCTTCGCCGGCAAGCCTCCGACGCATTGGGATTATTCGCGCTTCAATCCGTCTTTCTTCCAACACCTCGAACGGCGCATTGCGCAACTCGGAAGTCTTGGCCTCGAAGCCGATTTGATCCTCTTTCATCCGTATGACAAGGGACGGTGGGGTTTTGACCGCATGGAAGCCACGGTGGACGACCGCTATCTTCGTTACGTCGTGGCTCGGTTGGCCGCCTACCGCAACGTGTGGTGGTCGCTCGCCAACGAATATGATTTCATGAAGGAAAAAACCGAAAACGACTGGGACCGTCTTTTTCAAATCGTGCAGCGCACCGATCCGCACGACCACCTCCGTTCGATTCACAACGGAACCATGCTCTACAATCACACCCAACCGTGGGTGACGCACGCAAGCATCCAAAATGGGGCCGCCGTCCTCGATGCCGAGCGGGCCGTGCTCTATCGCGACGCCTACCGCAAGCCGATCGTCTTCGACGAGGTGAAATACGAGGGCGACATTCCGCGACGCTGGGGCAATCTCACCGCAGAGGAACTCGTCCTGCGTTTTTGGATGGGGACGGTTGCCGGCACCTATGTGGGACACGGCGAAACGTATCTTCATCCGGACGACGACGTGCTTTGGTGGTCGAAAGGCGGAACCCTGCGTGGACAGAGTCCCGCCCGCCTCGCGTTTCTCCGTCGCGTTCTGGAGGATTCCCCGCCTGGCGGACTCAATCCCATCGACAAGTGGCAAGACACCCACACCGCCGGAGTGCCGGGGGAATATTACCTCGTCTATTTTGGGCACGAAAAACCAGCGCAATGGCTGTTTGCACTCCACAAGGATCGGGTCAAGGAAGGCGACCGTTTCGCGGTGGAGGTGATTGATACCTGGAGCATGACAATCAGCCGGACGCCAGGGGTGTTCGTGGCGAAAAAGCGCGACGCCTACACGTTTGAAGACCAAGGCCAAAAGGCAGTGCACCTTCCGGGGCTACCCTACCATGCTCTCCGGATTCGACGACTGCCCTGACATTCACCGCACCCGCTGCAAGTCATCGTCCGCGACTGGGCGCGAGTGAAAACGCACTTCGCGGATCGCCCCCTTGAACCAGTGTACCTTGTTCTGACGAACTCCGAGCGAGGTTTGGCCAGGACCAAATTTCTCAAACGGCACGCGTTCCTCGCGCTCCTTTCGGCCGTTCACAAAGTGCGCCATCGTCTTCCCGTCGTAGCGCAACGCCGCCCAATACCACCGTCCAGTCGGGTGCACGCAACGGGGGTCCACCAATGTAACCCCAGGGCCGGCCGCCGGCGTGACGATGAACGTATCGAGCCACCAACCGCCTTTGCCATCTAGTCGCGTCTCGATCAGTGCGCGCCGCCCCTGGGTATCTTCCGAATGGAAAAAACGCTGCTCGGTCGGGCCGTCCGCGGCCGGCTGAAACAAGATTTCAATCGTGAATTGGCTTTGCCCGGAGAACGGAATGTCCCGCAACCAAAGACCGTCTTGCACCCCATCAAACCAAATTGCGGCGGCGCCGGCCTCGGTGCGCAACGCTGGCTCGCCAAAAATCGTCACAGCGTGGCCGCCAATCTTGGCCTGGTTGTCGAGGAGCCAGATCGTTTCTCCGGCAACGATCCGGCCTTCGAACGCCACCATCAGGGTGAGGATTAAAAGTGCTTTCACGAGCTGCAGAGTGCCGCGGTCAGCGGGCCACGCAATCACTCTTGCCTCACGCCGGCTATACCCGTCGCCTATTGCAGCTTGGCGGGCAGCGCACGCATCCGGGCGATCAGATCGTCGAAGAGAGCCGCGGTTGACTGACCACGAATGTCGGCTCCTGTGGAAATCGTCTTCAGGGCGTTGAAGTGCTTCAACAACGCACAGTAGTCACTGTTCACCATGATCCCGAGCAGTTCGCCCGTTTTGGCAAAGACCAAGTCACCGCGCTTCGGCGCGAAGTCTCCAAACAGCCGCTTGAAAAAGCGATTGTCCACCCGCACGAAACCCGCTTCGGCCGGGTCCAGCTTAAAGCCAATCTCACCGTAGCCGCGCCCATTGCCATCGATCAGCACCGCATCCGGAAATTTGAACGGATCGACTGCGAGTGGATAGACTTTTGCCCCCAGGGCGATCACCTGGGCGGTCTCGATCGGCAGTACGACCACCCGAACGTCCTGCGCGAGAAATTGCACCTGGCCGGCGGCACTGGGGCCCGCCCCGCCCCGAGCGAGCTCGACCACCAGACTCTCCCAATCGCTCCCATTTTCCCCGAGTGAAAACACCGTTTCGGCGATGTGCAGCAATGCGAAGATCTGCCGCCCGTCCGTCACCAACACCGTCGTCGCTTCCTTCGCACGATTCGATTGCCCGATGAATCCCTTGCGCGACGCGGCAAAACTCGCCGTCACCCGATTCGAGAGATAATCGTTAAACAGGACGTTGGCATTGATGGGACGGTTGTCCCGAATTTCGCGGGTGAGCTCCCCAGACTTTTCCGCCAATTGGCCGACTCCCTGCGCAAGTTGGGTGTTCGCTTCGAGCACCTTGATCCGTTCGGATCGTTCCAGTTCGACCTGGCTTTTCAAGGCGTCAGCCGTCTCCCGCAGGTTCTTCTTTTCCTGCTCGGCGAGGATGGTGGCCATCGTGAGGACTTCAATCTGCCGGCGGGCCCCAGCCTGCTGCTGCTCAAGGGCGGCCAAGGCGGCGCGTTGCCGCTCCGACTCGGCCTGCTTGTCGGCCAGGTCCCGCTGAATCTGCGCGAGCTGGCCCTTCGTCATCGACGCCTCCTGGATAGCGACGTTGAATTTTTTCGCCAAATCGGACGCCGCCTGCTGCGTCTCGCTCAGCGTGGCCGCGACCGCGTTGCGCTCCGCTGCGAGCTTGGTCCGTTCCGCCTGAACCTGCGTGAGGCTTTGCTCTCGCGCAGCCAGCGTCGAGTCCGCGACGGAAAGCTTCTTCGCCAATTCATCGCGCGAAGTCTTCTCGTCGGCCAGCGACTGCCGCATCGTCTCAACCAGGTCCTGATCCTTGGTCACCGCGTTGGCGGCGAGTTCCGGCACTGGAGGTTGCTTGGCCCGCGGCGGCTCCGCTTTTTCCCACCGCGTGAGCGCGAGAAGATTCAGCAGGAGAAAATCGCAGAGGATCAGCAGGAGCGTCTTGTTCATGGCGCTCGCGTTCAGCGCACCGCGGCCTCGGGCGCGACCGTCAGCCCGGCCTGGCCCTCAAGGATCAGCTCGCGTTTGTAGGGGCGAACGTGGCGAATCTTCACCAATGCCACACAGGTGATGCCGAAGAGATTCGACGAATACGCGGCCAGCAGGTTCGGCTCGATCACCCCGAGAACCTGCAGGACGAGTGCGGTCGCCGTGCCGCCGATGCCGACATAGAGTCCGCCATCGAAGAGGTTCTCCTCGTTTTCCATGAGTCGCAGTTTTACGAGGGCGGGGACCGCCTGCCGCGAGACCTCGCGGATTTTCAGCAGGCACGTGAAGTACATCGCGATTTGCAAGGCGGCGAAAAAGCCAATGGAGAGGAGCGTGGAGGAGTCCATGGAGGTGACGGATTTTGACGGCGGAGAGACGGGAGAGTTCGCCACCGAGACCAGCACCGGCAGGCGAAACTGAAATTCGGACAGGGGCGCTGCCTGGAGGATGAAGGGCTCGCTGACCACGATGAAGAGGAGCGCGAAAAGGACCGAAATGAACCCAGACTTCATGTGTCCGACGACCACCGGCAACCCAGCGACACCGCCACTGGGCGTCACCAGCCATCGGTCAAGGCCCCGAAGGACCAGAAAAACCCCGAGGAAATATCCGAAATATTTCAGGCCCAGCAGCAACTGGGGATGCAGCAGCGCCATTTCGGCCGCACTGCTCAAACCACCGACTCCGGTACGATTGACCGGTACCTGCCGGGTCATCAGCTGCCCAACCGCGCCCTGACCGTGCGCGAGCGCCAGTTTCAGATCCTCAACTCCGGATTTCCCGAAAGTGATCAGATAGGCAGCAACGCGATCCGCCGAATCGGAGAACAACGCCGCGGCATAAATCAGCGGCAGCTGATCCGGGGCGACCCGCGCGAGATGGGCAAACTCGCCGACCGTCTTGACGCTGTCGGTCCGTCGTCCGAGTTCGGCGAGCTGAGACCAGTCGAGTCGCCGCCCGAGGGATAGGAGATTGATGAAGAAGCCCTCAAGTTCACCCAGTTCATTCTGCTGCAGCGAAGCCTCAGCCATCGCCCTGAGTTCGCGCTGCAACGGAGCGGAAAGGTGTTGTCCCTGATAGAGCAACCCGGTGAGGAGGATCAGTGCGTCGAGCGGCTGCCCTCCGGGCCGCGTTGCGGGTACAAACCGGCCCGTGGCCACCAAATCTCGCAAGCGCAAGATGGTCTGCACGCCTTCCGAACCCGATTTCGACAGGTGCTTCCTTAATGTGTCGCGCGCCCTTTCCGGAATGAAAAACGTGAGAACCGGTGTGCTGCCGCGGTTGTCAGTGGTCGCCCGTAAATTGAAAAGCGGATCCAACGCAGGATCCCAACCGCCCCACGCCACGAGTCCGGGTTGGCGGGAAGCGAATTGCTCCAGCGCCGAAGCCAGCGCCGGCACCCGCGGATCGTCGGTCAGGCGCGCGGCGGCAAGAACCAGCGCCGCGGGTCCGATTTTTTCAACATCCACCAAATCACGACCATACCCGCCCAGCGTCGGAGTGCCGTTGCCGGCGGCACGCAGAAGCGTCGGGCTCAATGAACGCAGGTTGACCGGGAGCAACCAGGCACCAACCGCGATTCCAAGTCCAAGCATCACCAAGATCGGCGCCGTAAACGCGGACGGGGCGTGATGACTCGGGGGAGAAACGCTCATCAATCGAAGTATTTTATTTGCCGATCGGAATACGCAAACCCACGCTGCGCCTCTTACCGACCGATGTCGCTCCGAATTGTTCACTACAACGAACCGGTTTTGCACGCAAAGGGCGAGAAAGTCACCGCATTTGACCCTGCCCTGACTCGACTCGCGAACGAGATGTTGGAGGCGATGCACGCCGCCGGCGGCATCGGGCTCGCCGCCCAGCAAATCGGCCGCGCCATCCAGCTCTGCGTGGTCGACCTCCGGGAGTCGGACGCGGATTTCTCGTGGGAACTCGACGGTGCCCGCCCTCCCATGGATCTTTTCATGCCGATGGCGCTCGCCAATCCGCAAATCACCGTCACACCCGGAACCGAGCGGACCCTTTACGAGGAAGGCTGCCTGTCGTTCCCGAAAATCCGGGGCGACGTAGAGCGACCGGACGAGATCACTGTCAAGTTCCACGATGAACGCGGCGTCCCGCATGTCCTGAAATGCGACGGCCTCTTCTCGCGCTGCATCCAGCACGAGGTCGATCACCTGAACGGCATCCTCTTCATCGAGCGGATGGAAAAAAAATCCCGGGCCGCCGTAAATGAGGCGGTGAAGACTTTGGGGAAGGAAACCAAGGCGGCGGCGAAAAAATAACGGACGGATTGCCATCGCACTCCGCGCCGGGACGATGCCGTGCAGCCCTCGAACCTCCATTTATGAGCCAGACCCAAAAAGCAGACGGCATGAACTACGCCCCGCAGGGCAAGCCCAGCCCCGTGGTGAAGGCGGGCGAGTTTACCTTTGCGGCCGCCCACCTCGACCACGGGCACATCTACGGACAATGCAACGGCCTGATCGAAGCCGGCGCGGAATTGAAATGGGTCTACGATCCGGACGAGAAAAAGGTCGCCGCTTTTACGGCAAAGTATCCCCAGGCCCGGGTGGCCCGTTCCTTGGACGAGATCCTCGCCGATGGCGGAGTGAACCTCGTAACCGCGGCTGCGATCCCGTGCGACCGTGGACCGATCGGCCTCCGGGTGATGGCGGCGGGAAAGGATTATTTCACCGACAAGACCCCCTTCACCACCCTGGATCAGTTGGACGCCGCCAAGGCCGCAGTCGCCCGGACGGGGCGCAAGTACATGGTTTATTTCTCGGAGCGGCTTCACGTCGAATCCGCGATGTACGCGACCGACCTCATCGCCGCCGGCGTCATCGGAAAGGTGATCCAGGTCATTGGCCTCGGTCCGCACCGGCTGGGGAAAGCGAACCGCCCCTCGTGGTTTTTCGAAAAGGCAAAATTCGGCGGCATCCTCACCGACATCGGCAGCCACCAATTTGAACAGTTTCTTACCTATACCGGCGCGACCGATGCCACCGTGACCCAGGCTGCGGTGGGTAATTTTGCCAACCCCGACAAACCCGAGTTTGAAGATTTCGGCGAAGCCTCACTCCTCGGCAACAACGGTACGTCAAACTACATCCGGGTCGACTGGTTCACGCCCAACGGACTCAGCACGTGGGGCGACGGCCGGACCGTGATTCTTGGCACCAAGGGCACGATCGAGCTGCGCAAATATGTCGATGTCGCCCGCGACAGGGCCGGAGACAACGTCTACCTTGTCGACGACGCCGGCGAGCGTCACCTCAACGTCACCGGCCAGGTTGGGTTTCGCTTTTTCGGCCAGCTCATCCTCGACTGCCTGAACCGGACGGAAAAGGCGATGACGCAGACCCATGCGTTCAAGGCCGCCGAGCTCTGTCTTCGGGCACAAATGGCGGCGCGCAAGATCACGTAATTCGGCCCCGCTGCAGCCGCCTGCCGTCGATCGCCCCCATGCGTACCATCGCCACTCGCACCGGAGACGACGGCTCGACGAGCCTGCTCTACGGTCAGCGTGTGTCGAAAGACCACCCCCAAATCGAGGCGGTGGGCGCGTTCGACGAACTCAACGTGGCGATTGGCTCCGTCAAGCCACACCTCATTCCCGACGGCGATGATGCCGCGACCAGCGCGTTGCTGACCGCTGTGCAAAAAAACCTCGTCGCGCTCATGGGCGAGCTCGCCTGCGCAGAGTCTGATGGCGCACGTTACCTGGCCTCGAAGTTCGAGCGAATCGCAAGTGACGACATCACGCGGTTGGATCAGGCAGTCGCGGCTCTCGAAGGGAAAGGGCTGAAATTTGACGGTTGGGCGACGCCCGGGACCAACGCGCGCGCGGCGGCTTTCGATGGCGCGCGCACCACTGCCCGCCGCGCGGAACGCCGGCTGACGGCACTCCCAGCCACGGGCCGAAGCGTCCGACCCGAACTCCGGCAATTCATCAACCGGCTGTCCGATTTGCTCTGGCTGCTCGCCCGGGAATCCGAGCAATAGCGATCCGACGGCGCGCTTGTCTCCGGCCGATTTCTTCCCCAGCGTCCGGCCATGCCTTTCCTTCCCGCCCTTGCCTTACTTGTGCTTGCAGCCGGTTGGCGCATCTTCGCCATTCAAATTCCCGCGCTTTCGAATTTCGCGCCAATGATGGCCCTGACGTTTTGCGGTGCCGTCTATTTTCGGGACAAGCGCATGTGGATTCTGCCCTTCGCCGCCCTCACGCTTTCCGATCTCTATCTCGACCATTACTACGCCACGAATTTTGGCGAAGGCTGGACCTGGCCCAGTGTCGCTCTCCGCGTGATCTGCTTCGCCGTCGCATTGCCCCTCGGTGAATTCGTCGCCCGACACAAGAACTGGCTCAACCTTTTCAGCGGCGTTGTCGCCGGCGCGGTCTTTTTCTACCTCGCGACGAACACCGACGCATGGATTCGCGATCCCTACTATATCAAGGATGCCGCCGGCTGGTGGCAGGCCATGACGGTTGGGCGCCCGGAATTTCCGCCCACCCTTTTCTTCTTCCGCAATTCGCTCGTCAGCGACCTGCTGTTCACGGCGATGTTTGCAGTCGCGATGGAATACGCGGCCCTGCGCTCTGGTCGCGGCAGCCTGTTCGCACGGCGAATCACGGCCTGAGCGGACGGCGCGGCCAGGGCCCGCGTCTCCGTTTCACAGCAGGTCCGCGGCGAGTTCGGCGAGCTTGGAACGTTCGCCTTTCATCAGTTTGACGTGCGCGGCGATCGCCTGCCCTTTCATCCGATTGTGACAGTAAACAAGCCCGTTGCTGCGGGAGTCCACGTAGGGGTTGTCGATTTGCGCCGGATCTCCGATCAGGACGATCTTGGATCCTTCGCTGATGCGAGTGATGACGGTCTTCACTTCGTGGGGCGTTAACTGCTGCGCCTCGTCGAGAATGAAGAACCGACGGGCGATCGAGCGACCGCGGATAAAGGCGAGTGCCTCGATTTCCACCATCCCGCTCTTGAGCAACCGCTCATAGGGCTTGATCGCGGTGGCGTTACCGTGTCCGCCGTTGTGGCTGGCATGACTCGGCTGCACCGCAGTCATCGCCGCGACAAAATGATCGTCGCGATTCTTGTGTTTCTTCTTGGAAACCTTCTTCGCGGCAAACTGGGGCTCCTTGGGAGGTTTCGAAGGAATGAGAACCTCAAGTGCGTCATGGTAAGGCTGCAACCACGGCTTCATCTTTTCCTCGAGCGATCCGGGCAGGAATCCGATGTCCTTGCCCAGAGCGATCACCGGACGCGAAATGGAAACACCGTCGTAACGCGAATGGTCCTCGTGGGTCTGGTGGAGCGCACATGCGGTTGAAAGCAAGGTCTTGCCAGTGCCGGCCTTGCCATAGCAGGTGAGCATCGCGATGCTGTCGTCGAGCAAAGCATCCATGAAAAATTGCTGCTCGAGGTTGCGCGCCCTAATCGGAATACCGCCCGGAGCCTTCACGAAATCGGGCAGCTTCAAACGGCGGACCAAATTGTCGCCGTAAAAACGGGCGGGCATCGTCTTCCCTTCATCCGACCGGAGGAGCACGTATTCATTCAGAAACAACTGCTTCGCTTCGCGGCTTTCGATTTCAAACGACCCCTCGGAACAAAACCGCTGCAGCTCGTATATATTGACTGCGATCTCACGATAGCTCGCCTCTTCATCCAACGCCGGAACCTTGTCGTTGAGATAGTCCTCTGATTCCAGTCCGACCGCGCGGGCCTTCAACTGAACATTGACGTCCTTGGTGACCAAAATCGTCGGAGGCGGAAACCGTTCCTGCACAAACAGCGCGGCAGCGATGATCCGGTTGTCCTTCTTCGAGAGATCCGGGAGAATCGCCCGCAACCGATCCATGGCTGGCGATCGCTGCGTTTGATCCAGCAGATAGGGATTTATGATGACCGAAAGCGTCCCGCCGTTTTCGAGTTCAACCCCTTCGTGCATCGCCCGGGAGTCGGGCAACAATTCCTGGAGAATGCGATGGACCCGACGCGCGTTTCGTCCGCGCTCAGTCGATTGCTCCCCCTTGATGGCGTCGAGTTCCTCGAGCACCTCCACGGGTATCGCGAGGTTGTTTTCCTCGAATTTAAAGATCGATTGCGGATCGTGCAGCAGAACGTTCGTATCAAGCACGAAGGTCTTCACTTTGGCCGAGACCTTGATCCGCGAGATTGGGGCTGTCGCCCCGCGCAGGTTTTCCATCTGGTTGTGGATATCTTGTGAATAAATGTGAATACCTGCGGCAGTTTGTCGATGAAAGAACGCTCTGAAGGCGAAAAATTCGCCCGTTCGTCACTTTGATCCGACTCTGGTTTCCGGTCAGCTCGCCTGCTCCACCCGCGAGGAGCTCCTTGCGCACCTCCGTGATTCGTGCTCGCGTGCCACGTCACGAATCTATTCATCGCTCGGCAGTTAAGCGCCATGCATCTCGACGAAATCAAGCAGGCCCTCCTCGCGTCCTATCGCAGCGACGGCGGCATCAATCATCTCGATGGGGTAAACCTGCCGTCGCAGGAGTCGGTCAACCTGCTCGCCGCCGATTGCATGCATCTTCTATTTCCCGGGTATTTTGAAGAGTCACCGCTGACGGAACGCGAACTTCCCTCCCTCGTTGATCGACTGCTGGCCCGCATCGACAAGCGCCTGATGGCCGAAATCGAAAAGTGTGTTCGTTTCGCCAAGGTCGACGATCCCGCCGCCGTCGCCCGAAGGCACACCACGTCGTTTCTCGCCCAGTTCCCGGAGTTGCGAAAAATTATCAAGACGGATGTCGACGCCGCCTACGCAGGGGACCCAGCTGCCCGCAGCGTCGAGGAGATCATCCTCGCCTACCCCTGCGTGCTCGCCATCTCGCTCCAGCGTCTCGCCCATGTACTGTACCACCTCAAGGTGCCGCTACTCCCCCGGATGCTGACGGAATACGGCCACGAACGCACGGGATGCGACATCCATCCCGGAGCTAGGCTTGGGGCTCATTTCTTCATCGATCACGGCACCGGCGTCGTGATCGGCGAAACCGCCACTGTGGGCGCACACGTGAAGCTTTATCAGGGAGTCACTCTCGGGGCCAAGTCATTCGAAGTCGACAACGACGGTCGTCCAATCAAGGGCGTGAAGCGCCACCCGGACATCGGTGACCATGTGACCATCTATGCGCATGCGACCATCCTCGGCGGCGACACCCAGGTTGGCTCAAATTCGATCATCGGCTCAAATGTCTGGCTGTTAAAATCCGTCCCGGATGACTCCGTCGCCTACTTCAAGGGAGACAACCTCGTGATCCGCTCCCGCCGAAAGACGGAATCCCTCGTCGGCAACAGCGGCTCACCCACGCACTATCACGACTGGGAAATCTAACCCGAGGGGAAATCGTCGAACAACCGGCGGTGGTCTCACGCGGCCGCTTCGGGTTCCCTAAGACCGAGCACTTCGGAAACACTGAGACAGAGCCCGACAAACGTCTCCTCCGCCAAAGCGAGGCGCCGCCCCTTGAGATGCGCCACCCCCCAGCGCCGTCGGAGTTTCCTCGCCCCGAGGGGCAAGGAAATCAGCGCGCCACTTTCCAGTTCGCTGCGGGCAATCCAGGGCGCAAGTATTCCCGCGCCGATCCCGATTTTCACGAGCTCCTTGATCGCCTCCATACTGCCGAGCTCGATGAAGTTCGTCAGCGTGATCTTTTCCTCCCGAAAATATTCACTCACGAGGCGGAAGGTCTGGCTGGTCTTGTTATAGAGAACGAGGGTCTCCGCCTCGATTGATTCGAGGGGCGCGCGACCCAGGCTCGCCCACGGATGCAGCGGCGCCACGATGAAGCGTAGCTCGTCCTGAAACAGCGGGACAAAGACAAACTCCGTCAGGCTCTGGTTGGGAGGTTCGAGGACGACCGCCAGATCGATCTGCCCGCTGCGGAGCAGTTCCAGCTGCTGTCCGTGATCGCCCGGCTCAATTCGGATGATGCACTTCGGGTAGCTCTGGCGAAACTCCCGCAGTACCGTCGGAAGAATGTGCTGACACGCCGTCGTGCTGGCGCCCACCCGCAGGCGTCCGTGGCCCCACTTGCTGAGGTCCTCCAGCCCAACTCGCGCCACCTCCATCTCTCGGAGAATTTTTTCGGTGTGCCGGAGAAACTGCTCGCCCGCTTGAGTGAGCAGCACTTTCCGTCCGACGCGATCAAGCAGGCGGCAGCCCACGTCGTCCTCCAATGCCTTGATCGCATGGCTGACGGCAGACTGAGTGAGAAACAAGTCTTTCGCCGCCAGCGTGAAGCTGCCGCGGCGGGCCAGGGCCGAAAAGGCATGGAGCTGCCTGCTGTCGAGGGTTGGCTTCATGAATGAGTGAACTTCATTTCTTCGATGAATTGTTTGAACAGCAGTAATTGCGCCAGATGCGCGCAGTGGCACAGCGACGGCTATTGGGAGCGCCCATGCCAGCGTCGAACTCAACCACCACCGCCGGCGGCACAGTGCCCCGGTCAAAGGCGTTGCGGGTGGGTTTTCTCTCCCTGACCGATGCCGCCCCGTTTGTCGTGGCACACGAGTTGGGATATTTCTCCCGACACGGCGTGCGAGTCACTCTTTGCCGTGAAATCGGCTGGGCCACCATCCGGGAAAAAATAATCTACGGCGAACTCGACGCCGCCCCGGCGCCGGCACCGGTTCTGTGGTCGGCCCAGCTGGGCTTGGGCTGCCCGCCGTGCGACGTGCTGACCGCACAGGTGCTCAGCCTGAACGGCAATGCGATCACACTTTCCCGCAGCCTGTGGGACGCCGGAGTTCGCGATGGCGCGACCTTGCGTGAACATGCCCGCACGCGCCGCTCGCGTCAGCCGCTGACCTTCGGGGTCGTTTTTCCATTTTCGTCCCACAATCTTCTGCTGCGCGACTGGCTTCGGACAGCCGGACTCGATCCTGATCGCGATGTCCGCATTGTCGTGGTGCCCCCGGCCCAGATGTTTCGCAATTTCAGCGCGCATACAATCGACGGCTTCTGTGCCGGCGAACCGTGGAACACCTTGGCCGTGCGCGAGGGAGCCGGCTGGTGTCCCGCATGGAGTTCGAGGCTGCAACCCGGCCAAGTCGAAAAGATTTTGATGGTCACGCGCCGGTTCGCCGAATCCCGGCACCCCGATCACGCGGCATTGATCCGCGCACTCAGCGACGCCGCCCGCTGGTGCGATGAACCGCAGAATCGCGAACCGTTGGCCGATCTGCTTGCCGGCGCCCCCTATCTCAACCTGCCCGCCCGGGTGATCTCCCCGGCACTGCTCGGTCAGTTCGGCTGCGGCAATGGCCGGACCGAGTCCGAACCAGACTTCATCGTTTTCAACCGCGGCGACGCCAACGTGCCCGCGGTCTCCAAGGCCAAGGCGCTCCAAAGCGCACTCGGCGCCGCCGGTCTGCTCGCAGCAGCGGCCGCGCATGACCCCGAATTACCCCGCCGTCTGTTTCGTGAGGATCTCCATCGGGAGATCTGCGCCAACCACCCACTACCGAATGAAATCGCCACATCACCAGACCTCCGCGGGGTCAGCAGCCAAACCGGCTGACGCTTCCCTGAACCGCCGTCAGTTTCTCGCCACCACCGCCACCGTTGTCGGTGCCGCCGCACTGTGGTCCGCCATCGGGCCGCGCGCCTGGGCGGCCACCGCCGGCACCGCGAGCGACGCGCCCGAGACGCCGAATCTCAACTTCGGCATGATTGCGCTGACCGACTGCTCGCCCATCGTCATCGCCCACGAAAAGGGTCTCTTCAAGAAATACGGTATCAACTCCACCGTGACGAAGGGCGCCAACTGGGCAGCCATTCGTGACAACCTCTCCAGCGGCTCCATCCAGGCCACCCACATGCTGATCGGCATGCCACTTGCATCGACTATGGGGCTCGCCGGTTCGCCCAAGAAGCCGATGGTGATCCCCTGGCTTCTCAATCGCAACGGCCAGGCCATCACCTTGAAGTCCGAATGGAAGGGCAAGGTTGGCGCCGATCCCAAGGCAATCAAACCGTTCGTCGATCAGGCAAAGAAACTCGGCGAGCCTCTCACGTTTGCCCAAACGTTTCCTCCCGGCACCCACGCGATGTGGATGCGCTACTACCTCGCCGCCGGTGGAATTGACCCCGACAAGGACGTCACCCTCATCACCATTCCACCGCCGCAAATGGTCGCGAACATGAAGATCGGCAAGATGGACGGTTTTTGTGTCGGCGAACCGTGGAACGCCCGCGCCATTTCCGACGGGATAGGATTTACCTCTGTCACCACGCAGGACCTATGGAAGGATCACCCGGAGAAAGTATGTGCGTTTACCGAAGAATTCGCCGAGAAGAATCCGAAAACCGTCAAGGCCGTCCTCAAGGCCTTGCACGAGGCGAGCGTCTGGCTCGACGACATGGCAAACCGTCCGGAGCAATGCTCCATCGTGTCGAAGCCCACTTATATCAATTGTGACGCCAAGACGATCCAAGGGCGCTTGCTGGGACAACTCGACTATGGAGACGGACGGAAGAAAACGGACGAGCTTCCAATGCATTTCAGCAAGCGAAACTGCAACTATCCTCAGCCCAAATATGCCAAGTGGTTCCTCTCCCAATATCGCCGTTGGGGCATGGTGACCGGCGCACCCGATTACGAGGGCGTCGCCAAACGGGTCATGCGCACCGACCTGTATGAATCGGCGATGAAGGAAATCGGTTATCTCCACGCCGGCCTCGACAACACACCCGAAACATTTTTCGACGGCGCGATTTTCGATCCGAACGACCCGGAATCGTACGCCAAGAGTTTCGCGGTGAAGGCACTCAAGGGCTAACGAACGGGACCGCCCGCGTCTCACCGTACCGTGTCCGTCGCCGCGCCCTGCGGCGGCGAACGGACTGGCTCGGTGCCACTGTCGGTCTCGTGCAGATCGCCTCCAACCGAGGCACCATTGATTCCGGGGACAAATCATCGGGACCATCATCGTAAATTTCCCCTCCTCCCTCTTGTTCGCCATCTTTCTCATCCTGCCCGCCTCCGCGTCCTCCAGGACCGCGGCCCGTTGAACCATCACCTCCACATGAACCGCTTCAAACTCGACTGGCTCATCCTTCCCTTCATCGGCTTCGGCCTGATCCTCGCAATCTGGGCAATCTCAAGCGCCACCTGGGCGAACAACCTGCCATCGCCCCTCAAGACGTGGCAGTCCAGCCGCGACCTCGTGCTCCAGCCCTTCGCGAAGCGCGGCGAGATGGATCAAGGAATCCTCCGCTTTACGTGGTACTCTCTGGTCCTTGTCGCTCAAGGCTACGCCCTTGCCATCATCATCGGAACACCGATCGGATTCTTCCTCGGGCTTTCGAAGGCGTTCACCAAAACATTTGACCCGATCATCCAGATTCTGCGTCCGGTCTCGCCCCTTGCCTGGCTGCCACTGGGTCTCGTCCTCTTCCTCAACACTGGCAAGGAGGCCGGAACCTACGGCGCACTCTTCACCATCGCGATTTGCTCCATGTGGCCGACCGTGCTCAACACCGCGGTCGGCGTACGGGCCGTTCCCCAGGACTACCTCAACGTCGGTCGCGTGCTAAAGCTCTCCCGCTGGAAGACGCTCACCAAAATTCTCATCCCCGCGACCCTGCCCTACATGTTCACCGGCTTCCGTCTGAGCCTCGGGATCGCGTGGCTCGTCATCGTCGCCGCGGAAATGCTGACCGGACGCCCTGGCGTCGGCGGGTTTCTCTGGCAGGAATACAATGCACTGATCTACGAGCACATCATTCTCTCGATCATCACGATCGGCCTCGTCGGATTCATCCTCGATCGTCTGATGAGCCTGCTGGAGGCGCGCTTCAAAACCGCTTGATGCAGATCAAGGCGACCCTCCCGGCAATCACGTAACCTTTCTCGAACCGATGTCCTTCCTCGAACTCAGCCACGTCTCCAAGGGTTTCGGCGGGCCACCCATCCTGCACGACGTCAACCTGACAATCGAACGCGGCGAGTTTGTCGCGATTGTCGGCTATTCTGGCTCCGGCAAGACCACCCTCATTTCGCTGATCGCGGGGCTCCAGAAACCGGACGAAGGCACAGTCAAACTGAACGATCTGGAAATCACCGTACCCGGCCCCGACCGCGGGGTCGTGTTTCAAAACTACAGCCTGCTCCCCTGGCTCACCGTGTTCGAAAACATCCTCCTCGCCGTCGAACAGGTATTTCCCAACTACACCGCGGAGAAAAAGCGCCAGCACGTCGATACGTTCATCGCGATGGTCAACCTCACGCCGGCCCGCGACAAACTGCCCCGCCAACTCTCCGGCGGGATGCGGCAACGCGTCTCCGTCGCACGTGCACTTGCGATGGACCCGCAGATTCTGTTGCTCGACGAACCGCTCTCGGCGCTCGATGCCCTGACCCGTGCCACCTTGCAGGACGAAATCGAGCGAATCTGGGAGGCGCAGAAAAAGACTGTCGTCCTTATCACCAACGACGTCGACGAGGCACTCTTGCTCGCCGATCGGATCATTCCCCTCACCCCCGGACCTGGCGCCACTCTCGGGGAATCCGTGGCAGTCACGCTGGCCCGGCCCCGGGACCGCAAAGCACTCAATCACAATTCTGAATTCAAACGCCTCCGCGCCCTCGTTACGAATCAGCTTCTCGGTTATGGCGCGCGGCGAAAGTCGACCGTGACGCGGAAACTAACTCTCCCCGATATCCTGCCCGAGGACCTTGACCAACCCCGCACTTCCCGTCGGCGCCCGTTGCGCCCGCACGAAATCAAGCGGGAACAGATCGAAGTCGTGGGGAGCACCTGACTCGCCATCCCATCACCGCACCGCAGGCCAACCGTACCCACTTCTCCACCCGCCCGTCTCCCATGTCGTCCTTCCTCGAAATCTCCCGACTCGGCAAAGTTTACGCCTCACCCACCGGCCAGCCGTCGATTATTGTGGAGAACTTCGACCTGAGAATCCGGAAGGGAGAGTTCATCACCCTCATCGGCCATTCCGGCTGCGGCAAATCCACCGTGCTCTCGATGATCGCCGGGCTCACCGATGTCACCTCCGGCGGCGTGATTCTTTCCGGCAAGGAAATCGTCGGCGCAGGACCTGACCGTGGTGTCGTTTTTCAGGCCCCGTGTCTCCTGCCTTGGCTGAGCGCCTACGAAAACGTCATGCTTGGCGTCGATCAGGTGTATTACACCGCCGACCGCGATGAGCGCCGGCAAATAGCCGAGTACTATCTCACCGTCGTCGGACTGACCGATGCCATGCACAAGCGTCCCGCGGAACTATCGCAGGGCATGAGGCAACGATGCGGCATAGCCCGGGCGTTCGCGCTCTCCCCCAAGATGCTGCTGCTCGACGAACCGTTTGGCATGCTCGACTCGCTCACGCGCTACGAACTCCAGGAAGTGCTGCTCGACCTGTGGCAGCGCGATCAAAAAACCGCACTGATGGTAACCCACGACGTCGACGAAGCGCTTTTTCTTTCCGACCGCGTCGTGATGATGACCAACGGCCCCGCAGCGACCGTCGGCGAAATTCTTGAGGTAAAGTTTCCCCGCCCACGCTCACGCAAACAACTCCTCGAGGATCCGGAATATTATCATCTGCGCGAACACCTCATCGGTTTTCTCGAGGAGCGTTCACACCACCGGCCGCCCGCAAATTCCGCCGTCAACAGTACCTTGCCACGCACCCCATCCGCCCCCCAGCCCCCGAAGCCACGGCTGTCCCGTTTTCTGACTGCGCTCACCGCGGCATAGACTTCCCACCACCGACCCACCTCCGCCCATGAAAATCACCATACCTGCGGCCGTTCGCCACTCCTTCGGTCCGATCGCGCTGCTCGCGCTCGCATTCTCGGCTTCGCCGCCTTCGGCCCTGGGGCAGTTCGTCCCACCTCCTCCTGCCCGCCCTTTTCCCGGTTTCGCCAACGAAAAGCTCCGCGCCGACAATGTCTACATGAGCGCCTGGGACATCGGCGTGAATTACCGCATCCGCTCCGAGGACAAGCTCGGCGCCGGATTCACCGACGCTGGTTCCAATTGGGACTTTTCGCAGCGCCGGATCGACGACAACAACAACCGCTACCTCCTCTCCCGCGTCATGCCCCGCGTCGCCTACGCCGGCAAGCGATTCGCTTTCACGGTCGAGGGCCGCGCCAGTTCCTCCATCGGCGACGAACGGTTCAACGCCACCGCCGCCGGAAAAGGTCTGACGGAAAACGACTCCGGGATCGACGTGCATCAGGCGTTCCTGTTCATCGGCAATCACAAGGAATTCCCCGTCTCGCTCAAAATCGGCCGACAGGAACTCGTTTACGGCGATCAGCGCCTTGTCGGGCATTTCCGCTGGAACAACAACGCCCGCACGTTCGACGCGTTGAAGGTGCGCTGGCAGAATCCTATTTTCGGGGTCGACCTCTTCACCGGTGGCGTCGTCTACAATGACTCGCGCAATCTCAACAAACTCAACTCACAAGACCATTTCTCCGGGGCATATTTCAATTTTCCGACCGCACTCAAAAACGAAATCACCGAGGCCTATTTTCTGGCGCGGAATGTCGAACGCGGCATCGCCACCGACAACTGGATCGGTATTCCCGCCCCAGCCCGTTTTCCCGGTGCCCAGGACATCTATACGGCGGGTATCCGGGTAAAGTCCAAACCCAACGCCTATGACCCGATCGACTACGGCGTCGAAGTGATGTGTCAATTTGGCAATCGCACCGCGGTTTTTCCGGCGACGACAGTTGCCGCCGCCCTTGCCGCGCCACGTCTTGAGCATCGGGCGCTGGCGACCGTGCTTCAGGCCGGCTACACTTGGACGGAAAATACGCGCCAACCACGCCTCGCGCTCATCTACAGCTTCGGTTCGGGTGACAAGAGCGCCACGGACACCAAGAGCGGAACGTTCCAAAATCTCTTCCCGACGAATCATCTCTTCTACGGTTACATGGATCTAAACAGTCTGCAGAACCTCCATGACCTGCGGCTGGCGTATACCATCAAGCCAACCCCAACATCGATGATCGCCCTTGAGGGTCACTCCCATTTCCTGAATCGGGCGACCGACTTTTGGTACAACGTCGCGGGCGTGCCGCGCAATGTCACCACTGCCGCCGTCGGCAGCGGTGCCAGTTACCGCATCAACCCGAATTACGGTAAGCACGTCGGCAACGAACTCGACCTGGTCACCGGCTGGACATTCCGGCCTTACGCCCAAATCGAGGCCGCCGCCTGCCATTATTTCCGCGGAAGCTACATCAAGGAGTCCCTCGCCGCGGTCGGCTCCAAAGACGCGAGCTACTTCTACGTGCAGCTCACATTGAACCTATAGTCGGAAAGGCCTCAACCAGGTCGGTGCCAACCTCCGGCCGGACGTCACCAGATGGCCGCCCGCATGCACGCGGGTCGCGCAGACGTTGCTCGCGCCCACGTGGCGCCCATCGCCCGGAATGAGTTTCGTTCATTCGGAACCGAAAAATGATTCAATGGCCTCATTGGAAAAGGAAGCCCGTATGGCACCGCTGCTGCTCACGTGTTGCCCATGACACCTCCGCCGATATCTCCTTCGCCTCCCGGCGGAGCATTCTCGGCCATACAGAAGGAGTACCTCGCGGGTTTCATGGCCGGCGTGACCGCCAGCGGGCAAATCCCCTTTGTGGGTCAAACCGCTTCGGGCCACCTCACCGCCTCGCCCGCCTCGTCAGCAACCTCCAATCTCGCTTCAGAAACTGAAGCCCGGATCTTTGGCACGCCGCTCGGTGATCTATGCAAGGAGGAACGTTGGAAATACGACGAGAATCCCCTCGATGCATGGGATCGCCTACTCCGCCACGCTGACGAGGACCGGGTGCCCGACGCCGAAAACACCTACCGATTCAAAACGTTCGGCCTCTTCCACGTCGCGCCAGCGCAGGACAGCTTCATGATTCGCCTGCGCGTGCCGGCTTGTGAAATCAGCGCCAGCCAATGCCACGGTCTGGCGCGGCTCGCCTCGGAACTCGGCAACGGCCGAATCGACATCACCACCCGCGGGAACCTACAGCTGCGTGAATTCAGGCCGCGCGACATCGTGCGGGTTCTCACCCGCGTCCAAGATCTAGGACTCACTTCGCGCGGCGCGGGCGCGGACAACATCCGCAACGTCACCGCGTCACCCGACAGTGGATTCGCGACCGACGAACTACTCGACGTGCGCCCCTACGCCAAGGCGCTGCACCACTACATCCTGAATCATCGCGACCTCTATGGGCTGCCGCGCAAGTTCAACGTCGCGTTCGACAACGGAGGGAGCATGTCCGTCGCCGCCGACACCAATGACATCGGGTTCGTCGCCACCCGAGTCACGCCGTCGTCGATATCACAGCTCAAATCTGCAATCTCAAACCCACCCGATCCGGGAGTCTATTTTCGCGTCCAACTCGGCGGGATCACGGGCCACAAGGATTTTGCCCGCGACACCGGCCTGCTGGTAAGGCCGTCCGAAGCGGTCGCACTCGCCGTCGCGATGATTCGCGTGTTCGCAGAGAACGGCAATCGCACCGACCGAAAAAAAGCCCGGCTGAAATATCTGCTGGAAAAGTGGGGCGTCGCAAAATTCCTTGCCGAAACCGCCCGGAAACTCGCGTTCCCCCTCTCCCCGTTGCCCCTGGTCGCCTGCGAGCCCCGTCGCCCGGTGGAGAAACATTCCTGGATCGGAGCGCGGCGACAGGCCCAGCGGGGAATGAATTCCGTCGGGGTTGGAATTCCCGTGGGCCAGATGTCATCGAAGCAACTGCATGCACTCGCCGATCTGGCCACGCACTACGCGAACGGGGACCTCCGTCTCACGGTCTGGCAGAACCTGCTGATTCCCCACATACCTGATGCTTTCGTGGAAACTGTTTCCCGTGCCGTCCGCCGCCTCGGTTTTTTCACCGAGGCCTCATCCGCCGCCGGTGGAATCGTCGCCTGCACGGGCATCCGCGGCTGCAAATATGCCGCCGCCGACACCAAGGCGCACGCCGTCGCGCTCCTAAAGCACCTGCAACAAAATGTTCCGCTCAGCGCGCCCGCCAACATCCACTTCACCGGCTGCCCCCACTCCTGCGCCCAGCACTATTGCGGCGACATCGGACTCGTCGGCGCCAAACTTTCCGATGGCAGCGAGGCCTATCACATCGTTCTGGGTGGCGGCATGGAGCACGAACAGGGAATCGCCCGGGAGATCTTCCGCGGCGTGCGCGCCGGCGACGTGAATGCCTTGGTCGGGAAGATTTTTTCGACGTACGAGTCGAAGAAAGATCGCGGCGAGACGTTCGTCCAATGGACCCGACGTCATTCGCCCAAGGAACTCCAGGAATTTCTCTCCACATGAGCACCGCCATTCCGCTCATCCCTGATTCGGCACCGTTCTCCGCCGAGCAACGCGCCTGGCTTAACGGGTTTTTCGCGGGAATATTCTCGCGCACTTCGGGCGGCGCGAGCCCGCAAGTCGCAGCACTGGGTCCCCAGCCGCAGCGTGTCCTCACCCCGCTGACGATCCTGTTTGGTTCCCAGACCGGCACGGCAGAAGGCCTGGCCAAACGGGCGGCAAAAGAAGCGGGGAAACGCGGGTTTGCCGCCGCCGTACTCGACATGGCCCAAATTGACCCGGTGAAGCTCGCGAACGAAATAAACCTTCTCGTCATCGTCAGTACCTACGGCGACGGCGAACCGCCCGACAGCGCGAAGCCCCTGCATGCGTCGCTTCAGGTCGCCACGCTGCCCGCACCACTCGCGTCACTCCGCTACAGCGTCTGCGCTCTCGGCGACACGAACTACACTCAATTCTGTAAATGCGGCCAGGACTTTGACAACTACCTGGAGAGACATGGCGCCACTCGAATCGTCCCGCGCATCGACTGCGATCTCGACTACGAGGAGAAATTCACCACGTGGCTCAACACGGCCCTTTCTCACCTCGGTCTCCAGCCCATTCCAACCGGTCCTGCCGAGGCCCCGGTCGCAACAGCTGACCCGCCCGCCGCCTACTCGAAAAAGAACCCCTTTCGCGCACCACTCCTTGCATCTCGCCCGCTCAACGCACCGGGTTCAGCCAAGCAGGTGAATCACGTGGAATTCGATCTCTCGGGCTCCGGGCTCCTCTATGAAGCCGGAGACGCCCTCGCGGTAATCCCGCACAACTGTCCCTCACTCGTCGCCGAGGTGCTGGCCACATTGGGATGCGATGGAGAAGAAGCGGTTCCCGCTCCTGACGGCAGCACCGTCCCATTCCGCCGGGCACTGACCGAATTCTACGATCTCGGCAAACCCACCGCAGACTTGCTTGCCCTGTGCGAACTGGCTCCACCGGTCACCGCGCGTTCGTCCACTCTGGAGCCCACGCCCACTTTGCCTCTCCACGTGATCGATGCCCTGCTTCAGTCGAAATTCGAACATTCCAAACCCAAGGTGCCTGCCCCCGCCGAAATCGTCGGTCGGCTCCGGAAACTTCAGCCGCGCCTTTACTCAATTTCCTCCTCGCCCAGGGCCCACCCCGGCCAGGTTCATCTGACCGTCGGGGTCGTCCGATACGAAAACGACGGTCGCCCACGGAAGGGAGTGTGCTCGACCTTTCTCGCCGAGCGGGCCGTGCCAGGATCAGCGCAGGTCGGGGTCTTTGTTCACTCCAACAAGGCGTTTCGTCCGCCCACGGACGGCGACGCAGCCATGATCATGGTGGGACCCGGCACCGGCATAGCGCCGTTTCGCGCGTTTCTTCACGAGCGCAAGGCGGTGGGTGCGAAAGGAAAAAACTGGCTGTTCTTCGGCGACCAACGCACCGCCACGGACTTTCTTTACCGGGAGGAACTCGCTGCCTTGAAGCAGGAAGGTGTCCTCACCCGCCTCGACACCGCCTTCTCACGCGACCAGGCGGAAAAGATCTACGTCCAGCACCGGATGCTTGAGCACGCGGCCGAACTCTACGCTTGGCTTGAGGCCGGCGCACATTTCTACGTCTGCGGCGACGCCAGCCGGATGGCCAAAGATGTGGACGCCGCGCTTCACACGGTCATCGAACGGGCAGGCGGGAAGACCGCAGCCGAGGCGACCGCCTACGTTCTATTGCTGAGAACCACCAAGCGGTACGCCCGCGACGTGTATTAATCGACGTTGAGCGTGGAGGGCTCCGCACCGTGCGACCCGCCGAATGCGATGCCCACCTCGATTCCAGACTTTCTCTCCGAGCTCCTCGCTGAACAGAACCGCCTCGACACCCCCGTCGCTCGCTTCGCCACTGCGCATGCGTCGGACGCCGCCGCGCTGGTCGCGCCGCTGACGTCCCAGCTGATCCCGCTCACGGCCCCAAGGCCCGGCGAGCAATACGCATTTCAGGTCGACCTCGATTCCTGCACCGGCTGCAAATCCTGCGTCGCTGCCTGCCATTCCCTCAACGGGCTCGACGAAGACGAAACGTGGCGCGACGTCGGGCTTCTCGTCAGTCCCAGCCGCGCCCATCCCTTCACCCAAACGGTCACGGCCGCGTGTCACCACTGCGCCGACCCCGCGTGCCTGAACGGATGTCCGGTCCTCGCGTACGAAAAGGATGCGGTGACAGGAATCGTCCGCCACCTCGACGACCAGTGTATCGGCTGCAGCTACTGTATTCTGAAATGCCCGTACGACGTTCCCAAATATTCCGCGCGCCTCGGCATCGTTCGCAAATGTGACATGTGTCACAGCCGGCTGGCCGAAGGCGAGGCACCGGCGTGCGCTCAGGCCTGTCCAACTCACGCGATAAAAATCGTGACGGTTCCTGTCGCTGTCTCTCCCTCCTTCCTTCCGGCCGCGCCAGATCCGTCGTACACCGCGCCCACCACCCGCTACCTCTCCGCGCGAACGTTTCCGCCCAATCTGGTCGCTGGCGACGCCACGACCCTCCGTGTCCAGCCCGCCCATTGGCCCCTCGTCGTGATGCTCACACTGATGCCCGTCGCCGTCGGTCTCGCCGGCGCCGCCACCGTGAGGTCCACGACCACCCCAGAAAGTGTCACCTATTACGTGACACTTTACTCCTGGATCGCCGGAGCGCTCGGCTTGGGCGCGAGCGTGTTTCATCTTGGGCAGCCGCTCCGGGCCTGGCGGATATTTCTCGGTTGGCGCAAGAGCTGGCTCAGCCGCGAAGCCTTGGCGTTCGGAGCGTGGTTCGGCCTCGCCACGGTAACCCTCATCTTTCCCCGGCTCATCGCCGCAAGTGCCGGCATCGGCGTGATCGCACTCTACTGCTCCGCGATGATCTACATCGATACGCGCCGGCAGTTCTGGCGCGCAGGCCAAACGATGCCGCGCTTTTTCGGCACCGCGCTAATCGTCGCGCTGACGCTCACCTCCCCACCAGTCGCTGCGCTGGTTCTTCTTTCCAAAATCGCTTGGGAATCCCGGACTCAGCATGGCCAAAGCCGCTCGGCGCACCTCCAACGCGGACCGCTCACCGCCCTCGTCGCGGCACGCGAGGGGCTCGCATTGATTTCCGTCGTCCTCTTGCTGACGTTTCCCGGCTGGACAGCGCTCGCTTTTCTCATCGCCGGCGAACTGCTCGAACGCCTGCTTTTCTTCCGCGCCGTCGACGCGCCCAAGATGCCCGGCCAGCCCGCATGAAGACATCGCTCGACCGGCTGTTGCACGCCCGCACCGGGCCGATGACCTCCGCCATGGTGCTACGCCCAGCGGACTTTGGCCTGGGACGCGTCCCCGCCCGGCTGAATCCGGCCGCGACGACCCGCTCAATCTGCGGCTTTTGCAGCACCGGTTGCGCTCTCCAAATCCATCTCAACGACCTCGGCGAGGCAATCAACCTCTCCGCCGATCCGACGTATCCGATAAACTTGGGCATGGCCTGCCCGAAGGGCTGGGAGGCCCTCGCTCCGCTCGCCGCACCGGATCGCGCCACGGCGCCCCTACTGCGCAACACCGCCACCGGCGCATTGGCACCCGTCTCTTGGGAACGCGCGCTCGCGGCTCTGACGTCGAACTTCAAACGCATCCAGCAAGAAGCAGGGCCCCACGCGGTCGCCGTCCTCAGCACGGGACAAATCGTGACGGAGGAGATGGCGCTGCTCGGTGCTCTCGCCAAATTCGGCATGGGCCTGCTCCACGTCGATTCGAACACCCGGCAGTGCATGGCCACCTCCCACGTCGCCTATAAGCAGTCCTTCGGCTTCGACGCCCCACCGTTTACGTACGCTGATTTCGAGGAGAGTGACGCACTCATCTTTATCGGCGCCAACCCCTGCATCGCCCATCCCATCATGTGGCAGCGCGTGATGATGAACCGCCGCAATCCGGACATCGTCATCATCGACCCACGGGCAACCGAGACCGCGCAAGCCGCGACGCTCCACGTTTCCCTTCGGCCCAAGAGTGATCTGACGCTTCTCTACGGTCTGGCCCACCTCCTCGTTATCCGAGGCACGATCAAGCGCGACTTCATCGCGGCACACACGAGCGGCTTCGAAGAATTTTCCGCCTTCGTCCGGGAGTTTACCCCGGCACACGTGTCCGCCGAAACCGGCGTGCCCGTTGCCACCTTGGAACGCCTCGCCGAAATCATCGGAACGCGGGAACGCGTTTCCCTGTGGTGGACGATGGGCGTAAATCAGAGCCACGAGGCCACCCGCACCGCCCAGGCAATCATCAATCTTGCCCTCATGACGGGTAACATCGGCCGTCCCGGCACTGGCGCCAACTCGATCACCGGCCAATGCAATGCCATGGGTTCGCGCCTGTTCGGCAATGCCACCTCGCTGCTCGGCGGCTACGATTTCTCCAACGCTGAACACCGTTCGAAGGTTGCCGGAATCATCGGACTCCCCCCCTCCGTCATCCCGGAACGAACCGGCTACGCCTACGATCAAATCCTCGACGCAATTGACCGTGGTGAAATCCGCGGCCTCTGGGTGATTGCGACCAACACTGCGCATTCCTGGATCAACCAGAGTCGCGCGCGGGAGATTTTTGGGAAACTCGATTTTCTCGTCGTGCAAGACATGTACACGACCACCGAAACCGCAAAAATGGCCGACCTCGTCCTGCCCGCCGCGGGCTGGGGCGAGAAGGAAGGGACGCTGATCAACAGCGAACGCCGGCTGGGAGTGGTCAAAAAAGTGGTCCGCGCGCCCGGGCAGGCCTTAAGCGATTTCGCCATCTTCCGACTGGTGGCCGACGCCTGGGGTTGCGGCGAATTCTTTCAAGCCTGGCGCTCGCCCGAAGCCGCGTTTCAAATTTTGAAGGATCTTTCGCGTGGCCAACCCTGCGATTTCAGCGGCATACGCGACTACGCCCAGATCGACGGGGCCGGCGGAATCCAGTGGCCGTTCCCCGAATCGATCCGATCACGGTCCGACCTCGGCGAAAACCGCGAACGGCGACTGTTCTCGAACGGGAAGTTTTTCACCCCCGACACCCGCGCCCGTTTCTTTTTTGACCCGCCACGCCCAATGGCGGAGCCGCCGAACAAAGACTATCCATTCCTCCTGATGACCGGCCGCGGTTCGTCGGCACAATGGCATACGGGATCGCGTACCGACAAGAGCGCTGTGCTCCGCAAACTCGCACCGACCGTACTCACGGTGGAAATTCACCCAGACGACGCCGCGGAATTATCCATCGCCCCAGGCGACAACGTCACGATCCGATCACGTCGCGGGCACGCCAAAGCGGTGGCAGTGGTCACGTCCACCGTGCAGCGCCGCCAGATATTTCTCCCGATGCATTTCGCAGCGGTAAACCGGCTGACCTTCGCATCGTTCGATCCCCATTCCCGCCAACCCGGCTACAAGGCCTGCGCCGTTGCGGTGTCGCGCGCGTAACGCCGAGGCATGCCGCCTCAGGGAAACGCTCGGGAAAGCTGAACGAGCACCGTCGCGACGGTCTCACCCTCCAGCCCCGCTTCCGCCCCATCGCGCCGTCGCCACGAACTCGGATCGATTTCAATCCGCTGCTTTTGCAATGCAGTCAACGCACCTTCAAGATTGTCAACACGGGGATCGAACCGTTGGGCGACCGCGGTGATCAAAGCGATCACCCGCGCGGCTTCCGTCACAGCGCCGGGCCGCGCGGCGGTCTGCCACGTGTTAATCGAGGCTTCGGCCGCCGCGAAGAAACCGCGCCGCTGCAGCCTGGCGACCGCGTCCAGCGCCTCCGTCGGCGCCGGACCCTTGAGGCCGCGCCCAGGATTCGAGCGCGCCGGCGGAGTGAGCACCTGCCCGTCGGCGCGCAGACGTGCGCCCAGCGTCTCGTACGGCAGAGTGTGCAACGTCTGACCGCTGCGCTGCGCCAACATCCCCGCGGTGGCGGCCGACTGTCCCAGCATCATAAAGACTGGTTCCATCCGGACCGACCCATAGGCGACGTGGCTGGCCGAAAGACAGACCGGCACGAGGAGGTTTGTGCATTCCGAGCGCTTGGGCAGCAGCGCGCGATAGCTAACCGGAAACGGGCCGATCATTTCCAGAAACGCGCCCTCAAGCCGGAGGCGGCCCCGGTCGTCGACGAACATGCCCACCGCATGCGAATCCATCGCATACGAAGCAAGCGCCACGGGATCGGGTGCGATTGTCTCGCGCCGGCAGTCGTGCTCCGTCACGACCGCCTCACCGATCAGCCGCCGCGCTTCGCGGACATAGAGCTGAAACGGCCAGTGGCCCGTCGCGACAAACTCATCGCGCGCCAATCCCCAGCGGCCCGACTCGCGGCGCACGTCCTCCGGTACGCGGGGGTCGTTCGCCAGAAACCAGAAAAAGCCCTGGGTGTAGTCCTTGTGTTCCTGCCAGAGGCGCTCGCGTTCCGCGTAACTCGCCTCGGCCCAGCCGTGGCTACGCCCCACATAGTCGGTGGAGAAATGATTTCGGTTATTCGAATCCGTCTTCCGGTTCGGCATCGGCGAAAGCGTGAACAGATGCGGGCCGGGGGTGACGCTGCGGCCGGCGAGTGAACGCAGCAGAAGCTCGTATTGCAACGGATCGTAGTTTGGTGGCCGAACAAACGGCACGCGGTTCTCCGCCACATCCGTCAGGCAGACGCGGAAGTTGTACGCCTGCACTCCCGCGTGCCGCCCGCCGGGAATCCCAGGGGCTCCCGCGTCGATGCGCGGCAGCAGGCCACCCGTTGGGTCGCCAACCCGCACGTACGGATCGATGCCGGCCGTCGTACCTTCCGAAACCAAGCGGACGCCGTTCAGGGTCTCTCCGTAAAGGCTGTTCGCCTCGCGCCCGATCACATAACTCACTCCGGCCGCCGCCATGAGGTCACCCTCGTAGGTCGTATCGATAAACGTGCGACCACGAAACACCCGTCCATCGAGCAAGGTGATGGCGGTGATGCGGCCGTTTTCCTTCCGAACACCGTGCTCACGGTCCAACCGCGCACCGACGTGCACCGGCACGTTGGCCTCGGCGAGAAATCCGCTGAGAATTCGGGTCGCAACGTGCGGCTCGAAAAACCAATGCAGTCGCATCGAGTCGGAAATGTTCAACGGATGCCGGGGCACATAGGCGGCCCGGGTTTCGCTGCGCCAGGCCCCGGATGTCTCGTAGTATTCGTACATCCGCCGGTAGAACTCGTGCGCGATGCCGCCGACGGCCCGTTTTTCGCCGACATCGGTCGCGCCAAGCCCACCGGTGGTGAGCCCGCCAATTGCGGGACCGGGCTCGAGCAGCACGACCGTGCCCCCCATCCGGCTGACTTGCACCGCCGCGACCGCACCGGCGGCATTGCCGCCATAGACCACGACATCGACGCTGGTTTCAGCGGCACGAAGTTCCAGCTGGCTCCCGATCACGAGCAGAATCAACCGTACGATCAGGAGGTGATCGGGTTTCATCCCAAATTCAAAAACGCACCGAAACGCTTCCGGTGTACGCACGCGGTTCGGCAAATCCGTTCGCGTTCACCTCGTATTCACGATCAGTGAGATTCGCGACCGCCAGCGTCAGACTCGCGCTGCATTTCTTAAGTTTCCGCTCGTAGGAGATGTTTGCATCCCACCGCGTATAGGGTGCGAGCTGCAGTCCGGGTTGATCAATAACGGACGTGTTGCCGCGACGGTTGCCTTTGTAGGCGACGCCGATACCGGCCGCGAGTCCCTTGAACACGCCGGCACGGACACGATAACGGTTCCACACCGAAAACTGGTGCCGAGGCACGTTGCTGGTCCGCTGACCAATCAGGTTCGCGCGGTTCTCCTTCGTGACCGCGGTGGAAAGATAGGAATAGCTCGCGACGACTGACCACGCGTCGATCGGCCGCGCCAGAAAACTGGCTTCAAAACCACGCGCCCGACTCTCGGCATCGGCGACGAAAAAGCCGGGGTGGTCGTTGTCGGGTGTCGGAGCATTGGAACGCGTGATGTCAAACCCCGTGAGCGATCCCGAAAGTCTCCCGTCCACCACGTCATATTTGATCCCGAGGTCACCACCCCGACCACGCACGGGGTCGAGCAACACGCCCTTGAAGTCGAACAGCGATTGGGGCGCAAACGACTCGCTGTAGCTCGCAAACGCCGAGACCTTCGGCCAGAGCCGTGTCGAAAATCCGTAGCTTTGCGCGAGGGCGGAATCGTTCTGCATCGAGGTGACGTTGGTGTTCAGGCTCAGCCGCTTTGAATCGAACGCGCCGTAACGCAGCCCCTGCAGAAACGTCGCGCGACCGTTCCAGAAGCGCCAGACGTTGTTGAGGGAGAGCCCCTGCTCCACTGACTCGGTGCGGCGCAGATCGCTCGGCGCATAGGTGCCCGGATTGCCGAGCGCATAGCTCGCGGCGGTGGGAGCGTCGATGTTGATGGCGGTGAGCGTGCGCGTGTAGACGTCGTTGCGGGTCGGCGAGGTGTTGTATTCGTACCCGGCGATGAGTCGGTGCTCGAGTCCCGCGTAGTTGAACTTTCCGGTCAAATACGCCTGGGGTGCATGAACGTGTGACTCGGCATCGGGCTCCCAGGTCGCCACGCGCGCCACGGTGCGGAAGCGAGTCGCGGCGTTGGTCGTGATGCGCGCCGATCCGCCGACAAGGAGCCGCGCCAAATCCTGGAAGCGATAGTACGTGCCGATGCGAGCGGACCACGTGTCGTTGAACACGTGGGTAAGATCGAGATTACCCTGCACCTGCTTGAGATCGGAGAACGCATCCGGCCCCTGACGATTGAACGTGGTGCGCACGTTTGGCTCGAGGCCGATGATCGTGGCGTTAATCAGCGTACTGTTGAAGTAGGCGATGCGCGCGGCCGGCCGGATGAAATTTTCCGTATAGCTGGCATCGAACGTGAGCATCGTGCGCGGCGTCGCGCGATAATCGAATGTAACGGCATACACTCCCCGGCGCCGACCGGCAAAATCGTAGGGACTGCCATAGTCCTCGTGCGCCCACGCCGCGCGATAGGCAATTTTCCTCGCCGCGTCGACCGGTCCCGTCGAGACCACTTCGCTGCGAAATCGATTGAAGGAACCGAACGCGAGCTTCACCGACTGTGCCGCCGTGCGCGCCGTTTTTTTCGTGATCGTGTTGATCGTGCCACCCGGCTCGATCGTCCCCGAAAAAACCGAGGACGGCCCTTTGATGATCTCGACGCGTTCGACTGTCACCGGATCGACGATGCCGAAACTGCGATAACCGTTGCGATAGGTCGTCGTCTGCACGCTGATGCCCCGGACCGCGAAATTTCCACCGGTGATGTCGTCCTGACCGGGCGCACTGTTCACCTCGACGCCACCCGCATAGCGGAGCGCCTCATACATGTCAGTCGCGCCGATGTCGGCGATGAACTCGGCCGTGATCACGTCAACCGGCTTCGGAAGATCGAGCAGGTTTGTGTTAAAGCGGGTGCCGGAGAGCGCATTGGTCGCCCGGTATCCGTCGTCAGGATCGGTTTTCACCTCGAAGGGCGAGAGCGTCACAATCCCGTCTCCGATGGCCTCGGTCCGCGCAGGCACCGACTGCGCCTGAAGCGCAACGGCAGCGGGAAGCACACCTGACACATACAGTCCGCGCCCGAGGAAGGGAAAAAAGAGGCGCCGGACCCGCACGACGATGCGATGGAATACCGGGTCGCGCCTGCAAAGAGTCTGGTTCCGCTGAGAGCCGTATTGACCCGGCATGAGTTCGGCACCCATCGCGCTGAATCAGAAGGGCACGTTTTCTTCGTCGGAAAGGTGCGCCGAAGATTCGATGGTGGCGGCTGGCGAAGAAGCCCCCGCCGCTTTCGACTTCGGTGCATCCGGCTGACCAAGCGTGCCCTTGTTTTGGTGCCAGAGGGTACGCGCGGCGTTGCGGAGAACGATTTCCTGAGGACGCGCCGGATAGGGCTTGCCACTGCTGTCAAGGCGCGGCGGCTGTTCGATCGCATACCATGATAGCGAACGCTCGCTCAGCTTGGAGAGCGCGACCCCGTTGTTCTTGCCGAAATGCACCTGTACCTCACCCGCATTCGGCACCACCTCGGTCGGCTGGGGAATCACCTCGTCGCCAGCACCGCTACCGGAATAGCTTGAAGTGGAACCGGTCGACCGCGCCGGCGCACTGCGCGGCTGGGCCTTGTTGGCGTCGGCCAGCAACTGGCGGATGGCGACCAATTCTTCGTGAATCGATTTCAGGATATCTTCGTTCATTGCAGGCAAAGTGAGGCGTTCGAGCGGCGGTTCCAGTCCAATCGTGCGCCGATGCGGCTTTTGCCGAGTTCCCGGGTTCGAACCACGGACGATCGGCAGAAAAAATCCGAAGACTGCCCGGTTGACGGAACCGCGACAGACCGGTTCTCTCGATTTATCTGGGCGCCCGTTTCCCTCGCAAACGCTTGCGGGGCGCCACCGGAATCCTCACCGCCTCCAACCTCCGTCCTCGGTAACAGCATCCATGAAAGCGATCCTCGCCCTCCTTTGCATGTTCAGTGCGCCGATTCCGCTTTTCTCCCAGGCCGCCGCCCCGACCCCTACCCGGGTTGCTCCCCGCCGCGAGCAGACGATGCGACCCGAGATCGTCGGACAACGGGGCATCGTGGCGGGAGGCCGCCACTATTCCGTCCACGCCGGCGTCCACATTCTCGAGCAGGGGGGCAACGCGATCGACGCAGGTGTGGCCACAGTATTCGCAGCCGCCGTCGTCGAAATCTCGCACTTCGGATTCGGCGGCGAAGCCCCGGCCGTAATCTACGATGCAAAGACCAGACAAGTTTACGTGATCAACGGTCAGGGGCCGGCGCCCAAGGCCGCGACGCCGGAATTGTTCGCCGCGAAGGGCAAGGTCGATGGCAACGGGCCGCTCGGCGCCACGCTGCCTGCCGTAATGGACTCCATGGCGATCGCGCTCGAAAGATTTGGCACGATGAGCCTGGAACAAGTCATGGCTCCGGCCATCGGACTTGCGGACGGTTTTCCGATGTATGCGTACCTGCGGGAGGTGCTCGTAAGCAATCAGGAGCGGACCGAAGCCTACCGGTGGGGGCACCTTTACTACACAGATGGCCGGGTTCCCGAGGTCGGCGAGATTTTCCGGCAACCCAACCTCGCCCGCACCCTCCGCTCCCTCGTGGCCGCGGAGCACGATGCCCTCGCGAAGAACCGCAACCGGAGCGACGCCATCCGCGCCGGACGCGACGCCTTCTACAAGGGCGACATCGCGCGCCGCATCGTCGCGGCCAACCGTGCGGAAGGTGGAGTGTTTTCCGCCGACGACCTGGCAAATTTCCACGGCTCCGTCGAAGCACCGTCGACGACGACGTTTCACGGTTTCGAAATCTGCAAAGCCGGAGCCTGGAACCAGGGTCCTGCCTTGCTGGAGACATTGAACATTCTGGAAGGATTCGACCTGAAGGCGATGGGCGCCAACTCGGCGGAATACATCCACACCGTTCACGAAGCCATCAAGCTCGCCTACGACGATCGCAACGCCTATCTGGGCGATCCCGCGTTTTCCCCAATTCCCCTCAAGGGCCTTCTGTCGAAAGAATATGCGGCGGAGCGACGAAAACTGATCAGTCCCGAGGCGTTTCTGGAGCATCGACCCGGTGATCCCTTCGTCTTCGATCCGGCGGTCACGCCGCCGGCCAGCCGCTACCAACCGCACGCACAGGGCGGGAAATCGAGTTCCTCGGGTGACACAACCTGCGTGAACACCGTTGATCAGGACGGGAACTTGTTCAGCGCGACACCGAGTTCCGGCTGGGTAATCGGCGGCGCGTTCATCGCAGGAGACACCGGTGTCCCGCTGTCGAACCGGATGCAGGCTTTCGATTTGGATCCGCTCAGTCCGAACGTTCTCGTCGGCGGCAAGCGCCCGCGCACGACGCTGACTCCGACGGTCGTGCTAAAGGACGGCAAACCATTCCTCGCCATCAGCACGCCGGGCGGCGACAGTCAGGATCAGCAGGTCCTCAACGTGCTGCTGAACATTTTGGTTTTCAACATGGGCATCCAGGTCGCGATAGAAGCCCCCCGCATCAACTCCAACCATCCGCACAGTTCGTTCGACAATCACGAGAGCATGCCGGGCCAGTTGGAGGTCGAGAATCGCATTCCAGTCAAGGTACTGGAGGAACTCCTCGCGCGCGGTCACGACCTAAAAATCGTCGGACCGTACTCAATGAGCACGGGAGTTGTTGCCGTAGGGTTAAACCCAAAGACCGGGACGCTGCGCGGCGGCGCCGATCCCCGTCGGGAGCGCTACGTTTTCGGCTGGTGAGGAACTCGCGCGGCGAGCAACCGTCAGATGTAGTACATCTCGCCCGGAGTTTTCGAGGCGAGCTGGTCGAGAGTGTAACTCTTGGTCTTTGCAGCGAGGCCCTGGCCGATCTCCTGCCAGATCTGCTTGAGGCGGTGGCCGCTGCGTCCCTGAAAATTTCCGCTGAGCTGCAGGCACTGCCCCTCCACCGCCATAAGGATGTCATGGAGCGTGATTGCTTCCGGTGGCCGGGCGAGAGCGTAGCCACCGTTGTTACCACGCCGGCTCGTAATCAAACCGTGGTTACGCAGCTTGAGGAGAATCTGGGCCAGAAACGTCGCCGGCACGGCTTCCGTCTCCGCCAGATGCTCGATGTGGGCCAGCTCACCCGAACCATGAAGGCGCGCCAGCTCGGCCATTACCCGACAGGCATAGTCAACTTGGACGGAGATTTTCAACGGATGATCAGTGCGGGGCGCGACCAATTCGGACGCGTGTCCACGCGCGTTCGTGGAAATAGAACAAGATGATCTTGGTCAAGACTTCGACCGACGCGATTCCGCTGGAGACCTGGATGGCGTTCATGGTGTCACCCTTGGTCACGCCGGTGAAGGTCAGCACGACGAAGCTCACCAAAAACGTGTCCAACGTGCCGACGCAACGCCAGCTCACGGCCTTGAGCACGCTGCGAAGGCGGGTCTCGCGCCCCGGGGAGGATGTGGCAATGTTCATATCACGTAGTCTCCGTTTTCTGGCTTAACGATTTCGCGCGGGGGCAGGAGCATGCCCGCGGCAACGGTGGCATTGGTTCCTTGCTCGATCAGAATGAACGATCCGGTCAGGCGGTTAATCGAGTAGCCGTCGAAGACGATCGGCTTGGCCGCACGCAGTCGGATCTCTCCGATGTCGTTCATGGCCAGCTCAGCCGGCTCCGCCTCCGTCTCAAGTGTCACCATGTTGAGACGGTTGACGATTTCCGTCACGGCCACCTGGACGGTGTGCGTGGTGTGCTTCAAGAAATAGCGTCGACCACGCTGGAGTCCACGCGGATGCATCCAGCAGACCCTGGCCTGGAGGTCACTGCTTGCGCCCGGCAAATCTTCCAACCCGACGAGCATGCTGCCGCGGCTGATATCGATATCGTGTTCCAGGACCAAGGTGACGGACTGGGGGCAGAACGCCTCCGCCACCACACCATCGTAAGTCCAAATCTGCTTCACCGTCGTCACGATCCCCGCCGGAAACGCGATGACCTTCTGCCCGGCGCGGACAATGCCACCCGCGATCTGGCCGCTGAAACCGCGAAAATCGTGAAGCGCCGGGTCAGTGGGGTTGTTCGGCCGGTTGACCCACTGGACGGGAAGGCGAAATCCGTTGAGGTTCCAATCGCTGGCGATGTGCACCGACTCAAGATGACCGAGCAGTGTCGGGCCAGAATACCACGGCGTATGCGGCGACGGGTCCACCACGTTGTCACCATTGAGCGCACTGAGCGGGATGAACTTGACGTCCTTGATGTCGAGCCGCGGAAGAAACTCCTCGAATTGGGCCCGGATTTCCAGGAACCGCGCCTCGCTCCAGCCGACCAAATCCATCTTGTTCACCGCGACCACCAGATGCGGAATTCGCAGCAGTGCGGCGATGGCGGTGTGGCGACGGCTCTGTTCGATCACGCCGGTCCGGGCATCGACAAGAATGATGGACAGGTTGGCGGAGGAGGCACCGGTCACCATGTTGCGCGTGTACTGCACGTGGCCGGGCGTATCCGCGATGATGAACTTGCGACGCGGCGTGGCGAAATAGCGATACGCGACGTCGATCGTGATGCCCTGCTCGCGTTCGGCACGGAGTCCGTCGGTGAGGTTGGCAAGGTTGATCTGCCCGCCACCCGTGATGTCGGCGGAGCGCTCCAACGCCTCGATTTGATCCTCCATGAGTGACTTGGAGTCGTACAGCAGACGACCGATCAGCGTGGACTTGCCGTCGTCGACACTGCCACACGTGTTGAAACGAAGGATGTCGACGGGGACATTCACAGGAGAGGGCGGAGACATGAGTTCTTCGGTGAACATTAGAAATATCCTGCTTTCTTGCGGTCTTCCATGGCGGCTTCGGACGCTTTGTCATCGGCGCGGGAACCGCGCTCGGTGACACGCGCCGCCGCAATTTCCGTGATGATGTCGCCGACCGTCGCCGCCGGGGATTCCACGCAACCGGTGCTGATGATATCACCGATCGTACGCACCCGCACGACGAGATCGCGCACCTCCTCGTTTGCTTTCGGCGGAACAAGATCGTTCGCCGGCAACCACTGTCCGCCACGGCGGACGCAACGGCGACGATGGCTGAAATAAATGCTCGGGACCTCAAGCTTCTCGCGCCGGATGTATTCCCACACGTCCATCTCCGTCCAATTGCTCAGCGGGAATACGCGCATGTTTTCCCCGGGATTCAGGCGTCCATTGTACAGATTCCAAATCTCCGGACGCTGGTTTTTCGGATCCCACTGGCCGAAGCTGTCGCGGAAGCTGAAGAAGCGCTCCTTGGCGCGGGCCTTCTCTTCGTCGCGCCGCGCGCCACCGATACAACAGTCGAAGCGGAATTCTTCGATCGCCGCGAGCAACGTGGGGATCTGGAGCCGATTGCGGCTGATTTCCCCTGGCGCCGGTTGCGCGATGCCCTTCGCAATGGCCTCTTCCACGGTCCGAACAATGAGCTTGGCTCCGAGCTGCCGGGCCCGACGATCCCGGAATTCGTTCAATTCCGGAAAATGGTGTCCCGTGTCGACGTTGAGCAGTGGCGTCGGCAGTTCTGACGGACGGAAGGCCTTTTCCGCGAGGCGGAGCAGGCAGATCGAATCCTTGCCGCCGGAGAAGAGCAGCGCGGGTCGCTCAAATTCGCCAGCGACTTCACGCATGATGTGAATCGCCTCGGTTTCGAGGTGCTGGAGATGGTCAAGATGGTAGCTGTGCATGGCAATCGGGACGCAGGTTCAGGAGCCGCGTCGTGTAATGGGGAAAGTGGTGGATCAGGCGTTGACGGCTTTTCCGCCCCAAGCCGCATGGAGGCCGCATTCACGTTTTTCGTCGGCCTTGGCCGGATCGAAATAGTCCCACTCGTTCGGCAGGCGGTGCTGGGCCAGGTACGACTCCAACTCAGCGTCGCTAAAATAGAAAAACGGACTGACCTTTAACGCGCCGAAATTTGTGTCGAGCGAGACGATGTCGAGACCGGCCCGGTTTGGATTTTGGACCTTGCGCAAGGCGGTGATCCAGACCGTCGGCGCAAGTTCCTTCATCCCGCGCTGAAACGGTTCCAATTTCATCGCTGCACTGAACCGCTTCAGGCCAGCTTCGTCTTCCGTCGTCGGAATGGGACCATAAATCGCGTCGCGATGAGCGGCGGTCATCCGAGGCACAAATGCTTTCAGATTGAGGTTGAAACGGGCGACCAACTCTTGCGCGTGCTTGTAGGTCGCCGGCCGATTGTAGCCGTGATCCACCCAAAGCACCGGTATGTCGGGCTGCACTTGGACGGCCAGATGAAGAATCGCCGCTTCGAAAGGACGAAAATTGGTGGATACAATCGCCCCCCCACCCGCCAAGCCGTTCGCCCAGCGGACAATCTCAAGGGGAGACTTGGCGCGGAGTTCGCTGTTCCAGTGTCCAATTTCGGAAGGATTCATGGATGGGACCTTCTGTCCGGCCGATCCGTAGCCAGGGCAGTCGTTGAAATCACGAATGCGGGACGCCTCGCCGGGGCCCGCAGGCTCTCCCTCGCTCAGTGGTAGTGATGAATTTGCGGCCATTGGAACGAGAATGCTTGCACCTATCATACAATAGGTAAAGCCTAAAAGAAGTTATATCGACTAAAGATGTCATGATTAACTTTATCCATTCACGAATTCTGGAATCGCAAGCGCCCGCAGGCTGTGCGTTCCTTTTTGGTTTTACGTCATGACAACCGGCACGGTTTACCTCGTGGGCGCAGGCCCTGGCAGCGTCGATCTACTCACACTGAAGGCCTGTCGGCTCATCGGTGAGGCCGATGTGATCGTGCACGACTATCTCGTTGCACCGGAAATCATCGCTCTCGCCCGGCCCGATGCGGAGCGGGTTTTCGTCGGCAAGAAGGGCGGAGGATTTTGCTGCCCACAACGCGACATCGAGGGAACGTTGATTCGATTGGCGCAGGAAGGGAAACGCGTGGTGCGCCTCAAGGGCGGAGACCCGTTTATTTTCGGTCGTGGTGGCGAGGAAGCCGAAGCTTTGGCTGAGGCCAGCATCGCCTTTGAGATCGTACCGGGCGTCACATCGGCTCTGGCCGCAGCCGCCTACGCTGGCGTGCCGTTGACTCATCGAACGCACGCGTCCGCAGTGGTTTTCCTCACCGGGCACGAGGACCCTCTCAAACCCGATTCAACCCTTCACTGGGAAAGCTACGGCAGACTTGGCGCGACGCTCTGCATTTACATGGGGATGAAAAATCTCGGCACGATCTCCCAACGACTCCAGGACGGCGGCATGTCGGCTGAAACTCCCGTCGCCGTTGTACAGTCCGCGACGACGGGAGATCACCGACAATTGCTTTCCACCGTGGGCAGGGTCGCGCTCGAGTCCGAGCACGCCGGATTTGGCGCTCCGGCGATTGTCGTGATCGGTGAAGTCGCCTCCCTCGCCGGAAAATTGAGTTGGTTCGAGACGGCAGTCTCCGCCGGAGTGCGGGAATGGAGCGTGGCGCCATGATCCTCGCGGTCGTTGACAACGGCTCGCTCGAACCCGCCGCCCATCAGAATTTGCGGTCGGTCGCCCGCGCTTTGTCGCAACGGACCGGCCAGCACGTACGCGCCGTTTCGTGGAAGCACAGCGATCGCATTCCGCTCGATGCGCTCGGCGACTCGCCCGCTTGGACGCTCGAGGCCTTCATTCGTTCGCTGGTTGCCCTCGGGCAACGCGAATTTGTCTTTGTCCCTTTTTTCATCAGTGGACAGGGAGCAATCGGCTCCGCTTTGCGCCGGGACCTTGAGCGGTTGCAAGAGGAACTCGGCGGCTTCGACTTCACCCTCACCGCAGGGCTCGCCGCCGGAGGCATCCTGCCCGAAATCGTGGCAGACCGGGTGCGCGCCACCATCACAGCCCGCACGCGGCCTTTCCCGTGCCCGCCGCCGCTGATTGTGGTCGACCACGGCGGTCCGTCGGCGGCCTCGGCATCGTTGCGCGACAAACTCACCGCTGAAATCAGCCGCAAACTCGGCTCCAGCATCAGTTCGGTTGCCGCCGCCTCAATGGAAGGAGCCCATCCGCCTTTGCTCGCCGATTTGTTACGCTCCAGAGAATTCGCCGGCCGCGATGTCATCGTGGCGCCGCTTTTCCTTTCTCCCGGACGCCATGCCGGCCCTCAGGGAGACATTGGCCAAATCTGCGCGTCCGGCGACGCCCGCTGTCATGTCACCGACCTCGTCGGTCACCACCCGCTTGCCATCCGCACCCTTGCAAACGCCTTGAATACCGCGCTCGCCACCCTTCACGCTCCCTCACCCGCATGAGTTCCAAGCCCGAAACAACCCTCGCTCCCGGAAAGCCGCTTCACAAAAACGAGCATCTCAAGCTCGAGAGCAATTTTCTCCGCGGCAACATTCTCCGCGACCTCGCTGACCAGTCGACCGGCGGGATCACGGAAGACAGCGGACAGCTCACGAAATTTCACGGCATCTACGCCCAGGATGATCGTGATCTGCGCAACCAGCGCCGGAAGGAGAACAAGGAAAAAGCGTTCAGCTTCATGGCCCGCGTCCGGGTGCCCGGAGGCGTTTGCACCACCGCCCAATGGCTGGCGCTCGATACTCTCGCCGACCAATACGCCAACGGCACACTCAAGCTAACCACCCGCCAGGCGTTCCAATTCCACGGCATCCTGAAGGGCGATTTATGGCGGACGATCAACGGAGTGAACAAGGCGCTCCTCGATACGATCGCGGCGTGCGGCGACGTGAATCGCAACGTGATGTGCAATCCGAATCCGGAGCAATCTGAACTGCACTCCGAAGTCTTCAAGGTCAGCCGCGCGATCAGCGAGCACCTCCTGCCCCGCTCCAGCGCCTATCATGAATTGTGGGTGGGCGAGGATCTCGTGGGGGGAGGAGAACCGGATGCCGAGCCCATCTACGGCAAGACCTACCTGCCCCGGAAATTCAAGATCGTCGTCGCCGTGCCACCGAGCAACGACGTCGACATCTTCGCCCACGACCTCGGATACATTGCCATCAATGACGCCAGCGGCAAACTCGCCGGCTTCAACGTGACGGTCGGCGGCGGCCTTGGCATGTCGCACAACCAGATCGAAACGTATCCACGAATCGCCGACGTGATGGGCTTCTGCACGGTGCAACAGGCCGTCGACGTCGCCGAAAAGGTGATGACCGTTCAGCGCGACTTCGGCGATCGCACCGACCGCAAACACGCGCGGCTGAAGTACACCATCGCCGACCGCGGTCTCGCGTGGTTTCGCGGCGAAGTCGAGGCCCGCCTCGGCTACCGGCTCGGGACGCCCCGGGCGTTCAAGTTCACCCACACGGGGGACCGCTACGGCTGGGTCGAAAGTCACGACGGCCGTTCGCATTTCACGATTTTCATTCAAAGCGGACGGGTGAAGGACACAGGCAACTACAAGCTCAGGACCGCGCTCCGGGAAATCGCCTACGCCCACAAAGGGGACCTCCGTCTGACAGCCAATCAGAACCTCGTTATCGCCAACATCGAACCGGGTGAGCGCCCTCGGATTGAAGCGCTGTTGAAAAAACACCGTCTGGAAACGGCCAACGACGCGTCGGGCTTGAAACTCAATGCCATGTCGTGCGTCGCCCTGCCGACCTGCGGCCTTGCCCTCGCCGAGAGCGAACGCTACCTGCCCGAACTCGTCGAAATGCTCGAAGCCGAGTTTGAGGCCGCCGGACTTCGCCACGACGAGGTGGTGCTGCGGGTCACCGGTTGCCCGAATGGCTGCGGCCGGCCGTTCCTGGCAGAGATCGGATTTGTCGGAAAATCGCCTGGAAAATACAACGTCTACCTAGGCGCCGCATTCAACGGTTCGCGTCTCAACACGCTCTTCCGGGCCAACGTACCCGAGACGGAAATCGTTCCCCTGCTTGGACCGATCATCCGCCGCTATGCCGTCGAACGCACGCCTGGAGAACGCTTCGGTGATTTCACGATTCGCGCCGGCTACGTGAAACCGACATATACGCCCCAAGACTTCCATGAGGCCAAGGCCGTGAAGGCGGAGGCGCCCTGACAGACAGTCGAAAAAAGAGGGCGGACCGCCTACCCCTAAGCGGTCCGCCCATTGCTTTCTTACTTACCCCAATTCTCCACCGCTAAGCGGAGGAGAATAAGTGAATGGAGGTTCAGAAAGCGTCCGCCGAACAAAGTTCCCTTCCATTGCATTTTTTTCTGCAGTCAACCTAAAGTTCTAATTGGGCGACATTTCCATTGGCTTCTGGAAAGCACCCAACTTGGATCTTTCGGGCAAGAAACTAAGTCCCGAGGGCACATGGGCCAGTTCGGCCGAACAAGCTGGCCGAGCCTGATCAAAGGCGTTTGGCTCGCCGTTGGTGACGCCACCCCTCGAGCAACCCGAATCTGACGCGGATCGACCACTGCGTTTGCGCTGGGTGATGATCGGCTTCGCGTTTCTTGCGACTGTAATTAACTACCTCGATCGTCAGGCGCTTTCCGTGATGGCTCCGGAATTGCGCGAGAAATTCCACATGTCGAACGAGGCCTACGGCTACGTGCTGTCGGCCTTCATGCTCGCGTACACCATTTCCAACGGAATTTCCGGCTCGTTGGTCGACCGACTTGGCACCCGACTCGGCTATGCCGCCTGCATGGCGGTGTGGTCGACCGCAGGAATCCTCCACTCACTGACTGTGGGTACTTGGTCGCTTGCAGGATTTCGCTTTCTGCTCGGCGTGGGGGAAGCGGGCAACTGGCCGTCCGCCCTTAAAGTCGTGTCCGAATGGTTTCCCGCCCGCGAACGCGCCCTCGCCTGCGGCATCTTCAACAGCGGCGCCGCCATCGGGGCGATCGCGGCGCCACCGCTCGTAACGTGGCTGTATTTGTGCCACGGTTGGGCAACGACGTTCGTTGTCCTCGGCCTGACCGGCTACGTTTGGCTGATCTGCTGGTGGTTTCTGTATCAAACTCCGGTCCGCGTGCGCGCTGAAGTCGCGACGCCCCCGCCTCCGCCCTGGCGCCTGTTCCAAACGCGCTTCGTGAGCGTGCTCACCCTTTCCAAGGTGTTTCTGGATCCAGCGTGGTACTTCTACATCTTTTGGTTCCCACAATACCTCAAGAGCGTCCATCACTTCGACGTCGCCCAAATTGGCATGACGGCCTGGATTCCATTCGTCACCGCGGATCTCGGAAATCTGGTCGGCGGCTGGCTCACGGGGCAACTCATCCGGGGCGGAATGCCGACCTCCCGTGCCCGCAAGACTGTTGTGGCGATCTTCGCGCTCCTGATGACATCGGCCATTCCAGCCGCGCTCACCTCAAACGTCTGGGTGGCCGTCGCGTTCATCTCGGTGGCTACGTTTGGCTATACCGGATACAACACCAACGCCCTCGCCTTCGCGCCCGACGTGTTTCCGCGCAACATGGTTGGATCCATTTGGGGGCTGGCGAGCATGGGCGCGGGTTTCGGCGGGATGATCTTCAGCTGGCTGAGCGGCCGCATGATCGACCTCTACGGTTACAAGCCGGTGTTCATCGGCTACGGAATCATCCCTCTGATTTCACTCGCGCTCGTTCTTTTTGCCCTCGGACCACTTCAACCGCTGGCCGAATTTCAGCCGAAACCGGCGCCGGAAAAGCCGTGATCCTGAGCCCCCCCCGCCACGGAAGCACTCGGCCGTCAACCGGACTACGCCAAAATCCCCTTCACGACGTTCGACGGCAACACACCCGTCAGGCGCTGATCGAGTCCTTGGAACTTGAAGGACAGCCGCTCGTGGTTGATGCCCATCAGGTGTAGAATGGTCGCGTGCAAATCGCGCACGTGCACCGGGTCCTTCACGACGTTGTAGGACATCTCGTCCGTCTCGCCGTAAACCGTGCCTCCCTTGATTCCGCCGCCGGCCATCCAAATCGTGAAGCAGCGCGGATGATGGTCGCGCCCGTAATTCGTTTCTGTGAGCGTGCCCTGGCAGTACACCGTGCGCCCAAATTCACCACCCCAGATGACGAGCGTATCTTCGAGCAGGCCGCGCTGTTTCAAGTCCTGCACCAGGCCGTAGCACGCCTGATCGACATCCTTGCACTGCGAGGTGATGTCGCGTGGCAGGCTCCCGTGCTGGTCCCAGCCGCGGTGAAAAATCTGCACAAAACGAACGCCGCGCTCCACCAACCGCCGCGCCATGAGGGCGGAACTGGCAAACGTGCCACGATTCCGGGCATCTTCCCCGTAAAGTTCATAGGTGGACGGCGGTTCACTGGAAAGGTCGGCCAGCTCCGGCACACTCGCCTGCATCCGGAAGGCCATTTCATATTGCTGGGTCCGAGTCTGAATCTCGGGATCCCCGATCTGCTCGTAACTGCGACGGTTGAGCTCGTCGAGTCCGTCGAGCATGGTGCGGCGCAATTCCCGCGGTATGCCCGGGGCATCGCTGAGGTAGAGCACGGGGTCACCTTGGGGGCGGAACGACACGCCGGCATGTTTGCCTGGCAGGAAGCCGCTGCCCCACAACCGTGCCGAAATCGCCTGCACATTGGAAAACGGGCTCGAGTGCTTCGCGTGTAGCACCACAAACGCCGGCAGATCCTGATTGGCCGTTCCCAATCCGTAGGCGAGCCACGAGCCGATCGACGCCTTTCCGTTTTGCATCGAGCCGGTGTAAACGAGCTGATTGGCCGGCTCGTGATTGATCGCATCCGTCTTCATCGACCGGATGATGCACAGGTCATCGACCATCTTCGCCGTATGCGGGAGCAGTTCGCTGATCCAGGTTCCGTTCTGCCCGTGCTGGGAAAACTTGAAGGACGTCGGGGCCACCGGAAACGCCACCTGCTTTGCCGTCATGCCCGTCAGTCGCTCGCCCTGCCCCGCCAGCCAGTCCTTGAGGTCCTCTTTGAAACGCGGTCGCAAATCCGGCTTGTAATCGAACAGATCCAGCTGGGACGGCGCGCCAATCAGCGAGATGTAAATCGCACGCTTCGCCTTGGGGGCGATTTTCCACGGGGCTGGCGGAGTCGAACCATCGACCGCGGCCACGGCGTTTCGTCCCAGCAACGACGCCAGCGCGGCAACACCGAGACCGGTGCCGCTGCGGCGGAAAAATTGCCGGCGCGTGATCGACGCATTGTAGGCCTGAAACGTGTTTTGCCAATCGACAGGTAATGGATGCATGGCAGAGGTTCGCGATTATTTCGTCAGCGCTTCATCGAGGTTCATGACCTGGCTCGCCACCAGCGTCCAGGCGGCGAGTTCAGGTGCGGGCAGTTTCGCGTCCACCGGCGAGGCCCCAACCGAAAGCAGCTTTCTGGCGGACTCGGGCTCCCGCCGATAAACCGTCAGGGCATCGTCAAGCGTGCGTTTCAAGATGGCACGTTCCGCCGGCAAAAACCTTCGCCCGATCAATCGCAATGATACCGCGTCCGCCCGTGCCTCGAAGGTCGCGGGAGCCTCCTGCAGCACGCGCGCCGCGAGTTGCCGCGACGCTTCCACAAACAGCGGCTCGTTCAACGTAACCAGCGCCTGCAACGGGGTGTTCGTCCGATCACGCCGCACGCACGAGACCTCACGGCTCGGCGCGTTCAGAATATCCATCGCCGGCGCCGGCGCCGTTCGCTTCCAGAGGGTGTAGAGCGACCGGCGGTAAAGATTTTCATCCACGTCCTGCCGGTAATATCGCGTCGTTGATTCCTTCATCGCCACCGCCTCCCAAACGCCCTCCGGCTGGTACGGCCGGACCGGCCGCCCACCTACCTTGGCCACGAGAAGGCCCGAAGCCGCCAGCGCCTGATCCCGGAGTTGCTCGGCATCGAGCCGGTAGCGCGGACCGCGGGCCAGGAGCCGGTTCGCCGGATCCCGCTCCAGCATCTCCGCCGAAATCGCCGCCGACTGCCGATAGGTCGCCGAGGTGACAATCAGGCGGACCTGCTTCCGGTAATCCCAACCCGATTCGCGAAATTCCACCGCCAGCCAGTCGAGCAACCGCGGATGCGAAGGCCGGCCGCCGGTCGCACCAAAATCGCCCGCCGATTCCACCAAGCCGGTCCCGAAAAATTGCTGCCACACGCGATTGACCGTCACTCGCGCCGGGAGCGGATTTTCGGGCGAAACGAGCCATTGGGCCAAGGTCAGCCGGTTGAGCGGTGCACCCTCCGGCAAGGGGGGAAGCGCCGCCGGAGTGGCGGCCAAGACCTTTTCCCCGGGTTGCGAATATTCGCCCCGATTGAGGATGTTCGCGAACGGTTCCGAGTCCTTCTTCTCCTCCATCACGAGCGTCACTCCGCCGAGGCGGCGAAGCGCATCATCATCGGTCAGCAAGTTCTCCAGTCCCGCCGCGATCTTCATCGACGGCGCGTCTACCGCCGTCAAAAAGTGCGTCCGCAACAATTTCTTCTGCGCCCCACTCCGCTTTTCCGATTCTGTGCGCAACGCCGCGTGCGTCTCGATGACGTCCGCCAGTGGCTTGAGATCGCCAACGACAAATCCGCGCTGATACCGCCGCACGTCCTGCACCCAGACCTCGCCACCGGTCAGCGGAGCCGAGGCGCCACCCTCGGCCGACTGCCGAGATCCGAGGCGGAGAGAGGCGGTCGGAACGATGTCGACAGGCAGATGCGCCGACACTGAGGAATTGGCGACTGCCTTGCCATCGACAAAAATCTCGATGGTCCGGCTGCGCATCGACGCGGCGTCGAAACTCAGCAATACGTGATGCCACGCCCGGGGCGCCAGCGCCGCCGCCGCGATCCCGCGCGCCTCGACCCGGCCGGTGCCATCGGCGACGTGCAGACCAATCTTTCCGTTCTCCAAAATGATTTCCCAGCCGGGAACCTTGTCTCCCTCGCCCAAACACGAGAGCAATGTGCCGCTCGGCATACCATCCACCCGCACGAGCAGGGCAAAACTTTCCGCGCCCTCGCGCAAGAGCGGCACCGCCGGTCCCAGCACCAAATCGAGCCCGTTGATCTTTGGCGCCGGCCCGTAGATTCCCTCCACACGCTCCGGGTCGTTGGAGCCAACGCTGCGTCCACCTTCCGGCAGAACGATTGGGCCGGACGTCTCGTTCAGCACAAAGTGTTGCCGCATCTTCCGACCGCCCGGCGGAGGCGCCAGCTTCCCCGCCGTCGCGAGCCATTTTTCAAATTCCGTCCCGGCCTCGTCCGCGCGGGCCGCGAGCATTTCCCGCGTCTGCCCGATTTCACGCTGCAGCGCGTTCCAGCGCTCGCGATCCCCGATGGCCGGCACAAAGAGGTTGGGCACCGTGTCGGAGACGTTGCCATCCATCGCCGGCATCGTGTTGTTGCGGAAAAACGCCGCCAATGAGTAGAAATCACGCTGCGTAATCGGATCGAATTTGTGGTCGTGACACGACGCGCACCCCGTCGTGAGCCCGAGCCAGACCGTTGAAAGCGTGTCCACGCGATCCTTCGCGTAGATGGCCTCGTACTCCGCCGCAATCGCACCGCCCTCGCTGGTTGTCGCCAGGCAACGGTTGAAACCGGAGGCAATCTTCTGCTCCAACGTCGCCTCCGGCAAAAGGTCGCCCGCCATCTGCTCAATCGTGAACTGATCAAACGGCACGTTGCGCTTGAACGCACCGATCACCCAATCACGGTACGGCCAGATCGAGCGGTAATTGTCTATGTGAATGCCGTGAGTGTCGGCATACCGGACGGCGTCGAGCCAGTGTCGCGCAAATTGTTCCGCGCACGCCTCGCTCGCCAGGAGCCGTTCAACCGCCCGACCATACGCGGCCGGAGACGGGTCGCGCGCAAAAGCCGCGAGTTCCTCCGGAGTGGGCGGAAGCCCGGTGAGATCGAGCGTCACGCGGCGCAGGAGTCGCGCGGGCTGTTCCGTCGGGCTGGGACGCAAGCCCGTCGTCGCAAGTGTCTCAAGCACGAAGGCATCGATGGGATTTTCGACTTTGGAGTTTCGATTCTCGACCTTTGGCACCGGCGGGCGCACCGGCGCGACGAGCGACCAATGCGGCTGATATTCGGCCCCCTCGGCCACCCAGCGCTCCAGCATGACGATTTCAGCCGGCTTAAGCGTCTTGTGCGAGTCAGCCGGAGGCATCCGCTCCTCAAGATCGGTTGACTTGATGCGTTCAATCAACGCGCTCTCCGCTGGCCGCCCCGGAGTAATTGCGGGAAGATCGTCGCGTTTGGCGGTGGCGAACTCGGGCCGGTCAAGGCGCAGCTTGCCCTTGCGGTTGGCCGAATCGGGCCCGTGGCAACTGAAACAGTTCTCCGCCAGAATCGGCTGGATCGCGTCGTTGTAGGAGATTTTTTCCGGCGCAGCAGACGCAAAAGAGCCGCCGAGTGAAACCACGCATACGCCAAGGGAAAGAGAACGGAAAATCATGGGGCGAAAACAGTCCGAAGCAATGGTCACGCTCCGGCCAAAGACAACTCTGGCGTTTGCCCGTTTGTCCAAAGGCAGTTCGGCCCTCGAACGTTCGCACCCGCTCTCGTTGTCGTCGTACACGGCAGGATTTGTTTCGGAACTGTCTTTGAGAGCCAGACCGCGCGGTCGGAAGGGCCACGCCACGGAGCGTGAAAATGCGGCTGGTCTTTATCCGCGATCCACGATTCACGACTGATCCCAGTTCGCCGCCCAATCTCGCATCGCCTGCCCCCGCCCGTCGCAGCTCAATTACGCCACCATGCAATCCGCCTTTACACTCGGTGTTGTCTTGTCGCTGCTTGCCACGAGCGAAGCATTTTCGGCCAAACCTGATTTACCGAGCGACATCCCGGCGAAGTTCCAGCCGAGGACGGACAGCTTCGATCACGAGCGCCGGATCGAAAAAATTCCGATGCGGGACGGGGCAAGGCTTCACACGGTGATCCTTGTTCCCAAGGGCACCAAGGGCGCCCCCATAATCCTCGACCGCACGCCCTACAACGCCACCAAGAATTTGTCGCGGGCGGAGAGCCCGCACCTCGCCTTGGTCGTTCCGCCCTATTTCGATACCGTCGCCGAGGCTCGCTATATCATCGTCTCGCAGGACGTGCGCGGAAAACACAAGTCCGAAGGCAGCTACGTCATGAACCGGGCGCCCATCGGGCCGCTGAATTCGTCCGACACCGACCATACGACGGACACGTTCGACACCATTGACTGGCTCGTGAAGCACCTGCCCGAGAGCAACGGGCGGGTCGCTATCATGGGTGGCAGTTATGGCGGATTTACCGCCGTGATGGGCACGCTGCACCCACATCCAGCGCTCAAAGTCGCCGTGCCGTTCGCCCCGATGATCGACGGCTGGATGGGAGACGATTGGTTCCATAATGGCGCCTTCCGACAGCAGGGATCGATCGACTACGTTTACAATCAGGAAGCCACTCGCGACGGCGGCGAATCCTGGTGGTCGGGGCATCGCGATGAATACTCGCATTGGCTCGCACAGGGATCCGCCGGCGATATGGCGAAGGCCAAGGGCATCGAGGAACTGGGGTTTTGGAAAACGCTGACTTCGCATCCCGCCTACGACTCGTTCTGGCAGGAACAGGCGCTCGATCGCTACTTTGCCCGGCAACCCATCGCGGTGCCCATGATGATTGTCGCAGGGCTTTTCGATCAGGAGGATATTTATGGCGGCCCTGCGCTTTATCGCGCCCTGTCCAAGCGCGCAGAGGCAGTAGGTCGATTGCACCTCGTACTCGGTCCCTGGCACCACGGTGGTGGACGAGGAGCGGGCGGCGATATCGGGCAGATTCGTTTCGATGGTGATACGGGAATCTGGTTCCGCCGTCAGGTGATGCAGCCTTTCCTAGCGCATTACTTGACGGACGCGCCCCGACCAGATCTGGCACCGGCGCTCGTCTACCAGACCGGCACGAATCGCTGGCAGAAATTCTCGTCGTGGCCGCAAGCCTGCGTGGCGGGCTGCCCGACCAAGACCAAGCCGATCTACCTGCATGCGAACGGTGGCCTCGGCTTCGAGCCGCCCGCCAAATCGGCTCCGACGACGGATACGTTCGTCTCCGACCCCGCCAAACCCGTGCCGTTCATGCCCCGTCCCGTAATCACATCCGGACCCGATTCTCGGTGGAGTGAATGGCTGACGATCGACCAGCGCTTCGTCGATGGACGGCCAGACGTGCTGACCTATGCGACCGAGCGGCTGACCGAGCCCGTGACAATTTCGGGCGAACCGCTGGCTCGGATCTTTGCCGCCACCACGGGTTCGGATGCCGACTGGGTGGTGAAGCTGATCGATGTCTGGCCGGATCAGGACGCGAGTCGCCACGTGATGGGAGGCTATCAGCAGATGATCGCCGCCGACATTTTGCGCGGTCGCTATCGCGACGATTTTTCCACCCCCACGCCGATTGTTCCGGGCAAAATCTTGGAGTACAAAGTGCGCTTGCCCCACGCCAATCACGTGTTTCTGCCAGGGCACCGGATCATGGTGCAGATCCAGTCGACGTGGTTCCCGCTTTATGACCGCAATCCGCAGACCTATGTGGAAAACATCTTCTTTGCCAAGCCGGCAGATTATCGGCCGGCGAACCACACCATTTATCACAGCCCGGCGCAGCCGAGTGTGATTGAACTGCCCTTGTTGGACGGAGCCCCGCTTTAGCCGGGGCCAACCCATCGAACCATGAAAGTCACCCGTCGCACGTTCATCAAAACCGCCAGTTCGGCCACCGCCCTCGGTGCGGCGGGCGGAGCCTTGGGATGGCCCGCCCACGCCGCGACAAAGGGTCGAAGCTCGGCGACGGATGAGCTCTGCTTCATGAACGCCTGCGATCTGGCGCGAATGCTCCGCGACGGCCAGGTCTCCGCACGCGAAGTGATGACCGCCCACCTGCGTCAAATCGAGCGGCTAAATCCGAAGCTCAACGCGATCGTGGCGAAACTCCCCGATGAACAATGCCTGGCACTCGCTGACACCGCGGACCGGAACCGCGCTCGCGGCGAAGCGCTCGGTGCGCTGCATGGGTTGCCGATCGCCTACAAGGATACGGAGCCGGCGGTAGGGTTTCCCTTCACCCGCGGCTCCCCGATTTTCCGGAATGAAATGCCGAAGGCCGACTCGACGCTGGTGGAACGACTGCGCCGTGCCGGCGCCCTGGCAGTCGGCAAGACCAACATCCCCGAGTTCGCCGCTGGCTCGCACACATATAATCGCGTTTACGGAACGACGTTGAATCCGTACGATCCGACCAAGAGCGCTGGAGGGTCGAGCGGTGGAGCGGGCTGTGCCCTGGCCGCCGGCATGCTCCCGATCGCCAATGGGAGCGACTTGGGCGGATCGCTGCGGAATCCCGGCAACTTCAACAACGTGGTCGGATTCCGGCCCTCGGTAGGATTGATCTCGCAGGCGCCGGCGGCCATGCCGTTCGGCAATCTCGCCGTGAAAGGCCCGATGGCGCGCAGCGTTGAAGATGTCGCGTTCCTGCTAACCGTCATGGCCGGGGCCGATCCGCGCGACCCGTCCTGTCATCCGACCGATCCGGCCTTGTTCGGCCGACCGCTGGAGCGCAGCCTGCGTAACGTCCGGGTCGCGTGGTGCCCCGATCTCGGCGGGCTCCCGCTGCATCCCGACGTGCGCGCGGTTTTGGAGTCGCAGCGAGCGACATTCGAGCGTTTGGGCTGTAGTGTCGAAGCGGCCCATCCGGATTTGACCGGGGCCGATGAAGCGTTCCAGACGCTGCGCGCATGGCGCACCTGGAGCGCGCTGGCTCCGCTGCTCGCGAGTCATCGCACCGAGATCAAGCCCGAGGTCGTCGGCGAGATCGAGGCGGGCGCGAAAGTGACGGCGGCCGATTTGGCCAAAGCCATGCAGACTCAAGCGCAGGTGATGGAGCGGATGCGCACGTTTCAGGAAAAATATGAATTCGTGCTCTGCGCGGTGAATCAAGTTCCGCCATTCGATGCCAAGCTCGACTGGCCGAAGGAGATCGCGGGCACCAAGATGGAGCATTACATCGCCTGGATGAAAACGGCCTATCTCATCTCCACCACCGGCTGCCCGGCGGTTTCCATGCCGGCGGGCTTCACCCAAGAGGGATTGCCCGTCGGAATTCAGCTGGTAGGCCGTTACCGCTCCGACTTCGAATTGCTCCAATTTGCGCACGGGTTTGAACAGGCGACGAACGTCGCCAAAAAGCGCCCGGCAATCGCGGGGTGAAATAAAAACTCATTCGTTGACAGGGTATGGCCTGACGTCTGGTGCTTCCAGCTACGCATCGTGATCGCCACGACAGTCATTCGAATGCCGCCAATCACAGTGGCGATTCCACGGTCAAGTCTTCGTCATCCTTCCGGTCTCCGCTGCCTGTTTCACCCCGTTTTTCCTTCAGCCTTCTTCCACTCCCGTTGCTCGCCAGTCTCATGTTCACCGACTGCGCCTTGCCAGTAGGCGCTCCTCATGAAAAACCGCCTGTTCCACGAGTGGCTGGCCGAGTTTCTTACGGGATGCTAAGCCGCGACCATGCAGTCGAGAGCTCAGAGCGAAGAGCTGAGAGCCCAATCTCCGGAGCAGACACGCGCGCCGCCCAACCCGAAACCGAAGTTCACCGTTTGGTTTTGCTCTCAGCTCTCGGCTCTCCGCTCTCGACTGAATTTCTACGGCTAAGGTCGAAATATTGACCGTGCGTTTGTCTTTCGCCTAGATCTGTCCTCCACCGAGGCAGCGGAAAAAACTCGATCTCCGAAAGTCCGATTTTAGTTCTGAAAACCCGCATCAAACCCCGCCCTCACCGCGCGGCCGGCCCGTCGAGCACATTGATTGGCCACAGCTTCGACGGCACGTGCTGTTCCTTCATGATCGCGGCCAGCCGGGCGACCACTTCGGGATTCTGCGCTGCAACGTCCTTCGACTCAGTTGGATCGTTCTTCAAATCGTAGAGTTCAATCGCACTCGAAGCCGCCCCTTTGGCCTTGGCGCGGGGCAAGGGATTCAGGTTGTTGCGAAACGCCTTCCAGTTTCCAACCCGGACCGATTGCTGGCCACCGTAGGCCTGCGACTCGCGATAAAGAAACGGTCGCTCGGACTGCGCGCGACCGAGCAACGTCGGCGCAAAACTGATTCCGTCGATTCCAGCCGGCGTCGCCTCTTTCGCGCCAATCAACTCCAGAAACGTGGGCATCCAGTCCTCAAATCCGGTCACACGCTCGCTGGTCTTGCCTGCGGCAATCTTCCCCGTCCAGCGCACGATGCATGGCACCCGAAAGCCGCCCTCGTAATAGCCGCCCTTGCGGCCGCGCAGTCCGCCCGCGCTGTCGAAAAAATCCGTGTCGGTCCCGCCCAGCCGGTCGTAGAGGGGGCCGTTGTCACTCGTGAAGACCACGATCGTGTTTTCCCGCAGGTGAAATTCATCGACCATCGCCAGCAGTCGGCCGATGTCGCGGTCGAGCCGCGTAATCATCGCGGCATAGGCGGCCCGCGGCGTGCGATGCGGCAGGTAACCGCGGTCGCCCGTGTAGGGCTCTTCAGGAAACGCATCCTTGTATTCGGCAAGCGAATCTTCCGGCACCTGCAGCGCCAGATGCGGCACGGTGGTCGGATAGTAGAGAAAAAAGGGCCGGTCCTTGTTTTCGCGGAGAAAATTCCGCGCCGCCTCATTGATCCGATCGGGCGCATACTCCTTGCCGGTGAATTTCGCGTAACTGGCGGGGTCGTTCGGGTTGGCGCCGGGAGCCAGCTTTTGATGGGCGCTGAACGCCTCGTTGTGCAACGGAACCCGCTCCCGGTTGTTCCAGAGACTGACCGGATAGAAATTGTGCGCCACGGCCTGGTCGTTGTACCCAAAGAAACGATCCATCCCCTGAGAGTTCGGATCCCCCGTACTGCCGACGGCCCCGAGTCCCCATTTGCCAAAACCGCCCGTGGCATAGCCGAGTTGCTTGAGCGTCAGCGGAAGCTTCAGTTCGCCCGCGGGCACCGGCTCCTGACCTTCCCCGCCGCTCCCGCCCTGGCCGATCCCACCGCGGTTGTTGCGAATATACGCGTGCCCGGGATGCTTGCCGGTCATGAACACGCAGCGGGACGGCGCACAGACGTTATGCCCGGAATAGTGATGCGTAAAACGCATCCCGTCCTGCGCCAGCCGGTCAAGATTCGGCGTCCGGATTTTCTTCTGCCCGAACGCCCCGATGTCACCGTAGCCAAGATCGTCGGCGATCAGGAAGATGATGTTGGGCCGCGGCTGATCGGCAGCGCCCGCCCGTCCGGCAAGTCCCAGCACCATCAGGCCGAGGACGAGGCGCAAATAGGCGGACGTCATGGTAGCGGCGACTATTTCGCGGCCGCCACCTTCTTCAACTTCGTGAAACGGCCGGCAAAATTCCAGTCCTGCACGAAGAGATTGCCTTCATTGTCGAACGACAGGCCGTGCGGAGCGATGAAGATGCCGTCGCGCCAGAACTCCGGCTCAAGCTTGAAGGCGGCCCATTGCTTTTGATCGGGATTGTCGCCGAGGGTGGAAACGATTTTCCCTGTTTTGTCAGTGACCACGACGCGTCCCTGCAATTCCGCGACCGCCGCGAAATCACCCATAAAGGAAATCGCGCACGGGCGGCGCAGATCCGTCGCGAGCACACCGAGCCACTTGCCCTCCATGTCGAGATGGACAAGACGCTTGTTCTCGCGATCCGCCACCAAGAGCCTCGGCGCGCCATAACGCGTATCGAGCGCAATGCCGTGGCAGGTCTTGAATTGATTCTCGCCCTCGCCCTTCGTCCCGATCGTCTTCAGGTACTTCCGGTCTGCGCTGAAAACATGGATGACGCTCGCGCCGTAACCGTCGGCGACGTAGATGCGACCGTCGGGACCCACCGCGATGCCGGTCGGGGAATAATTGCTCGCCTTCTTCTTTTCGTCGGCAGGCTTGTCGTAAAATCCGCTCTCCTTCGGGAGGCCGATCGTCCACTCCACCTTGCCGTCAAGGCTCAGCTTCACCACCTTGGCACCCTTGTTGAGCGCGCCGTAGAGAAATTCCTTGCCGCCCTCGGCACGCAACATGAGCCCGTGCAGATTGGTGAGCTCCGGGGCCATCGTGCGCAACAGGCGCCCGTCGCGCCCGAAGACGAAAATTCCCTGCGGGCCGTCGGAGCTCATGTAGACGTTACCAGCCCGATCGACGGCCACGCCGCCATGGGTGGAGGCAAGCGTCGTACCGGCGGGTAGCTTGGCCCAGCCCGTTTCAACGTTGAAACGGAATTTGCCCTGCCCGAGGGGACCGGCCGGAAGCGGCGCGGCAGTCACCTGCCCGAGGGGCAGCGAGAAATCAGATTGAGCCGGCAGCGCCGCGGGCAGCGCGAAGGCAAGGGTAAGCGCGAATTTGGGGGACATCCGGCGAGATTTGCGCCGCGCCCACGCGCCGTCAAGCGGGGCGAAAGCCGAACCCAGAAAGACCCATAGAGATCCTGACCCGGGTAAACTGAAGCCAGCGCTGATCGAACTACGTGTGTTGGGGAGCCGAGGTGTAAGGTGGGTGCAGCAGAGGATGAAGGAGGCAACGGGCAGGCTGCTTGG